>NZ_JBHRWL010000001.1:0-283065 GCF_042647945.1 Streptomyces lusitanus
CTCGCGTCCACTGTGTTGGTTCTGAAACCACGAACAACCCCATGCAGGTCACGCATGGTGCGGTTGTCAGTTTCATAGTGTTTCGGTGGTCATAGCGTAGGGGAAACGCCCGGTTACATTCCGAACCCGGAAGCTAAGCCTTACAGCGCCGATGGTACTGCAGGGGGGACCCTGTGGGAGAGTAGGACGCCGCCGAACAATTCTTGAAGAGAAAGCCCCCGTGCCATTCGGTACGGGGGCTTTCTGCGTTTCCGGTGCGTCCCCGGTGCGTCCTTCTACGGCTGTACCAACCCCGTTTCATACGCGCAGATCACCGCCTGGACCCGGTCCCGCGAACCCGTCTTCGCGAGGACGCGGCCCACGTGGGTCTTCACCGTTGACTCGGCGAGGTGGAGACGCGCGGCGATCTCCGTGTTCGTCCAGCCCTTTCCGATGACCGTCAGGATCTCCCGCTCGCGGTCCGTCAGCGCGGCCAGCCGGGGGTCGGGCGGCGAGGACACGGACGAGGACGCGGTGCTGCCGGCGGGGAGATGGTGGACATAGGCGTCCAGCAGGCGGCGGGTGAGGGCAGGGGCCACCACGGCGTCTCCGGAGGCGACAGCCCGTATGCCGGAGAGGAGGTCCTCCGGCTGGGCGTCCTTGACGAGGAAACCGGAGGCTCCGGCGCGGAGTCCCGCGTAGGCGTACTCGTCCAGGTCGAACGTGGTGAGGATGAGGACGCGGGTGCGGTCGCCGGAGGCGGTGATGCGTCGGGTGGCCTCGATGCCGTCCAGACCGGGCATGCGGACGTCCATCAGCACGACGTCCGGTCGGAGCTCCGCGGCCTTGCGGACCGCTTCCGTGCCGTTCGCGGCCTCGTCCAGGACCGTCATGTCGTCCTGGCTCTCCAGCAGCATGCGGAATCCGAAGCGCTGGAGCGGCTGGTCGTCGGCGATCAGGACGGTGGTCACGGGGTGGAATCCTCCGGGAGGAGAAGGTGGACGCGCCAGCCGCGTTGTGGGTGCGGGCGCGGGCCGGCTTCCAGGGTGCCGCCGTACAGCGCTGTGCGTTCCCGCATTCCGGTGAGTCCCCGGCCGCCGTTCGTCGTCGGGGCGCAGCCGCGGCCGGTGTCGGTGACGGTGAGCGTCACCGCTCCCGAGGCGGCGTAGGACAGGGCGATGTCGGCGGTGGCGTCCGGGCCGGCGTGCTTGAGGGTGTTGGTGAGGGCTTCCTGGATGACGCGGTAGAGGGTGAGCTGCCGGCCGGGGGAGATGGCCGGGTCGCCCTCGACGGTCGCCCGGACGGGCAGTCCGGCGCGTCGGACACCGTCGAGGAGGCGGTCGAGGTCGGTGAGCGCCGGCTGGGGGGTGAGGTCGGCGGGGGCGGGCTCGTCGTCGCGCAGGACGTCCAGCAGGCGGCGCAGCTCGGTGAGGGCCTGCCTGCTGGTGCCCGCGATGGCGTCCAGGGCCTGTGCGGCACGCTCGGGGGACTTGGCGGCGGCGTAGCGGCCGCCGTCGGCGAGGCCCGTGATGACGGACAGGTTGTGGCCGATGATGTCGTGCATCTCCCGGGCTATCCGGGTGCGTTCGGCGGCCGCGGCGAGGCGGGCCTGCTGGTCGCGTTCGATCTCCAGGCGGTGTGCGCGGTCCTCCAGGGCCACGGTGTGGTCGCGGCGGGTGCGGACCGTGACGCCGACGGCGACCGCGACGAGGAGGGACATCAGGTGCGGACCGAGCTCCTCGTCGGCGGGGCCCTTCGGATGGCGCAGGACCGTCAGGACGACCGGGGCCGTCGACACCGCCGCCACCCACCACAGGGAGCGCAGCGGGCGGCGCAGGGTGATGTGGAAGACGACGAGCAGGTGGAGGAGGGCCGCCTGGAGGAGGGCTCCCGTCCAGGCGTTGACCAGCAGGGCCGGCGTCATCACCAGCAGCACCGCGCGGGGGTGGGCACGGCGTCGGAGGAGAGGGACGGTCAGCGCGAGACTGAGGGCGAGGACCAGGCCGTCGGGAACGCCGGGGTTCCGGGTGATGCGGGTCCAGCCGCCGCCGTAGAAGTCGATGAGGGCGGCCGTCGTCCAGAAGGCCGTGAGGTGCAGGTCCCAGAGGAGCGGGCGGCGCCGGTCGACGGCGCGCACCCGCTGCACGGTCCGCTGGAGGTACTGGGTGATGGGCTCCGCTGTCTGGTCCTCCGGCACGCGGTCCATGGTGCTGGTCGCGCCGCTCGTGCGGAAGAGCGTCATACGTCCCGTCGCCTGAGCAGGAGGGCCGCCAGGGCGAGGCTTCCCGCCGTCCACAGGGCCATCGAGAGGAGGGCCGCGCCGGGTGAGGGCATGCCGGGCTGCGGGGTGGCGTGGGTGAGGGCTTCGACGGCCTTGGCGGGGAAGTGGCGGGCGGCGTCGTCGACGACGTCGTAGGGGATCAGGGGGAGGAGTTCCGGCAGGATCATCGTGAGCCCGATCAGGGCGCCGATGCCGGCCGGGACCGAGCGGAGCATCGAGCCGAGCGCCAGGGCGAGGACGCCGAGGAGGGCGAGCCCCGCGGCGTTGGTGACGAGGGCCCGGGCCACGCCGGGGTCGGTGAGGGACGCGGCGTGCGCGGTGTCGGCGAGGAAGGTCTGCGCGAGGGGGAAGGTGACGAGGTTGGTGGTGAGCACGGTGAGGAAGCCGGCGCAGGCCAGCACGGCGGCCTTGGACCAGAGCACCGGCAGCCTGCGGGGCACGGCGGTCATGGTGGCCCGGATCTGGCCGGTGGAGTGCTCGCCGGCGGTGGTCAGGACGCCGAGGGTGCCGAGCACGACGTAGGTGAACTGCATGCCGAGCAGGATCATCAGGACGGTGTCGATGTCGTCGTCACCGCCGCCGTCCTCGTAGCTCGCGGCGACGAGCAGGCCGGTGCCGAGGGTGAGGACGACGGTGAGGCCGAGGCCGATCCAGGTGGAGCGGAGCGTCGTCAGCTTGTGCCACTCGGAGCGCAGGACGCGGGCCGGGGTGACCCGGTGGAGGTCGGTGGTGGTCATGCGGCTGCTCCCTGAGGGCCGGTGTACTCGACGGCGTCGTGGGTGAGGGTCATGAAGGCGTCCTCCAGCGAGGACGTGGACGGGGTGAGTTCGTAGAGGGGGATGTTGTGGGCGGCGGCGGTGCGGCCGATGTGTTCGGCGGTGGTGCCGCGGATGTCCAGCGCCCCGGCGGTGTCCGTGATGTCGACGCCCGGGGCTTGGAGCAGGGCGGTGAGGGCGTTCGGGTCGGGGGTGACCACGCGGACCGAGCCCGCCCCCGAGTCCCGTACGAAGTCGGTGACCGTGGTGTCGGCGAGGAGACGGCCGCGGCCGATGACGATCAGGTGGTCGGCGGTCAGGGCCATTTCGCTCATGAGGTGGGAGGAGACCAGGACGGTGCGGCCCTCGGCGGCGAGGGACTTGAGGAGGGTGCGGATCCACCGGACGCCCTCGGGGTCGAGGCCGTTGACCGGTTCGTCGAGGACGAGGGTGGCCGGGTCGCCCAGCAGCGCGGCGGCGATGCCGAGGCGTTGGCCCATGCCGAGGGAGAAGCCCTTGACCCTGCGGTCCGCCACCTCGGTGAGACCGGTGAGGTCCAGGACCTCGTCGACGCGCCGCTTCGGCAGGCCGTGCGTGAGGGCCAGGCCGCGCAGGTGGTGGCGGGCGGTGCGGCCGGGGTGGACGGATCGGGCCTCCAGGAGGGCGCCGACCTCGGTGAGGGGCGCGGGGTGGGCGGCGTAGGAGCGGCCGGCGACGGTGACTGTGCCGGACGTCGGGGCGTCCAGGCCGAGGATCATCCGCATGGTGGTGGACTTGCCGGCGCCGTTCGGGCCGAGGAAGCCGGTCACGGTGCCGGGGCGGACGGTGAAGGTCAGGTCGTCGACGGCCGTCTTCCCGTTCCTGCCGCCGTAGCGTTTCGTGAGGTGCTGCGCCGTAATCATGGGTCGATGCTCGTCGGCGCGGGGGCGGCGGGCGTCGGACGGCGGCCTTATTCCCTTGTGGGGCCGTGGTACCCGGGTACTACCGTGGCCGCATGAGCTACAAGGTCCGTTCCCTGCATGCAGACGAGTGGCCCCGGGCCAAGGCCTTGCGGCTGGAGGCGCTGCGGGATCCCGTGGCGTCCCTCGCCTTCATGGAGACCTACGAGTCCGCCGCCGCCGAGCCCGACTCCTTCTGGCAGGGGCGGGCCGAGCGCAGTGCCGCAGGGGCGTCCGGGGCGCAGCAGATCATCGCCGAGGGGCCGGACGGGGAGTGGGTCGGGACGGTCACCGTGCTGATGGAGGAGGCCGGGGGCACGGACTGGGCCGGGCTGCCCGTCGAGCGGCTCCAGGGGCATCTGGTCGGGGTGTACGTGCAGCCGGGGCACCGGGGGATCGGGCTCACGGAGGTGCTGTTCGACGCCGGGCTCGAGTGGGCGTGGGCGCGGGGCGCCGAGCGGGTGCGGCTGCTGGTGCACGAGGACAACGCGCGGGCGCTGCGGGCCTACCGCAAGGCCGGGTTCACCGAGACCGGGGTGACGACGACGCTGGGCCCCGAGCCGGGCGAGCGGGAACTGGAGCTGGCCGTGGAGCGGCCGGACCCGGAGTCAGACGGGTAGTTCCGCGTGCGGCCAGCGGGCGCGGGCCTGTTCGCGGGAGCGGAGGAGGGCGACCGTGGGCATGCCGCGCTCGGGGCCGGCCGCGAGGAGGTCCGGGAGCTGGGGGAGGGGCGCCACCGCCGCCACGTCGTCGAGGACGAGGGTGAATGGTGGGTCGAGCCGACCGGAGGATGACCGTTCGGCCATGCGCCGGCCGTGCTCGACCACGTACGAGACGAGCGCCGTCAGCAAAGGCATGGCACCCGGGCCGGTGCGCGGATCCTCGATGGATTCGCCCACGACGTAAAGCGTTCCCCCTTCGTGGATGAAGGAATCCAAGGCGAGGGCATCACTTCGGTGCGGATTGCAGGCTTCGCGGACGTTGACCGTGGAGAGGGCCGCCAGCGCACGCGCCGTCAGCTGCTGGGCCATGTCCCGGCGTTCGGGGTGCGCGGTGAGCGTCGCCTCGAGCTCGCCCGCGGAGCCGGAGGCCGCCTTGGGGTGGGTGCGCAGGACCCGTACGGCGTCCTGGACCTGGAGGCCCTGCGCCCAGCGGTGGACGTGGCGGACGGTGCGGCCGTCGACGGCGGCCGCGTGCAGGTAGCTGCGCAGCAGCAGTTCGGCGGTGTCGGCGAGCTGCTGGTCGAGCCGTGAGGTGGGGCGTACGGGGGCGAGGAGCGCGGCCGCGCGGGCGGTGGCGGTGTCCTTGTCCTCGCAGCCGGCGGTGGGCGACCAGTGGAGGCGGGCCGGGGTGTCGCAGAGGTGCGTCGGGTCGTAGAGGTGCGTGGGGCCGAGCTTGGCGCGGGCGTCCTTGGTGTCGTACCAGAGGGTCGGGTTGGACGTGAGGACGAGGGCGGGGCCTTCGGCGTCGCGTACGGCCTGGGCGGCGGCGGTGTGGCGGGTGGCCGGGGGGCCGTAGTGGAGGCCGGGGGTGGTCGTCTCCGCGGTGGGCGGAGGGGCCGGGGCGGGTTCGGGGGGCCGCGGGGCGGGGACCTCGTGGACCGGTGCGGGCTCGGGGGCGGGTGTCGGCTGGGGCTCGGGTGCCGGTTCCGGTGCCGGTTCCGGCATCGGCTTCGGTTCGGGCATCGGCTGCGGGGAGGCGGGTGCCTCCGTCGCCCGCACCTCCGCCCGCCCCCGCGCCCGTACCGCCCGCCAGCGGGCCACCGTGCCCAGGACGAACACGGTGAGGACCACCACGATCATCAGCTGGCCGATGAGCAGGCCCCAGAAGAGGCCGTAGCCGGAGAGGTCGGCGGGCGGGGTGTCGGGCCAGGCGCCGGGGACGTCGTGCGGGCTGGCGATCAGGTGGCGCATGGCGAGCGGGGTGTGGGTGAAGGAGAGGCCGGACGGCCAGTGGCCGTGGGCGAAGAGGCCCGCGAGGCCGGTGGCCGTCCACACCATCGCCGTCATGCCGAGGAGGAACGCGAGCACCCCGACGAGCAGTCCGTCCGGGATGCCGCCGCTCTGGCCGCCGCCGTGCCCGCGCCGCTCGTCCGGTCTCACGCGTCCCCCTCCTGCCGTTCCTACGCCACCGTGGACTCGGAGTCCCCGACGTGCTGTTCCATGAAGGCCGCCGCCCGCTCCTCCGCCTCCAGCTCGGCGGCGCGCAGGGCGTCGTCGGCGAGGTCGGAGGACGACTCGGTCATCGCGCGGTCGGTGAAGACCAGGGGGCGTTCCGTCTCGGTGACCAGGTGTTTGACGACCTGGACGTTGCCGTTGACGTCCCAGACCGCGATGCCGGGGGTGAGCGTCGGGATGATCTCCACGGCCCACCGGGGCAGGCCGAGCACCCGGCCCGTGGCCCGAGCCTCGTCCGCCTTCTGGGCGTAGATGGTGCGGGTCGAGGCCATCTTCAGGATGGCCGCGGCCTCCTTGGCCGCCGCTCCGTCCACCACGTCGGACAGGTGGTGGACGACCGCGACGAAGGACAGGCCGAGGCGCCGGCCGAACTTGAGCAGCCGCTGGAACAGCTGCGCCACGAACGGGCTGTTGATGATGTGCCAGGCCTCCTCGACCAGGAAGATGCGCTTCTTCCGGTCGGGGCGGATCCAGGTGTGCTCCAGCCACACGCCCACGATCGCCATGAGGATCGGCATGGCGATGGAGTTGCGGTCGATGTGGGACAGGTCGAAGACGATGAGCGGGGCGTCCAGGTCGATGCCGACGGTCGTCGGGCCGTCGAACATGCCGCGCAGGTCACCGTCGACCAGGCGGTCCAGGACCAGCGCGACGTCCAGGCCCCACGCCCGGACGTCGTCTATGGCGACGTTCATCGCCTCGGCCGACTCCGGTTCGGGGTGGCGGAGCTGGTCGACGATGTCGGAGAGCACCGGCTGGCGTTCGACGACGGTCTCGTTGACGTAGGCGTGGGCGACCTTCAGGGCGAAGCCGGAGCGCTCGTCGAGGCTGTGCCCCATGGCGACCTCGATGATGGTGCGCAGCAGCGCCAGCTGGCCCGTCGTGGTGATGGACGGGTCGAGCGGGTTGAGCCGGATGCCGTGGTCCAGGGCGGCCATCGGGTCGAGCCGGATGGGGGTGATGCCGAGTTCCTGCGCGACGAGGTTCCACTCGCCGACGCCGTCCTCGCCCTGTGCGTCCAGGACGACGACCTGGCGGTCGCGGAAGCGCAGCTGGCGCAGGACGTACGTCTTCTCCAGCGCGGACTTGCCGTTGCCGGACTCGCCGAGGACCAGCCAGTGGGGGGCGGGGAGCTGCTGGCCGTAGAGCTGGAAGGGGTCGTAGATGTAGCCCTTCCCGGAGTAGACCTCGCGGCCGATGATGACGCCGGAGTCGCCGAGGCCGGGCGCGGCGGTCGGCAGGTACACCGCCTGCGCCTGGCCCGTGGACGTGCGTACCGGCAGCCGGGTCGTCTCGACCTTCCCGAACAGGAAGGACGTGAAGGCGTCGGTGACGACGGACAGCGGATCCCGCATCTTCAGCTCAGCCCCTACCTACGAATGCCGGTGGCGAACGGGAGAGTGTTCACGAACGCGCGGTGGTGCTCGCGGTCGCACCACTCCAGCTTCAGGTACGACTTTCCGGCCGAGGCCCGTATCGTCCGCTTGTCGCGGGCCAGGGCCTCGGGTGTGCGGGAGGAGACGGTGATGTAGCCGACCAGGTTGACGCCCGCGGCGCCGCTGGCGAGGTCCTCGCCGCGCTGGTCGAGCCTGCTGTGCGCGGCGACGTCGCGGGGGTCGACGGTGCGGTTCATCTTGGCGGCGCGGGACGCCTCCGCCTCGTCGTTGGTCTTCTCGGTCAGCATGCGCTCGATGGCGACCTCGGTGGGTTCGAGGTCCATCGTGACGGCGACCGTGCGGATCACGTCCGGGGTGTGGACGAGCAGCGGCGCGAGGAAGTTCACGCCGACCGGGGTCATCGGCCACTCCTTCACCCAGGCCGTGGCGTGGCACCAGGGGGCGCGGGTGGCGGACTCGCGGGTCTTGGCCTGGAGGTAGGTGGGTTCCGTGGCGTCCAGCTCGGCCGGCCAGGCGTTGCGCCGGGACATGGCCTGGATGTGGTCGATCGGGTGGTCCGGGTCGTACATGGAGTGGACCAGCGAGGACAGCCTGCTCTGGCCGAGCGGCTGGCGTACGCGGATGTCGGCCTCCTGGAGCCGGGAGCAGATGTCGGTCAGCTCGCGGGCCATGACGACGGCGAGGCCCGCGTCCCGGTCGACCCGGCCGCCGCCCTGGCTGCGCATGGCGCGGGCCATGGTGTTGGCCTCGGCGGCCAGTTCGCGGGTGTAGTGCATGCAGGCGACGAGGTAGGCGCGGTGCTGCTCGCTGCTGGTCGACACCATCGACTGGAGCTGGTCGTACGACTGCTGGAGCCAGGCGGGCGCCCTGTCGTCGCCGCGTACGGCGACGTCCTTGGCGTGCGCGTCGGGGTCGGCGGGCAGGGTGCGGGCGAGCATCTGGAGGCGGGTGACGAAGCCGTCGCCGTTCGCCACGTGCTTGAGCAGCGTGCCGAAGCGGTCGACGAGGGCCTCCTGGTCCTCGGAGTCGCGCAGGCCGACGCCGGGGCCCTCGATCTCGATGGCGGCGGTGACGGTCCTGCGGTCGGCGTGCAGCAGCACGGCGATCTCGTCGGGCCCGAACGGCGCGGCCAGCCAGGTGATCCTGCCGATGCCGGGCGGCGGGCCGACCTCCACCTCGCGGCCGTCGAGCCGGGTGCCGGCCTCGACGACCCCGGAGCGGTAGGTGGCGCCGCGGCGCAGGGTGCGCTTGTAACTGCGGTTGATCTCGAACCACTTGTAGAACGTGCGGTGCTTGTACGGCACGTACACGGCGGCCAGCGCGAGCATCGGCAGGCCCGCCAGCAGCACGATCCGCACGGACAGGACGGGGACGAGGAGCCCGCACATCATGCCGAGGAACGCGCCGATGACGATGAGCGCGATCTCACCGGTCTCGCGATTGCGGCCGACGATCGCGTTCGGCCGGGCGCGGCCGATCAGATACGTACGGCGGGGCGTGACCGCGGGGGACAGATGGGACTCGGTCGTCAACGCCCTTCACCTCCCGTGCGATTGGTACTGCTGTTGCGGGTGCCGGCGTGCGGTGTGTTCACCGGGCTCGCCGACCGGGGCTGGGGTGCGGCGGAGGGGACGGATCCGCCGCCGCCCGAGGGGCGGGAGCTGTGCGCGGCCACTCCCCCGGAGGCGGGGTTGGCCGGGCGGGGCGCGGAGGACTGGCCGCCGCCGTGGTTGTCGGCGCGGGTGCTGTGGGTCTTGATGCCCTGGGCGACCAGGGTGGCCGGGGAGCTGATGACGGCGGCCGCCTTGCCCTCGGCGCCCTGCATGATGCGGTTGTTGCGGGAGCCGGCGATCTCGTCGCCGAAGCCGGGGACGAAGCGGTAGATCATCGCCGAGGCGAAGATGGCGAGCAGGATGATCGCCAGTCCGGAGACCACGGCGGAGAAGGCGTCCGGGCCCTCGTCCGCGGAGAGCGCGCCGGCCAGGCCGAGCACGATCACGATGACCGGCTTCACCATGATCACGGCGATCATGATGCCCGCCCAGCGGCGGACGTGGCCCCACAGGTTCTTGTCGACCAGGCCCGCGTAGACGACGGTGCCGAGGAGGGCGCCGACGTAGAGCAGGGCGGCGCGGATCACCAGCTCCAGCCAGAGGACGCCGGCGGCGAGGATGGAGACGAGGGAGACGACGATCAGCATGATCGGGCCGCCGCCGATGTCGTCGCCCTTCTCCAGGGCGCCGGAGAACGTCCCGAAGAACGTGTCCGTCTGGTCGCCCGTCGCCTTCGCCAGCACGTCGGTGACGCCGTCGGTCGCGGAGACGACGGTGTAGAGGATCAGCGGGGTGAAGGCGGAGGCGAGCACGGTCAGCCAGAGGAAGCCGATCGCCTCGGACAGGGCGGTGGTCAGCGGCACACCGCGGACGGCCCGCTTGGCGACCGCGAGCAGCCACAGCAGCAGGGTGAGGATCGTCGACGCGGCGAAGACGACGGCGTACTGCTGGAGGAACGTGTCGTTGGTGAAGTCCACCTTCGCGGTGTCCTCGACGGCGGCGCTGAGCTGCTTGACCGTCCAGGACGCGGCGTCGGCGCAGCCGCGGGCGAGGGAGGCGAGGGGGTCGAGGGCGGAGGTGGGGTCGTTGAGGGTGGAGCGGCCTCCACCTCCTCCGGAGCCGCCTTCGTCCCGCTCGCAGTACTGCTTCGCAGGGCCGATGAGAAGGTCGCAGGGGTCGTCACTTGGCGCGGGAGTGGGCGCCGCGACGGCGCGCCCGGCCAGTCCGACGGCGGCCGCCGGGACAGCGGCGACCACTGCGGCGAGCTTGAGTACGCGACGCGGGCTACCGGGCATATGTGAACCCTCCGTACTCCTCGACAGCCTTGCTGATCTCTTCAGAGCTGGCGGCCCTGTCGTCTCCGGGGACCGGAGCAGGGCCGTCCTTCTGGGTGTCGGCGGAGATCTTCCAGTCCCCGTCGATCCACTGCAGTTCGAAGGTCCAGGTCTTCCAGGTGGTGGTCACCGGGTCGGTCGACTTCTCGCCGGACATGCCGATCAGGCCCATGTACCAGACCGCCACGCGGGCGTTGTTGTCGTCGTACTGCTCGACCCTCGTACCGACCGGAATGGTGCGCGAGACGAAGGTGCTGCCCTGCGGAGGGTTGCCGTTCGCATCGAGACCCAGCTTGCTCAGGAAGTCCGCGGAGTAGGCCTGGTCCATCGCGGGGCGGAGCTTCTCCGCGGCATCGGGGGTGTAGATGGCCCCGAGGATGGAGTGCCGGCTGTCCTCTTTGAACATGCCGTCAGAACCCAGCACTACGGAGTAGTTGGCCGCCGCACTCTCCGCCCCCTGCCGGTCGTGGGCGAAGCCCGCCGGGATGCCGGCCGCGCCCGGGGAGACCGGCTTCTCGCCCGACGCGGCCGTCGCCGCCGCCTTGGGGGAGTCCGCCCCCTCCTCCGCGTCGGAATCCCCGCCTCCACGGTTCGCGAAGGCGATGGCCGCGATGAGGAGGACCACCACGCCGACGACGGTGACCAGGCTGCGCGACGACGACCGGCCGTTTCTGCGCGCGCCGCCGTACGGGTCGCCGCTCGCCTCTGGCAGGCGGGTGCGGGTCCGGCCCGTGTCGTCTCCGAGACTCATGCCGCGTACGCCCCCTCAGCGTCGTGCGGGAACACCTCGTACTCCGTGTACTCCACGTACGACGGTAGCCGTACCGGCCGCCGCTCGGGCGTGGTGTGGTGACTGGACATCAGGGAAACGCAACCTCAGCCGGTGGGCACGACGGGCGGGTGGGATGGAGGGGATGCCGGGCGTGCCCGGTCGGGACCGATGGTGCGGGGTCAGACGGCCATGCCGTACACGATGGTGAACAGGGTGCCGAGTGAGCCGATGATGAAAACGCCCGTGAGCCCCGCGATGATGAGGCCCTTGCCCTGTTCGGCGGAGAAGGTGTCCCTCAACGCGGTGGCGCCGATGCGCTGCTTGGCCGCCCCCCAGATGGCGATGCCGAGGCAGATGAGGATGGCGACCGCCATGACCACTTCGATCATCACCTTGGCCTCGTTGCCCAGGCTGCCGAAGGGGCCCCAGTCCGGAGCGATCCCGCCGATGATGGTGTTGATGTCTCCCTCGTCGGCCGCAAAGAGCATGTAAGTCACCGCCCCTGTATGGGTAGTTCCGCATCCTCTGCGGGGGTGCAGAGGTCAGGCCTCATTGTCGCCGACGATGACGCCGTCGTATGTCGACTTGACGTCATCTGTTGGCGGGTTTCGTAGGAATAGCTTGCCACCGGCGCGCGCCGGACTCCGGGAGGGGCGCGCTCCGACGGGTGAAGAGTCGTATCGTCACTCTGTGTATCACGCTGGGTGATGCATCACAACGAACCGTGACGTCTTCCGTTCCGGCATCGGAGCGCGCCGACGGCTATGCCGTGAAGTGGTCGAACTCGCCCGCGCGTACGCCCTGGACGAAGGCGTCCCAGCGGCGGCGGTCGGTGGTGACGGCGGGGGCGCCGGGGACTCCCGGAGTGTGGAGACGGACGGTGTCGCCGTCGCCGGCGGTGGTCACTTCGAGGGCGGGAGCCTTAACGGCCTGCTGGGGTTCTCCCTTGAGGGAGTGGAGAAGGGCGCGGAAGGCGTCGGGGGTGGTGGTGAGGATCGCTCCGCCGGGGTCGGCGGACTCGGTTATGTGGATCCCGGCGGGGCCGGCGGCCACGTGCACGCAGGAGTCTCCCGAGCCGCACAGAGATGACTTCTGCCAGTTGAGTCCGGACATCGCGTTTCCTCTCACAGGTCTCGGATGAGGTGGTGGATGACGTCGCGTGACTTGTCCGGGGCGAGCGCCCTTGAGTCCAAACGGTCGAGCAGAACGCGGTACATGTCCAGTTGAGCCTCGGCATCGAGGAACACGGGCCCGTGGGACTGATCGAGATGGACGGTGTCGAGCTGGGGGATGGGGCCGTGCGAGTAGAAGATCGACTGCCCCGACCCCGGGAAACCTCCGGCGGTGAACGGCAGCACTCGGATGGTGATGTGCTCACGCTCGCTCATGTCCAGCAGGTGTTGCAGCTGCGCGCGGGCGGTCACTGGGCCGCCGAACTGCATGCGCAGCGCTGCCTCGTGGATCACGGCGTGGTACGGGACGGCGGAGTCTCGGTACAGCACGGCCTGGCGCTTGATGCGGAAGGACACCCGGTGCTCGATGTCCGGCGGTGGGAACTCGGGCACGACCTGCCGGAACAGTTCGCGTGCGTGTTCGGTGGTCTGTAGCAGGCCGGGGATGTGGACGGTCACGGCGCTACGTAGGTGAGTCGCGTGGTGCTCGACTTCGGCCAGGTTCAACAGCGCGGCGGGGAGGATTTCGCGGTACTCCTCCCACCAGCCGCGCTTGCGGTCCGCGGCCATGTCGCTGAGGGCTTGGACGAGCGCCGGATCGCCGCACTTGTAGTGGTGCGCCAGCGTACGTACCCGTTCCGGGCTCACACCGATGCGACCGGCTTCCGTATTGCTGATCTGGTTCTGCTTCACGCCGAGCAGTTGACCGGCCTCTGTGGCGGTGAGTCCCGCGCGCTCGCGCAGTTTCCGCAGCTCGGAGCCAAGTCGGAGCTGGCGGCCTGTCGGGCTGGTTCTCACGTTTCCTGACGCCCCCTCGGCGCTACGGTCACCCACTCGGGTGGAAGCTAATGCAGATCTAGAGATCTGGCTAATGCGTTAGCTGAACGCGGCTAGCTTGGTTACCAGGCGCCCCGCCCAGAAGCGCACCGATCGACGGGTCGGCATGCCACTGGGCACCTGTTCGCACGCACCCAACAGACCCCGCTGATCGGAGACTTCCATGTCCACCGTAGCCCCGCCCTGGTCCTACACCCTCCACCTCTCGCGCGATCCACGCTCACCGGGGATTGCCCGCTCGACCCTGCGGTCCGTCCTGGCCGCCTACAAGCTCGGCGGGCTCGCCCCCACGGCCGAACTGCTCGCCTCGGAGCTGCTGACCAATGCCCATCTGCACACCGGCGGCCCCTACGCGCTCCACATCAGCCCCACGGCGTCCGGGCAGCTCCGGCTGGGGGTGTGGGACAAGGACCCGACCGTCCCCTCCGGGCTGGGTGCCGGGTTCGCGCACGGCGTCATGCCGGACGAAGGCTCGGAAGGCGGACGGGGCCTGGCCCTCGTACGGGCGTACGCCGACGCCTGGGGCGCCTCGCCGCTGGGGGATACGGAAGGACCGTCCGGCGGGAAGGTGCTGTGGGCGGAATGCGGATGGCGCGGGCCGTCGTAGCGACCGCGCCAAAGTCCTCCGTGATCATCCCGAAGGGCGGGTGCCGCCTCTACACTGATGCCCGGCGGTGGACTGCCGGACGGCGAAGGGCGGTTGACGGTGCGTAAGGCATGGATCGCGGCAGGGATCGCCGTCAGCTCCACGCTCGCCTTCGTGATGCTGCTCGCCGTAGGGGTCTACGTCATCGCCGGGAATCTCGCCGGCGGAGTGGGCGGCGGTGCGGGCAAGGCGCTCGCCAAGGGGAGTGTGCCGGCCGCGTACCAGGCACTCGTGCAGAAGTGGGGCAACTACTGCCCTGCCATCAACCCGGCCCTGCTCGCCGCCCAGCTGTACCAGGAGAGCGGGTTCAACCCGAAGGCGCAGAGCCAGGCGGCGGCGCAGGGCATCGCCCAGTTCATCCCCGGCACCTGGGCCACGCACGGGATCGACGGGGACGGGGACGGGGACCGTGACGTGTGGGACCCGCAGGACGCGATCCCCTCGGCGGCGGCGTACGACTGCGCGCTCGCGTCGTATGTGAAGGACGTCGGCGGGAATCTGACCGAAAACATGCTCGCCTCGTACAACGCGGGGGCGTACGCGGTGATCAAGTACGGGGGTGTTCCGCCGTACGAGGAGACGCAGAACTACGTCAAGCGCATCCGCGCGCTGGAGGAGAGCTTCGCCGCGCCCGTGGGCCGGGTGGATCCCTCGCGGCAGGCCGCCGGGGCCATCGCGTACGCGCAGAAGAAGCTCGGGACGCTGTACCTGTGGGGCGGTAACGGCACGCCTGAGCAGGGCGGACGGTTCGACTGCTCGGGGCTGACCAAGGCCGCGTACGAGAGTGTGGGGATCGAGCTGCCCCGGGTGGCGAACGACCAGTACAACGCGGGTCCGCATCCGGACCGGGACGAGCTGCTGCCCGGTGATCTGGTGTTCTTCTCGGACGACCTGACCAATTCACGGGCCATCCGGCATGTGGGCATTTATGTCGGCGGCGGGTACATGATCGACGCGCCCCGGACCGGGGCCGTGATCCGATTCGACCCGATCGACACTCCTGACTACTTTGGTGCCACCCGGGTCACGGAAGATGGCGCGAAAGCGCTCCCCACGACGGTGTGAGCGGAACGACAAACGCCCCCCTGAACTGCGAAGACGCATCTCTCTTCGATAACGTCTGCGTGATCTTTCGGTGGAGTGTGGAACGTATCAGCGGGGACCGTGCGTTCCTGTTCTCGTAGCCGAGCGGACGAGCGGATCTACAGACCACGGGGGTGGCAGACACGGCGCGCGTCCGCGTGCCGGACGACATGACGAAGGGGCCGCAGCACCATGGCTGGACTCGCCGATTCCGGGTCGAACCCCGACGTCGACCTGCTCTACGACATCAACGGCCTGGCCAAGGCCGCCCCGACGTGGCTCGACCACGTCATGGAGTTCGTCGGTGAGTACGGGGTGCTCTTCGGCCTCGTCGCGATGGTGCTGTGGTGCTGGTGGGGCGTGCGCAAGCGCGGCGGTCCTGACGCCGCGTCATCGGTGGCGGCCCTCGTGTGGGCGCCGCTCGCGGCGGGTGTCGCGGTCCTGGTGAACGTGCCCATCCGCGGATTCGTCGAGCGGCCACGGCCGTTCAAGGACCACGAAGGGCTCGAGGTGCTCGTCGACGGCAAGGACGACTTCTCGTTCGTGAGCGACCACGCGACGCTCTGCATGGCGCTGGCGGTGGGTCTGTTCCTGGCCAACCGGCGCTTCGGCCTGGTCGCCCTGGTGCTGGGTCTGATCGGCGGTTTCATCCGCGTCTACATGGGCGTGCACTACCCGACCGACGTGGTGGGCGGCCTGGCGCTGGGCACGGCGGTCGCGCTGCTGCTGTCGCCGCTCGCGATGGCGCTGCTGACGCCGCTGATGCGGGCGGTGGAGCGGTCGCCGAAGGGCAGCTGGCTGATCGCGGCGCGGCCGCAGGGGCAGCGCCGGCGGGTGGCCGAGCGGAGCAGGGGCCGGGCCGCGGGCTCCGAGCCCGAGGAGCGGGACCTGGCGGCCTGACGACGACACGACCGCACGGCCAGGGCCCGTGATCTCCGTCCAGTGGACGGGTGGTCACGGGCCCTCGGTCTGTCCCGAAGGGCTCAGAGGGCCTGCGGGGTCGTGAAGACGCGGTCCGGGTCGTAGCGGCGCTTCAGCCGGGACAGGCGCGGGGCGGCGTCGCCGTAGTAGGCGCGGCGCCAGTCGGTGAGGCCGGGGTCGGTGTAGTTCTGGTACGCGGCGCCGGACGCGTGGGGGTGCAGGGCCCGGTGAGTGTCCGTCAGCCATGCCCGGATCGCCGCGCCGTCGCCGCTGTCGGGGTTCCAGGACGCGAGGTATTGGGCGAGCACGCGGGAGCGGCGGTGGACGAACGCCGTCGCGGTGGGCGCGACCCGGTTGACGGCGCCGCCGAGGGCGGTGAGCGCGATGCTCGCCGAGCCGCCGCGGGCCGCCCCGGTCCGGTCGAGGAGGGTCCGGATGCCGGCGTCGTCGAGGGGGCGGTCGTAGAAGTCGGAGCGGGCCGTGTACGTCTCGCGGGCCAGGGCGCCCTCGGGGCTGCGGCCGGGCGTCTCGCCGGGCAGGGCGCACCGGTCACCGGCGAACGAGGTGCAGCCGGCGTAGAGCTCCATCGACTCCTGGTAGGAGCGGCGGCGCAGCGAGACGCTGCTCGCGGAGGCGCCGATGCGGTCGGCGAGCCGGTCGACGGCGTTCTGCGCGTCGCCGTAGGTCCCGAGGGAGAAGACGGTGACGGAGACGGAGGGGCCGCCGCCGGTGTTGTCCAGGTGGAGGGCGGACCAGATCTCGTCGGGCTGGTCCGGGCCCCAGTCCTGCCAGGCCGCGACCACGGCGGCGGCCCGCTCCCACGGCCAGGTGAGGTAGCCGGTGACGGCGCTCGGGGCGGGGCGGGTGCGGAAGCGGAACTCGGTGACGACGCCGAACTGGGCGTTGCCCGCGCCGCGCAGCGCCCAGAACAGGTCCGGGTGCTCGGAGTCGGAGGCGGTGAGTTGCCGGCCGTCGGCGGTGACCACGGTGGCCTCGGTGAGGCTGTCGCAGGTCAGACCGTAGGCGCGGGAGGTGACGCCGTGGCCGCCGCCGAGCGTGAGCCCGGCGATGCCGACCGTGGGGCAGGAGCCGCCGGGGACGGTGAGCCCGCGCGCGGTGAGGGTGCGGTAGACGTCGATCAGCCGGGCGCCGGCGCCGATGACGGCGGTGTCGCCCTCGACGCGGATGTCGCGCAGCTCGGAGACGTCGACGATCAGGCGGCCGTCGCCGGAGGACCAGCCCGCGTACGAGTGGCCGCCGCTCCGCACGGCGAGCGGGACGGCGTGCTCGCGGGCGTGGGTGAGGGCGGTGCGGATGTCGTCGGCGTGCCGGACGTAGGCGACGGCGGCGGGCCGGAGGGTGTCGAAGCGGGTGTTGTACAGGCGGTGCGCGGTGGTCCAGTCGGCGTCGCCGGGACGGACCAGGCGGCCGTCGAGGTGCCCGGCCAGGGAGGTCCAGTCGGCGGGCGTCGCCGGGCGCGGGGTCCTGGACGGGCGGCGGGGCGAGGGGACGCGGGACGACGGGGCGCGTGAGGTGGGGGGCGCGGGCCGGGGCTCCGGGGAGGTGCACGCGGAGGACACGGCCGCGGTGGTGAGCGCGGCGGCGGCGCCGGCGACGAAGGTGCGGCGGTTCACGGGCGGCCTTCCGGACGTGGGGTGGGGGGTGGCCGGTCACCGGGCCCCGGTCGGGGCGGCCGGCCGGGAGACCTGGCGGGGGACCGGGTGGGGGACCGGGTGGGGGACTGGACGGGGAACCGGACGGGGGCCATTCTCGGCACCCCGCCGGGGCCGCGTCACTCCCCCGTGTGGTTTTCGGCGTCCCTGCGGGCCTGGCTCCTGGCTCTGCGGGCCGGGCCGCGCCATCCGCAGGTGCAGCGGGCCGTGCAGAAGGGCCCCTGCTCGGTGGTGGTCGTGATGTGGGGCCGGGCGTCCGGCGCGTCGTCCTGATGCGGCACGCCGCCCACGGTAACGCCCGCCGGGCCGCGTGACGGGGCCCATGACCGGTCGTTAACGCCACTGACAGCGGTCCGTGGTCGGACGGAGCGGGGGTAGGCAGGGATGGCGCGACGGCGACAGCACAGGCGGGCGCACGGTGCGACGGTCGTGGTCGGGGCCGTCTGCTGTCTCGGGCTCGGGGCCGCCGGATGCGCGCGCAGCGACGCCGTCGCGCAGGGGCCGCCGGCCGGCGATCCGGTGGAGGTGCTGCGCACGGCCGCCGACGCGCTGGTGGAGGCCGGGAGTTCCCAGACGCGCACCTCGCTGGAGATGGCCACCGGGGGCACCCGGGTCACCATCCGCGGCGAGGGCGTCTACGACTACCGCAAGCGGCTCGGGCGGCTGAAGGTGCGGCTGCCGCAGGATCCCGCGGGCGCCGCCGAGGGCCGGCCGATCACCGAACTGCTCGCCCCCGGCGCCCTCTACATGAAGAACCGGGGCGCCGGGGTGCCCGACGACAAGTGGGTGCGGGTGGACACCGCGACGCTGTCCGACGGGAACCTGGTCACCGGCGGGGCGACCGATCCGTTCGCGGCGGCCGAGGTGCTGCGCGGCACGCGCGCGGCGACGTTCGTCGGGCGGACCGAGGTGGCGGGGGCGCGCGTGCGGCACTACCGCGGCACCGCCGATTTGGAGGCGGCCTCGCAGGCGGCGTCGGAGGTCAACCGGGGGCCGTTGGGCGCGGCGGCGAAAGGGTTCGCCACCGCGCGGGTGCCGTTCGACGTGTATCTCGACGACGAGGGGCGGATCCGCAAGATCCGGCACCGGTTCAGCTTCGTGAACGGCGAGCGGAAGGAGCCCGTCGCGGTCGCCTCCACCACCCTGCTGTACGACTTCGGCGCCCCGGCCGACGTGCGGCTTCCCGCGGACGGGGACATCTACGCCGGGCGGATCGCCCAGGAGTGAGCGGCGCCGGCGGGCCGGGGACGGGGGCCGTGGTGACCGGGCCGAACTAGCCCTTCCGTGCCATGCGCGGTCCGTAGGGCGCTCCCTACTCTAGGAAGTCGGTGACGACAGAGTGAGGTGAGGCGCGTGGCTCCGCTCGGGAGGGGGACTGTTCCGGTCCAGGATCACGTGGCGCTCGCCGAGATCGAGCTGTGCGGCGAGCTGATCATCGCCGCGTCCAACGCGGAGGACCGGCTGAGCCTGGAGAGCATCGACGAGGTGCTGCGGGTGGCCGAGGCGCGCACGGACACCGCCGGGCCCTGAGCCCCCGGCCACCGCGGAAGGGTCAGGTCCGCAGCATGCGGGCGATGGCCTGTGTGGCCTCCTTGACCTTCGCGTCGATCTCGTCGCCGCCTTTGACGGCCGCGTCCGCGACGCAGTGGCGCAGGTGCTCCTCCAGCAGTTGCAGCGCGAACGACTGCAGCGCCTTGGTGGAGGCGGACACCTGGGTGAGTATGTCGATGCAGTAGACGTCCTCGTCGACCATCCGCTGAAGGCCCCGGATCTGGCCCTCGATGCGGCGCAGCCGCTTGAGGTGCTCCTGCTTCTGGTGGTGGTAGCCGTGAATCCCGCGGTCGTGATCGGTCACGATGTCCGTTACGTCCGTCACACCCGTCGCGCCCGGGGCGCCCACGGCGGGCGCGGCCCCGGCGGCGCCGTCCGCGTCCGGGGAGGAGGGCGCGTGCGCGCCGGTTCCGGTGGTGGTCATCGCGTCCTCCTGCTGTCCTGATGGGCGCTATATACCCCTGGTGGGTATATAGTACAGAACTTCGCCGTGCGAGGGACGGGCGGTCCGCGCCGCACGGCAGGTCCGCCGAGGAGCTCCTGTCGCCCCCGTACTCATCACTGTGCCCGATGGGCGACACTGGGGGGCGGCCGTTACAGGTGGCCGGATGATGCGCCTAGCATCAGCCTGACCGAAACCGACGCATACCGAGGACCCCACGTGCGCTTTCGTCTGACCCCCAGGGAGACGAGCTTCTACGACATGTTCGCCGCGTCCGCGGACAACATCGTCACGGGCTCCAAGCTCCTGATGGAACTGCTCGGGGCGGACCCCTCCGCCCGGGCCGAGATCGCAGAGCGTATGCGGGCCGCGGAACACGCAGGTGACGACGCCACGCACGCGATCTTCCACCAGCTGAACTCCTCGTTCATCACGCCGTTCGACCGCGAGGACATCTACGCCCTGGCGTCCTCCCTCGACGACATCATGGACTTCATGGAGGAGGCCGTCGACCTGGTCGTCCTCTACAACGTCGAGGAACTGCCCAAGGGCGTCGAGCAGCAGATCGAGGTCCTGGCACGGGCCGCGGAGCTCACCGCGGAGGCCATGCCGCACCTGCGCACCATGGAGAACCTCACCGAGTACTGGATCGAGGTCAACCGGCTGGAGAACCAGGCCGACCAGATCCACCGCAAGCTGCTCGCCCACCTCTTCAACGGCAAGTACGACGCCATCGAGGTGCTGAAGCTCAAGCAGATCGTGGACGTACTGGAGGAGGCGGCGGACGCCTTCGAGCACGTGGCGAACACGGTGGAGACCATCGCCGTCAAGGAGTCCTGAGCCTTTCATGGACACCTTCGCTCTGATCCTGACCGTCGGGGTCGCGCTCTTCTTCACCTACACCAACGGTTTCCACGACTCGGCCAACGCGATCGCCACGTCCGTCTCCACGCGTGCGCTGACGCCCCGCGCGGCGCTCGCGATGGCGGCCGTGATGAACCTGGCCGGCGCCTTCCTGGGGTCCGGGGTCGCCAAGACCGTCAGTGAGGGGCTGATCGAGACGCCCGAAGGGTCGAAGGGGATGGGGATCCTCTTCGCCGCCCTGATCGGCGCCATCGTCTGGAACCTGATCACCTGGTACTTCGGCCTGCCCTCGTCGTCGTCCCACGCCCTGTTCGGCGGCATGGTCGGCGCCGCACTGGCCGGCGGGACGACGGTGTACTGGCACGGCGTCGTCGACAAGATCGTCATCCCGATGTTCGTGTCGCCCGTCGTCGGCCTGATCGCCGGCTACCTGGTGATGACGGCGATCCTGTGGATGTTCCGGCGGGCCAACCCGCACAAGGCGAAGCGGGGCTTCCGCATCGCGCAGACGGTGTCCGCGGCCGGCATGGCTCTCGGCCACGGCCTCCAGGACGCGCAGAAGACCATGGGCATCGTGGTGATGGCCCTGGTCATCGCCGACGTCGAGGACTACGGCGACCCGATCCCGGTCTGGGTGAAGATCGCCTGTGCGCTGATGCTGTCCCTCGGCACCTACGCGGGCGGCTGGCGCATCATGCGCACCCTCGGCCGGAAGATCATCGAGCTGGACCCGCCGCAGGGCTTCGCCGCCGAGACCACCGGCGCGTCCATCATGTTCGGCTCCGCCTTCATCTTCCACGCGCCGATCTCCACCACCCACGTGATCACCTCCGCGATCATGGGCGTCGGCGCCACCAAGCGCGTCAACGCCGTGCGCTGGGGCGTCGCCAAGAACATCGTCCTCGGCTGGTTCATCACCATGCCGGCCGCCGCCCTGATGGCCGCGGCCTGCTTCGGAATCGTGCATCTCGTCGCCCTGTAGATCTCTCTGTAGATCTTTGCGCCGGCACGTGGAAGGGCCCGCCCCCGTTGAGTGGGGGCGGGCCCTTCCCTGCCTCGCGGCGGCACCGCCATGCAGCGTCGCGAGGAGTCCCGTGAGGAGTCCGGTCAGCCGAAGCGGCCCGAGATGTAGTCCTCGGTGGCCTGGACCGACGGGTTGGAGAAGATCCGCTCCGTGTCGTCGATCTCGATCAGCTTGCCGGGCTTGCCGACCGCCGCCAGGTTGAAGAACGCCGTGCGGTCCGAGACACGCGCCGCCTGCTGCATGTTGTGCGTCACGATGACGATCGTGAAGCGCTCCTTCAGCTCGCCGATCAGGTCCTCGATGGCGAGGGTGGAGATCGGGTCCAGGGCGGAGCAGGGCTCGTCCATCAGCAGCACGTTCGGCTCGACCGCGATCGCGCGGGCGATGCACAGACGCTGCTGCTGGCCGCCGGAGAGGCCCGAGCCGGGCTTGTTCAGCCGGTCCTTGACCTCGTTCCACAGGTTCGCGCCCCTGAGGGACTTCTCGACGACGTCGTCCAGCTGGGACTTGCGGTACTTGCCGTTCAGCCGGAGGCCCGCCGCCACGTTGTCGTACACCGACATGGTGGGGAACGGGTTCGGGCGCTGGAAGACCATGCCGACCTCGCGCCGCACGGCCACCGGGTCGATGCCCGCGCCGTACAGGTTCTCGTCGTCGAGCATGACCTTGCCGTCGACCCGGCCGCCCGGGGTCACCTCGTGCATGCGGTTCAGGGTGCGCAGGAAGGTCGACTTGCCGCAGCCGGAGGGGCCGATGAAGGCCGTCACGGAGCGGGGCTCGATGGTCATCGAGATGTCCTCGATGGCCAGGAAGGATCCGTAGTAGGCGTTGAGGCCGCTGACGTCGATGCGCTTGGCCATGGGTATCACTGCTTCTTTCGGGTCGCTGACGACTGGTGGGGGAAGCCGGTCAGCGACCGGTCTTGGGGGCCTTCCAGCGGGCTATGCCGCGGGCCACCAGGTTGAGGATCATGATGAACGCGATCAGCGTCAGGGCCGCCGCCCAGGCACGGTCGTACGCCGCCTCGGAGCCGTTGGTGTACTGGAGGTAGATGTACATCGGCAGGGAGGCCTGCGGGTCCTGGAACGGGTTGGCGTTGATGAAGTTCGTGCCCCACACCAGGAGCAGCACGGGGGCCGTCTCGCCGGTGATGCGGGCGATCGCGAGCATCACGCCGGTGGTGATGCCGCCGATGGACGTCGGCAGGACCACCTTGAGGATGGTGCGCCACTTGGGGACGCCCAGGGCGAGGGACGCCTCGCGCAGCTCGTTGGGGACGAGCTTGAGCATCTCCTCCGTGGAGCGGACCACCACGGGGATCATCAGGATGGACAGCGCCATCGAGCCGGCGAAGCCGGAGTAGCCCATGCCGAGGATCAGGATCCACAGGCTGAGGATGAACAGGCCCGCGACGATGGACGGGATGCCCGTCATCACGTCGACGAAGAAGGTCACGGCCTTCGCGAGCCGGCCCCGGCCGTACTCGACCAGGTAGATCGCGGTGAGCACGCCGACCGGCACGGAGATCGCGGTGGCGAGGCCGACCTGCTCCAGGGTGCCCAGCAGGGCGTGGTAGATGCCGCCGCCCGGCTCGGTGTCGGCGACGACGCCCATCGAGTGGCTGAGGAAGTAGCCGTCGAAGACCTCGATGCCCCGCCTGACGGTCTCCCAGGTCAGCGAGGCGAGCGGGATGACCGCCAGCAGGAACGCCACCCACACCAGGCTGGTCGCGGTGCGGTCCCGGGCCTGCCGGCGCCCCTCGACCTTGGCGGACACGGCGAACGAGCCGCCGACGAACAGCAGCGCCGCGATCAGCGCCCACTGGATGTCGCTGTCCAGCCCGGCCGCGGCGCTGATGCCGTACCCGAGCGCGGCGGAGGCGCCGGCGACGGCCCAGGGGAACCACTTCGGCAGGGTCGCCCCGCGCAGCGAGCTCGCCGGGCGGGTGTCGTGCAGTGCGTGACTCATGCGTTGGCCCCCGAGTACTCCTTGCGGCGGGCGATGATCAGCCGGGCCGCGCCGTTGACCAGCAGCGTGATGACGAACAGCACGAGACCGGAGGCGATCAGCGCGTCCCGGCCCATCTCGGTGGCCTCGTTGAACTTGCTGGCGATGTTCTGGGCGAAGGTGCCGCCGCCCGGGTCGAGCAGGCTGGCGTTGATCGTGAAGCTCGGGGAGAGCACCATGGCGACGGCCATCGTTTCGCCGAGGGCGCGGCCGAGGCCCAGCATCGACGCGGAGATCACGCCGGAGCGGCCGAACGGCAGCACCGACATGCGGATGACCTCCCAGCGGGTGGCGCCGAGGGCCAGGGCGGCCTCCTCGTGCATCCGCGGGACCTGGCGGAAGACCTCACGGCTGACGTTGGTGATGATCGGCAGGATCATCACCGCCAGCAGGATGCCGACGGTGAACAGCGAGCGCGGGGCGCCGTCGTTCCACTCCAGGATCCCGGTCCAGCCGAGGTAGTCGTCGAGCCAGCCGTACAGGCCGTCCAGGTGCGGCACCAGGACGAGGGCGCCCCACAGGCCGTAGACGATGGACGGGACGGCGGCGAGCAGGTCGATCACGTAGCCGATGGGGCCGCCGAGGCGGCGCGGGGCGTAGTGGGTGATGAACAGGGCGATCGCGACGGCGACCGGCACGGCGATGACCATGGCGATGACCGACGACACGACCGTGCCGAACGCCAGGACCGCGATGCCGAACTCCGGCGGGACGCCGCTGGGGTTCCACTCGAAGGTGGTGAAGAAGTTGGCCTCGTCCTCGGAGATGGCCAGCGTGGCGCGGTAGGTGAGGAACGCCGCGATGGCGGCCATGAGGACCAGGACGAAGATGCCGGACCCCCGGGACAGCCCGAGGAAGATCCGGTCGCCGGGGCGGGTGACGCCGCGCGCGGCGCTGCTGTCCGCGGGCGCGGCGGCCGGGCCGGGCTCCGGCGGTGCGGCGGGTTTCTGCGTGGTGATGTCCATCGGATTCTCCGGTCTGCGGAGCCGCGGGGCCCGGCCGGCTCGGTCGGAGCCGTCCGGAGCCTCACGGCTCCTGTTGGCGGTGCACCGGACGGTGCGGCCCGGCCCGGGGTCGGGCGCGGGCCGCACACTCGGGTCAGCTGAGGCCGGCGATGGTCTCGCGGACCTTGGTGATGATCTCCGTCGGCATCGGGGCGTAGCCGGCGTCCGCCAGCTGGGCCTGACCGTCCTCGGAGGCCACGTAGTTCAGGAAGGACTTGGTGGCGGGCAGGGTGTCGGCCTTGTTGCCCTTGTCGCAGACGATCTCGTACGTCACCAGGACGATCGGGTAGGCGCCCTCGGCGGTCGGGGTGTAGTCGAGCTCCAGCGCGAGGTCCTTGCCGGTGCCGACGACCTTGGCGGCGCCGATGGCGGCGGTGGCGTTCTCGATGGTCGCCTTCACCGGCTCGGTGGCCTCGGTCTTGATGTCGACGGTCTTGATGCCGTCGGCGGCGTAGGACAGCTCGAAGTACGAGATGGCGCCGTTGGTCTGCTTCACCTGCTGGGCGACACCGGAGGAGCCCTGCGCGGACTGGCCGCCCTCGGCCTCCCAGGACTTGCCCGGCTCGTACGTCCAGTCCTTGGGCGCGGCGGCCTTCAGGTACTTGGTGAAGTTGTCCGTGGTGCCGGACTCGTCGGAGCGGTGGAACGCCTGGATCTTCAGGTCGGGAAGCTCGACGCCGTTGTTCAGCTTGGCGATCGCCGGGTCGTTCCACTTGGTGATCTTGTTGTCGAAGATCTTCGCCAGGGTGGAGGCGTCCAGGGTGAGGGCGTCCACACCGGGGACGTTGTAGCCGACCGCGATCGGGCCGCCCACCATCGGCAGGTCGATGCCCTGGCCGTCGGTGCACACCTTCTTCGACGCCTCGACCTCTTCGGGCTTCAGCGCCGAGTCCGAACCGGCGAACGCCGTCTGGCCCTGCGTGAACGCGGTGATGCCGGCGCCCGAACCGGTCGGGTTGTAGTTGATCTGCACGTCCTTGCAGGCCGCGGTGTACTGCTTCACCCAGGCGTCGATGGCGTTCTTCTGGGCGGAGGAGCCGGACGCCTGGAGCTGGCCCTTGGCGTCGCCGCAGTCGATGTTGCCGGCCTGCGCGGTCGCGGAGGCGCCGCCGCCCTCGCCGCCGCCGGTGTCGTCGGAGCCGCACGCCGTGAGGGCCAGGGCGCCGGTGACGGCGAGAGCACCGAGAGCGAGGGCCCGCCGGTTCATGCGCTGAAGCTTCACTTTTGTTCCTTCCAGTGGCCGCCGTCCTGAATTCGGCGGCGTGCGAAGTGGGGTGAGGCGGGTCGCCTCGTCCGGTAAGCGTTCGTGTACGGGCGATCCGCACCGCGTAAGGCCGAAATTAGGCAGAACAGGTGAAGCGGCCGATGGGCGTACATGAACGAGGGGTGAACCCCTGAGGACGGTGCGGTGAGGCCGCGGCGCGGGCGCTGTCAGCGGGCCGGACGGAGGGTGTCGAGGAGGGCGTCCACGAGGCCGGCGTCCATCGGCGAGGTGAGGTGGCGGCGGGCCGCGTCCGGGGGCAGCCAGAGGACGCGGTCGACCTCGTCGTTGGGCGCGAACGTGCCGGAGACCGCCTCGGCCGCCCAGTAGCGGACCCGCTTGGGGTGCCCGTTCGCGAGATAGCGGGTGCTGGGCAGCTCGGCGGCCGGCACGGCGGTGTACCCCGTCTCCTCGGCGACCTCGCGCAGCGCGCCCGCGAGCGCGTCCTCGCCGCGCTTCAGCTTGCCCTTCGGCCAGGACCAGTCGTCGTACTTGGGCCGGTGGACCAGGCACAGCTCCAGCTCGGCGGTGACGGGCGAGCGGCGCCACAGGACGCAGCCGGCCGCCTCGACGGTGAGGCCGCTTCTGGCGGTTCGGGTGGTGCGCACCGGGTGCCTCCCTGTCGCGCGGCGTTCCTACGGCGTGCCGGCGGGCGGCTTCTGCCAGGCCCGCTGGAACGCGTACCGCGCCGCCTCCACCTCATGCCGCTGGTCGGCGTGGAGCACGCCCAGCGCGTACGCCGTGGCCGGGGCGATCCTCGGCGTACGGGCCGCGTGCGCGGCGGCGGCCGCGGCCTCGGCCGCGTCACGGTGCCGGTCCAGCGCCTCGCCCGCCGCGCGCAGCCGGGGGTCGTCGCCCGCGGCGGGGTGCAGCACCTCCTGGGCGTAGCGGTGCAGGCGGAGCAGGAGCCGCACCTGGTGCCAGGGGGCGTCCTGCGGGTGCGGGGCGGGATCGGGGGACAGGCCGTGCACCAGCGCCTCGGCGTTGTACGGGCTGCCGGCGGTGAGGAGGGGCAGCGCGGCGACGGCGTCCGCGAGCCGCTCACGCGCCGCGTCGGCCAGCGGGCGCAGATCGGCGCCCTCGGCCGCCGCGGCCAGCGGGACCTCGCTGGCCAGCACGGCCACCTGGTCGGCGACGGCATGGAACCGCGCCGACCCGAGCGCCTGGAGGGCGGTGGAGTGCGCCCGCGTCCGAGCGAGCGTGAGCTGCCGCTCCAGCAGGGCGCCGGCCTTGGCGGCCCCCACGGTGAGGGGCGCCCGGCCACCACGGGCGCCGTCGCGTTGAGCCCCGGCGGCGTCGCGCTGCGCCCCGGCGGCGCGGGGGCGGGTGTCGTGCGCGGCGGTCCGGGCCTCGCCCGCTGCGGTGCGGGCGTCGTCGGTGCGGGGGCGGCCGGTGGTCCCCGGCTCGCCTCCGGTGCGCGGGCGGCCGGTGGTTCCGGGCTCGTCCCCGGGGCGGGGGCGGCCGGTGGTCCCGGGCTCGCCCCCGATGCGCGGACGGTCGGTGGTCCCGGGCTCGCCTCCGGTGCGCGGGCGGCCGGTGGTCCGGGGCTCCTCCCCGGCGCGCGGGCGGTCGGTGGCGCGGCGGTCGTCCGGGGCCGGGACGGTGGCGGTCACGGTGGCGGCCCGACGTGCCACGGCGGGCCGCGCACCGGCGGCCCGGACGGGGGCCTGGGCGGCAGTCGCGGGGGCGGGACGGAGGACGTCCGACGGGGCGTCGGCGGCGGGTGCGGGTGTGGCGGGGACGGGCCGGGTGGCCGGTACGCCGGGGGTGCGGGCAGGCGCCGGGGTTTCCGGCGAGCCCTCGGCCGAGCTCGGCGGCCGGCCGCCGGGTGACGCTGCGGCTTCGCCGGTGACGCGGGACGCTGTCGCGCCGTAGTCGTCAACACGAGCGGCGCCTCGCGGCCCGGCGTCGGCCGAGGTCCCACGGCCGTCCGGGGCGGGCTGCGCCGCGACGGCCGCGGGGGCCCCGGAGGCGTCCCGAGCAGCGGGCCGGGTGGCAGTCCCCAGGCCGTCCTCGGCGGAAGCCGAAAGCCTCCCGTCGGTAGAGGCGACCGCCGACGCGGGCCCGCCCGAGGTGTGAGGGGCGGTCGTGTCGGCGCGGACGCCGGACGCGCCTCGCGGGGCGTCGGCGGGCGAGGTCGCGCGGGTGTCAGGGGCGGGCTGCGGTGCGGAGGTCGCGTGGGACCCGGTGGGGTCCGCAGCGGCGGGGCGCGTGGCGGCCGGCGCGCCCGCCGCGTGGCCACGGGCCGAGGTCTCTTGGCCGTACGCGGCCGGATTCGCCGGCTCCCCGCCAGGGGAAGCTGTGCGTCCGCCGCGGGTGCGGGACGCGCTTCGCGGCCCGGCGTCGGCCGAGGCCGGCCGCCCGGCGGGGGCGGCCCCCGCAGAGGCCGGGGCCTCGGCGGAGGCGGAGGGCCGGCGCGGCGGCCGGGCCGCGGGGGGTGTCGGGGCCGCCGGGCCCGAGAGGCGGTGGAGGGCTTCCAGGAGGCGGGTGAGGCGGGTCGTGCAGGCGTCCTCCTGGGAGAGGGTGCCCGAGACCCAGGCGAGCTCCGGGCCCAGGGTCTGGGACCAGGCCGGGTCCAGGAGCGGCTGGAAGGTGTAGAGGCCCGCGCTGATCCTGCGGGCCGCGCGCCTCAGCGCGCGGGCCGCCTCCGCGGACTCCTCCGGTGTCGCCGCGCCCCGGTGGAGGCGCAGCGCGCGGAGGAACTCGGTCGCCCGCTCCCGCAGATGCCGGGCCAGGACGTCCGCCGGGTCATGGTGCTGCTGTGCCACGCCGGCGCCTCCGGGCGTCAATGAGCGTCTCCTGGATGTTGCGCAGGGGCTGGCCGTCCGCGTCCGTGGAGTGCCGGGTCCATTCGCCGTCCGCACCGAGGTGCCAGGACGCGGTGGTGTCGGACATCCCGGTCTCCAGCAGCCGGTTGAGGGCGGCCCGGTGCGCCGGGTCGGTGACCCGTACCATCGCCTCGATCCGCCGGTCGAGGTTGCGGTGCATCATGTCGGCGCTGCCGATCCACACCTCGGGCTCGCCGCCGTTGCCGAAGGCGAACACACGGGAGTGTTCGAGGAAGCGGCCGAGGACGGACCGCACCCGCACGTTCTCCGACAGCCCCGGCACGCCGGGCCGGATCGCGCAGATGCCGCGCACCCAGATGTCGACCGGCACGCCGGCCTGGGACGCCCGGTAGCAGGCGTCGACGACGGCCTCGTCGACCATCGAGTTGACCTTGATGCGCACGTACGCGGGCCGCCCGGCGCGGTGGTGCTGCGCCTCCTTGTCGATCCGTGAGATCAGGCCGTCCCGCAGGGACTTGGGGGCGACCAGCAGCCGCCGGTAGGTCTCACGCCGGGAGTAGCCGGAGAGGCGGTTGAACAGGTCGGAGAGGTCCGCGCCGACCTGCGGGTCCGCGGTGAGCAGCCCGAGGTCCTCGTACAGCCGGGCCGTCTTCGGGTGGTAGTTGCCAGTGCCGACGTGGCTGTAGCGCCGAAGCGTCTCGCCCTCCTGACGGACCACCAGCGACAGCTTGCAGTGGGTCTTCAGGCCGACCAGGCCGTACACGACGTGGCAGCCGGCCTCCTCCAGCTTGCGCGCCCACTTGATGTTGGCGTGCTCGTCGAAGCGGGCCTTGATCTCGACCAGCACCAGGACCTGCTTGCCGGACTCGGCGGCGTCGATGAGGGCGTCCACTATCGGGGAGTCGCCGGAGGTCCGGTACAGGGTCTGCTTGATGGCCAGCACGTCCGGGTCGCCGGCCGCCTGCTCCAGGAACGCCTGCACGGAGGTCGAGAACGAGTCGTACGGGTGGTGCAGCAGCACGTCCCGGCTGCGCAGCGCGGCGAAGATGTCCGGCGCGGACGCCGACTCCACCTCGGCCAGGTCGCGGTGGGTGCCGGCGACGAACTTCGGGTACTTCAGCTCGGGCCGGTCCAGGCTGTGGATGCGGAACAGGCCGGTCAGGTCGAGCGGGCCGGGCAGCGGGTACACCTCGGCCTCGGAGATCTTCAGCTCGCGCACGAGCAGGTCCAGGACCTCGCGGTCGATGGACTCCTCGACCTCCAGCCGTACCGGCGGGCCGAAGCGGCGCCGCATGAGCTCCTTCTCCAGGGCCTGGAGCAGGTTCTCCGCGTCGTCCTCCTCGACCTCGAGGTCCTCGTTGCGGGTGAGCCGGAAGGCGTGGTGCTCCAGCACCTCCATGCCCGGGAACAGCTCCTCCAGGTGGGCGGCGATGACGTCCTCGATGGGGACGTACCGGCCGGGGGAGCACTCCAGGAAACGGGACAGCAGCGGCGGCACCTTCACCCGGGCGAAGTGCTTGTGCCCGGTGACCGGGTTGCGCACGACGACGGCCAGGTTCAGCGACAGGCCCGAGATGTACGGGAAGGGGTGCGCCGGGTCGACCGCGAGCGGGGTCAGCACCGGGAAGATCTGGTGCCGGAACAGGGTGAACAGGCGGGCCTGTTCCTTCTCCGCCAGCTCGTTCCAGCGGACCAGGTGGATGCCCTCCTCCGCGAGGGCGGGGGCGACGTCCTCGTGGTAGCAGGCGGCGTGCCGGGCCATCAGCTCACGGGAGCGGGCCCAGATCATCTCCAGCACCTCGCGCGGCTGGAGGCCGGAGGCGGAGCGGGTGGCCACGCCGGTGGCTATGCGCCGCTTGAGGCCCGCCACCCGGACCATGAAGAACTCGTCCAGGTTGCTGGCGAAGATCGCGAGGAAGTTCGCCCGCTCCAGCAGCGGGGTGTCGGGATCCTCGGCCAGTTCGAGCACCCGCTCGTTGAACGCCAGCCAACTGCGCTCGCGGTCGAGGAAACGGCCCTGGGGCAGCGGGACGGCGCCCTCCGTGAGCGCCTCCTCGTAGCCGTCCAGGTCGGCGTCGATGTCGGGTTCCAGATCGGACACCGCTCCGGCCACGGTGTGCGGCCGGTGCGCGGCGATGGAGCCCACGGAGGGCTGCGCGTGCTGGACCTGTGCCTGGGTGTTGGGCTGGCTCATGACCCCATTCTTCCGCGCGAAGGGCGTCACGGGCGCGTCGGAAAGCGCGGGTGGGAGCGGTGGGGGCCCTGAGGCGCTCCCGTACCGTCCGTTCACCCCGCGGGGTGAGGGCTCTGGCGCGGCGGGTCGCATTCACCGAGCGTCGCAAGGCCGTCTGAATCCGTGGTTACGGCGACATGACGTCCAGGGCAGCGGGCGGTGGCCCGCGGGGGTGTTCCGGCCGGGACACGGCAAGGGGGCGTGCCCGCGTGGACACACCCCCTTGTCGTGTCCCGCGCGTCAGCCCCGCGCCGTCCCCGTGGTGCGGCGCACCACCTGGAACGCCGCGTACGTCAGCAGGGCGGCGACGGCGAGCAGGATGCCGGAGGCGACCAGCTGGAGCGGCCAGAAGTGGCTCTCGGGGTGGAAGTCCCGGTAGAAGCTGACGGCGCCCAGCTCGTCCAGGGTCGCGCGGCAGCCGTGCATCGAGCCGCTGACGCAGGGCGCCGCCAGCCGGTCGCCGTCGGCGGTCAGGACGCCCTCGCCGACATGGAGGCCCGATCCGGACGGGCCGGTCGCCAGGTCGCTGACCTTGGTGACCGGGGACCACAGATGCGGCAGGGCGGTGTGCACGAGGGCCCACAGCACGCCGAGCGCGACGGCGGCCGTGGCGAGCGCGGCCATGGCCCGGCGCAGCAGCAGTCCCGCGAGGACGCCGAGGGCCAGTCCGGCGAGCGCGAGGGCCAACGGGACGGTGCCGTTGGCGTAGAAGGTGGCGGCGTCGTGCCACGGCTTGGTGTGGTCGACACGGTTCTCGCCCGCGGTCCACGCCATGCGGTGCAGCCAGGCCGTCAGGCCCGTCGCCGTGAGGGTCAGCACGGCCGGGAGGGCGAGCCGGTGGGCCAGCCAGCGGGCCGGGGAGACGCTCTGGGTCCAGGCGAGGCGGGCCGTGCCGGACTCCAGCTCGCGCCCGGTCAGCGAGCCGCCGGCCCAGGCGGCGACCAGGAACGGCAGGACGAGCACGGCGAACGTCGTGTAGTTGTACAGGTCCTTGTAGGCCAGGATCGAGTCTTGGTCGTAGGAGCAGCGCGGGGTGAAGCCGCAGGCGTCGTACTCCTTCCAGGCGGCCGCCGAGGCGTCGGTGAGCGGGCCGCCGAGCCACAGCAGTGCCGCGCCGAGCAGCAGCGTGACCGCCGCGCCGGTGACGACGGCCGGGCGGTGCAGCCGCAGCAGCCAGCGCAGCTGGCGGGACGCGGCGCCGGTGCGGGCGGCGGGAGGAGCGGCCGGCGTGGTGGTCAGGGCGGCGGTCATGCGGCGGCCTCCGTGGTCTCGGGCGCGGGGGTCAGGGCCGGGGCCGTGGGGTTGCGCAGGTAGGACAGGACGAGGTCCTCGAGGGACGGCGTGCCGGTACGCCAGTCGGCGGGCAGCGCGCCGGCCGGGCGGATCAGCGCGCCGAGCTGGCGGCCGGTGGTGCGGGACTCGACGACCTCGTGCGGCGCGAGGTCGGCCGCGGCGGGGGCGGTCACCCGGGTGTGGGCGGCCAGCAGGTCGTCGATGTCGCCGTCGAGCCGGATCCGGCCGCCGCCGACCAGCAGCAGGTGGTCGCAGGAGTCCTCCAGCTCGGCGACGACGTGCGAGGACATCACGATGGTGGTGCCGTGGGCGGCGGCCTCGCCCATCAGAAGACCCATCAGTTCGTGCCGGGCCAGCGGGTCGAGGTCGGCCATCGGCTCGTCGAGCAGCAGCAGTTCGGGCCGCTTGCCCAGGGCGAGGGCGAGCGCGACCCGGGTGCGCTGGCCGCCGGAGAGGGCGCGGATCCGCCGGTCCGGGTCCAGGTCGCCGCCGGCCACGACCCGCCGCGCGGTGTCCGCGTCCCAGCGGCCGGGGTTGAGGTCGGCGCCCATCAGCAGCGTCTCGGCCACCGTGAGCTGCGGGTACAGCGGCTTGTCCTGGTCGACGAAGCCCACCCGGGCGCGGGCGGCGGCCGGGGCGGCGCCGAGCACGCGGACGGTTCCCTCGGTGGGCGCGAGCAGCCCGGCGGCCAGCGCGAGGAGGGTGGACTTGCCGGCGCCGTTGGGGCCGACGACGGCGCACACGCGTCCGGCGGGCAGCCGGAAGGAACAGTCGCGCAGCGCCCAGGCGCGCCGGCCGAAGCGCTTGCCGAGCGCGTCCGCCTCGAGGGCCGGGACGGTCATGACGGGTCTCCCTGTGGGGTGTGCGCAGGCGCGGGGTGCGCGGCCTGCTGCGGATAGTGCGTCTCGATGACGGCGGTGAACAGCGCGGCGACGTCCTCCCGTTCCAGCCCGGACCGCCGGGCCCGGGCGGCCCAGTCCTCCAGCTCCGCGCGCAGCGGGGAGTCGGCGGGGGCCGCGCCGAGGGAGCGGCGCACGAAGGTGCCGAGGCCGCGCCGGGCCTCGACCAGGCCCTCGCGCTCCAGCTCCCGGTACGCCTTGAGCACCGTGTTCGGGTTGACGGCCGTGGCCTCCACGACCTCGCGGGCCGTGGGCAGCTTGTCGCCGGGGGCCAGCATGCCGAGCCGGATCGCCTGCTTGGTCTGCTGCACGATCTGGACGTAGGTGGCCACGCCGCTGCGCCGGTCGATGCGGTAGTCGACCACTCGACAACCACCCTTTCACTAATTGAGTAGTGAAAGGGTGGTGCAGAGGGGGTGCGAAAGTCAACCGCGGATCCGATCGCGAACCCGGCCGCGGATCCGATCGTGAATTCGGCCGCGGATCCGTGAACCGATCGGCAGGGCCCGTCCGATGAGGAGACGTGAGCGAGATGAGAAGCGACGGCGAGCTGCTGCGCGCCGTCACGGCCGACGGCGACCGGCGCGCCTTCGAGGAGCTGTACCGCAGGTACGCGCCGTGGCTGACCGCGCGCATGCGCACCCGGTGCGCCGACGCGGCCCTCGTCGACGACGTCGTGCAGGAGACCTTCCTCGCGGTGTGGCGCGGCACGGCCCGCTGGCGCGAGGACGCGGCGGGCGCGGACGCCGCCGGCTGGCTGTGGCGGATCGCCTCACGCCGGCTGGTCGACGCCCTGCGCGGGGCCGGGGCGCGGGGGCGGCTGCGGCAGACGCTGGCGCGGCTGCGCCACCGGGACGAGGTGTCGGCGGAGGAGCGCGTGCTCGCGGGGGTCGAGCACGGGGACCTCGCCGGCGCCCTGGTGCGGCTGTCGCCGGAGCTGCGCGCGGTGCTCCAGGCGACCGTGGTCGACGGGCTGACCACCCGTGAGGCCGCGGTCCTGCTCGGCATCCCGCCGGGCACGGTCAAGACGCGGGCGATGCGGGCCCGCAGGCAACTCCGGGAGGCGCTGGCATGACGTACGAGGACACGCGCTGGCACGTGCCGGAGGACGACCTGCGGGCCTACGCGCGCGGCGGGCTGGAGCCGCCCGCGCTGTGGTCGGCCGACACCCACCTGACCGCGTGCGCGCACTGCCGTACCGTCCTCGCGGGCCTCGGCGACCCCGTCGCCCTGGACGCCGGCTGGGAGCGGCTGGACGCCGAACTCGACGCGCCCCGGCCCGGACCGCTGGAGTCGCTGCTGCTGCGGCTCGGCGTCCCCGGCCACACGGCCCGGCTGCTGGTCGCCACCCCGGCGCTGCGCCGCTCCTGGCTGGGCGCGGTGACCGCCGTGCTGCTGCTCACCGCGGCCGTCACCGCCGGGCACGCCGAGGGCGGCCGGCCCACCCTCTTCCTCGCCCTCGCCCCGCTGCTGCCGCTCGCCGGGGTGGCGCTGTCGTACGGGCCGAGGACGGACCCGACGTACGAGATGGCCGTGGTCGCGCCCCTGCACGGCTTCCGGCTGCTGATGATCCGCACGGTCGCCGTGCTGACCGCCGCCCTGGGCCTGAACGGCCTGGCCACGCTCGCCCTGCCCGGGTACGGGCTGCTCGCCCTGAGCTGGCTGCTGCCCGCGCTCGCCCTCACCGCCACGGCGCTCGCCCTGTCGGCCCGGCTCGGCGCCGTCCTGGCGCCCGCGCTGACCGGCGGCGGCTGGGTCGCGCTGCTGCTCGTGGCGGACGCGGTCCGCTCCGGCGGCCAGGAGACCCTCGCCCCGTTCACCGCGGCCGGACAGGGCGTGGCCGCGGCCGTCGCCGTGCTCGCCGCCGGACTGCTGGTCCTGCTCCGGGACCGCTTCGACCTCAGCCGGGACCCCGTGGTCTGACCGCGCCCGGCTTCCCGCCGGCCGGGGCGCGACCGCCCCGGCCCCCACCACCTGTCACGGGAGTTCCCCATGTCCCCCACCGTCTCGGCCTCCGGGCTGAGCCTCCACTACGGCGCCACCCGCGCCCTGGACGACGTGTCGCTGCGGCTGTCCCCCGGCGTCACCGGGCTGCTCGGCCCCAACGGCGCGGGCAAGACCACGCTGCTGCGGGTCCTCGCCACCGCCGTGCCGGCCGACCGGGGCGCCTTCACCGTGCTCGGCCACGACCCCGGCACCTCGCGCGGCCGCCAGGAGGTCCGCCGCCGGCTCGGCTACCTGCCGCAGACGCCCGGCTTCCACCCCGACTTCACCGCCTTCGAGTTCGTCGACTACGTGGCGATCCTCAAGGAGCTGACCGACCGCGCCGCCCGCCACCGCGAGGTGCGGCGGGTGCTCGACGAGGTCGGCCTGGGCGACGTGCGCGGCAAGCGGATCCGCAAGCTGTCCGGCGGCATGCGCCAGCGGGTCGCGCTGGCGGCGGCGCTGGTCGGCGACCCGGCGTTCCTCGTCCTCGACGAGCCCACCGTCGGCCTCGACCCCGAACAGCGCATGCGGTTCCGCGAGTTGATCGCGACCGCCGGCGAGGGCCGGACGGTGCTGCTGTCCACCCACCAGACCGAGGACGTGGCGATGCTCTGCCACCGGGTCGTCGTCCTGGCCGGCGGCACCGTCCGCTTCGACGGCACCCCCGCCGAGCTGACGGCACGGGCCGCGGGACGGGTCTGGAGCAGCGAGGACCGCGACCCGGGCGCCCTGGCCGGCTGGCGCACCGGACTCGGCACCTTCCGCAACGTGGGCGACCCGCCCTCCGGCGCGGACCTCCTCGAACCGACCCTCGAGGACGGCTACCTGCTCACCCTGGACGGCGCGGGCGCGGAGGTGACCGCATGACCACGGCCACCACCACGGCCCCGGCCGCCCCGGCCCCCGTGACCTCCCCGCCCGCCGCCTCCTGGGCGGCCGTGTCGGCCCTCGCCCGCTTCGAGACGGGCAGGCTCCTCACGCGCGTGCCGGTGCTCGTCGCCCTCGCGGTGTACGTGGCGTGGACCGTGTGGCGCACCCGCGTCTCGTTCGACGGCTTCCCCGCGCTCCAGGACGCCGACCGCGCCACCCAGGGCGGGCCGCTGCTGGTCGGCCTCGCGGTGCTGCTGAGCGCCAACCAGGCCGTGCTGCGCTCCCGGCGCCACGACACCGACCGGCACCTCTCCGTGCTGGTGCTCCCGCGCTGGGGGCGCACGGTCGCGCACCTGCTGTCCGTCGGGGCGGCGGCCCTCGTCGTCGCGGTGTGCGTGGGCGGGCAGTTCGCCTGGGAGGCGCTCAAGCCGGGCGCGGTCGGGCACGGCTCGCCGGCCGAACTCCTCGTCGGCCCGCTGTCCGTGCTGCTCCTCGGCGGGTTCGGGGTGCTGCTGGCCCGGCTGGTCGGCGCGCCCTTCGCGGCGCCGCTGCTGATCGTCGTCCTGCTCTTCCTCGCCACCTTCCTCACCGGCTTCTCCGGTGACGGCTGGACGCGGTGGCTGATGCCGTCCGTCGGCACGTACAGCGTCGTCACCCTGCCCTCCGACCTGATCGGCCGCCCCGCCGCGTGGCACGCCCTCTATCTGGGCGGCTTCGCGCTGACCCTGATGGCGGCGGCGGTGCTGCTGTCCGGCGGGGCCCGGCTGCGGACCGCGCAGGCCACGGTCGCCGCGGCGGTGGCGCTGACCCTCGTCGGCGTGGTCGGCCAGTCCCGGGACGTGCCGGAGGAGATCACCGAGGCGCGCGTCCGGGCCTCGGTCACCCCGGAGAAGCTCCACACCTGCGTCGAACGGGGCGCCACGACGTACTGCGCCTTCCCCGAGTGGGTGCCGCGCACCGACGACTGGGCCGGCGCCGTCGACGACGTCCGCGCCCTGGCCGGAGGCGACGCGCAGGACCGCCCGCTGGTGGTACGGCAGCGCGTCGAGGCGCGCTACGGCCTGGACGCCGACACGATCCTCGCCCCGCTCACCCGCCCCGGCGACGTGACCGTCGGGACGGCCTGGGGCGGCAACCGGGTGCCCGAGTTCACGATCGCGGTGGCCGGGGTGCTGGTCACCGGCTCCGAGGACACGGTGGCCGAGCTGTGCGACGGCCGCATGGTCACCGTGATGTGGCTGGCCCTCGCGGGCCGCCCCGACCCGGTCGCGGACCTGCGCCGGGTGCGGATCGACGACAGCGACACCGGGTCGGCGATCGTCGTCTCGCAGACGGAGCCCCTGCGCATGACTGCCGCCCACACGGAACTGCTGCGCGAACTGCTGGAGCTGCCGCGCGAGAAGACCGCCGCGAAGGTGAAGGCCGCTTGGGCCGAGCTGACCGCCCCGAAGGTGACGACGGACCGGGTGGCGCGGGTGCTGGGCCTGGAGAAGCCGGAGGGGGAGGACGAGTGTCTGTGACCGGAACCCGGGCGCCCGGAGACACCCCGGTGCGCGAGGCCCGGCGGGGCGTCCTCGCCGTCCAGCTGATACGCCCCGTCGCCCGCGCCGTGCCCTGGCGGGCGCTCGTCGCGGGCGGGGTGCCCGGACTGCTGGCCGCCGCGCTGCCCAGGCTGGCCGGCGACGACGTCACCCCCTGGGCCGGAGTGACCGCCCTGCGGGCCGCCGCCCTGTGCGGTGCGCTGGGCGCCGCGTTCCTGCTGGACGACCCGGCCCGGCGGACCACCGCCGCCGTGCCCGTGCGCCGCGCCCTGCGGCACGCGCTCAGGTACGCGCTCCTGGTGCCGCTCGCCGCCGCGTGGTGGACGGCGGCCCTGCTGCTGGTCCCCCAGGAGGCGCGGCCCCCGGCCGGGGACGTCACGCTGGAGGCGGCGACGGCCCTCGCGCTCGCCCTGGCCGGCGCGTCCTTCGCGGTGCGCCGCCGGGGCTCCGGCCGGCCGGGTCAGGCGGTCGCCGCGGCCCTGGTGGTGGCCGCGGTCCTGGCGCCGCTGCTGAGCCCCCCGCACTGGGCGCTGTTCACCGTGCCCGACGATCCGCGCTGGGCGGACGGCCACGGTCACTGGACGCTGCTGCTGTGCGCGGCGCTCCTTGCGGTCGCGGTGTGCTGCGCCGAACCGGTCCGCCGGCGCACGCTCCGGACGCTCAGGTCTCCGTCCGGTACATCAGGTCCGTCTCGTGGGTGACGAAGCCCAGCCGCTCGTAGACCGACACCGCCGCCTTGTTGTCGGCGTCGACGTACAGCATCGCGGTGGGCAGGCCACGGTCCGCGAGGTGCCGCAGCCCGATCGTCGTCAGCGCCTTGCCGAGCCCCCCGCCCTGGGCGCCAGGGGCGACGCCGAGGACGTACACCTCGCCCAGGCCCTCGTCCGCGTGCACCTTGGTCCAGTGGAAGCCGGTCAGGTGCCCGTCACGCTCCGCGAGGAAGAAGCCCTCCGGGTCGAACCACGGCTCGGCCTTGCGGTCGTCGAGGTCCCGCTGGGTGAGGGAGCCCTGCTCGGGGTGGTGGGCGAACGCGGCGGCGTTCAGCGCGAGCCAGGCCGCGTCGTCCCGGCCGGGCTCGAAGGTGCGCACGGTCACGCCCTCGGGCAGCACCGGGTCGGGCAGGTCGAGTCCCGCCAACGGCCGCCGCATCTGCCGTAGTTCGCGGAACAGCGTCAGCCCGAGCACCTGGGCCAGGTGCCGGGCGGCGGAGTGCCCGCCGTGCGCCCACACCCGCAGCCGCTTGCCCGACGCGGCGAGCAGCGCCGTGCCGAGCGCCCGCCCGTGCCCCTGCCCCCGGTAGGAGGGGTGCACCACCAGCTCCGCGGCGGGCGGCTCCACCGGGTCGGTGTCCTCCAACTGGGCGTACCCGACGAGGTCCTCGTCGACCGTCAGCAGCAGATGCGAGACGCCCTCCCGCTCCCCGCCGCGCAGTTGCAGCCGGCCCTGCTCGGACACGGCCTGCTGGCCGTCGGCGCGCGCCGCCTCGTCGAGCAGCGCGAGAACCGCGTCGACCTGCGCCTGGTCGAGCACGGTGTACGTCTGGAGCGAACGGGGGCGGCCGGGCCGGGAGAACGCGTCGCTGGTCATGCGTACGAGGGTACGAGGACGAGGGGACGGCGCGGCGAGGGGGCGGCGGCGTGGCGCGCACGGCCCGCGACGGCGGCGGCGGGAAAGATAAACCAGGTCGTAACCCGGAAGCCCCTGTCGCGCTACGCGCGTTGACCCTAGGCTGCGCCGGTACCCACTCGCACCGACAGGGGGGCGTATGCCAGCCACATCCCCGGCGCACCCGCGCCGCAGACGCCGTACGAACCGTCTCCTCGTGACCGCCGCCGGTGTCCTCACCGTCGGCGCCCTGGCCGCCGCGGCCCTGCCCGGGGCGGCGAGCGCGGGCGAGCAGGGCGGCAAGGGCCACGGCCACGGCCACCAGCACGGCCGCTACCAGGACGTGCAGCTGCTGTCCTTCAACGACCTGCACGGCAACCTGGAGCCGCCCACCGGCTCCTCCGGCCGGGTCACCGAACTCCAGCCGGACGGCACGACGAAGACGATCGACGCGGGCGGCGCCGAGTACCTGGCGACGCACCTGCGCCAGGCCCGCAAGGGCAACGCGTACTCCATCACCGCGGCCGGCGGCGACATGGTCGGCGCGTCCCCGCTGATCTCGGGCCTGTTCCACGACGAGCCCACCATCGAGGCGCTCAACAAGCTCGACCTGGACGTCACCTCCGTCGGCAACCACGAGTTCGACGAGGGCGCCAAGGAGCTGTCCCGCCTCCAGAACGGCGGCTGCCACCCGACGGACGGCTGCTACACCGACAAGAAGTTCCAGGGCGCCGACTTCCCGTACCTGTCGGCCAACGTCCTGAACGAGAAGACCGAGAAGCCTCTCCTCAAGCCCTACTGGGTGTGGAAGAAGAGGGACGTCAAGGTCGGCTTCATCGGCGTGACCCTCGAGGGCACCCCGAACATCGTGTCCGCCGAGGGCGTCAAGGGCCTCGTCTTCAAGGACGAGGTCGAGACGATCAACAAGTACGCCAAGGAGCTGCGCCGCAAGGGCGTGAAGTCCATCGTGGCGCTGATCCACGAGGGCGGCTTCCCGGCCTCGCAGAACTACAACTACGACTGCGACGCCCCGGGCGCCGGCGACGGCATCTCCGGCCCCATCGCGGACATCGCGAAGAACGTCTCGCCCGAGGTGGACGCGCTGGTCACCGGCCACACCCACAACGCGTACGTCTGCACCATCCCCGACCCGGCGGGCAACCCCCGCATGGTCACCTCCGCCGCCTCCTTCGGCCGGCTCTACACCGACACCACGCTGACGTACGACCGCCGGACCGGCGACATCGCCCGTACGGCCGTGAAGTCCGCGAACCACGTGGTGTCCCGGGACGTCCCCAAGGCGCCCGACATGACCCGCCTGATCGACAAGTGGAACACCCTCGCCGCCCCGATCGGCAACCGCCCGATCGGCTACATCTCCGGCGACGTCGTCAAGGACGGCACCGAGTCCCCGCTGGGCGACCTCATCGCCGACGCGCAGCTGGCGTACGCCCGCACGCTCGACCCGGAGACCGACCTCGCGCTGATGAACCCGGGCGGCATCCGCGCCTCCCTCACCTACGCGGCGAGCGGCGGCGAGGGCGACGGCGTGGTGACCTTCGCGGAGGCGTTCACGGTCCAGCCGTTCGCCAACACGGTCAACCTGCAGACCTTCACCGGCGAGCAGCTGATCCAGGCGCTCAAGGAGCAGGTCGGCGGCTCCAACGAGGCGGCCCCGAAGATCCTCCAGGTGTCCGGCGGCCTCACCTACACCCTGGACCTGACGAAGTCCGGGGCCGACCGCGTGGTCACGGACTCGATCCGGCTGAACGGTGAGGCGATCGACCCGTCGGCGAGCTACCGCGTCGCGACGAACAGCTTCCTCGCGGGCGGCGGCGACGGCTTCGCCACGCTCGGCCAGGGCGCCGACGAACTGGTCGGCGACGACGACCTGAAGGCCCTGGAGCAGTACCTGACCGCCAACTCCTCGGCCGGCTCCCCGCTGGCCCCGCCGGCGGCGGACCGCATCACGATCGTCCGGTAGACCCGCGTCACGGACAGGGCCGGCGCACACCACACGGTGGGCGCCGGCCCTTTTCGTGTTCCAGCGCTCGGCGTCTTCTAGCCCTCGGCGTCCCACACCACCGCCTGGGCGACGATCACCCGCTCACCGTCGAAGGTCACGGCCGGCCCCTCGTGCAGCCGGTACCCCAGCGCCAGCGCCTCGCTGACCCGTCGGCAGAACGCGGAGTCGTCGGGCCCGGTCAGGACGCGGTAGACGGGCAGCCCGTCCGGTGGATTCGCCATGCGCCCCAGCGTTTCACGCGGCGCCGGGAACACCCGGGGGAGGGGTCGGGGCGCCCGGGAGGCGGATGGCGGCGGTGGTGCCGCCGCCCTCGGCCGGGGTGAGCGCGACCGTGCCGCCCGCCTGCTGCACCGTGCGCGCCACGATGGACAGCCCGAGTCCGGAGCCGGGCAGGGCGCGGGCGCCGGGGGAGCGCCAGAAGCGGTCGAAGACGTGCGGGAGTTCGTCGGCCGCGATGCCGGGGCCGTGGTCCCGGACGGTGAGCACGCCGTCGGCGAGCCGCACCTCGACCGTGCCGCCCGGCGGGCTGAACTTCACCGCGTTGTCCAGCACGTTGACCACCGCCCGCTCCAGCGCCGCCGGTTCGGCCCGCACGTACCAGGGACGCAGATCGGCCGTGACGGTCAGCTCCGGGCCGCGCAGCCGGGCCCGGCGCAGGGCCGCCTCCACCACGTCCTGCCAGGCGACGATCTCCACGCGGCCCGCCTGATGGCCCGGGTCCGGGCGGGACAGCTCCTGGAGGTCCCCGATCAGCGCGGCCAGCTCCGTCATCTGCGCCTTCACCGAGTCGAGCAGCGCCTTGCGGTCGGCGGGAGGAAGCGGCCGCCCGGTGTCCTCGCTGCGGGTCAGCAGCTCGATGTTGGTGCGCAGCGAGGTGAGCGGGGTGCGCAGCTCGTGCCCGGCGTCCGCGATGAGCTGCTGCTGGAGGTCGCGGGAGCTGGCGAGCGCGGACGTCATGGAGTTGAAGGAGCGCGACAGACGCGCGATCTCGTCCTCCGCCTCCTCCTCCACGGGGATGCGGACGCCCAGGTCCTCGGTGCGGGCGACGTGTTCGACGGCCTCGGTGAGCTTGTCGACCGGGCGCAGTCCGGTCCGCGCCACGGCGAGCCCCGCGGCGGCCGAGCCGAGCACCCCGACGCCGGACACCAGCAGCAGGATCAGCGCCAGGTCGTTCAGCGTGGACTGCGTGCCCTTCAGCGGGACCGCCACGATCACGGCCGCGTGGGTGCTGGTCAGCGTGGACGGGTCGTTGATGACCAGCGGCAGGGTCAGCGCCCGGACGTCGTCGCCGTCCTGGTCGGTGCCGTCACGGAAGATGCCGCTCGACCCGCCGGCCGCGTTCTCGATCACCCGGCGGTCCGACGCGGTGACCTTCACGCTCCCCACCGAGCTGGGGAACAGGCAGACCGTGCCGTCCTCCTTGACCACCTGCGAGTACGTGTACTGGAAACCGCCCGAGCCGTTGTCGCGCGGGGTGTCCGTGCAGTCGGTGAGGGCGCTGCGGATCTCGTCCACCCGCTGCGGGCCCTGGAGCACGGTCGCCTTCTTCAGATCCTCGTCGACCTGCTCGTACAGCTTGCCCTGGACGATGAACCAGCAGGTCACCGACACCGCGGCCACCGCGAACGCGACGGCGGCGGCGACCAGCAGGGACAGCCGCGCCCGGATCGGCAGGGCGCGGAAACGGCGCACCGGTCCGCTCACTCCGCGCCGCCCTGCCGCAGCACGTACCCCACCCCCCGCACCGTGTGCACCAGGCGCGGCTCGCCGCCCGCCTCGGTCTTGCGGCGCAGGTACATCACGTACACGTCCAGCGAGTTGGACGACGGCTCGAAGTCGAAGCCCCACACCGCCTTCAGGATCTGCTCCCGGGTCAGCACCTGACGCGGGTGCGCCATGAACATCTCCAGCAGCGTGAACTCCGTGCGGGTCAGCTCCACGGGGCGTGCGGCCCGGGTCACCTCCCGCGTGGCCAGGTTCATGGTCAGGTCGGCGAAGGTGAGGACGTCGTCGGTCTCCGCGGACGCGGCCACCGCCGCCGCGTACGAGCTGCGCCGCAGCAGCGCCCGGATCCGCGCGAACAGCTCGTCCAGCTCGAACGGCTTCACCAGGTAGTCGTCCGCCCCCGCGTCCAGCCCCGTCACCCGGTCGCCCACGGTGTCCCGCGCCGTCAGCATCAGGATCGGCGTGGTGTCGCCGGTGGCGCGGATACGGCGGGCGGCGGTCAGGCCGTCCATCCGGGGCATCTGGATGTCGAGCACGAGGAGGTCGGGCCGGCGGGCCGCCGTCTTCTCCAGGGCGTCCACGCCGTCGACGGCCTCCTCGGTGTCGTATCCCTCGAACGCCAGGCTGCGCCGGAGTGCTTCGCGCACCGCCGGCTCGTCGTCGACGATCAGGATGCGCTGCGGGGCACGGTCGCCGTCTGCGGGGCTCATCGGGTGGCGGGTCCTTCGTCTGCGCGCCGCGCGTCGGGCGCGGCGGGGGAGGGGAGAGGCTGAGGGATCGGTCGGGCTGTCGGAGCTGTCAGAGCTGTCGGGGTGGGTCGGGCTGTCGGGGCTGTCGGATCCTCAGCGTCGCATGTTTCCCGGTTCGCGCGTCAGCTGCCCGCACCGGCCCGCAGCTCCGGCAGGTCCGCCTTGAGCGTGTTCACCGGGATCGCGAAGCCCAGGCCCACGCTGCCCGCCGTGGACGACTCCGCGCCGCTCGGCGCGTACATCGCGGAGTTGATGCCGATGATGTTGCCGTTCATGTCGATCAGCGCGCCGCCGGAGTTGCCCGGGTTCAGCGAGGCGTCGGTCTGGATGGCCTTGTACGTGGTCGTGGAGCCGCCGGTGTCGCCGTTGAACTCCTGACCCTCGAACTCGAAGGGCCAGCCGCCGCCGCGCTGCCACTGCTGCTGCCCCTGGCTCTCGTCCGTGGACACCGTCACGTCCCGGTCGAGCGCGGAGACGATGCCGCTGGTCACCGTGCCGGTGAGACCCTCGGGCGAGCCGATCGCGACGACCTGGTCGCCGACCTGCACGCCGTCCGAGTTGCCGAGCGTGGCGGCCTTGAGACCGGAGGCGTCCTCCAGCTTGATCAGCGCCAGGTCCTTGGCGGGGTCGGTGCCGACGACCTGGGCGCTGTAGGTCTTGCCGTCGCTCGTCCGCACCTGGATCTGCGAGGCGCCGGCCACCACGTGGTTGTTGGTGACGACCTCGCCGTCCTCGGTGACGATCACCCCGGACCCGGTGGCCGAACCGGACGACGAGGCGGCCTTGATCTCCACGATGCTGGGGCTGACCGCCTTGGCGACCCCGGCGACGGTGCCCTTGAGGGAGGCCGGCACCACGTCGGTGTCCGCGGCGGAGGACGCGGCGACCCCGGTGGCGGAGCCGCCGGTCAGCTCCTGCACCCCGTAGGCGGTGGTGCCGCCGACCGCGGCGGCGACGATCGCCACGGCGACGAGCAGCTTGGCGGGGCCTCGGCTGCGTCGGTGCGCGGGAGTGGCGGGTGCTGCGAAGGCCGCGGGGGTCGCGGCGGCCGGGGGAGCCGCGGGGACGCCCGCGGGCTGCGGGGCGTGGGCCGGCGGGGGCGGCCACTCGGGGTTCACCGGGGACGGACCGTACTCGGGGACGCCACTCGGGCGGGAGTTCTCGCTCATGCCTGAGAGCGTCCCGCCGGAGGATGAGAGCTTCGTGAGGGAGGGCTGAGAAGCCCGGCAGAAGTGTGTATGCCCGATATAAGGACGTGAGGGGTCCTGCCCCTGCCCCCTAGGAACAGCCGCAGGACTGGCGGAGGACCAGGCGGGACGGGAAGACCTTCAACCGCTCCCGGCGGGAGCCGGCCACGCGGAGGCCGTCGTCCAGGACCAGGTCGACCGCCGCGCGGGCCATCGCCGAGCGGTCGGAGGCGACCGTGGTCAGCGGCGGGTCGGCCAGCGCCGCCTCCTTGATGTCGTCGAACCCGGCGACCGCCAGCTCGCCGGGCACGTCGATGCGCAGCTCACGCGCGGCGCGCAGCACACCGATGGCCTGGTCGTCGGTGGAGCAGAAGATCGCGGGCGGCCGGCGCGGCCCCGACAGGATCTCCAGCGCGACCCGGTAGGCGTCGTAGCGGTTGTACGGGGCCTCGAAGAGGCGCCCCTGAGTGGCTATCCCGGCCTCGTCCATCGCGCGCCGCCAGCCCTCGACGTGGTCGGAGACCGGGTCGCCGACGGAGGGCGTCTCCGCCGTACCGCCGACACAGGCGACGTACTCGTAGCCGTGCTCCAGCAGATGGCGCACGGCGAGCTGCGCGCCGCCGAGGTCGTCGGTGACGACGGCGACGTCGTCGATCGCCTCCGGCCGCTCGTGCAGCAGCACCAGCCGGGCGTCCCACGCCTCGATCTCCGCCGCGGCCAGGTCGTTGAGCGCGTGGCTGACCAGGATCAGGCCCGAGACCCGCATGCCGAGGAAGGCGCGCAGATAGTGGACCTCGCGCTCGGCGATGTAGTCGGAGTTCCCGACCAGCACCATTTTCCCGCGCTCGGACGCGGCCTGTTCCACCGCGTGCGCCATCTCGCCGAAGAACGGCTGACGGGCGTCCGGCACGATCAGGCCTATGAGATCCGTGCGCCGGGACGCCATCGCCTGGGCGACGCGGTCGGGCCGGTACCCCAGCTCCTTGATCGCTGCGAGCACCCGCTCGCGCGTGGCCGGGGCGACCGGCCGGGGTCCGTTGTTGATGACATAGCTGACGACCGCGGTCGACGTCCCCGCCAGTCGCGCCACATCATCCCTGGTTACCTTGGCCACGCGCGGAGTCTACGCGGATATATCCCCTCCGGGCAGGGCGTGCCGGAGGTTGTGAACAGCGGGAACGGCAGAAGAGCGGCGGATGAGCGCCGGAAGGGCGGAAGAACGGCTCGTCTGCGCGAGCGCGCCGCTCATGCGTGCGACCCTCAGGCCTTCGCCCGTGCCCCGTCGGCGTCCCGCGCGGCCGTCTCGTCCGCTTCCGCCGCCTTTTGCCGGGCGCCCTTCGCCTTGGCCTCCTCGGCCGCGCGCTCCACCTTCTCCGGCGTAACGAATCGATAACCCACGTTCCGCACGGTGCCGATCAGCGACTCGTGCTCCGGGCCGAGCTTGGCGCGCAGACGGCGTACGTGCACGTCGACCGTGCGGGTGCCGCCGAAGTAGTCGTAGCCCCAGACCTCCTGGAGCAGCTGGGCGCGGGTGAACACCCGGCCGGGGTGCTGCGCGAGATACTTCAGCAGCTCGAACTCCTTGAAGGTCAGGTCCAGGACCCGGCCCTTCAGCTTCGCGGAGTACGTCGCCTCGTCCACGGAGAGGTCGCCGTTGCGGATCTCCATCGGGGAGTCGTCGTTGACGATCTGCTGGCGGCCCATGGCGAGGCGCAGCCGCGCCTCCACCTCGGCCGGGCCGGCGGTGTCCAGGAGGACGTCGTCGATGCCCCAGTCCGCGGTGACCGCGGCGAGGCCGCCCTCGGTCACGACCAGGACGAGGGGGCAGCCGGGGCCCGTGGAGCGCAGCAGCTGGCACAGGCTGCGGACCTGCGGAAGATCACGGCGGCCGTCGATGAGGATGACGTCGGCGCCGGGGGTGTCCACCAGCGCGGGGCCCTCCGCGGGCGCGACCCGGACGTTGTGCAGGAGCAGACCGAGGGCGGGGAGCACCTCCGTCGACGGCTGGAGCGCGTTGGTCAGGAGAAGGAGAGAACTCATCGGGTCGCCTCACCTGCTCGGATCATGGCCGCCCGGATCGTGGCCGCCTGGATCACGGCCGCCTGGATCGCGGCCGGCCGGAACACGGCCGTCCTGCGTTCGTGCACGGTTCGCTCGCCCATAACGTCTGGTTCCTCCTCGGTCCCTGCGAGGACGTTTACGGCATTGCTGCGTGCGTTCGACGGCCTGTACACCGGCGGTTTCCCGCGTTCGTATACAACACTTCCGAAAGCACAAAAGGACCCGGGGGCTTCGCTGCCCGAGTCCTCTTCGCAGCAGAATAGCCGACATGGGCACCGATGGGGCAGGTCATGTGGCGCGATCCACCATTCGTCCATATTCCGAGACACGGAATGTGACACGAGGCGGGGCGCCGATACGGACGTTCTTGCACACGGCGGACGGTGTGGCGATCGATTCCGTATACGAACCGGGGGGCGTTGTATACGGCCCTGACCCGGAGAACGGTGCGGGTGAATTCCGGGATGTCTCCCAGGGGGCCGAGGGGCCCGTTCTCGTGGTCGCGCACGGGTTCACCGGGGACGTGGACCGGCCCCACGTGCGGCGCGTCGCGCGGGCCTTCGCGCGGTACGGCGCCGTCGTCACCTTCTCCTTCCGCGGTCACGGGCGGTCCGGCGGACGGTCCACCGTGGGCGACCGGGAGGTGCTCGACCTCGCGGCGGCGGTCGCGTGGGCGCGGGAGCTGGGGCACACGCGGGTGATCACCGTGGGGTTCTCCATGGGCGGCTCGGTGGTGCTGCGGCACGCGGCGCTGGACGCGGGCGCGGTGGACGCCGTCGTCTCCGTGAGCGCGCCGGCGCGGTGGTTCTACCGGGGGACCGCGCCCATGCGGCGGCTGCACTGGCTGGTGACCCGGCCCTCCGGACGGCTGGTCGGGCGCTACGGGCTGCGCACCCGTATCCACCACCGCCAGTGGGACCCCGTGCCGCTGTCCCCCGTCGAGGCCGTGCCGCGGATCGCGCCGACGCCGCTGCTGGTCGTGCACGGCGACCAGGACGCCTACTTCCCGCTCGACCACCCCCGGATGCTCGCGGACGCCGCCGGCGAGCACGGGGAGCTGTGGATCGAGCACGGCATGGGGCACGCCGAGAACGCGGCGCCCGAGCCGCTGTTGGGGCGGATCGGGGACTGGGCGGTCGCACGGGCGGGCTAGCCTGAGCGTGTTCATCGGTGTGCGTCGGTGTTCGTCGGTGTCCACCGGGTCCACCGGGTCCACCGGGTTCACCGCGTCACCGTGTTCACCGGCAACCGATCGAGGAATCAGCAGATGGCAAAGGTCACGGTGCGGTACTGGGCCGCCGCCAAGGCCGCGGCGGGGGTGGCCGAGGAGCCGTACGACGCGGGCACGCTCGCCGACGCGCTCGCCGCCGTGCGCGAGCGGCATCCCGGCGAGCTCACTCGCGTGCTGCTGAGGTGCTCGTTCCTCGTCGACGGTGATCCCGTGGGTAAGCGCGCGCATGAGACGGTACGGCTGGCCGACGGCGGCACGGTCGAGGTGCTTCCGCCGTTCGCAGGAGGGTGAGGGATGACGAACCAGCCGTATGGGGGCTACGGGGCGCAGGAACCGTATGCGCCGTACCAGCAGCCGCAGACGCAGGCGCAGGCGTGGCCCGGGCAGGGGCAGGGACTGGGGCCCGGGCAGGGGTACGACGATCCGTACGCGGATCAGCAGCACACGCAGCAGTGGCAGGGGCAGACGTGGGAGACGCAGATGCAGCCGCCGGTCGCGCCGGTGACCGCGGCTGAGGAGACGTCGTATCTGCCGCCGCAGGGGGTTGCGGAGCCTGCTCCCGTGGCTGGGGTGGAGCCGGAGCCCGGGTACGGGCCGGCCACGCTTGCCGGGAACGCCCGGGTGACCGACGCGCAGCGCGCCCGGGCCGAGGGGCGGTCGCCGATCATCGAGCCCGGGATGCAGCCCGCGGTGCTGACGGCGGTGCTGGGGCTGCTGCTGGCGGGCGGGGCCGCGCTGGGGACGTACGCGCTGCTCGTGCCGCTGGTGGTGTTGCAGGGCGTGACCGCGGCCGGGTGGTTCCGGCTCAACGGGATGTGGCCGGCGCGGCAGGGCATCGCGCTCGGGTTCCTGGGGGCGCTGGTCGCGGACGCGGCGATGCTGGTCGCGGACCGGTCGCCGGGGGTGATCCTGGGGACGCTGGGGGTGTGGGTGCTGCTGTCGCTGATGCTGCAGCTGCGGTCGCACGCGGACCCCGACGAGCGGATGTACGGCCTGATGGCGACGGTGGTCGCGGCGGCGCTGGCGATCGCGGCGGGCGGATACCTGGCGGCGGACGCGGACGCGGTGGTCGTGGGGGCGGTCGCGGTGGCGGCGGCGATGGTCGCGCGGGCGCTGCCGTTGCCGACGGCGGTGTCGGTGGTGGTCGCGCTGGCGGTGGCCGGCGGGGCCGGGTTCGCGGTCGGCGGGATGGAGACGGACGGGGCGCTGATGGGGGCCGGGGCGGCGGTCTGCGCGCTGATCGGCCACAGGGTGGCGAGCTACGACTACCCGTCCCGCTTCGTCCACTTCACCGCGGGCGTCGCGCTGCCGCTGGCCGCGGCGGGCCCGGCGGTCTACATCCTGGGCCGAGTCTTCGCCTGAGGCGCGGATGCCTGCGGCGCAGGGTTCTGTCCGGTGGGGGTTGCGGCCGGACGCCTGCGGCGCAGGGTTGCGGTCCGGTGGGGGCGGGCGTAGCGCCTACGGCCGGTGGGTGGTGCGGGGCCGCGGCGGGGGTGGACGTCCTCGGTCTGGCGCGAGAGTGCGAGTTCACGAGGTACGGGACGAGGACGCGCCAGCCGCTGCGGGCGCCCACCCCCACCCCGCCCCCTCCCCGCCGTACGCGAGCCGCGGGCAGTCGCCCGCCAACCGCGGGCATTCGTGCCGCCTGGGGCGGCACGGGTGGGCGCGGCGGCACCTCGCTGGCGCCGAGTAGCGCCAACACCCCCCGGCCCAGCACCGACGCCGGTGCCTGTCGCACCCGCCCCACAGTCCCCGCACCGACGGGCGTCCCAAGGGCATCGCCCTCGGGTCCCCGCATCGACAGGGCGTCCCAAGGGCACCGCCCTTGGAGAACCCCCTGTCACAGGTGATCCACAATCCCCGCCACTCCCACCACCCCCGCACTACGCTCCCGTGAAGACGGCCACCGGCCGCCGGCCAAGTACACGTCAGGTGGGGGACTCCGCATGCGCGCACTGCGAATACTGTTGATCATCGCCGTGATACTCGGCGCCATCTTCGTCGCCGTCGACCGCATCGCCGTCCACCTCGCCGAGGGCGAGGCCGCAGACCGCCTCCGCGCCTCCGAGGGCCTGGCCTCCACCCCCGACGTGGACATCAACGGCTTCCCCTTCCTCACCCAGGTCCTCGGCGGCTCGCTCGACGAGGTGCAGGTCGGCATCTCGGACTACGAGGCCGGCGCCGGGGAGGGCGGCAAGACCATCCGCATCGCCGACCTCCGCGCCGACCTCAAGGGCGTCGAGTTCTCCGGCGACTTCGGTTCCGCCGTCGCCGACAGCGCCACCGGCACGGCCACCCTCTCCTACGACGAGCTGCTGCGGACCGCCAAGGCCGAGCCCACGCAGGTGGCGCCGGGCATCACCGCCGAGGTGGTGGCGCTGTCCGACGGCGGGAACGGAAAGATCAAGGTCGCGCTGGAGACCACCGTGCTCGGCACGAAGCTGCCCGAGCCGGTGCCCGTCCTCAGCTCGGTGACCGTGGTCGACGGGAACACCGTGCGGGTGCGGGCCGACGCGCTGCCGGTGCTGGGCGGGGTGGAGATCGCCGAGTCGCGGGTGCGGCGGATCACCGACTTCGAGCAGAAGATCGACGGACTGCCCGGCGGGATCAGCCTGGAGAAGGTCCAGGCGGCCGAGGACGGCGTGGAGGTCACGGTGACGGGTGAGGACGTACGGCTGGCCGGATAGGCGGGTGTCCGGTGGGCGAGACGGGGGCGTCCGCTGGACAGATGGGGTGGCTCGGGCCACGGGCCGGCGAGCGCTCGGGCGGGTGGATTTGCCGCCCGTTGTATCGCGGGGTGGACGATCTCGTCTCAGAATGCGACACACCGGTGACAGGGCCGCCCGTCCCTCCCTACGATCGACCCCATGCAGTGTCAGACGAGCGTCCTCCGTCCGAGGGGACAGGCGGATCTCACGAAGCGGCGGGCAGTGGACCTGTGCCGTGTCGCCGCCATGCTCTGTCGCACCTTCTGAGCGGACGCGTCCTCCGTCCGCATTCCCGTTCCGTTCCCTGATCAGGGGACCCGTGCGCCGCCCCGGCCTGGGCGCCGCGCACCCCCGTACGCTCACGCCCCCCGCAACTGCCCCGGAGGAGAACAGCATGGCTCGCAGCGACGTCCTGGTCGACGCCGATTGGCTCCAGGAGCACCTGGACGACCCGACCATCGCGATCGTCGAGGTGGACGAGGACACGTCCGCCTACGACAAGAACCACATCAAGAACGCCGTCCGCATCGACTGGACCAAGGACCTCCAGGACCCGGTCCGCCGTGACTTCGTCGACCAGGCCGGCTTCGAGAAGCTCCTGTCCGAGAAGGGCATCGCCAACGACCACACGGTCGTCCTGTACGGCGGCAACAACAACTGGTTCGCCTCGTACGCGTACTGGTACTTCAAGCTGTACGGCCACGAGAACGTCAAGCTCCTCGACGGCGGCCGCAAGAAGTGGGAGCTCGACGCCCGCGAGCTGGTCCCCGGCGACGAGGTGCCGGAGCGCCCGAAGACCGACTACAAGGCGAAGCCGCAGGACACGTCCATCCGTGCCTTCCGCGACGACGTCGTGAACGCGATCGGCGCGCAGAACCTGGTCGACGTGCGGTCGCCCGACGAGTTCTCCGGCAAGCTGCTCGCCCCGGCCCACCTGCCGCAGGAGCAGTCGCAGCGCCCCGGCCACGTGCCGAGCGCGAAGAACATCCCGTGGTCCAAGAACGCCAACGACGACGGCACCTTCAGGTCCGACGACGAGCTCAAGGAGCTCTACGCCGGCGAGGACGTCGACCTGGCCAAGGACACCATCGCCTACTGCCGCATCGGTGAGCGCTCCGCGCTGACCTGGTTCGTGCTGCACGAGCTGCTCGGCGTGGAGAACGTCAAGAACTACGACGGCTCCTGGACCGAGTACGGCTCCCTCGTCGGCGTGCCGATCGAGCTCGGCTCCGGCAAGTAATCCCTCCCCGACCGACCTCTCAGGAGTAAGACATGTGCGGTGCGAAGGCCGGCGGCCCGGACGCCTCGACGATCAAGCCCGGTGAGACCACCATCCAGGGTCAGGTGACCCGCGACGGCGAGCCGGTGACGGGGTACGTCCGGCTGCTCGACTCGACCGGCGAGTTCACCGCGGAGGTCCCGACCTCCGCGACCGGACAGTTCCGCTTCTACGCGGCGGAGGGCACCTGGACCGTCCGCGCCCTGGTGCCCGGCGGCACCGCCGACCGCACGGTCGTCGCCCAGCAGGGCGGCCTGGCCGAGGTCGCGATCGCGGTCTGAGCAGCCGTACGAAGGGCCGCGTCCGTCGGACGCGGCCCTTCTTCATGTCCGGACCTACGCTGGAGGTATGTACGCGCGCAGGCGGCACGCCTACTTCCTGCTGATGGGCGTTTGCGTCGGGCTGTTCGTCCTGGCCTGGGGCGTCGTACGCCTCTGGTCGGTGCCCGCCGCCGTGGCGATGTGCCTGGTCGCCATGGTGATCCCGCCGGTCGCCGCGATGGTCGCCAACCGGCGCGGCCCCGACGACCGCTGGTGGGACGATCCGTCCGGCGACCCGCAGTCCGACGAGTGGTGGGACGAGCTCGACGGCAAGAAGGGGCCCCGATAGGCGACTCAGTACACGAGGGCCTGGGTGTCGTCCGCCAGGGCCTCCTGCACGAAGACCTGCGCGCCCGCGATCCGCACGCCCTCGACGACGTCCTTCTCCGTGATGTCCCGGCGCGCCGCGCACTGCGTGCACAGCGTGACCCGGCCGGCCGCGAGGACGGAGTCCAGCAGGTCCGGCAGCGGAGCGGAGTGCGGCAGCTCGAACTCGGCGGCCCGGCCCGGCAGCGCGAACCACGCCGACTCCCCGGTGAGCCACAGGGACACCTCGACGCCGCTGGCCGCCGCCACCGCGGCCACCGTGAACGCCTGAGAACAGCGCTCGGGTGCGTCGGCCCCGGCGGTCACCTTGATCACGAGCTTCTTCGCCATGACCGCATGGTAGCCAGGGGCCCACCTCGCACGACGGTGGCCGCACCCCGCCGCGTAAGCTGGGGGCCGGCCCCGTGCAACCCTCGCAACCCGCTCAAGGAGCACCCCGTGATCGCCTTCTTCGAAACCCTGCTGGTCCTGGTCTGTGTCGGCGTCCTCGCCTTCGCCGGGCTGACCGTGAAGAAGCTGTTCCAGGGCCAGCGCTGACCGCGACCAGGAAGTACCCCTCATGATCGAGATCCCGTCCGACCTGCACAAGGACCTCGTCCCGCTCGCCTTCCTCCTCGGCAACTGGGCGGGCGCCGGCGTGCACGACTTCCCCGGTGCCGAGAAGTGCAACTTCGGCCAGGAGGTCACCTTCACCCACGACGGGCGGAACTTCCTGGAGTACACCTCGCACACCTGGGTGCTCGACGGCGACGGCAACAAGGTGCGTCCGCTGGAGTCGGAGCACGGCTACTGGCGCATCGACGCCGACCGCAAGGTCGAGGTGACGATGGTCCGCGACGACGGCGTCGTCGAGGTCTGGTACGGCGAGATGGCCGACAAGAAGCCGCAGATCGACCTGGTGACGGACGCCGTGGCGCGCACCGCCGCCTCCGGCCCGTACACCGGCGGCAAGCGTCTTTACGGCTACGTCAAGAGCGACCTGATGTGGGTCGGCGAGAAGCAGACCCCCGAGGTCGAGCTGCGCCCCTACATGTCGGCGCACCTGAAGAAGGTCGTCACCCCGGAGGAGGTCGAGCGCTGGGCCAAGGCCCTGCCCGACGACATGCCGGACGACGGCATCGCGTTCTTCAAGTAGGCCGTTCGGCCCCGGGATGATCCACACGGCAGGGCCTAGACTCGTGGTGTGGTGAGCACCGACTGGAAGAGCGACCTCAGGCAGCGCGGCTACCGGCTGACGCCCCAGCGCCAGCTCGTGCTCGAAGCCGTCGACACCCTGGAGCACGCGACCCCCGACGAGATCCTCGTGGAAGTGAGGAAGACCGCGTCGGGGGTCAACATCTCCACCGTGTACCGCACGCTGGAGCTGCTGGAGGAGCTGGGCCTGGTCAGCCACGCCCACCTCGGGCACGGCGCGCCGACCTACCACCTCGCCGACCGCCACCACCACCTGCACCTGGTCTGCCGCGACTGCACCAAGGTGATCGAGGCGGACGTGGAGGTGGCCGCCGAGTTCACGGAGAAGCTGCGGGACACCTTCGGCTTCGACACGGACATGAAGCACTTCGCGATCTTCGGCCGGTGCCAGGACTGTTCCCTGAAGACTTCAACTACCGAGTCGTAGGCTAGGCGTATGAAAAGCCCCCTGCTGACCCTGCCCGGCGCCGTCCCCGCCGAGGGCGTGGACGAAGGCGTGGCCGCCCACTACGGCGACCTGTTCCGTGAGCAGCGCGCCCTCGCCGACGGCACCGGCTTCGTCGACCTGTCGCACCGCGGGGTCGTCACCGTCTCCGGCCCCGAGCGGCTCGGCTGGCTCCACCTGCTGCTCACCCAGCACGTGCAGGAGCTGCCGCCGCACCAGGCCACCGAGGCGCTGATCCTGTCCGCCAACGGCCACATCGAGCACGCGCTCTACCTGGTCGACGACGGGGAGACGACCTGGGCCCACGTCGAGCCCGGCACCCAGGAGGCGCTGGTCGCGTACCTGGAGTCGATGAAGTTCTTCTACCGGGTCGAGGTCGCCGACCGCACCGAGGACATCGCGGTGCTGCACCTGCCCGCCGGGTCCATCGCCGAGGCGCCCGAGGGCGTGGCGGTGCGCGAGACGCCGTACGGCAGGGACCTGTTCCTGCCCCGCGACGGCCTGGAGGAGTACGCGCGCACGGCCGGCCCCGCCGCCGGGCTCCTCGCCTACGAGGCGCTGCGCGTCGAGCAGCACCGGCCCCGGCTCGGCTTCGAGACGGACCACCGCACCATCCCGCACGAGCTGGGCTGGATCGGCTCCGCCGTGCATCTGCAGAAGGGCTGCTACCGGGGCCAGGAGACGGTCGCCCGGGTGCAGAACCTGGGCAAACCGCCGCGCCGGCTGGTCTTCCTGCACCTGGACGGCAGCGAGGTGCACCTGCCCGTGCCGGGCACCGAGCTGCGTCTCGCGGACGACGGCCCGGACGGCCGGAAGATCGGCTTCATCACGACCTCCGTACGCCACCACGAGCTGGGCCCGGTCGCCCTCGCCCTGGTGAAGCGGAACGTCCCGGTGGACGCCCCGCTGCTGGCCGGGGACACGGCCGCCGCGCAGGAGACCGTCGTCGAACCCTGAGCCGCGCGGCCCGGGCGGCCCGGGCGGCTCACTTCTCCGGCAGCCTCACATCTCCAGCAGCACGGTGAACGGGCCGTCGTTCGTCAGCGACACCCGCATCTGCGCGCCGAACCGGCCCGTCGCCACCGTCGCGCCCAACGCGCGCAGCCGCGCCACCACCTCGTCGACCAGGGGCTCGGCGAGGTCGCCGGGGGCGGCCGCGTTCCAGGTGGGGCGGCGGCCCTTGCGGGCGTCCCCGTAGAGGGTGAACTGGCTGATCACCAGGAGCGGGGCGCCGGTGTCGCTGCACGACCGCTCGTCCTTCAGCATCCGGATCGACCACAGCTTGCGGGCGAGCTGCGCCGCCTTCTCCTTGGTGTCCTCGTGGGTGACGCCGACCAGGACGCACAGGCCCTCGCCCGCGATCTCCCCGACGGTCTCTCCGTCCACCACGACGCTCGCGCCGTCCACCCTCTGCACCACTGCACGCATACGCCCATGATGCCGGTCGGCGAACAGACGCCCGACGGCAGCCCGCGATCCACCCCGGTCGGGCTATTTTTACTCCTTAGCGCCCATCTGGGGCGGATCGGGGCCACTCGCTCACGTTGCGGCCGCTCGGGGTGGCACGATGCTGGCACATGCCGGTCGAGGGGACGGTTGAGGCACATGAGCACACCGGGGATCGGGCAGTCGTCTGCGGCTGTCGCGTTGACCCAAGGGGGCACCGGGGAGCGGGAGTTCCGCCGGCCGCCCACGCAGCGCACGGACAGCCCCGCGCTGCCCGGGAAAGGGGCGGAGGACGATCTGACCGGGCTGAGCCTGGCCGCGCTGCGCGCGATGCGGCGGGACGCGCAGCGCGACGAGGCCGATCTCAGCTATGTACGGCGGCTGCTCCAGGGGCGGATCGACATCCTGCGCGCGGAGCTGGCCCGGCGTGACCTGCCGGAAGGGGTGCCCGCGGCTCTCACGCCGGGGGAGACCTCGGTCGTGGAGCGGCTGCCGGAAATTCTGCGGGACACGCCCGCGCGCCACCGGTCCTCCGCGCGCCATCTGACGCTGGGCACACCGCGGGGCGAGGAGTACCGGCGGCTGGCCGCCGAGATGCTCGCCGAGGTGGAGCTCTCCGACCTGGGCGCGCGCACGGACGGCGAGCTGCACACCGCGATGGGCCGGCTGGTGGGCTACGAGCAGCAGGTGTCGCGCCGCCGGCAGCGGCTCCAGCGCACCGCCGACGCGTGCGGGGCGGAGATCACCCGCCGCTACCGGGAGGGGGAGGCGCAGGTCGACGACCTGCTGATGTGACCTGAGGGGCGGGGAAAACCACGTCGACACCCGCCCGGGGGCCGACCTACCGTGAGGCCCATGACCTCCCGTGCCGACATCGACGTCCGCCCCATCGACGAGTCCGAGTTCCCCGACTGGAGCCGGGCCATGAACGTCGGGTTCCTCCGGGAACCGACCATCAGCGAGGAGTTCCTCGAGGCGCGCCGGGCGCAGTACACGCCCGGCCGCACGGTGGGCGCCTTCGACGACGGGCGGTGTGTCGCCACCTTCCGTTCCTTCGCGCAGGAGCTCACCGCGGTCGGCGGGGCGGCCGTGCCGGCCGACGCGGTCACGAACGTCACCGTCTCCCCGACCCACCGCCGGCGCGGGCTGCTGACCCGGATGATGGCCCAGGACCTGGCGGCGGCGAAGGAGCGCGGGGACGTCGTCGCCACGCTGATCGCCGCCGAGTACCCGATCTACGGGCGGTACGGCTTCGGCCCGGCCACCTGGGCCACCGAGTGGACGATCGACGTGCCGCGCGCCGGGCTCGACCCGCGCTGGGCGGGCCCGGAGGACGGCGGCCGGCTCGACCTGGTCGACGCCGAGGACATCCGCAAGCTCGGCCCCGAGCTGCACGCGCGGCTGCGCCGGTCCCAGCCGGGCGCGGTCAGCCGCGACGAGCTGTGGTGGCAGCTCACCACCGGCGCCGTGCGCTTCCTTCCCGGGTTCCGCGAGCCCTTCTACGTCGTGTACCGCTCGGCCGCCGGCGAGGTGGAGGGCATGGCCGCCTACACCACGGACGACACCTGGGGCGACGCCAAGCAGCCGCTGAACACCGCCAAGGTGAAGTGGCTGACCGGGGTGACCCCGGCCGCCGAGCGGGCGCTGTGGCGGTACCTGTGCTCGATCGACTGGGTGGTCCGGGTCAAGAGCGGCTACCGGGCGCCCGACGACCTGCTTCCGCACTTCTTGCCCGACCCGCGCGCCGCCGCCGTCACCACCCATGCCGACTTCCTGTGGGTGCGGATTCTCGACGTCGTACGGGCGATGGAGGCGCGGACGTACGGGGCCGCGGGGACGCTGGTGCTCGAGGTGGCCGACGCGGGCGGGCCGGCCGGCGGGCGGTACCGGGTGGAGGCGTCGGCCGACGGCGCGGGGACCTGCGCGCCGACGACCGAGAACCCGGATCTCTCCCTGGACGTGGCGGACCTGGCGACGCTGTGGCTGGGGGACGAGTCGGCGGTGCGGCTGGTGGCGCTGGGCCGGGCCCGGGAAGAACGAGCGGGCGCCGCCCGTGAGGCCGACGCCCTGCTGCGTACGTCCAGGCGACCGTGGTGCCCGGACATCTTCTGAGTGCTGTCGCTGTCCTGAGTGCTGAGTGCTGCTGCTTCCTCCTTCCGCCGGCGGACGGGTGGGCGTGATCGTGCATCCGTAGCGAGCTGTTCAGTTGTGGTTGTGGTTGTGGTGGTGCTGCCCGTCGGCGGGCTCCCGGCTCCCCTCCGGAAGGGAGCCCGGCCGGCGGTCCGTGCGGAGTGCCGTCAGCCGGACTGGGCGAACAGCATCACGAGGATGACCGCGCCGATGCCGCTGATCATGGTGGAGCGCGCCTTGATGCCCACGGTGAGGGCGACGAAGGCGATGATCCCCATCGGGCCGTACTTCCACTGGACGAGTTGCTCGAACCCGATGGCCAGGGCGGCGACGACGACGGCGACGAGCGGCATGGCGGTCCCCCTTTGTCCGGTGGCCTCCCCACCGCCTCCCTGGTATGCCAACCCCTCTGTGGGTCTGCCAGGTTGGGCGAGTTGGTGACCAACTTGTTCTTAGTTATCTCCACTTGGAAGAGTCCTATAACCACCCTCCTCTGAACTGCCGCAAGATGGCGAGAAGTTGTACTGTTTGGCCGTGGAGCCGGAACACGCCTCCGTCAACGGACGGAAGAAGCCACAGCGGCCACAGCGGACGCATCGTGAGGTGGCCGACGAGCTGCGCGCCCGGATCCGGTCCGGAGCGCTGCGGCCGGGCCAGCGCATGCCCACGCAGGCCCAGCTGGCCGCCGAGTTCGGCGTCGAACGGCAGGCCGTGCGGGGCGCGTTGCGCATCCTTCAGTCGGAACATCTGCTGACCAACGTCTCCAAAGGGGCGCCCGCGACGGTCGCCGACCGCGCCGACCGCGTTCCGGCGGGCCCCGCGGCGCCTCCGCAGCCCACCACCGTGGCGCTCGCACCCCGGATAGCCTCGGCCTTCGAGGCGGAGCACGTGGAGATCGACGCCGTCTGCCTCACCGCCGTCTCCCTCACCCTCGCCATCGGGGAGCCGCTGCGGCAGATCCACGCGGGGCGGCTGAAACCGGCCAAGGTCGACGTCCGTGTGCTGCTGCCCAGCCGGAACATCGACCTGGCCTTCCCGGTGCCGGTCGGCGGGCGGCAGGGGGACGAGGACCCGGTGCACGAGCGCTGGCTGGCCCAGCGCAACGCCCAGGGCCAGGTGCTCCGCCACAACCTGCGGGCCCTGCGCGCGACGCACGGGATCGACGTGCGGGTGACCTTCCGGGCACTGCCCTTCACGCCGCCGGTGAAGCTGTATCTGCTCAACAACGCCGAGGCACTGTTCGCCTACTACACGGTGACCCGCACCGAGGCGCTGATCGGCCAGGAGAGCCTGCCGACGTACGACGCGCAGGGCGTACGGTCGATGCTGTTCGCCTTCGAGCAGGGCACGGGACTGCGGGACACGACCTTCGTGGAACAGTCCCAGCTGTGGTTCAACGCACTGTGGGAGACGATCAGTTCGGAGCTGGAGCTCACGGACTGACGTCTCCCACAGGGGTCGGTACGGGCCTGCCACGGTCCCGTGGCGGCCGGGGCGGGCCGGTCACAGGGCCGGGCGGGCCACGAGCAGCGCGAGCAGCACCGCTCCGGCGGAGCTGATGCCCGGCCGGTTCGCGTGGATGCCCACGGTGACCAGCAGCAGACCGAGGAGGCCGGCCGCGCCGTACCTCCACTGGACGAGCTGCTCGGCGGTGACGGCGACGACGGCGGAGATCAGGGCGATGACGGGCATGGTGTACCCCCTTCGGGCGGTGGAGGCGGTGGAGGCGGTGGATCGTCTGGCGGGCGAGGGAGCGGAACGCTAACTTCCGCCAACTCCCCCAAGTTGGCAACCAACTCTGATTAAGTTGTCCCCACTTGGCTCCTACTCATAAACAACTTTCAAACAACTCCCCTTAGATGGATCAAAGTTGTAGCGTTTGGTCGTGGCCCAGGAGAACGTGTCAGTGAACGGCAGCAGCAGGCTCTCGGCCCAGGAGATCGCCGACATCCTGCGGGAACGCATCCGCGGGGGTGAGCTGAAGGCGGGCGACCGGCTGCCCACGCAGGCCGAGCTGGCCGAGGAGTTCGGCGTGGAGCGCGGCACCGTGCGCCAGGCCCTGCGCGCCCTCCAGGACGACGGCCTCCTCAGCAACGTCAGCAAGGGCAGCCCGCCCCGGATCGCCGCGCCCGCGCCCGCCCGGGAGGAGCCCCAGCCGACGATGGTGGGGCTGGCGCCGCGCCTGACGGAGGCGTTCTCCACGCCCCGGGTACGGATCGACGCCGTGTGCCTCACCGCGGAGAGCTTCATGCTGGCGGTGGGCGAGCCGGTCCGGCACATCCACGAGGGACGCCTGCGCCCCGAGGCGATCGACGTCCGCATCATGCTGCCGTCCCGGCGGATCAACCTCGCCTTCCCCGTGCCGGTCGACGGCCGCGACGGCGACGAGGACCCCGTGCACGAACGGTGGCTGGCCCAGCGCAACTCCCAGGCCCGCGTGCTCCAGCACAACCTCCAGGCGCTGCGCGCCACGCACGGCGTCGACGTGCACGTGACCTTCCGGGCGCTGCCCTTCACCCCGCCGGTGAAGCTGTACCTGCTCAACGGCGAGGAAGCGCTGATCGGTTACTACATGCTGACCCGGCGCGAGGAGGAGTGGGAGAGCCAGACCCTGGAGATGTACGACGCCCTCGGCTCCGCCTCCCTCCTCTTCTCCTTCGCCAAGCGGGCCGGCCGGCGGGACCAGGCGTTCGTGGAGGAATCCCAGAAGTGGTTCGACGCCCTCTGGGAAACCATCACGACGGACCTGACACTCTCCTAGTGACTTCTGAGACGCAGCAGACTGAACCGGTGACAACCGAGACCGAGACGGAACCGAACGACCTGCGGAACCTGATCGAAGGCGCCCGGGTCGTGCTGTGGGACTTCGACGGCCCCGTCTGCCGGCTGTTCGCGGGCCACTCGGCGGAACGGGTGGCCCGGGACCTGGTGGAGTGGCTGGAGGGGCAGGGCCTGCACGGCCTGCTCGCGGAGTCCGAGCGCGAGTCCCTCGACCCGCACGCCGTCCTGCGCGCCGTGGACCGCCGGCACCCCGGCAGCGACCTCGTCGCGGAACTCGAGGAACGCCTCACCCAGGAGGAGCTGAAGGCCGCGGCCTCCGCCCGGCCCACTCCTTACGCCGACCCCCTGGTCCGCACCTGGACGGCGGTGGGCGCCCGCCTGGCCATCACCACGAACAACTCGCCGCGGGTGGTGCGTGAGTACCTCACGACACGGGGCCTGCTGGAGTGCTTCGCCCCGCACATCTACGGCCGCACGCAGGAACTCCGTCACCTGAAACCGCATCCGCACTGCATCCACCGGGCCCTGAACGCGATGGGCGCCGCCCCGTCGACGGCCCTGATGATCGGGGACACCCCCTCCGACTTCCAGGCCGCGCGGGCCGCGGGGGTTCCGTTCCTCGGTTATGCCCGCAACGAGCGGAAGAACAAGGTGCTGCGGGACGCGGGGGCGGAGATGATCGTCGACTCGCTGGAACCGGTGCTGAAGCTGGTGCGGGAGCCGCGTCAGGCCTGAATCATCAGGGCGGTGAGCAGGACGGCTGTTTTCCGGCAGGACCGTGGGGAGTTGGTTCGTCGGCGGACTCGAAGCGGTACGTTGCCGGCGTGGCCGGTAGGGGTGGCGAGTCGGGCGGCGGCGGGCGGGAGGCCCAGCGGGTCGCCGACGAGTTGCGCGCGCGGATAGGACACGTTTACCCCCTCCACGCCTTCCTGCCGGCGCAGCGCGCCCTCGCCGTGGAACTGGGCGTCTCCCGTGACACGGTGCAGCGGGCGCTGCGGGAGCTGAGCAACGAGGGATGGATCGAGTCGCGGCGCGGCAGCGGCTCGCGGGTCGTCAAGGTCCAGCGCATCCAGTCGTCGACGGCCAAGGCGACACGCGTGCGCGGTCAAGTGACGCCGGCCCCCTTCATCAGCGAGGCGTTCGAGCAGCCGGAGGTCACGCTCGACGTCTACACCCTCACATCGGAGTCCCTGGACGCCCACATCCGGCTCCAGTCGGAGCGCATCCGCGGTGGCTTCATCTCGCCCCAGCGCATCACCCTCCGTATGCTCCTTCCGGACCCGTCACTTCCGCTGCCGTACCCGCGGGTGAAGGAGGACCCGGACGACTCCCGGATGCGGGCGCGGCTGCGTGCCATCACGGAGACGCACACGGCCTCTCTGGTCGGCGCGCTGAGGGACCTCCAGACCGAGGGCCTGGTCCCCTCCGTCGACGTGCGCATACGACAGGCCCCGCTCACCCCGACCTTCAAGTTCTACCTGTTCAACGCGGTCGAGGCGCTGCACGGCATGTACGAGATCATCGAGCGGCAGCTGGAGCTGGAGGACGGCGAGGTGGTGACCGCGCTGGACGTGCTGGGGCTGGGAGCCACGCTCACTCATCACGTCAAGGACCCAGCCGATCCGGGAGCGCCCGGCACCGTGTTCGTGGACACCATGCAGCAGTGATTCGACTCGGTTTGGAACCACCTCGCCCAGTGACGTGGTGCTGTACGATTCCGGCCACCGATTGAGCAAAAGCTCCACCCCCGTTCGTACCAGGGAGCACATCAGCGACCGGAACGGGCTTCCGTACCTTCGGGCACTTGGGTGACACCCCCCGTCCCGGCGCCGGACGCCATGCGGTTGACTTCCGCATGCGGATACGGAGGCCGCATGCCTACCGTCATTTGTGTCTCCCTCGTACGTCACGGAGCGGCCAGTGGGCGCACCACCTCTTCCCCGACCGGCCCTCGGGGTGCCCACCGCGCCGGACGACTGGCTGCGCGGCTTCGTGGCACGCGCCACCCGGAACGGCACGGCCACCAGCGGTCATCACAACCAGAACTATGTGCTGCCGCTGATGGAGGCGGAGGCGCGCCTGCTGGGCCGTGAGCCGGGGACGTCGGTGACGGTGCGCATCCGCCGGGCCGAGGCGCTGCCGGTGGTGATCAGGACCTGGGACAACGAGGACGAGATCCTCGGGGCGGTGAAGGACGCGCTGCCGCACGTGCCGCAATGTCTCGCCAAGGGCCCCGGTTTCGCCGTCCACAGCTATGTGGAAGGCGTGCCCCTGTCCAGCGTCTGTGGGAACGGCAAACCTCTCGACACGTTGCTCATCCGTGCTCTGGTTGGTCTGCTTGCGCAGATGGCGCAGGTCAGGCGTGCCACTCTGCCCGCGCTACCGCCCCACTGGCCGAGCAACGACACCGACAGCCAGGCGTTCCTGCGCACCCTCGCCCACCTCGCCGACCGGCAGATCCGCCGGCCCAACTGGACTGCGTTCGGTGGACTGTTCGCGGCGCTGGGCATCCCGGAGGACGCCCTGGTCCGGCTGGCCGAGCGCACCCCCGTCATGGCGAGGCGGCCGTACAGCCTGCTCCACGCCGACCTGCACCGCGACAACGTGATCGTCTCCTACGGCGAATCGCTTCCTCTGGTCTGTGTCGACTGGGAGTTGGCGACGTACGGCGACCCCCTCCACGACCTGGCGACCCACCTGGTGCGCATGCACTACCCGGAGCACCAGTGGCCTGAGGTGGTTCACGCCTGGGAGGAGGCCGTGCGCCGCATCCGCCCGGCGGCCGTCAACGGGCTGGCCAAGGACCTCCAGCACTACCTCGACTTCGAGCGCGCGCAGTCCGTGTTCCCGGACGTGATGCGGGCCGCGCGGTCCCTCGAACAGGCGTACTCGCAGAACAACCTCGACGAGGCGACGGCCGAGGTGGACCGGGCGCTGCGCGCGGCCGCGCGCCCGCTCGGCCTGCGGAGCGTGCCCGGGCCGAAGGAGATCGAGCGGGCCCTGTTCCGCTGGCTGGTGTCGCGCGGCGTGCGGCGCGCCGAGGTCGTCGGATGGCTGCCGGACCGGCGCCTCCCGCTGCCGGACTACTTCGGTGAGAGGGAGGTCCTCGACGCCCTGACGGTGGAGGGCGCGGCCCCGGCCGGCCGCGTCTTCAAGGGCACGGCTCACCTCAACACCGTGGTCCGGGTCCCGGGAGTCTGCCACCCGGTCGTCGTACGGCGCATGCTGCCCGACGTCACCCGGCGGGAACCGAACTTCCTCAGCGAGCATGCGGTGCTGCGCAGTATCGAGGAAGCAGGCATCGTCGTGAACGCGCCGAAGGTTCTGGCGCTGGGCGAGACGTACCCGAACGACCCCTTCGCGATTCACACCTACATGGGTCCGGAGGACATCGACCGGCCCCCGAACCATCCGGTGCACGGCCTTCTGCCCCACGAGGCGGACATGTTGGTGGACCAGCTCTGTGCCCTGGCCCAGGTGGACTACAAGCAGCTCGACCCGGCGGCCGGCGAGCCGGGCTTCCACCGCTGGCTCACGGGCGAACTGGTCCGCCTGGTCGCCGAGCTCCCCAGGAAGACACAGCAGCTCGCGCGGCAGCTGGGCCTCCCGGACGCGGGCCGGCTCGACCAGATCCTGTCCCGGCAGGAGGTCAGCCATCGCCGGCCCTCCCTCCTCCACGGCGACCTCAACCCGTGGAACCTGGTGCGCCGGGACGGCGGGCTGAACCTCATCGACTGGGAGATGGCCCTGATCGGCGACCCCCTGTACGACCTGGTCCGTCACATGCACCTCACCCCGACCCGCCCGGAGATCCGGGACCGCATGTTCCGCCGCTGGGAGCGCAGCCTCCCGGCCGCGTACACGCGTGACTGGCAGCAGGACTGGCAGGTGTACCGGCGTCTTGAAGCCGTTCGGTCCGCATACGTGGACCTCGACCGCATCGTCTCCCGGGATGGTCTCGACGCCCCCAACGTCCGCCGCGCGGTCGCCTCGTACGGGGTGACCCTCGCGGTCGCCACCGGCGCCTTGGGCCTTCCCGTCCGTGCCACGACGAACCCCTACCTTGCCCGCGCCCTCGTCTAGAGGGAGCATGTCAAGCCGGTAGCTCGCATGCGTGTCGGTGCGACACACGGAGGGGGGCTCGGCATGCCAGAGCGGGGGATGACCGGCGGAGGTATGGCACAGCGGTTACGCCGAACGCAGGAGCGCTTTGAGCCGCTGGTCACGCGCTTCATTCTCGGGGGAATCTTCGTTGTCGGGCTGGTCGCCCAATTCGTGCAGCCGGTAGGGGACGCGATAGAGGGCAAGGCGTACCTCGGCGGAGCTTTGCTCAGCCTGGTCGGGTACGTGCTGTACGACGCGGTGAAAGATCTCTCCAGCTCCGTGCGGCAACCTGCGCCTGCATCGGTGAACTCCAGCGATCTTGGTGAGTTCGTCAGCGAGGCGTTCAAGGCCCGCAAGGTGGAGGTCAGCTTCCTCGGTTACACGGGGGAGACCCTGCAACACGAGCTCTACAACCGACTGAGGGCCCTGGCGGTCAATCCTGGACAGACACGTGAGGTGTCGATACGGATGCTCGTGCCGGATTTCGAACAGCCCATGGCTGTCCCCGCCCGCGTCGGGCCGGACGGGCAGCATGTGGACGATCCGGCATTCCGGGACCGCCTGCTCCGACGATGTGAGGAGTACGAAGGAGTCCTTTCCGGACTCGCGGACCAGCTCAACCGGCACGGAAACCTCGCTGTCCGGTGCGAGTACCGCTTCTATCCGGGAATACCCGGCCAGAAGATCTGCATCTTCAACCGGGTGCAGGTACTGCACGGCTTCTACGACCTGTCGGTCCGCATGCGTCTCCAGCGCACCGGCCCCGAGTACTACGACCCCAAGGGCTACACCACGGACCTCAACGTCTGCTCGCCCGGCACCGCCGCCTCCGACCCCGTCGTGACGATGTGGAACAAGCATTTCGACGACCTCTGGGCGCTCGCCTCCGTGCCCGGCTGGCGGCGCAGCGCAGCCGCGTGACCAGGCCGGCCGGGCCGGCTCACGCGTCCTCGTCCTCCACCGGCGGCATCAGCGCCCGCAGCCACCGCTCCGTCTGCGCGACGTGCGCCTCCGCCGCGCCCGCCGCCGCGCCCGGGTCGCGGTCGGCGATGGCGGTGGCGAGGACGCGGTGGTCGGCGTCGCTCTTGCGGCGGAGGTCGGGGCCCTCGGGGAGGGTGAAGACCTGGTACTTGCGGGAGCGGGCGCGGAAGACCGCGAGGAGGGAGGCCAGGGTGGGGTTGCCGGCCGCGCGGGCGATCTCCGCGTGGAAGCGGTGGTCCAGCTCGGACGCCTCCGTCGGGTCCTCCGTGGCCTCCATCGCCTCGATGAGGGAGAACAGCGTCCCGATCGTCTCGGGGGTGGCCCGGGCCGCCGCCTGCGCCGCCACGTGCGCCTCCAGGACGCGGCGGATCTCGTAGACCTCCAGCAGGCCCGGCAGGGGCAGGAGTTGGAGGGTCAGGGACAGGCTGCCGATCAGGTCCTCGGGGCGCAGCTGCGAGACGTACGTGCCCGAGCCGTGGCGCGGCTCGATCACGCCCAGCGCCGCCAGCATCCGGACCGCCTCGCGCAACGAGCCCCGGGAGACGCCGAGTTCCTCGCAGAGGTCCGCCTCGGGCGGAATGCGCTCCCCGGCGCCGAGCCGCCCCGTGGCGATCATGTGGCGCAGGCCGTGGAACGCCTTGTCGACTGCCGACATCCGTTGCCTCCCCTGGCGGGCCGCGTCCGGCGCGCCCGCCCGAAGTGCACTGTAGCGGGCGGAGAGGTCAGATGACTTCGGTGCAACATTCCCGAGTCATCTGATTTCTTGTGGCTCACAGGTCTTGTCATGGCCGAAAATGCCGTGCCACCATCCCGAGTCATCATACGTCTTGGCCTTCGGGTCTCCCGTTGGTCCGATGTCCCTCGCGGATGGGAGTCATGTGAGCGAGACCGACGTCAGCACCGCGCCCCGCCCCCTGCTGCTGGCCGACGGCCGGCCCGCGGTGGACGCGTGGTCCCTGGACCCCGCTCTGCGCCACCTCAACCACGGTTCCTTCGGCGCCGTCCCCCTGGTCGCCCAGGAGCGGCAGAACGCGCTGCGGGCGGAGATGGAGCGGGCGCCGGTGGTGTGGTTCCCCGAGCTGCCGGGGCGGATCGCGGCGGCCCGGACCGGTATCGCCGCGTTCCTCGGCGCGGACGCGGGCGACCTCGCCCTGGTGCCCAACGCCAGCGCCGGCGTGAGCGTCGTGTACGCGAACCTGGAGCAGAGGGCCGGCGGCGAGATCGTCGTCACCGACCACGGCTACGGCGCCGTCACCATGGGCGCCGAACGCCTCGCCCGCCGCTGGGGCGGCCGGGTCCGCACCGCGCGGGTGCCGCTGGACGCGGACGAGGAGCAGGCGTACGAGGCGGTGATGGCCGAGGTCGGCGACGCCACCGGCCTCGTCGTCGTCGACCAGATCACCTCGGCGACCGCCCGCAGGCTCCCCGTGGAGCGGATCGGCGCGGAGGCGGCCCGGCGCGGTGTCCCGTTCCTCGTCGACGCCGCCCACGCACCCGCCCTGCTCGCCGCCCCCCTCGATGGCCTGACCTGCGACTTCTGGGCGGGCAACCTCCACAAGTGGGCCTGCGCCCCGCGCGGCACCGCCGCCCTGGTCGCCCGCGGCCCGCTCCGCGACGGCCTCCACCCGCTGATCGACTCCTGGGGCGCGCCCGACCCGTACCCGGACCGGTTCGACCAGCAGGGCACGCTCGACGCCACCAACTACCTCGCCGCGCAGACCGCGTTGGACTTCGTCGACAGCACCTGGGGCTGGGACACGGCCCGCCGCTACATGGACGAGCTGGCCTCGTACGGCGAGCGGGTGGTGGCCGCCGCCGTCACCGCGCTGACCGGCGAGGACGCCCGCGTGGACGTCGGGATGCCGGTGCCGGGCATGCGGCTGGTGCGGCTGCCGGACGGTCTGGCCGACAGCCGGGTCGCCGCGGACGCGCTGCGCGACCGGGCGGCGGCGGAGCTGGGCGTCGAGGCCGCGTTCACCGCGTTCGGCGGCACCGGCTACGTACGGCTGTCCGCGCATCTCTACAACACCGCCGAGGACTACGAGTACTTCGCCGAGCGGTGCGTGCCCCTGCTCGGCGAGTGGGCCCGCGCCGCCCGCCCCTGAGCCCCCCGATGTCCCGATCCTCCGATCCCTCCATCCTCCGCACCCCCCGTCTCTGCGCCTCCCCCCGCCCGTCGCCCCCGTCCCCGAAGGAAGAGGTCAGCACGATGAGAAGAAGGACGGCAGCTCTCGCGCTCGGCACCGCCGCCGCGATGGTCCTGACCGGCTGCTCCACCATGAGCCCCGGTGAGAGCGGAACGGTCACCCTCAACATGGTGGAGAGCCTGACCAACCCCGCCCGCACCGATCTGCTCGAGGAGCTGATCGCCGACTTCGAGAAGCAGAACCCCAAGATCAAGATCAAGCTGGTCTCGCCGCCCACCGAGCAGGCCGACCAGAAGCTTCAGCAGATGCTCCAGTCGGGCAGCGGCGTCGACGTCCTGGAGGTCCGCGACATCACCGTCGGCCCCTGGGCGAACAACGGCTGGCTGTACGACATGAAGAAGGACCTGGCCGGCTGGAAGGGCTGGGAGGCGCTGACCGACAACGCCGTCGCGGCCTCCGAGGACGACAAGGGCCGCACGTTCTTCGTGCCGTACGGCTTCTACGGGCTGAGCCTCTTCCACCGCACCGACCTGATCGAGGAGGCCGGCTTCGACAAGCCCCCGGCCACCTGGGACGAGCTGCTGGAGCAGGCGTCGAAGATCCACGACCCGTCGTCGCGCCGGTACGGCTACGCCTTCCGCGGCGGCGCCAACGCGCACAGCAACGCCACGGCCGCCATCGAGGCGTACGTCGCCGACCGGATCGACCCGGCCAACGGCTATCTGCTGAAGGACGGTACGACGATCTTCTCGGCGCCCGAGGCGCTGGACGCGATGGAGATGTACCTGAAGCTGTTCAAGGAGGCGTCGCCGAAGTCGTCGGTGGCCTGGGGCTACCCGGAGATGGTGGAGGGTTTCTCCAACGGTTCGACCGCGTTCCTGCTCCAGGACCCCGAGGTCATCGCCACCGTCTCGGAGTCGAAGTCGATCGACGCGAACCAGTGGAGCACCGCGCCGCTGATGGCCGGGCCCACCGGGAAGACCGTGCAGCCGCTGGCGACCGCCGGGTGGGGTGTCGCGGAGGGCAGCGAGCACAAGGCCGAGGCCGTGAAGCTGGTGCAGTTCCTCTCCGAGGGTGAGGCGTCGACGCGGTTCACCAAGGGGAACAGCCTGGTGCCGATCCTGAAGGCGGCGGCCGAGGACGAGTTCTACCGCACGGGTCCGTGGGCCAGCTACGTCACCATGACGGAGAACCCGGACCGGTACCTGGTCGTCACCCAGCCGCGCGGGGTCGCGTGGTGGACGGAGTGGCAGCAGCGCGCCGACACGGACGTGCAGAAGATGATCCTCGGCAAGCTCACGCCGAAGGAGCTGCTGGCCGGCTGGGACGCGTACTGGACCGAGAAGTGGAAGAAGTGACCATGTCCGGTACGTCCACGCCCACGTCCGGCGTGACCGCGGCGCCCTCCGTCCGCAAGGAGGGCGCCCGCCCGGGGCCGGGCGGCGCGGGAGGCCGCAGGCGGCGGGAGTTCACCGCCCGGCGCGGTCTGGTCGTCGCCGCGTTCATGGCGCCGGCGGCGGTCTTCGTGGCGGTGTTCACCTACTACCCGATGATCGCCGGCAGCCAGATGGCGTTCCGGAACTGGAACCTCACCGACCTCACGGACACCTCGTGGGTGGGGATCAAGAACTTCCGGGAGGTCTTCACCGACCCCGCGTGGGGCACGGTGCTGAGCAACACCGCGCTGTGGGTGGTCGGTTCGATCGTGCCGCAGCTGGTGATCGGGTTCGCGCTCGCGCTGTGGCTGCGGCGCAGGTTCCGCCTCCGCGGGCTCTACCAGGCGCTGATCTTCTTCCCGTGGGCGATCTCCGGGTTCCTCATCGGCATCCTGTTCCGCTGGATGTTCAACAGCGAGTTCGGCGTCGTCAACGACCTGCTCCAGCGGGCGGGCCTGATCGACGAGCCGGTCGCCTGGCTGGCCGACCCCGACACCGCCATGATCGCCGTGCTGGTCGCCAACGTCTGGTACGGGGTGACCTTCTTCGCGATCATGATCCTGGCCGCGCTCCAGTCGATCCCGGACGAGCTGTACGAGGCGGCGGCGCTGGACGGCGCGGGCAAGGCGCGGACGCTGTTCCGGATCACCATCCCGTACATCCGCGTGACGCTGGTGCTCACGGTGCTGCTGCGGGTCATCTGGATCTTCAACTTCCCCGACCTGATCTTCGGCATGACCGGGGGCGGGCCGAACGACGAGACGCACATCGTGACCACCTGGATGATCAAGATCACGCAGCAGGGCGACTACGGCAAGGCGTCCGCGCTGGGCCTGCTGGTGGTGGCGGTGCTGCTGGTGTTCGCCACGTTCTTCCTGACGGCGACACGGGAGCGGGGCGGCGGCCGTCGGGGCGCCGGAAGGACCGGGAAGCGAGGGGTGCGGGCATGATCGGCAAGGAAACCTCGGCCGGCCGGGCCGCGAAGTTCACCTTCCTCGGGCTCTGGCTCGTCTTCTCCCTCTTCCCGCTCTACTGGATCACCGTCACGTCCCTGAAGGACCCCGGTGACATCTTCACCTTCCCGATCGCCTACTGGCCCGAGCGGTTCTCCCTGGAGAACTACCAAGGCCTGTTCGGCAAGGCGGACTTCGGCACGTACCTGGTGAACAGCCTGGTCGTGTCGACCGTCGCGGGCGCGGTGGCCACCGCCGTCTCGACGCTCTCGGCGTACGTCCTCGCCCGGTTCGAGTTCCGCAGCAAGTCCGCGCTGCTGATGGCGTTCCTGGTCACGCAGATGATCCCGTCGTTCATCGCGCTGGGCCCGCTGTACCTGCTGATGACCGACCTCCGGCTGGTCGACAACCCGCTCGGGCTGATCCTGGTCTACATCGCCGTGTGCATCCCCTTCTGCACGGTGATGCTGCGCGGCTTCTTCGAGAACGTCCCGGACGCGCTGGAGGAGGCCGCGATGATCGACGGCCTGTCCCGGCTCGGGGCGCTGCTGCGGGTGCTGCTGCCGGTGATGCGGCCGGGGATCGTCGCCGCGTTCATCTTCAACTTCGTCAACTGCTGGAACGAGCTGTTCCTTTCGGTGACGCTGATGAACAGCGACGAGAACAAGACGGTGCCGACCGCGCTCAACGGCTTCATCTCCAGCTTCAACATCGACTGGGGTTCGATGTCCGCGGCGGCGGTGCTGACGATCCTGCCGACGATGGTGCTGTTCGCCTTCGCCAGCCGGCACATCGTGCAGGGGCTGACGGCGGGGGCGGTGAAGGGCTGATCACGGGGTGGCGCGGTCCGGGCGCTCGGCGGCCTCCCGCGCCGCCCGGTCCAGCCGGGCGCGGTAGGCCGCCCACCAGGCGGGATCGGCCGACGGCAGGCTGGTGGCTCCCGGCCGCTCGCCCGTCGCGCCGTCCAGGTGCTCTCGCAGGATGTCGGCGTGGCCCGCGTGCCGGCTGGTGTCGGCGATGACGCGGACCACGGCGTGGTGCAGGGTCAGCCCGGCGCGGTCCTCCGGCCACCACGGCACCGTGCCGGTGGTGTCCAACGGCAGCGCCGCGATCGTGGCGTCCGCGTGCGCCCAGGCCCGCCGGTACAGCCCGACGACGTCGCCGCGCGTCTCGTCCGGGCCGGCCCACATGTCCGCGTTGACCTCCGCCCCCTCCGCGAGCCACGGCAGCGGCTCCCCGGAGGGCCGCCCGAACGTGTCCCCGAGGTACCCGAGTTCGACCCCGGCCGCGTGCTTCACCAGCCCGAGCAGATTGGTCCCGGTCGGCGTCAGCGGCCGCCGGACGTCGTACTCGGACAGCCCTTCCAGCTTCCACAGCAGCGCGTCCCGCGCCTCCTGGAGATAGCGGTGCAGGTCGGCCTTGGCGGCATCAGAGAGCGTCGTCATGGGGCCAGTGTGTCGGCAAGCGGCTCCTCGGTCCCTCCAGTCGCTTCGAGAATCGCCGCGAGGCGGCTGCGGCACTCCCGCGCGAACTCCGGGAAGGTGTGCCAGTAGTACGGGATGCCGGCGACGGCGACCGCGATCGCCCAGGCGCGGGCGCGGAGCCAGGTCGGGGTGTCGAGAGCCAGGGCGTCCCAGTAGGCGCGGCGGGCCTCGGGCGGGAGGTCCCAGACGGGGGCGTGCTCGGCGTCGGGGAGGCCGACGGAGAGCGCGCCGAAGTCGATCACGGCGTGGAGCGCGCCGTCGCGGGCCAGGAGGTTGGCCGGTCTGAGGTCGCCGTGGAGCCAGACGTGCGGTCCGGCGGGGTCGGGCAGGGCGAGCGCCTCCCGCCACAGCCGCTCCAGCGTGTCGACGTCGAGGTCTAGCCCCTCGACGCCCCGGCACGCGTCGAAGCACGGCCGGACCCACTCGTCGCACGGCGCCAGGGTGCCCCCGCGATACCAGGACAGGCCGTCCTCCCGCGTCGCCCCCATCAGGTCGACGCGGTGCAACTCCCGTACGAACTCCGCCAGGTCCGCGCCGAAGGCGTCCCAGTCGCGGACCGTGTCCGGGCCGACGTCCTCGCCGTCGATCCAGCGGTGGACGGCCCAGGGGACCGGGTAGGCGTCGGTGGGCGTCCCGGCGTGCACGGGTTCCGGCACCCGGCGGGGGAGACGGGGCGCGAGAAGGGGCAGCCATCGCTGCTCCTTGCGCAGCGACGGCCCGCCGTCCGCCGTGCGGGGCAGGCGGACCAGCAGGTCGTCGCCCAGCCGGTACATGGTGTTGTCCGTGCCCGCGCCGGCGGCCCGCAGCGGCAGGTCCGCCCATCGCGGGCACTGCGCCCGCAGCAGCGACCGGACGAGGTCCTCGTCGACGGCGATCTCGTTCTCGTGCAGCGACGTCACCCGGGAAGTCTGGTCCCCACGCCGAGCGGGAGGCCACCGCTTTTCGGGGGTGCCGTCCGCGCCACCGCCCCTAGCCGGCAGTCTGCCCGTCGTACCCGAAGTCGTACGTGAACCGGTACCCCGCGCAGTCCGTGAGACGGACGTAACCGAGGCGCTGGTACAGGGCGTTGCTGGTCGGGTTGGCCGGGTCCGCGTACAGGACGACGTCCGTGGCGCCCGCGTGGAGTGCCGCCCGGCTCACGGCGGCCGTCACCGCGCCCGCGTGGCCGTGGCCCCGGTGGCGGGCCGGGGTGTAGACGGGGTCGACGCGGACCATGCCGCCGGTGACCGGGGTGACGGCCGCCATGGAGACGGGGGTGCCGTCCTGGGTCCGCCAGAAGGTGAAGTGCCGGTCGCCGAAGCGGGAGCGGGTCCAGTCGCCGGCGTCGATCAGGTCGATCGACGGCTGTTCGCCGACCTCGACGCAGAACTCCCGGCACCAGTCCACCACGAGGTCGCGCTCCGCCGCCCCCGCGGCCTGGGCCCGGCCCTCCGGGTGCGGGCGGGGCGGGGTGAGCGTGCCGAGGCGGTAGAGGTGCGTGTGCCAGAACAGCTCGGGCGTCGCGCCGGTGTGTTTCCGCCAGGCCGAGGCGAAGGCGTCGGCGGTGTCCTGGTCGGCGACGACCTGGGCGGGGGAGTGGCCGTCGGCCGCCAGGCGGGCGGCGAGGGCGCCGGCGTCGTCGGGGGTCAGCGGGGTGAGGCCGAGACGGCCGCGCGGGGTGAGGTAGCAGACCGCGCGGACCTCGCCCCCCGTCTCCAGCCGGCCGAGGACGCAGGGGCCCGCGCCGGGGAGGCGGAGCTGGCGGAGCTTCTCGACGTCCGTCAGCGGTGTGGTGTGCAGGGCGGGCCGTGAGCGCAGGAGGTCGCCGGCCCGGGTGAGGAAGTCCTCGACGTCGGTGGTGAGATGCCAGTGGTCCGGGAGCATGCCTCATCGTGCCGGACGCGGGACCGGGCGAGCGGGGGTTCGCGCCGATCCCGCCGACGGGTGACCGGAATGCCTACGGCTGTTCCACCACGTCCGCGACCACACAGCTCACGTTGTCCGGGCCGCCCGACGCGTTGGCCAGGTCGACGAGCGCGCGGACGGCCGCCTCGGGCTCGGGCGTGCCGGAGAGCACGCGGTGGACGTCCCCGGCGGGCACGACCGTGGACAGGCCGTCGGAGCAGAGGAGGTAGCGGTCGCCGGCGCGGGCGTCGTGCAGGCGCAGGTCGGGCGTGGAGTCGGCGCCCCGGCCCAGGGCGCGCATCAGCAGGGACCGCTGCGGGTGCGAGGCGGCCTCCTCGGGGGTGAGGCGCCCCTCGTCGATCAGCGACTGCACCACCGTGTGGTCGTGGGTGATCTGGAACAGCTCCCCGTCGCGCAGGAGATGGACGCGGGAGTCGCCGATGTGGACGAGGGCGAGCTGCGAGCCGGTCCACAGCATCGCGGTGAGGGTGGTGCCGGCGTCGGTGTCGTCGTCGCCGGGCGCGGAGACGCCGTGCACGGCCTGTTCGGCGCGGCCGAGGGCGTCCTCGAGGGCGCCCAGCAGGTCGCCCGCCGGGACGGTCTCCGTCTCGAGACTGCGCAGGGCTTCGACGGCGGCCGCGCCGGCGGGGGCGCCGCCGCTGCCGTAGCCGTCGGCGACGGCGAGCAGGCGGGAGCTCGCGTAGGCGGTGTCCTGGTTGCTCGCGCGGACGCGCCCGGTGTCGGACAGGGCGGCGTAACGGAGCGCGAGGGGTGCGGTGGTGCGGGACATGGTGGGGTCCTTCCCGGTCAGATGGTCGACGAGGAAGGCCGCCAGGTCCCGCCGCGCGGCCGTGTCGGCCTCGACCCGCGCCCAGTACGCCCGGATCTCGCCGGCCGCCTCGCCCGCCTCCAGGGCGCAGACCCGCCGGATACGGGCGAGCGGCATGCCCAGCCGCCGGAGCCAGGCGACCAGCCGGGCCTGCTCCAGCTGCTGTGGCGCGTAACGGCGGTACCCGGTGTCCGGGTCGACGCGGGCGGGAGTCAGCAGACCGAGCTCGTCGTACAGCCGCAGCGCCTTCGGCGACAGCCGGGACGCCTTCGCGAACGCCCCGATGGTCAGCAGCTCCATGCGTGTCCCTCCTCGTACCGGGCCCGTCGCCCGGCACCTCGATGCTGGGCGCTCCCCTTGGGTGAAGGTCAACAGCGGGCTCGACGCGTGGCCGATCCGGTCCCACGTCAGGTCCGGCACCCGGACGGAACCGGTGCACCGACCGGCAACCGGTGACCCTCACCTGCGGCTGTGAGGGTGGCCGGCAGTTGCCTAGAAGCCTCCGTGAGGCCGTGCTGGGGAGAAAGTACGTCAAATGCTGCGCCAGGACCGCTCCAGCCGCCGAGGATGGTCGGATGACGACCACTTCGCAGGCTCGTTCCTTCGACAAGGCCGCTGCCGGCTATGCGGCGAACCGTCCTTCGTATCCGCCCACCTTGCTCGACGCGGTCGAGGAACTCGCCGGCCGCCCCTTGAAAGACGCCCGCGTCGCGGACATCGGCGCCGGTACGGGGCTGGCGACCGCGCTCCTCCATGCCCGTGGTGCCCACGTCGTCGCGGTCGAGCCCGGCCCCGCGATGGCCACCCAGTTCCGTCTCGCACTGCCCGACGTCCCGGTCGTGCTCGGTGACGGCGACACTCTGCCACTGGCTTCGGAGTCCGTCGACGTCCTCACCTATGCCCAGGCCTGGCATTGGACCGACCCGCACAAGTCCGTCCCCGAAGCCCTTCGAGTACTGCGCCCCGGCGGCGCACTCGCTCTCTGGTGGAACGACGCGGACAGCACTGTGGGCTGGATCGCCGCCCAGGACGCCCGCCTGCGCCGCCTCTTCGGCGCCGAGGACGGCGAACCGGACCCCATGGCGCGATTCCGCCGCCTGCCGCCCGAACTGACCTTCCTCACCCGGCAGGTGTCGTGGACAAGGAGCGTCCCGCTCGAAACGCATCTCGCGAATCTCGCCAGCTACTCCGACTTCCTCGTCCTCGGCGAAGACGCCACCGAGACGTTCCTGGCCGCGGAGAGGGACATCCTGACCGAGACCTTCCCGGACGGGACGGTCGAGGAGTGCTACGTGGTCAGCCTGGCCGTCACCACCCGTTGACACCGGAGCAGGCCAACGGGCGGGTCCGTTCCGCGCCGGCGCCCTGACGACTGCGAGCCCCGCGCAACCGCTCGGACGACGATCTCGCGGCGCAGCCCGCCTCACCCGGAGCTGACCAGCTGGAACGCGAGACCGGCCCGCCCTCGGCGCGGATCACGTTGGCGAAGTACTCGCGTGCGGTCGTCCGCGACGGACTGATGACCAATACCCGAAGTGGGCTCAACGGCCTTACCCGTCGTCCCGCATCACTCGTCAGAACACGAAGGAGTTGTGCGGTTCCGGATCGGTCCGGAACAACCGGGCCAGCTGCCCGATCGCGCCGTCGGCGTGCGGGGTGATGTGGCCCGCATACGCCAGGTCGTGCGCCGACATGCCGCCGAAGTAGAGCGAACCGAGCGCCTGGACCGTGATGGTCATGTCCGCCACCCGGTTGGTCGGAACACACGTCACCGCAGCACCGTCTGCCCGGAGATGCCAAGTCCGGTTGTTCGCCGGGCACATCCGGTCGCCGTCGATGGTGAACCTCAGCTCGCCAGATGTGTCGTACGACCGTTGTGTCAAGGCGAGGGGGACGTCGAGAAGACGCGCCCACAGGTTGTCCGATTGGCGGGTGATGCGCATCGCGCGTGGGTTCGTGAGCATCCACCGCAAGGGTTCGTCGCGTGGACGGCCGGGTGCCACGATGGTCTTGGTGAGATCGAAGTCGATCAGCACACTCCACAGGGCGCGGTAGGCCGTCGGATTCGTCGCCTCCAGGGCTTCCACGACGAGCGTTCCCGCGTTGTCCGCCGTCGAGGACCACGGCAGTCGGAAGTTGGCGATGCCGTCTGCCTCGCCGCGCTGGTCACGGTGGACGAGATACCGCATGGGTCCGTTCGTGCCGTCTGCTTCGTCGGACAGCCCGTCCCAGCGTCCGGGGCGGGGAGTGAGCTCACCGACGCGGTATGCACGCACGCCCGCGTGCACCACGGGCCATGCCGCCCTCGCCTGCCTGGCGTCGATCAGCTCCAGCGACCCGGGATCGGTCTTTGCTGGAAGGAGGGTGGCTTCGTGACGGGCCAACTCCCACCGGACGCGGTAGGTCGCCGGCGAGAATCCGTACCGCCCGTAAATGCTGCCTTCGCTCGCGCTGAGCATCGCCAACGGCTCGCCTCGGTCCAAGGCCGATGCGAACATGGCCTGCATCATCTGCCGCAAGTAACCGCGTCGGCGGTGGGTCGCGATCACCCCGGTGGCAGTGACGCCGGCCATCCTGACCGTCCCCCCGCCGGAGACGGTCACCTCGAAGGAGAGGGTGGCCGACGCGCCGACGCATGTGCCATCGACGAACGTCGCGATCGGGTGGAAGGACTCATCTTCGACATCGGCCTCTGCCCACTCATCGAGCTGCTCTGCGGTCGCGGGGGCGCGCTGCGGGGGCCACGGCTCGGGACCACCATGCCACGCAGCGTCTGCCGGCTCCCACTTCGGCAGCCCGTTCGCGAACGGCAATACCCGGTAGTACGCGGCCATTTCATCTGGTCGTGGCGGGCGGACCTGAGTCACCATGCCGGACATTGCATCCGCCACCCCGCCGACCGGCAACCGAATATCTGCCCATGAGCAACGAGAGTTCATCGGTAGATCCCGCGACGCGAATCGCACCGAGGAGACGAGTTGATCACGGAGTACCAGCAGAAGCGGCGCGAGCGCTACCTCGCCGCCCCCGTCCTGCCGACCCCGGAGCCGTGGCAGCCGGTGCTGGACCGCGGAACGCCCATCGGGGGCCTCCTCGGTATCGGATTCGCCGTTCATCCCGACAGCGGACACGACCTCGTCATGGTCGTGTCCAGCGACGGCCACGGACTCTTCGACGCGGTCACCGGCGAGAAGATCGCCCGCGACAGGGACCCCGACCTCGAAACGAGCACGCCCGATGCCCACCCGGACCTCGTCTGCCCCGGGCTCGGCCCGATCGCAGGCGCCCCGGTGCGCATCGCCGGTCTCTTCGGCGGCGGCCTGCACAGCACCACACCGGACGGCTGGACCCTGGACGTCGTCAGCCCCGACTGGCCGCACGACCGCGTCATCCTCTCCGCCGACGGCGGGTCCCACACAGGCCCGGCAGGAGGAACGTGGTGGCACATCTTCCACTCCGAGTACTCGGAACTCCGCGCGGCCGGGTTCTCTCCCTCCGGCCTGACCCTGGCGGTCGCCACCAGCAGTGACCTCACCCTCTGGACCCGACCTGAGCTCCACTCCAACGACTGAGACAACGGGACCGCACGCGAGGACGACAGATGGACCGGCGTGGGCCTTCACGCTCTTCCTCGCCGACGACGCCGGCGCGGTCCTCGCCTGCACGGGAGTCCGCCAAGCCGAGCGGTGACAGTTGTCCTGCTCAGGTGACCACTGTCTTGCTCGGTCACAGCGGATCGCGCGGAGAGGTAGCGCACTCTTGCAAGCAGGGTGCTTGCAATTGTTAGCGCGGTGCGTCATGGTGGAGGGCATGGCATCCCTGAACGTCGGCGGTCTCGGTGAGTATCTGCGCGAGCAGCGGCGCAACGCGCAGTTGTCGCTGCGGCAGCTCGCCGACGCCGCCGGGGTGTCCAATCCGTACCTGAGCCAGATCGAGCGCGGGCTGCGCAAGCCCAGCGCGGAGGTGCTCCAGCAGGTCGCCAAGGCGCTGCGCATCTCCGCCGAGACGCTGTACGTCCGTGCCGGGATCCTCGACGCGGAGCGTGACCGGGACGAGGTCGAGACGCGCGCCGTGATCCTCGCCGATCCCACCCTGACCGAGCGCCAGAAGCAGGTGCTCCTGCAGATCTACGAGTCCTTCCGCAAGGAGAACGGATTCGGGGGCACCGAAGACGGTGAGGTGGATCCCGTCGGGTCCCAGCCGGGCACGGAGGCCTCCACCAGCAAGGGCGGCAGACCCGCCGAGCGCCCCGGCCCCGAGGCCGGCGGCGACGACAGCGGTCCGCGACGGACGGCCGGCTGAGCCGGCCAGGGCACCGGCCGCCCGCCGCGGACCACACAGACCCTCAGCCGAAACGACATCCGGGAGGACCATCACCATGGCCATCACCGACGACCTGCGCAAGACCTTCAGCGACCCCAAGCCGCTCTACTTCGCCGCCGGCACCGCCGACCTGGCGCTGCAGCAGGCCAGGAAGGTGCCGGCCCTGGTGGAGCAGCTGCGCACCGAGGCCCCGGCCCGTATCGAGGCCGTGCGCGGCACCGACCCCAAGGCCGTCCAGGAGCGGGTGACCGTCCGCGTCCGGGAGACGCAGGAGACCCTTCAGGCCAAGGCCAACGAGCTGTTCGGGACGATCGACACCGACCTGAAGAAGCTCGGCGAGACCGCCCAGGACCTGGCGCTGCGCAGCGTGGGCGTGGCCGCCGAGTACGCGGTCAAGGCCCGCGAGACCTACGAGAAGCTCGCCGAGCACGGTGAGCAGGCCGTGAAGACCTGGCGCGGCGACGCCGCCGAGGGCATCGAGGACATCGCGGTGGCCGTCGAGCCGTCGGCCGAGCCGAAGCCGGCGGCCGCCCCGAAGCCGGCGGCCGCCCCGGCCGGGGCCAAGGCGGCCGAGAAGCCTGTCGAGGCCAAGCCGGCGGAGGTCACGCCGGCCGAGGCCGCTGCGAAGAAGCCCGCCGCCCCGAAGAAGGCCCCGGCCGCCCGCAAGGCCACGGCGAAGAAGACCACGCCGCCCGCCAAGTGAGCGGCGCCGGACCGCGCTGAGCGGTACGGACGGGGAGGAACGGTACGGGCCGGGCACTTACGCGGTGCCCGGCCCGTTCTTCCGGGTAGCCGACCGGCGTATGCGGGTACGGTGACGGCGGGAAGACGACGTGGCGCCCGTCGGCGGCGCGGCAAGGACGACGGCGCGGTGGACGAGCCGATTACGGGTGGTGGACGTAGTGCTGATGCAGGGCTTCGCTAACTTCATGTGGCTGTTGAGCATGGCTCTGATCCTGTTCAGCGGTTTCGCGCTGATCGACGCCGCCGTCCGCCGTGAGGACGCCTACCGCGCGGCGGACAAGAAGACCAAGCCGTTCTGGCTGATCATCCTGGGGCTCGCCTTCGTGGTGAACCTGATCTTCAACATCCTGTCGTTCCTGCCGATCATCGGCCTGATCGCGACGATCGTGTACATGGTGGACGTGCGGCCCGCGCTGCGTGGCCTGCCGGGTGGCGGCCGGTCCCGCCGGGGCTCCAGCAGTGACGGCCCGTACGGGCCCTACAACGGCGGGCGCTGACCCCTGAAGGCGCTGCTGTGACCGCGCCCGAAGGGGCGCGGGCACCTGCGCGAACGGCCCCGGACGGCCCGCGGCCGTCCCGATGCCTCAGCGGGTCCGGTCCAGCAGCAGTACCGCCACGTCGTCCGTCAGCTCGCCGCCGTTGAGGTCGCGGACCTCGTTGACGGCCGTGCGCAGCAGCTCCTCACCGCTCAGGCCCTCGGCGAGCCTGCGGCGGATCATCTCCACCATGCCGTCCTGGCCCAGCCGCTCGCCGGTGTCGCCGACCCGGCCCTCGATCAGACCGTCGGTGTAGAGCATGAGGCTCCACTCGGCGCCCAGCTCCACCTGCATCCGCGGCCAGCGGGCGCCCGGCAGCAGCCCGAGCGCCGGGCCGTTGTTGTCGTACGGCAGCAGCCGCGCCGGCACGCCGGGGCGGGCCAGCAGCGGTGACGGGTGGCCGGCCAGGCACAGGCCCGCCCGGCGGCCGTCCGGGGCGATGTCCACCGTGCACAGCGTCGCGAAGATCTCGTCGTCCGGACGCTCGTGCTCCAGCACCTGCTGGAGCGTGCTCAGCAGCTGGTCCCCGCACAGCCCGGCCAGGGTCAGCGCCCGCCAGGCGATGCGCAGCTCCACGCCGAGCGCCGCCTCGTCCGGGCCGTGCCCGCAGACGTCGCCGATCATGGCGTGCACGGTCCCGTCGGGCGTGCGGACCACGTCGTAGAAGTCGCCGCCGAGCAGGGCGCGCGAGCGGCCGGGCCGGTAGCGGGCGGCGAACCGCAGCGGGGAGCCGTCCAGCAGCGGCGTCGGCAGCAGGCCGCGCTCGAGGCGGCGGTTCTCCTGGGCGCGCAGCCGGCCCTCGGCGAGCCGCCGCTCCGCGGAGTCGGACCGCTTGCGCTCCACCGCGTAGCGGATGGCGCGGCTCAGCAGTCGGCCGTCCAGCTCGTCGCGGACCAGGTAGTCCTGTGCGCCGACCCGTACGGCCTCGGCGCCGCGCTCGGTGTCGTCCGCGCCGGTGAGGGCGAGGACGGCGTGCCGGGGCGCCAGTTCCAGGACGTGCCGCAGGACGGCCAGCTCGTCGCCGTCGTCCGCCCGGCCGGGCGCGGGCAGTGCCAGGTCCAGCAGGATGCAGTGGACGTCGTCGGTCAGCAGCCGCTCGGCCTCGGTGAGGTTGCGGGCGGTGCGGATGCGAATCGGCCGCCCGGCCTGGTCGGTCAGGTCGGGCACGATCGGCGTGCCGCCGGGGTCGTTCTCGATGAGCAGCAGTGTGAGCTGCGCGGGTGTGGTGGCGGTCGCGGTCGTCGCCGTGGCGGACGGGGCGGCCGCGCCGGGGGCCGCCGTCCGGTTCTCGGGCGACTCCTGTGCGGACTCGTTCGGTGCGGCGACCGGCCCCTGACCACCTTCCGCGGCCGGGATCGCTCTCTGCCGCGGTACGGGTGCGGGCATTGTTCCGGGTTCCTTCCCTCCCCCCGAGGGCATGGCGGGGGCGACGGATCTCGGCCCTGTCCCCCGCGTGTGTCCGGCGTGAGCGGGCGGGGGATGCCCCTTCGAACGGGGACCATAGCGGGTGACCGCGCCGCAGCGGAATGGTGTGAACCACGCCGCCCGGCCAACGGCCGCTGTCATATGCCGCGTTTGCTACCGCAGTTGGACAGGCCGGAGATGCCGCCGGAATGACGAACGTCACGTCCACGGCGCGTTGACCCCGAGATCCACGTGTGGTGGGTCACGTGGCCCGTGTCACCGGGTCGTTGGGGCCGTCGGACAAGGCCCTGAGCCCGGCGCCGGCGCCCCTGAGACCTCACTCCGTGCCCGGGTCGGGCCGTACGACGCCCAGGATCGGCATGGAGCCGGCGCCGGCGAGCGTCACCGTGCGCCCGGGACGGGGCGCGTGGACGATCGTCCCGTCGCCCACGTACATCCCGACGTGGCTGGCGTCGGCCCAGTAGATGACGAGGTCGCCGGGCCGCATGTCCTTGACGTCGACGCGCTTCAGCTGCTGCCACTGCATCTGCGACGTGCGCGGGATGGTCTTCCCGGCGGCCAGCCACGCCTGCGAGGTCAGCCCGGAGCAGTCGAACGTGTTCGGACCCTCCGCGCCCCACTGGTACGGCTTGCCGATCTGCGCCGTGGCGTACGCCACGGCCTTGCGGCCCTGCGCGGTCGCCTTCGAGGTGAGCTCGTCGAGCACGCCGGAGCTCAGCCAGGTGGCCTGGGCGCGGGCGGCGGCCTGCCGCTCCAGCCGGGCCAGCCGCTCCTTCTCCTCCTGCTCGAGCGCGGCCTCCAGCTTCTCGGCCGCCTTGATCTGCCGCTCGATCCGCTTCTGCGCGGCGGCCTTGACCTTGCGGCCCGCCTCCAGCTTCCGCATCTGTTCCCGCGCGTCCTCGGCGTACTCTTCCAAGTCCGCCTGCGTGCGCGTCATTTCGCCGATCAGGCCCTTGGCCGCGTGCTGGCCCTGGCGGACCCGGCCCGCGCCGTCGAGGAACTCCTGCGGGTCGTCGCTCAGCACCAGATGGGCCTCGGGCGGCAGCCCGCCGCCCCGGTACTGGGCGGCCGCCGCGGCGCCCGCGCGGGTCTTCAGGTCGGCCAGCTTCTCCCGGCCCTCGACGATCTTCTTCGCCAGCCGGACGACCTGCGCGGTCTGCTGCCGGGCCTTCTCCTCGGCCGCGTTGTACGCGTCGGTGGCCTTGGCGGCCGCGCGGTAGAGCGCGTCGAGCTTCTTGCGGACGGCCTCCAGCTCCTCGTCGCTGGTGACCACGGTGACGCTCGCCTGCGCGCCCGGGCCCGGGCCCGGCGGGGGAGTGGGCGCCGCGAACGCCGTTCCCGGCACGGCCAGTACGGTGACCGCGCAGACCACGGTCACGGCCGCCGTCAGCATCCCGCGCTTGCCTGCCCCCATGCGTGCACCCCCGCCTGGTTAATCGTCAGTAACTTTCCGCTGTCGAAGGGATGCTGCCATGCACGGGCCCGAAACGACAGGGGCTGTGGACAACGCCCCTTCCGTCCCGCTGTTCCCCGTACGGCCGTTCGCCCCGCCGGTGTGACGAACGGCCGGGGGAGATCGTTCCCGGACGGAGACGCGGAGGCCGGGCCTCCGGTGTCGGCACCACCCGCGCGGCTGTCGTCACCACCTGTGCCGAGCCGACGTCACCACCCGCGCGGCGCCAACGCCCCCCACCGCACGGTGACTTCGCCCTGCCGCCACCGTGCCGGACCGTCCGTCACGGGCCAGTCGGCCGTGAGGTCCCGCACGGCCCGGATCCAGCGCTGCCGCGCGCCGTACGAGGCGTAGGGCGCGGCGGCGGCCCAGGCGCGGTCGAAGTCGCGCAGGAAGGCGTGCACCGGCTCGCCGGGGACGTTGCGGTGGATGAGCGCCTTGGGCAGGCGTTCGGCCAGGTCGGACGGGCGGTCCAGGGAGCCGAGCCGGGTCGCGAAGGTGACGGTGCGCGGTCCCTCGGGGCCGAGCGCGACCCACACGTGCCGGCGTCCGATCTCGTCGCAGGTCCCCTCGACCAGCAGCCCGCCACGCGAGCCGGCCGCCGGGTCGGCCGGGGCGAGCCGCGCGCACAGCCGCCGCCACACGCCGGCGACCTCCCCCTCGTCGTACTGGCGCAGCACGTTCGCCGCGCGCACCAGGACCGGGCTGCCCGGCACCGGGATCTCGAAGCCTCCGCGCAGGAACACCAGCCCCTCCCGCTCGTACGGCCGCGCCGAGGCGACCCGGGCCGGGTCGATCTCCACGCCTGCCACCCGGGTGCGGGGCGCCGTGGTGCGCAGCCTGTGCAGCAGTTCGAGCGCGGTCCAGGGCGCCGCGCCGTAGCCGAGGTCGACGGCGAGCGGGTCGGCGGCGCGGCGCAGCTCGGCGCCGTGCGCGGCCGCGATCCAGCGGTCCATGCGGCGCAGCCGGTTGGGGTTGGTGGTGCCGCGCGTCACCGTGCCCACGGGGGCGGAGGCGGGACGCGGTGTCATGAGGACGAGGGTACGGGGGTACTCGCCCCCGGATCGCGGGCGAGGGTACGGGGGTACTCGCCCCCGGACCGCGGGCGAGGGTACGGGGGTACCCGCCCCCGGACCGCGGACGGCCGTACGGGACACCTGGCCCCGGACCACGGACGAGGTTACGGGGACACCCACCCCCGGATCGCGGACGACCGTACGGGGGCACCCGCCCCCGGACCGCCGCGCGTGCGCCCCCACCGGCACGCACCCCGCACTCGAACGGTTGAGCTAGACAAGGCAATGTTTCGGCAAAGACCGCCACCGACGGCGCCGCGCGGAAATGGGAACGCGGCGTTCCGATGTTGACGTCCCCGAGGGTCCTACGCCCTCTCCCAGCCGTGCCCGCAGCGAGGAGGAACGCCACGTGAGCCAGTACATCGCGAGGCTCGGGCGGCGCTCCCCCGCCGCACCGCCGCGGCTGCGGCTGCACCGCAGGCCCCGCCGCGTGGCGATGCTCTCCGTGCACACCTCACCGCTGCACCAGCCGGGCACCGGCGACGCGGGCGGCATGAACGTCTACATCGTGGAGCTGGCCCAGCGCCTCGCCGCGATCAACATCGAGGTGGAGATCTTCACCCGAGCCACCGCGGCCGCCCTCCCGCCCGTCGTCGAGCTCGCGCCCGGCGTCCTCGTCCGGCACGTCGACGCGGGCCCCTACGAGGGACTGGCCAAGGAGGACCTGCCGGCCCAGCTGTGCGCCTTCACCCACGGCGTGATGCAGGCCTGGGCCGGACACCGCCCCGGCCACTACGACCTGGTCCACTCCCACTACTGGCTCTCCGGCCACGTCGGCTGGCTGGCCGCCCAGCGCTGGGGCGTGCCCCTGGTGCACGCCATGCACACCATGGCCAAGGTCAAGAACGCCAACCTCGCCGACGGCGACACGCCCGAGCCCGCCGCACGCGTCATCGGCGAGACCCAGATCGTCGCCGCCGCCGACCGGCTGATCGCCAACACCTCCGAGGAGGCGGGCGAACTCGTTCACCACTACGCCGCCGACCCCGCCAAGGTCGCCGTCGTCCACCCCGGGGTGAATCTCGGCCGCTTCCGCCCCGCCGACGGCCGCGCCGCCGCCCGCGCCCGCCTGGGCCTGCCGAGAGACGCGCTCATCCCGCTCTTCGCCGGCCGCATCCAGCCCCTCAAGGCCCCCGACGTGCTGCTGCGCGCGGTGGCCGTGCTGCTCGCCGACCGCCCCGAGCTGCGCTCCCGGCTGTGCGTGCCCGTGGTCGGCGGCCCCAGCGGCAGCGGCCTCGCCAAGCCCGAAGGGCTCCAGAAGCTCGCCGCCCGGCTCGGCATCGCCGACGTCGTCCACTTCCACCCGCCGGTCGGGCAGGAGGAGCTCGCGGACTGGTTCCGCGCCGCGTCCGTGCTGGTCATGCCGTCGTACAGCGAGTCGTTCGGGCTGGTCGCCATAGAGGCGCAGGCGTCCGGCACCCCGGTGCTCGCCGCGGAGGTCGGCGGCCTCCCGGTCGCCGTGCGCGACGGGGAGACCGGCTTCCTGATCCGGGGCCACGACCCGGCCGCCTACGCGCGCGTCCTGCGCGAGTTCGCCGAGCGGCCGGAGCTCGCCGCCCGGATGGGCGAGGCCGCCGCCCGGCACGCCCTGTCCTTCGGCTGGGACGCCGCGGCCGCCGCCACGGCCGACGTCTACACGGCCGCGACCCACGCCCACCGCCGTCACGTACGCTCCCACCATGGCTGACACGGAAGCGGAGCAGCGGGCGGCACAGATCGTCGAGGGCGTGCTGAAGGACGCCGAGCTGGAGTGGGAGAGCCCGGACCCCGGGACCTACGTGGTGAAACTCCCCGGCACCCGCAAGCTGTCCACGACGGTCTCCCTGATCGTCGGCAGGCACACCCTGTCCCTCAACGCCTTCGTCATCCGCCACCCCGACGAGAACGAGGCGGGCGTCCACCGCTGGCTCCTGGAGCGCAACCTCAAGCTGTTCGGCGTGAGTTACGCCGTCGACCCGCTCGGCGACATCTACGTCACCGGCCGCCTGCCGCTGCCCGCGATCACCCCCGAGGAGCTCGACCGGCTGCTCGGGCAGGTCCTGGAGGCCGCCGACGGCAGCTTCAACACCCTGCTGGAACTGGGCTTCGCCTCCGCGATCCGCAAGGAGTACGCCTGGCGCGTGTCACGCGGCGAGTCCACCCGCAACCTGGACGCCTTCACCCACCTGCTGCGCCCGTCGCCCGGTAGCGTCCCGGAGTGACCCCCACCAGCCGGCGGAAGTGCCGGGTGAGGTGGGCCTGGTCGTAGAAGCCGACGGCGGCCGCGACCGCGCTCGGCGGCCACCCCTGAAGCAGCAGCCCCCGGGCCCGCCCGACCCGCCGCGACATCAGGTACTGGTGCGGCGGGATGCCGTACGCCGTGCTGAACGCCCGTACCAGATGGGCGGGATGCGCGGACAGCTCGGCGCCCGCCTCCGCCAGCGTGACCCCGTCGGCCACCCGCTCGTCGAGCAACTCCCGCAGCCGCCGCGCCAGTACGGGATCCGAGCGGCGGTGCTCGGCCGGCTCGAGCGACCGCAGATGCTCCCGCAGCCGCTGCCCGACCAGCGTCAGCCGGCTTTCCGCCTCCAGTTCGTCCCCCGGCCGCACCAGCGCGGCGTGCACCTGCCCGACGCGCCGGCGCAGCAGGGGATCACGCAGGTCGGGGCGGTCCACGGCGGCCCCGATGAGGTCGTCGCCGAGCCGGCTGGAGTCCAGGTACAGCACCCGCTTGCGGAAGCCCTCGGCGGTGGCGGGCTCCCCGTTGTGCGGCACGTGCGGCGGCAGCAGGGTCACGGTGTCGTCCGGGGTGCCGTGCTCGTGCCGGTCCAGGTCGTACCGCACGGCCCCGGAGTCGACGATCAGCAGCGTCCAGGCGTCGTGCACGTGCATCGGGTAGGCGTACTCGGTGAACCGGGCGTGGAACACCTCGACGACACCGGGGACGGAGGGCCGCCAGGCGGAGACGGTCGCCGGTGGCCCTGAGACGGGAGACTCCGGGGAGACAGACGCCGGGGAGGGCATGCAAACAACGTACAAGACGGCGAAGGGCCCCGGTCGGCAGTCTCGGGGCATGAGCACGAGCACCCGTTTCGACACGAAGATCGCCGTCCTGCTGCGCGAGGACCTGGAGCCCTGGCAGCGCCTCAACGTCACCGCGTTCCTGGTCAGCGGCCTGGGCACGCAGATCCCCGAGCTGATCGGGCAGCCGTACGAGGACGCGGACGGCGTGCCGTACCTGCCGATGTTCCGCCAGCCCGTGCTGGTCTTCCAGGGCACCAAGGAGGTCCTGAAGGCGTCCCACGAGCGCGCCCTGTCCCGCGCCCTGCCCCGCGCGGTCTTCACCTCCGACCTCTTCGCGACCGGCCACGACGACGCCAACCGCGCGGCCGTCCGCGCCGTCCGCACCACCGACCTGGACCTGGTCGGCCTCGCGGTCCACGGCCCGCGCAACGCGGTGGACAAGGTGCTGAAGGGGGCGCGGATGCATCCGTGAGGGGTGAGGGTGCGCGGCGTAGGCTTTCCGCGTGCCCGCCGCCCGCCTCCACCGCGTCGCCGTCCTGGTGCTCGAGGGCGCGAAGCCGCTCGACGTCGGGATTCCCGCGCAGGTCTTCACGACCCGCGCGAGCATGCCGTACGAGGTGCGGGTGTGCGGGGCGGCGCCCGGCCTGGTGACCGGCGGGGACGGCCTCGCGTACGCCGTCTCGCACGGCCTCGACGCGCTGGAGTGGGCCGACATCGTCTTCGTGCCCGGATACCGCTTCCCCGACCGTGACGATCCGCCGCCGGCCGTCGTCGACGCGCTGGTCGCCGCGCACGCGCGGGGCGCGCGGCTCGCCGCGATCTCCACGGGCGCGTTCGCGCTGGCCGCCACCGGCCTGCTGGACGGGCGGCGCGCCACCACGCACTGGCACTACACGCGCGCCCTCATGGCCCGGCATCCGCGCGTCAAGGTCGACGAGAACGTGCTGTTCGTCGACGAGGGCAGCGTGCTCACCTCGGCGGGCGCCGCCTCCGGGATCGACCTGTGCCTGCACATCCTGCGCGGCGATCTCGGGGTGGCCGCGTCCAACCACGCGGCCCGGCGGCTGGTCGCGGCGCCCTACCGCAGCGGGGGCCAGGCCCAGTACGTGCCGCGCAGCGTGCCCGAGCCGCTGGGCGAGCGGTTCGCGGCGACGCGGGAGTGGGCGCTGCACCGGCTGGACGAGCCGCTCACCCTGGAGGTGCTGGCGCGGCAGGCGGGGGTGTCGCCGCGGACGTTCTCCCGGCGGTTCGTGGAGGAGACCGGCTACACGCCGATGCAGTGGGTGATGCGGGCCCGCGTCGACCTGGCCCGTGAGCTGCTGGAACGCTCGCAGCGCAGCGTCGAGCAGATCGCCGCCGACACGGGACTGGGCACGGGGGCGAACCTGCGGCTGCACTTCCAGCGGATCCTCGGTACGACGCCGAGCGAGTACCGGCGGACCTTCACGCGGGGGGAGTAGGCGGGGCCCTCTGCGGACCCTCTCTGCTGGACCTTTCCGCTGTGTGGCGGGTGTGGCGGGATCCTTGTGAACCCTGGCAATCACGCCACTGTCAGCGGCGCCGACGGCGCGCGAGCCTGGGTGAGGAGAGGAAGGGACACCACTCATGACTCGCATCGCCATCAACGGATTCGGCCGCATCGGACGCAATGTGCTGCGCGCCCTGCTGGAGCGGGAGACCGGCCTGGAGGTCGTCGCCGTCAACGACCTGACGGAGCCGACCGCCCTCGCCCGGCTGCTCGCCTTCGACAGCACCGCGGGACGCCTCGGGCGCCCGGTGAGCGTGGACGGCGACACCCTCGTCGTGGACGGCCACCGGATCAAGGTGCTGGCTGAGCGCGAGCCGGCGCAGCTGCCGTGGGCCGACCTGGACGTCGACCTCGTGCTGGAGGCCACCGGCCGCTTCACCTCGGCCAAGGCCGCCCGCGCCCACCTCGACGCGGGCGCCCGGAAGGTCCTGGTCAGCGCGCCCTCGGACGGCGCGGACGTGACGCTGGCGTACGGCGTGAACACCGACGCGTACGACGCGGAGCTGCACACGATCGTCTCCAACGCGTCCTGCACCACCAACGCGCTCGCGCCGCTGGCCGCGGTGCTCGACGACCTGGCGGGCATCGAGCACGGGTTCATGACGACCGTGCACGCCTACACGCAGGAGCAGAACCTCCAGGACGGCCCGCACCGCGACCCGCGCCGCGCCCGCGCCGCCGGCGTCAACATCGTGCCGACCACGACGGGCGCCGCGAAGGCGATCGGCCTGGTCCTGCCGAACCTCGACGGCAAGCTGTCCGGCGACTCGATCCGCGTGCCGGTGCCGGTCGGCTCCATCGTCGAGCTGAACACGACGGTCGCCCGCGACGTGACGCGCGACGAGGTGCTGGCCGCGTACCGCACGGCCGCGGAGGGCCCGCTGGCCGGCGTCCTGGAGTACTCGGAGGATCCGCTGGTGTCCTCGGACATCACCGGCAACCCGGCGTCGTCCATCTTCGACTCGGCGCTCACCCGCGTCGACGGCCGCCACGTCAAGGTGGTCGCCTGGTACGACAACGAGTGGGGCTTCTCGAACCGGGTGATCGACACGCTGGAGCTGCTGGCTCGCGGCTGACCTTCCGCCGCGTACGTGGGCGTGCCTGTGGACAACGGGCACGCCCACGTCGGCGTTCGGCGGTCAGGTACAGCCTGCTGTACCGCGAACAGGGGTGCTCGCCGGGCCGACGCGGCAGGTCCCGCTCCCTAGCGTGGAAACCACTGAACCGCGAAGCCCGAACTCCCGCCAGGAGCACCCACCATGACGATCACGCACCCCAAGACGCCCGAAACCTCCGCGACCCGCACGGCCGCCCTGTGGACCCTCGCGGCCGTCGCCGCCACGGCCAACCTCGTCACCTCCCTCGCCCACGAGGGCCTGGCGGCGAACCTCACCACCGGCCTCATCACCTTGGCCGCTTTGACGACCTTGGGCGCGCGCCACCGGCGGGGGCGGCGGGGGCGCGTCTGACCTGCGCCGGGCGGAAGTTGATGACGGTGCCATGACCCGCGATCCCCTCCGACTCAACGAGGGACATGAGGTTGCCGAGCCGAGAGCGGCGTAGGACGCCTTCCGGGTGAAGTGCCCCCTGTTCTCCCTGCATGGTCAGTTGTGTACTTCTAGCGTGCGGCTCGCTTTGTACACCCATTGCACGGAGGGAGTCGGTTCAGCATGACGACAACACCTGACCAGCAGCCAGCCCAGACTCAGGGGCAGCCTTCGACGATCATCATCAACAACTCCGCGTCAGCGTCAGCGTCAGCCGCGGCCGTTGTCGCCGGAGCCGGCTTGCGCCGTCGACGGCAGTCGCTGTGGGCTCATTTCTGGCTGTTGCTGCTGACGGGAGGCATCGGCAACATCTTCTATGCCGTGCATGTGAGCCGGTGGAACCGAGACAGAGGCCTCTGACCCGTTGACCTGCCCGGCCGGAAAGCCTGACGGCTGCCGCCGAGTCGCGGTGCGCGGGGGTGAGCCGTTCCGCGGGGGGACCGTTGTCTCCTTCGTATTGGCCGACGCCTGGTTGCCTGAGCCGTGACCAGGCGTCAGCCCTGGCATTTACCCGACCGCGCGCCTACGCCCCGAACTTCCTCCATCGCCCCTCGGAGATCACCTCGACCGTGCCGTCGACGACCTGGATGGCCGTCTGTTCGTCGATGGCGTAGGCCGGGCCGCCGATGTCGGCGGCCCACCGCTCGGCGTCGGCCATGGTGTTCTGCGGGAACAGGTCCAGGTGCGGGAAGATCGAGAAGTCGACGACTCCCAAGGTGCGGTCGTCCGGTGCGGACGGCCACTCGACGAAGTCCGAGCCGATCCGAGGCGTCATCACCATGCTTCCGGCACTCACTCCCACCCAGACCGTGTCGGACAGCGACGGCAGCAGATCGACCAGCCCGGACTCCCGCATCCAGTGGCACAGGTAGGTGGCGTCACCGCCGTCGACGAGGAGTACGTCGGCCTCCCGGATCCAGGGGACGTACCGCTCGGCGCCGATGGTGGGCAGCGCGGTGAGCTCGAGGACGCCGAGCGACCCCCAACCCAGGCCCGACGAGTACTGCCAGAGGGGCTCGGCTGCCGCGAAGCCCCGTACCGACGTCGGAGTGCACATCGGATGACCCCACTGTGCTGTCGGGATACAGAGCGCACGGCACTCGTCGATCGGCCTGCCGAGAAGCCGCAGGAGTGCGGAGCGGATGCTCGCGTTGGTGACGCCGCCTGAGGTGAGCAAGAGCTTCAAGGGTGTGCCTCCAGATGTGCGCGGAAGGTGGTTCCGCCTGGAGACTCCGGACCCTGCTGGAACTCATCGGGCGTGTGCCGATCGGGGTGCCGTCGCGGTGGTGACCTCACGGTTGTCCGCGAAAGAGCGCACGGTTACAGCTATTGCAGATGCGCTCGCCGGGGGACAATGATTGGAGGAGACCATGGCTCGTACGAGCGTCCTTGCCCGTGCCGAAAAGGTCGAACCGAATCCCTCACACCACGGCGCCCTCGCCGCGACTGCGCGAATGGAGCCGGAGCAGGTTCAGCTCCTTGTGCGCACCCCGGACGGTGGCGAACTGGCGCTGCCACGGGAACTGGTGCGCATTCTCCTTGCCTCCGCCGACGAGCTGGCCCGAGGGCACGCGGTGACGATACTGGCCTCCGAGGTTCAACTGTCACCCGCAGAGACCGCTGAGCTTCTGGGCTTGTCCCGGCCGTTTGTCACCCGTCTCCTCGATGCCGGTGACATCCCGTCGATGAATCTGCCCGGAAGTAGGCATCGCGTGGTGCGCCTTGCCGATGTGCTGGCGTTCCAGCAGCGGCGCGAGCGCCGCAGGGAGGGGCGACGTCAGATCGCCGACGTGTTGGACGACACCGAATCGGGCATCTGATTCGGTTCTCACTGTCGGCGGCAAAGGAGCAGGGGGAAGCGTGGCACGTGTGGTCCGAGCGGCTCCTGGCAGAGTGGGAGCGGGTCATCGTCCGGGAAGGCAGGCGTTCAGCGAAGTCGGCCACCGCTGTCGGCCATGCCGTTCGACGCTTCTTCGCCGATTGTGAAATCGAGGCAGCGTCCTACGAGCACCTGGTGGACGAAATGCCTGGCGTTGATCCCGACGACCGGCACCATGCGGCGGCAGCGGTGGCTGCCGGCGCCGCCGCGCTGGTTACCTGGAATCTTGCCGACTTCCCGGCGGGTGACCTGGCTGCCCGTGGAGTGCGGGTGGTCGACCCGGATGCGTACTTGTGCGGGCTGTATGGCGAGGTTCCGGATGAGGTGGTGGATACGGTCGTCAGGCTTGCCGCAGAGAAGCGCAACCCGCCCGTCACCATCACTGATGCCATTGCCCGACTCGCGAAGGCCGGACTACCGGGTTTCGCTGACGTCTTGACGCGGCATCTCGGGCACTGACGCCGGGAGTTGCGACAGCGGCTCGTGCAGTCGTGGCCGCCCTCTTCGGCGGCGCCTACGCTCCCGAACACCGAGGCAGTAGAGCGCGATGTCCGACGAGGGAGCCACCGAGTACTGCACGTTGGTCTGCGACGACCCGCCCCACGAAGTGGTGCTCGTCGACTGTGGGTCCCGCGAGATGGATGTGATCCTGGCTCTGACGACGGCGAGGCCCGTCGAGCCGTTGAGATCGTCAAGTTGCTCCGCGGAAGCCTGACGCGGATCCGGCGGTAAGACCTGTTCCGTTCACTGTGCTGTCCTCTGAGGGAGGATGTCAGTCCCCGTTCATAGGATCACGGCATGTCTGATGCCTTCACCGTCTTGTGGACCCACGACACGTGCCGTGCGCTGCGCAAGGCGGGGCGTGTGGGAGAGCGACCGCCGGTCGCCTTCAGCGGCATTCACTCCTCCCTTCCCGCATGGACGGGTGCTCGTGCCGGGGACGAGGTGTACGCGCTGCATGTCAATCGGCGCGAGGTTTTCGTGGTGAGTCAGCTGCGGGTGATCGACATGGAACGACGCGACTGTTGCGGCGTGGCTCCCGCAACGTGGGAGGACCCTGCGTATCCCGGGCACGGTGACTGGTCGATGCTCGGCGCCGGCGGCTGCGGTGCCATGGCGGTGCATGTGGACGCGACGCCCGTACGCTTCGATGTGGCCCTCCCCGGTGACCTGCTTGCGAGACTTGCCTGGCGCAACCGCCGCGGTCAGACCCGCGGTCTGAAGCACCTGGTGGACGGTCGTCTTGAGAGCTCGGTCAGCCTCCAGGGGTTCTACCGTCTGACCCCTGAGGCCGCCGGCGAGTTGGCGGACGTCGTCGGCAGCTCTGCCCTTTGACGGTGAAGGACGACCGAGGCGTGAGCACCCGGCACGCGTCGACCCCTCTGCGGTGCCTCACGAAGTGGCGACCACGGCCTCAGCCGGCAGAGGCAGCCCGCCACTGCGCGGTGATGCACCCTTCTTCCATGTCCCACCACTCCCTGCCTTGCCGCGCCGGCCGCAGGGGGGTGACGGCTGCTCAGCGTCGGATACGGGCTCGTCCGTGCCTCAGCCGGCGACAGCCGGCCAGGACGGCGGGCACGCAGGCTCGTACGGTCGGAGTTGGAGAAGGGCGGGGACAGAGATGGCGGACACGTACTTCTGGCTGGTGTGCGACGACGTGCCCCACGACGTGGTGCTCACCCACCCGGGCGTCCGCGTGCTGGACGTCGTCCAGGTCGTGCGTCGGCTGACAGGACTGAGTCTCTGGCGCAGCAAGGTCCTGGCAACGCAGGTTCCCACGGTCCTTCTCGCCGGCGTGCCCGAAGAAGACGCGGCGGCGGCCGTCTCGGCCCTGCGCGGCGCGGGAGCCCGGGCGGAGACGAGAAAACGGCTGGAGCCGGAGCTTCCGAAAACTGAGCACGGCCGAACAACGGGTTGACGGCCCAGAGGCGGGCCCGAGCGGAAGGAAAGCCCCCTCCCGGCGGGAAACCGCAGGCAGGGGGCTTGATCCGTACCGCTTACTTCTTCTTGCCCTGGTTCTTCACAGCCTCGATCGCCGCGGCCGCCGCCTCCGGGTCGAGGTAGGTGCCGCCCGGGTTGACCGGCTTGAAGTCGGCGTCGAGTTCGTAGGACAGGGGGATGCCCGTGGGGATGTTGAGGCCCGCGATGTCGGCGTCCGAGATGCCGTCCAGGTGCTTGACCAGCGCGCGGAGGCTGTTGCCGTGGGCGGCGACCAGGACCGTGCGGCCGGAGAGGAGGTCCGGGACGATCGAGTCGAACCAGTACGGCAGCATGCGGACGACGACGTCCTTCAGGCACTCCGTCTGCGGACGCAGCTCCGGCGGGAGGGTCGCGTAGCGCGGGTCCGAGAACTGGGAGTACTCGGCGTCACGGTCGAGCGGCGGCGGCGGGGTGTCGTAGGAGCGGCGCCAGAGCATGAACTGCTCCTCGCCGAACTCCGCGAGCGTCTGCGCCTTGTCCTTGCCCTGGAGGGCGCCGTAGTGACGCTCGTTCAGGCGCCAGCTGCGGCTGACCGGGATCCACAGGCGGTCCGCGGCCTCCAGCGCCAGCTGGGCCGTGCGGATCGCGCGCTTCTGGAGCGAGGTGTGGAGCACGTCGGGCAGCAGGCCGGCTTCCTTGAGCAGCTCGCCGCCGCGCGTGGCCTCCTTCTCGCCCTTCGCGGTGAGGTTGACGTCCACCCAGCCGGTGAACAGGTTCTTCTCGTTCCACTCGCTCTCGCCGTGGCGGAGGAGGATCAGCTTGTACGGTGCGTCGGCCATGTGCCCGAGCGTAATCGACGCCCCGCACGCCCCGCGCCCCCTGCCCGCCTGGCGGACGGTTGACGGGATCTGTTAATCGAGTGGCCGCCGGAAGGCCCGCCTTCGTAATGTGTGCTGGCCGTCCAAGGCGCTTACACGTCGGCGGCAGTCACCTACACTCATCCCGGGCCGCGCCCGGGCGCCAGGGGGGCCACCCATGTCAGTCACCGGAGTCAGACGTGCCCTGAGCGAGTCCGTCTCGGGACTTCCCCGCGCCTTCTGGTGGCTGTGGACCAGCACCCTGGTCAACCGGCTCGGCGCCTTCGTCGCCACCTTCATGGCGCTCTACCTCACCCTCGACCGCGGCTACTCCGCCTCCTACGCCGGTCTCGTCGTCGCCCTCCACGGCCTCGGCGGGGTGATCTCCTCCCTCGGCGCCGGCGTCATGACCGACCGGCTCGGGCGGCGGCCCACCCTGCTGGTCGCCCAGACCGCGACCGCCCTGTCCGTCGCCCTGCTCGGCTTCGTGCGCGACCCCGTCGCCATCGCGGCCGTCGCCTTCCTCGTCGGCATGGCGTCCAACGCCTCCCGGCCCGCCGTGCAGGCGATGATGGCGGACATCGTGCGGCCCGAGGACCGTATCCGCGCCTTCTCGCTCAACTACTGGGCCATCAACCTCGGCTTCGCGGTCTCCTCCATGGGCGCCGGCTTCATCGCCGAGGTCAGCTACCTCGCCGGCTTCCTCATCGAGGCCGGGATGACCCTCCTGTGCGCCGTGCTCGTCTTCGTCAAGCTGCCCGAGTCCCGCCCGGAGCGGCAGGCCGCAGGACCCGGCGGGACGAAGGAGGAGTCCGTCTCCCTCGGCACCGTGCTGCGCGACGGCCGGTTCATGGGCGTCGTCGGGCTGTCCTTCCTCATCGCCCTCGTCTTCCAGCAGGGCTACCTCGGACTCCCGGTCGCCATGGGCGAGGCCGGCTTCACGCCCGCCGACTTCGGCATGGCCATCGCCGTCAACGGCGTCCTGATCGTCGTCCTCCAGCTGCCCGTCACACGGCTGATCGAGCACCGCGACCCGCGCCGGATGCTCGTCGTCTCCTCGCTGCTCGCCGGGTACGGCTTCGGCCTCACCGCCTTCGCCGGGTCCGTGGGCGTCTTCGCCCTCACCGTCTGCGTGTGGACGCTCGCCGAGATCGTCAACGCGCCCGTCCAGACCGGCCTGGTCGTACGGCTCTCCCCGGTGCAGGGGCGCGGGCGCTACCAGGGCGTGTACACCTCGTCCTGGGCGGTCGCCGCCCTCGTCGCCCCGCTGATGTCCGGCTTCGTCATCGACCGGTGGGGCGCGGCCTGGCTGTGGGGGACCTGCGCCGTCGTCGGCACGGTGGCCGGCCTCGGGTACGGGCTGCTCATGCGGCGGCTGCCGGACGGTACTGACAGCGACGCCGACGCCACGACCGACATCGGCACCCACACCGAGCCCGTGAAGCAGACCGCCTAGCGCGCCCGCACGCCGAAGGCCCCGCTCGCCGTCACCGGTGTGCGGGGCCTCCGTACGTTCGTCATGCCGGCCGTTCGTCATGCCGTACGTTCGTCATGCCGTACGTTCGTCATGCCGGCCGTTCGTCATGCCGGCCGTACCGGCTACGCTCGGCGCGTCACCCGCACTGGCAGGGGCTGCCCGACTGGCACCCGCAGCCGCAGCCCGAACCGCAGCCGCAGGCGGCGATCAGGGTGAGGTTCCTGACCTCGGCGGGTTGCTCGGTCTCGCGCTCCTGCGTGGGGTCGGGCGTCGTGCCGGGGGATTCGGCCATGGGTCCCTCCTCGGGCTGGGGCCTGCGCACACCTGCTCCCCATTGGACGCCCGCCCGGCCGGGCGCATCAACGGCGCATCGGGGGCGGCGGAAGCACCCCCGCGCCTCCACTGACCGCCCGCGCCCCCGACCGCCGCTCGCGCCCCCGACCGCCGCCCGCGCCCCCGACCACCGCCCGCACGCCGCCCCCGGAGCGAGCCTCAGCTGCCCTCCACCGGCGCTATCTCCGGCTGGATGTCCGCCTGGATCTCGTCCGCGTGCTCGCCGGTGACCAGGTAGACCACCCGCTTGGCGACCGACACCGCGTGGTCCGCGAACCGCTCGTAGTAGCGGCCCAGCAGGGTGACGTCCACCGCCGTCTCGATGCCGTGCTTCCAGCGGTCGTCCATCAGGTGCTGGAAGAGGGTGCGGTGGAGCAGGTCCATCGCGTCGTCGTCCTGCTCCAGCTGGAGCGCCAGGTCGACGTCCTTGGTGATGATCACCTCGGCCGCCTTGGCCATCAGGCGCTGGGCGAGCTGGCCCATCTCCAGAATCGTGGCGTGCAGGTCCCGCGGCACCCCGCGGTCCGGGTAGCGCAGCCGCGCCAGCTTCGCCACGTGCTGGGCGAGGTCGCCGGACCGCTCCAGGTCCGCGGACATCCGCAGCGAGGTGACGACGATCCGCAGGTCGGTCGCCACCGGCTGCTGCCGGGCCAGCAGGGCGATGGCCCGCGCCTCCAGGTCATGCTGGAGCTCGTCGACCTTCTGGTCCGCCTCGATCACGCTCTCGGCGAGCTTCAGATCGGCGTCGAGAATGGCGGTCGTGGCGCGCCCGATCGCCGATCCGACCAGCCGGGCCATCTCCACCAGACCGTCGCCGATCGAATCCAGTTCCTCGTGGTACGCGTCCCGCATCGGAAATCCTCTCGTGCGTCTTGGTCCGGGCAGCCCCGGTCCGGGCTCTGCGGGGACCGGTGTCCCACCCACGCTCCCACGTTCGGTCCCCCACGCGTCCGGTTCCGTCACCTCGCGTGAACCGGTACTGGCCTGTAGGTGAACTCTGGGCGACGAGTGTCCGAGGTCGCCCGCCGACCGCTGTGGGCAGCGCTCGCCGCATGCCTAACCTGGACGCATGGACGTGAACGCGGCGGTCGCCGCAGCGGCAGCGATCGCCGGACTGCTCACCGGTGTCATCGCCATGCTGGCGTTCCGCGTCAGTGAACGCGAGCAGCGGCGCCCCACGCGCACCTCGCTGCACACCGACGCCGTGCTCCCGCCCGGCGTCGACACCGTGCTGTCCGTGCTGCGCTCCTCCGCCGTGGTCCTCGACGAGAACGACGGCGTGGTGAAGGCCAGCTCGGCCGCGTACGCCCTCGGCCTGGTCCGCGGCGGCAAGCTGGCCGTGGAGCCGATGCTGAAGATGACCCGCGACACCCGGCGGGACGGCGAGATACGGCAGGTCGAGCTGGACCTGCCCCGCCGGGGGACCGGACGCGGCGAGGCCCTCGCGGTGTCCGCGCGGGTGGCGCCGCTCGGCTCCCGGCTGGTGCTGCTGCTGGTGGAGGACCTCACCGAGGCCCGCCGCATCGAGGCCGTACGGCGCGACTTCGTCGCCAACGTCAGCCACGAGCTCAAGACGCCCGTCGGAGCGCTGTCCCTGCTGTCCGAGGCCGTGATGGACGCCTCCGACGACCCCGAGGCCGTGCAGCGGTTCGCCGGGCGCATGCAGATCGAGGCGACCCGGCTGACCAACCTGGTGCAGGAGCTGATCGACCTTTCCCGGGTGCAGAACGACGACCCGCTGGAGGACGCCGAACCGGTCCCCGTCGGCGAACTGGTCGCCGAGGCCATCGACCGCTGCCGGCACCAGGCGGGCACCAAGGAGATCACCATGGCCGCCGCGGGAGCCGCCGGCCTGCGGGTCTGGGGCAACCGTGGACAGCTCGCCGCCGCGCTCGGCAACCTGGTCGAGAACGCGGTCAACTACTCGCCCGCCCGCACCCGCGTGGGCATCGCGGTCCGCTCGGTCGCGCAGCCCGGCGGGGACCTGATCGAGATCGCCGTGACCGACCAGGGCATCGGCATCTCCGACAAGGACAAGGAGCGCATCTTCGAGCGCTTCTACCGCGTCGACCCCGCCCGCTCCCGTGCCACCGGCGGCACGGGGCTGGGCCTCGCGATCGTGAAACACGTGGCCGCCTCGCACGGCGGGGAGGTCACGGTGTGGAGCGCCGAGGGCCAGGGCTCCACCTTCACCCTGCGGCTTCCCGAGGCCCGTGCGGCCCGCGGCCGCCGGGCGTCCGAGCGGGACGGCTCCGAGAGTCTCGACGAAGAGGCCGGAGGAACGTCCCACCCCTCCCCCCACACGTCCGATCCATCCGCGTACGCAACGCTTCCCTCCCCGGAGGTCCTTCCGTGACCCGAGTGCTCGTCGTCGAGGACGAGGAGTCCTTCTCCGACGCCCTGTCGTACATGCTCCGCAAGGAGGGCTTCGAGGTCGCGGTCGCGACCACCGGGCCCGACGGACTCGACGAGTTCGAGCGCAACGGCGCCGACCTCGTCCTTCTCGACCTGATGCTGCCCGGGCTGCCGGGCACCGAGGTGTGCCGCCAGCTGCGCGGCCGCTCCAACGTCCCCGTGATCATGGTGACCGCCAAGGACAGCGAGATCGACAAGGTGGTCGGCCTGGAGATAGGCGCCGACGACTACGTCACCAAGCCCTTCTCCTCGCGTGAGCTGGTGGCCCGGATCCGCGCGGTGCTGCGCCGGCGCGGCGAGCCGGAGGAGACCACGCCGGCGGCCCTGGAGGCGGGCCCGGTACGGATGGACGTCGACCGGCACGTGGTGACCGTCGGCGGCACCAAGATCGACCTGCCGCTGAAGGAGTTCGACCTGCTGGAGATGCTGCTGCGCAACGCGGGCCGGGTGCTGACCCGGATGCAGCTCATCGACCGGGTGTGGGGCGCGGACTACGTGGGGGACACCAAGACCCTCGACGTCCACGTCAAGCGCCTGCGCGCCAAGATCGAGCCGGACCCGGGAGCGCCCCGCTACCTGGTGACCGTGCGCGGGCTCGGCTACAAGTTCGAGCCGTAGGCCGCGGGCCGGCACGAAGACGCCGAAGGGCGGGACCCGGTGGGGTCCCGCCCTTCGGCGTGCGTGCGGTGCGTGTACGGCCTCAGGCGTACGTGCACGGATGTACGTACACGGACCGGTCGGGCGCGTGTACCGCCGGTCGGGCGCCTGTACGGCCGTTCAGGTGCGCGTACGGCCGGTCAGTGGCCGGAGGTGTTCTGGCTGGCGGAGGCCGCGTCGGACGGGGTGCCCGACGGGGCGCCGGTGTTCTCGCCGCCGGAGGTCTCCTCGCCCGACGGCTCGCCCTCGCCCTGGCCCTCACTCTCACCCTGGCCCTCGCCGGTGGCCTCGTCGGCCGGCTCGCCGGAGGCGTCCGCCGACGGCGACGAGGAGGCGCCCGCGGCGGGGGCCTCGCTCGGGCCCCAGCTCTCGAAGAAGTGCTCGGCCGGGAAGACGATGGCCTGGAGGCTCACGTCGCCGGTCTCGCTGAAGGTGAAGGTGATCTTCTGGGCGTTGCCGTCCTGGACGGCCTCGCGGCTGCTGGGCAGCACGGCGGAGGCGTTGCCCTCGCCGCCGAGGATCAGGCTGCCGCCGGCCGGGACGACCAGGTCGCCGCCGCCCTCGGCGGGGGACAGCTCGGCGGTCTTGCCGGTGCCGGGGACGGTGACCGACTCCAGGGTCTGGTCCTTGTCGCCCGAGTTGAAGAGGGTGGCGGAGACGACGGCGGGGCCGGTCGACTCCAGGTCGGGCTGGGTGATGACGGTGGCGTTCTGCACCTGGATGTCGCCGACCGTCGTCGCCGCGTTGTCCGGCTGGATCTGCAGGGTCTGGGCGTTGTTGCCGGCCGCGCACGCGGAGAGCGAGGCGAGGGAGATTGCGATGGCGGCGGCGGCGAGGGCGCCGCGTCGAAGGCTGCTGCTCACGGCGGCGGCAACTCCTTGACTCGAGCGTGTGTGGCGACCGGGTGAAGCCGCCCTAAGTGTCTGTCAGCGGCCTCAGATTACCGAGCCTCCCGCAGGCCGCTGCACCCGACCCTCCCCACGCCTACCCAGGTCGCGCCCGTCAGGCGTGGCCCTACGGAGGATGTCACCCGATCACGCCGCGACCGGTCGGCCGCTCACCTCATCGGTCACGCGGACCACAAGTGACTCGTCGGTAAACATCCGCCACTTCCGTCCGGAGCGCCCCCGCATTCACGCGCCCGCGCATTTCGGTGAAGGAATGAGGGGGATCCCGGTAATGGATCACCGGGCGCTGATCCTCACACCGTGTGATCAATTCCGGATTCGGCCGGAACCGGCTCGGCTCACCGAACGGAGTAGCGGAAGTCGTGCATCTGGAACCGGACATTTGGGGAGGTTCGACCGCTCGTGTGGGGCTCCGGAAGGGTGTAACGTGCGCGTTTCGCTTGCCCCGGAGAGCCGCTCCGACCTGCGAATACCTGCTTCCGCTCGGCGTCCGAAGCACGTTCCTGTTGCTGTTGTCAAGCCCCGAGAATGGCCCTGACCTGCGAAAACGCCATTCAGAAGACGCCGTATCCGTGTTACCCTGGATAGCCACGGAAGGGGTACCTGTCACATGACGTTCAAGGTTGGCGACACCGTGGTCTATCCCCATCATGGGGCCGCGCTGATCGAGGCAATCGAAACTCGCCAGATCAAAGGCGTGGACAAGACCTACTTGGTGCTGAAGGTCGCCCAGGGTGACCTGACGGTACGTGTGCCAGCGGACAATGCGGAGTTCGTCGGCGTGCGTGATGTGGTCGGTCAGGACGGGCTGGACCGGGTCTTCGAGGTGCTGCGCGCGCCGTACGCCGAGGAGCCCACGAACTGGTCCCGTCGGTACAAGGCAAATCTCGAGAAGCTCGCCTCGGGCGATGTCATCAAGGTCGCGGAAGTCGTGCGTGACCTGTGGCGCCGGGAGCGGGAGCGCGGTCTCTCCGCCGGTGAGAAGCGCATGCTCGCGAAGGCGCGTCAGATCCTGGTCAGCGAGCTGGCCCTCGCCGAGAACACCAACGAGGACAAGGCCGAGGCCCTGCTCGACGAGGTTCTCGCCTCCTGAGTTCTCCGAGTCGTGGCTCCGCCCGTCGCGTGCCGTTCACGCCGGCCGTCGGAGCAGCACTCAGAGCACTCAGCGCATCGAAATGCCGCGGTGCCCGATGACGTCCAGGACGTCGCCGGGCGCTGCGGCATGTTCGTACCCGGACACCTACGTAGGCTGCACTTGCGCCGAAACGGGGAATGTGTCATCACTCACGTCCCCACCCCTGGCGTGCCGGGCCCGGGCGGTCGGACTCGACCAGAGTCACGGAAGGGGCTGGTCAAGGCGGAACGCCCGGCACTTCCCCCGCTCCGTGCGGGGGCACGCCCAGGCCATACCCACGTAGGCCGAGCCCACAAACCTGACAGGAACCATGTCTGACGATCCGCTCCCGCCGTCCTCGCCGACCCCCGCATCCGGCCGTCCGACGGCCCGGACAGCGGCCGTCATCCCGGCCGCGGGCCGGGGTGTGCGGCTCGGCCCCGGTGCCCCCAAGGCGCTGCGCGCGCTCGGCGGCACGCCCATGCTCGTCCACGCGGTGCGCGCGATGGCCGACTCCCGCGCCGTCTCCCTGGTCGTCGTGGTCGCGCCGCCCGACGGCGCCGGCGAGGTCAAGTCGCTGCTCGACGCGAACGCCGTGCCCGAGCGGACCGACGTCCTCGTCGTCCCCGGCGGCGAGACCCGCCAGGAGTCCGTGAAGCTCGGCCTGGACGCGCTGCCGCCCGGCTACGACATCGTCCTGGTGCACGACGCCGCCCGCCCGCTGGTCCCCGTGGACACCGTCGACGCGGTCGTCGAGGCCGTACGCGACGGAGCGCCGGCCGTCGTCCCCGCGCTGCCGCTCGCCGACACCGTCAAGCAGGTCGAGCCGGCCGCCGCGCCCGGCGCACCGGAGCCCGTGGTCGCCACCCCCGACCGCTCCCTGCTGCGGGCGGTGCAGACCCCGCAGGGCTTCGACCGGGCCACCCTGGTCCGCGCCCACGAGACCGTCACGGACGACGTCACCGACGACGCGAGCATGGTCGAGCAGCTCGGCCTCACCGTCGTCACCGTCCCCGGGCACGAGGAGGCCTTCAAGGTCACCCGCCCCCTCGACCTGGTCCTCGCCGAAGCGGTCCTGGCGCGCAGGAGGCTCAACGATGGCTTCTGAGACGTATCCCCTGCCGCGGGTCGGCATCGGCACCGACATCCACGCCTTCGAGGACGGCCGCGAGCTGTGGTGCGCCGGCCTCAAGTGGGAGGGGGAGGGCCCCGGACTCGCGGGACACTCCGACGCGGACGTCGTCGCGCACGCAGCCTGCAACGCCCTGTTCTCCGCCGCGGGCCTCGGCGACCTCGGACAGCACTTCGGCACCGGCCGCCCCGAGTGGTCCGGCGCCTCCGGCGTCACCCTGCTCACCGAGGCCGCCCGCATCGTCCGCGAGGCCGGCTTCCGCATCGGCAACGTCGCCGTCCAGGTCGTCGGCCCCCGCCCCAAGATCGGCAAGCGCCGCGAGGAGGCCCAGAAACTTCTCTCCGAGGCAGCGGGCGCCCCGGTCTCGGTCTCGGGCGCCACCACGGACGGGTTGGGCTTCCCGGGCCGAGACGAGGGCTTGATGGCAGTGGCAACAGCCCTGGTGATTCAACAGGCGTGACCGTCACACGCCCCAGGGGCGCGGGGAACTGCGCGATCAACCCCCACCGGGCCCGCACGTGACATGCGCCGTGGAAACCGCCGGAGGCACACCGCACACCCTCGCGCCTACTACCCTGGACCCCGTGACCATTCGCCTGTACGACACCAGCGCCCGGCAGATCCGTGACTTCACCCCGCTCCGGCCGGGTTGCGTCTCGATCTACCTGTGCGGTGCCACCGTGCAGGCGGCACCGCACATCGGGCACATCCGCTCGGGGCTGAACTTCGACATCATGCGCCGCTGGTTCGAGTACCGCGGCCTGGACGTGACGTTCGTCCGGAACGTCACGGACATCGACGACAAGATCATCGCCAAGTCCGCCGAGCAGGGCCGCCCCTGGTGGGCCATCGGGTACGAGAACGAGCGCGCGTTCAGCGACGGCTACCGCGTGCTCGGCTGCATGCCCCCGACCTACGAGCCGCGCGCCACCGGCCACATCACCGAGATGGTCGAGATGATGCGCGGCCTGATCGAGCGCGGGCACGCGTACGAGGCCGAAGGCAACGTGTACTTCGCCGTCACCTCGTTCCCCGACTATCTTCAGCTGTCCAACCAGGAGCTGGACAACCTGCTCCAGCCGTCCGGCGACGGCGAGACCGGCAAGCGGGACCCGCGCGACTTCGCGATGTGGAAGGCCGCCAAGCCGGGCGAGCCCAGCTGGGAGACGCCGTGGGGCCGCGGGCGCCCGGGCTGGCACCTGGAGTGCTCGGCGATGGCGCACAAGTACCTCGGCAGCGCCTTCGACATCCACGGCGGCGGCCTCGACCTGATCTTCCCGCACCACGAGAACGAGATCGCCCAGGCCAAGGCCTACGGCGACGAGTTCGCCCGGTACTGGGTGCACAACGCCTGGGTCACCATGAGCGGCGAGAAGATGTCGAAGTCGCTCGGCAACAGCGTGCTGGTCAGCGAGATGGTCAAGCGCTGGCGGCCCATCGTGCTCCGCTATTACCTGGGCACCCCGCACTACCGGTCGATGATCGAGTACAGCGAGGAGGCCCTGCGCGAGGCGGAGTCCGCGTTCGCGCGGATCGAGGGCTTCGTGCAGCGCGTGGTGGAGAAGGCCGGGGGCGTCGTCCCGCCGGCCGCCGAGGTGCCGCCCGCGTTCGCCGAGGCGATGGACGACGACCTGGGCGTCCCGCAGGCGCTCGCCGTCGTGCACACCGCCGTCCGGCAGGGCAACAGCGCGCTGGCCGCCGACGACAAGGAGGAGGCGGTCGCCCGCCTCGCCGAGGTGCGCGCCATGCTCGGCGTGCTCGGCCTCGACCCGCTGGACCCGCATTGGGCCGGCGACGGCGGCCGCGGGGACGACCTGCACGGCGTCGTCGACACCCTGGTCCGCATGGTCCTCGACCAGCGCGAGGCCGCCCGGGCCCGCAAGGACTGGCCCACCGCGGACGCCATCCGCGACCAGCTCAACCAGTCCGGGCTGGTCGTCGAGGACAGCCCGCAGGGCCCGCGCTGGAGCCTCGGCCCCCGCTGACGGCCCCAGCGGGGACCCGGCGCCCGCAAGATCGAGTGTGCCGTCCGGGCCTCCGGACGGCACACTGCACAGGCACACCCACAGACACACACGCAGGCGCGCCCACAGACAGGACGCACCGCACACGACTTCACGGAGACGGATACCTCATGGCCGCGAACAACCGCCGCATGTCCGGCAAGAAGGGCGCGCAGGTCGGCAGTGGCGGCCAGCGGCGCCGGGGCCTGGAAGGCAAGGGCCCGACCCCGCCCGCCGAGATGCGCAAGGGGCACGCCAAGCAGCGCGCCGCCCAGGCGAAGGCGCGCCGCGCCCAGGGCCGCACCACGCAGCGGCGCGGCGGCCGGTCGGCCTCCGAGCTGGTCGTCGGCCGCAACCCGGTCGTCGAGGCGCTGCGCGAGGGCGTGCCCGCCTCCACGCTGTACGTCCAGCAGTTCATCGACAACGACGAGCGGGTGCGCGAGGCGCTCCAGCTCGCGGCCGAGCGCGGCGGCATCAACCTCATGGAGGCGCCCCGCCCCGAGCTGGACCGCATGACCAACGGCCTCAACCACCAGGGCCTGGTCCTCCAGGTCCCGCCGTACGAGTACGCGCACCCCGAGGACCTGGTCGCCGCCGCGCACGACGAGGGCCAGGACCCGCTGATCGTCGCCCTCGACGGGGTCACCGACCCGCGCAACCTCGGCGCGGTCGTCCGGTCCGTCTCCGCGTTCGGCGGGCACGGCGTGGTCGTGCCCGAGCGGCGCGCGGCGGGGATGACCGCCGGTGCCTGGAAGACGTCGGCCGGCACGGCCGCCCGTACGCCCGTCGCCCGGGCCACCAACCTGACGCGGGCGCTGGAGGCGTACAAGAAGGCGGGCGTCGTCGTGGTCGGTCTGGCCGCCGACGGGGAGGCCGAGCTGGGCGATGTGGCGGCACTGGACGGGCCGGTCGTCATCGTCGTCGGCAGCGAGGGCAAAGGGCTGTCCCGGCTGGTCGGCGAGACCTGTGACGTGCGGGTGCGGATCCCGATGCCGGGCGGCGCGGAGTCGCTCAACGCCGGTGTGGCGGCGGGCATCGTGCTGTACGAGGCGGCACGCCGCCGCGCCTGAACACATGTGCGGGCACGTCACCCACTTGGTGGATTCCGGACGGTCCGGACCGGCTTGACGCGGTCCGGACACATCTGGCCGGTCAAGGCAGTGTCCTAACGCCGTGTCACTCGGTTAGATGAGTGTGGACACCAGAACACCACCCCGCACTCCCACGGGGGCCCGCTCGTCGGGACTCGACGACGCTCCCGCGCTGAGCATGGTGAAGGTGCCGAGCGATCCGGCGCAGGTCATCGTCAACCACGCCAGCTTCCGCGTGCAGCTGGGCGGCTCGGCGCGGCGCGTCCAGTCGCCGCGGATCGCACGGCATCTGAGCGGGGCCGCGGACACCGCGCGGATCCCCGTCGTCACCACCGTGGGCGCGGGACCGGCCGCGCCGCGCCGCCGCCCCGTCGTGTGGAGCGGCAGGTCCGCCCCGGACGACACCGGCGCCCACCGCCTCCTCCAGGCCGTACGCCACCAGGGCCTGCACCACGCCGACGAGTCGCTCGCCGACTCCGGGGCCACCCGGGTCGTCCCGCACCCGGGCGGCGGCGGGTACGGCGGGTACGACGACGACACCCAGCCGCTGGAGAGCCCGTTCGTCGGCGCCCAGCGCGGCCACTCCGACGGACCGCTGCTGCCCCCGATGCGCACGGTCGGCAGCGCCTACGACGAGGACGACCCGGCGGCCCTCGACGAGACCGGGCCCGGGTACGACGGCGCGTACGAGTCGGAGTACGAGCCCGAGTACGAGATCGAGGCGCGGCACGAGGGCGGCGGCCGGCGCGCCCGGCGGCACGGGGACGACCCGGCGCGCCACGCGTACTACCCCGGGCGCCGGATGAACCTGGGCGTGGTGCTGCTCCCGCTGCGCGTCTTCCTCGGCGGGATCTCCGTCTACGCCGGCATGAGCAAGCTGTGCGACCCGCTGTACTTCGACGGCGGGCCGCGCGGGTCCATGGTCACGTGGCTGCACAGCCTGCACCCGTGGGACGTCGCCGAGCCGCTGCGGCAGTTCGCGCTCGCCCACCCCGTCGGCACCGGGCTCGCCGTCGCCTTCGCTCAGGTCGTCGTCGGTGTCCTCACCGTCCTCGGCTGCTGGCAGCGGGTGGCCGCCGGCATCGGGGCGCTGCTGTCGGCGGCGCTGCTGGTCAGCGTCAGCTGGAAGAGCGTCCCCGTCTACGAGACGCCCGACATCATCTACCTCGCCGCCTGGTCGCCGCTGATCATCGCGGGCGCGCCCGTCTACTCCGTCGACGGCAGCCTCGCCGGCCGGGCCTGGCGGCGGCTCGGGCCGCGCGCGGACATCTGGGACCTGCGCCGCTACGTGCTGCGCCGCGGGGCGCTCGTCACGTTCGTGGTGTGCGGGTTCAGCATGCTGGTGGGGGCGCTGCTCGGCGGGGCCGTCCGGGACGCGGACCGGGTGGTCGTGCCCGGCCCCGGCGAGGCGCCGCGCAACAACCTGCCCGGATCGCCGCTGCCGGAGGAGTCCGGCGAGCGGAAGGACAAGGGGGAGAAGGGGACGCCGTCCGCCTCCGACTCGCCCAAGGAGTCCGCCTCCCGTTCGGCGAGCCCCTCCGCCGGGGCCGACGGCACCCCCGGCGCCACCCAGGGCGCGGGCGCCGCCACCGGGGCGCCCACCCAGACCCAGGGCAGCACCGGTCAAGCCCCGGCCCAGGAGTCCTCGCCGGAGGACCGGACGCCGAGCACCACCGCGGGCCCGACCTCGGGCGGCTCCGGCGGCAGCGGGGGCGGCACGCCGGGCGGCGACGACGGCGGCTCCTCGGACCGGCCCGGCCTGGTGGGCGGCCTGCTGGGGTAGCGGACGCCTGGCGGAGACGACGGCGGGGTCCGTACGCGAGAGCGTACGGACCCCGTCTCCTTGTCTGTGGTGGGTCTCAACGACCGTGGGAGGCGAGCTCCTTGGCGGCCTCGGTGAGGTCCTTGGCGGTGTCGATGGCGCGCCAGTAGGAGCCCTGCGGGATCGTGAACCCGGCGAGCCGGCGCTCGCGCGCGAGATGCGGGAACGTGGTGCGCTCGTGGTCACCGCGCTCCGGGAGCAGCCCGGCGAACTCGGAGGAGAAGACGTAGACGCCCGCGTTGATCTCGAAGGTGGACGGCGGGGCCTCGATGAAGTCGCTGATCAGCCCGAACCCGTCGGTGCGGACGGCGCCCCACGGCAGGCGCGGACGGGCCAGCGCGACGGTGGCGACGGCGTCCCGCTCGGCGTGGAAGTCGGCCATGTCGCGCAGCGAGAAGCGGGTCCAGATGTCGCCGTTGGTGGCGAACCAGGGCCGGTCCGGGTGCGGCAGCCGGGCGGCGGCGTACTTCAGTCCGCCACCGCGGCCGAGGGGTTCCGGCTCGACGACCGTGGTGACGGAGACGGGCAGGTCGGTGCTCTCCAGCCACTTCTGGAGCACCTCGGCGAGATGGCCGCAGGAGACGACGACGTCGGTCACGCCCTCCTCGGCGAGCCAGGTCAGCTGGTGGCCGATGATCGGGGTTCCCGTGCCGGGGATCTCGACCATCGGCTTGGGCCGGTCGTCGGTGTACGGACGGAGCCGGGATCCCTGGCCGCCGGCCAGGACTACGGCTTGCGTGGGACGGGACACGGCACGCGGATCGGTCATGCCCGCACTGTACGCGGCCGGGGGCCGCGAATTGCGGGCGGTCCCGGGGCACGAGGGGTGTTTGCCGGGGCTCGGCCTCGGGCGGACCGGGGCGGTGTGGCCGGGCCTGGCTCCGGATCCCCGGGCGGTGTGGCTGAGCCTCGGGACCTTCGCGCCCGGGGCGGTGTGGCTGGGCGCGGGCCCGGATGCCCCGGGCGGCGGGGGCGAGGGCGAGTGCGGCAGGGTGCCGCGGGCGTGGGGCGGACCGGGTCCGCCCAGCGGGGAGCGGCGGCCCGCTGGGCTCGCTCGGAACGCCTGCGGGGGCGGGGTGGGCGCGGCAGGTTGCCGGGCGGCGTGTGGTGTGGGCGCGGCACGGAGCGGCGGTGCCGGGGTCGCCCCGGACGCTTCCGTGGCGAGGGCGCATGCGGACGCGGGGGCCGCAGGGTGAGGGTGCGGCGGGGGCGGGTGGTGCGGTCGGGGTCGCCTGGCGAGGGGCGGCGGTCGGCGGGTGGTGCGGGGCCTGGCCGACGGGGAGCGGCGGCCCGCTGGGCTTGCCTGGGTCGCCTGCGGGGGCGGGGTGGGCGCGGCAGGTTGCCGGGCGGCGTGTGGTGTGGGCGCGGCACGGAGCGGCGGTGCCGGGCTCGCCCTGGACGCTTCCGTGGCGAGGGCGCATGCGGACGCGGGGGCCGCAGGGTGAAGGAGCGGCGGGGGGCGAGGGTGGGCGCGGCAGGTTGCCGGGCGGCGTGTGGTGTGTGGTGTGGGGTTGGCGCGGAGCGGCGTGCCGGGCTCGCCACACACAGGTGGTCGCTGCGCGGCTGTGTCGCGGGCGCGCAGCGGACGTTCGTGAGTGCCCGACGGCGGAGGACCGTGGCCGTCGGGTGAGGCCCCGCCGCCGCGGGGTGCGGCGGGGGCGTGTCGCTGGTGCGGTGCCGGTGCCCGAACGGGGGTATGCGCGACGCCCGTTGAGCGGCCCCGGTCGCGGGCCAGGGTGACAGGGGCCGGCGCGGGGGCGGCCGTTATGGCAATGCGCGGGCGCGTCAGCTGTTCGCGGCGACCACTCCCGTGGCGAACGACGTGTCGCAGACCGGGCGGGCGTAGGACTGGGCCTTGGTGGGGCCGTAGACGCGGACGGCGGCCTTGCCGAGGGAGCGGGCGATGGAGGCGCAGTGCTTGGCGAGCGACGGGCGGTCGTTCACCGCCTGCTGGAGCTGGGTCAGGGCGGCGCCCGGGTCCTTCTTCTGGAGTTCCATCAGCAGCTGGTCCCGCAGGACGTCCTGCGGGGCACGGGCGGTGTTCCGCGACGAGGCGCCGGCGGCGGACGTGTCCGCGGCGGTGAGCACCGGACTCTGCGGGTTCCCCGACCAGTTGACCCGCGCGACCGCGAGGGTGCCGGAGAGCACCATGACGACGGGCAGGACGAGGGCGAGGGAGCGGCCGATCCGGCGGGCGGGGCCCCGGCCGCGTCGCGTCTGAGGGTGAATGGAGTGCGTCACGCGTGTGAGGGTAGCGTCAGGTAGCCGAGGTGAAACATTCCGTCACCGTTACGAGGGACGTGGAACGTCGACTTCCGCGCCGCGTGTTGACGAGCTGGGGTAATTTGCCGGGATTGCCGGGGTATTTGTCGACAACGTGAGACGGCACGAGACCACGCGAGGGGCCCCGCAGCACGCTGCGGGGCCCCTCGGCGTCAACGCGTTCAGTCGGACAGGCGCGCGCCCGTCGACGTGGAGAACACGTGGGTCTCGCCGGAGCGCGGCACGACGTGCAGCGTGCTGCCCTTCTCCGGGACCTCACGGCCGCCGACGCGGACCACGAGGTCCTTCGCCTCGCCACCGATCTGCGCGGTGCCGTAGACGAAGGCGTCGGAGCCCAGCTCCTCCACGACGTTCACGGTGACCGCGACGCCCTGGTCGGAGTCGGCGCCGGCGACGTCGAAGTGCTCGGGGCGGACGCCCACGGTCACGGTCTTGTCGCTGGTGGCGGAGAGCGCGTCACGCTGCACCTGGACCACCGAGTTGCCGAACTTCACACCGCCGTCGGTGACCGGGACCTCGACCAGGTTCATGGCCGGGGAGCCGATGAAGCCGGCGACGAAGAGGTTCGCGGGCTTGTCGTACATGTTGCGCGGGGTGTCGACCTGCTGGAGCAGACCGTCCTTGAGCACCGCGACGCGGTCGCCCATGGTGAGGGCCTCGACCTGGTCGTGGGTGACGTAGACGGTGGTGATGCCCAGGCGGCGCTGGAGCGACGCGATCTGCGTACGGGTGGACACACGGAGCTTGGCGTCCAGGTTGGACAGCGGCTCGTCCATGAGGAACACCTGCGGCTCACGCACGATGGCGCGGCCCATCGCCACACGCTGGCGCTGACCGCCGGAGAGCGCCTTCGGCTTGCGGTCGAGGTACTCGGTGAGGTCGAGGATCTTCGCGGCCTCCTCGACCTTCTTGCGGATCTCCGCCTTGTTGACGCCGGCGATCTTGAGCGCGAAGCCCATGTTGTCGGCCACCGTCATGTGCGGGTAGAGCGCGTAGTTCTGGAACACCATGGCGATGTCCCGGTCCTTCGGCGGCAGGTGCGTGACGTCGCGGTCGCCGATGCGGATGGCGCCGCCGTTGACGTCCTCGAGGCCCGCGAGCATGCGGAGCGAGGTGGACTTGCCGCAGCCGGACGGGCCGACCAGGACGAGGAACTCGCCGTCCGCGATCTCGATGTCCAGGGCGTCGACGGCGGGCTTGGTCGAACCCGGGTAGATCCGGGTCGCCTTGTCGAACGTGACAGTGGCCATGTGAATGGTCCCCTTCTACCGGCAGGAACGTGCCGGACGATCCGAGTAGGAAGGTGGTGCCACGACGGGTGTTCCGTTGTGGTGTGGTCCACACGAGTGAACTGGCTCAGGACGGTACCTGGCGTTCACCTGCTTGTCAGCAGGTATCGGGCTGTGAATTTCGCGGAAACTTTCGATCGTTCGCGTACCGGCCGGCCAGGACCGCGACCGCCTCGGCGACCGCCCGCCGCAGCCCCGGCGGGCCCAGCACCTCCGCCTCCACGCCGAGGCGCAGCAGATCGCCGGTGGCCACCGACTCCGACTCGACCGGCAGCTCCACCTCCACCCAGCCGTCCGCGTCCGGCGGACCCGCCTCCGCCAGCGCCCGCGCGCCCGCCGCCCCGAACTGCATCGGCAGCAGCTTCCGTCCGCGCGGGGACAGCCGCAGCCGGGCGGTGTCCTGCCGCAGCGCCGCCTCCAGCCGCCGCGAGGTCTCCGTCCAGTACGCGGCCAGGTCGAACCCGGCGGGCCGGGTGAACTCCTCGCCGGTCTCCTCCACCTCCCGGAACCGCGAGACCCGGTAGGTGCGCACCGCGTCGTCCGCGAGGGCGATCAGGTACCAGATGCCGCCCTTCAGCACGAGCCCCAGCGGCCGCACCTCCCGCCGCACCTCGCCGCGCCAGCGCGCGTACCGGGTCCGCAGCACCCGCCGCTCCCACACCGCCCGCGCGACCACCGCCAGGTGCGGTACCGGGTCGGCGTCCCGGAACCAGGCCGGCGCGTCCAGGTGGAACCGCTCGCGCACCCGCCGCGCCTGGTCCGCCAGCCCGTCCGGCAGGGCGGCCTCCACCTTGAGCTGGGCGCTCGCCAGGACCGCCCCGAGCCCCAGCTCCCCGGCCGGCCCCGGCAGCCCCGCGAGGACGAGCGAACCGGCCTCCGCGTCGGTCAGCCCGGTGAGCCGCGTCCGGTAGCCCTCCACCAGACGGAAGCCGCCCTGCGGTCCCCGCTCGGTGCGCACCGGCACCCCGGAGGCGCCGAGCGCCTCGACGTCCCGGTAGACGGTGCGCACCGACACCTCCAGTTCGGCGGCGAGTTGGGGCGCGGTCATCCGGCCGCGGTTCTGCAGCAGCAGGAGCAGGGTGAGGAGCCGGTCGGCGCGCATGCGGCCCATTGTCGGACCGTGCCGCCGTACCTGACAGAGGGTGTCAGGTACGGCCGGAAAGGTGGGCGGCACAGCGTCCGACGCCCCTGGAAGGGATCCGCCATGCCCGTCACCGAGACCACCGGCCACTTCACCTTCGCCGACTGGAAGGAGAACCCCGTCTCGCCGGAGGACGCCTTCCCCCGGCTCGCGCACGCCACCGTCGTCAACGCCTTCTCCGGCGGCATCGAGGCCGAGGCCACCGTCTGCGACTACGCCATCGCGTACGACACCGCCGTCACCGGAGCCTTCGCCGGGATGGAGCTCGTCACCGGCCGGGTCGACGGCCGCTCCGGCGCCTTCGTGCTTCAGGAGCGGGGCCGGTTCGAGAGCGACGGCACCGTGCACTGCACGTTCGAGGTGGCCGAGGGCTCGGGCACCGGGGAGCTGGCCGGGCTGCGCGGCTCGGGCGGGTTCACCTGCCGGCACGGCGAGGCGAAGGTGCCGTACACCTTCGCCTACGAGGTGGGGCGCGGCTGAATCAAGTGCGTGGCTCGGCGAAACCGGCACTGTGTACAGTGGACCGCGCTTCGCGCGCGCCGCGCGCGCTGCCTCCTTAGCTCAGATGGTCAGAGCAGCTGTCTTGTAAACAGCAGGTCGTCGGTTCGAATCCGACAGGGGGCTCCACCGCCTCCCCCGGGCCGGACCGTCTCCGGCCCGGGTTTCTCATGTCGCCCCGTCACCCCGTCACCCCGTCACCCCGTACGGCCGCGCAGGCGGCGGGCGATCTCCAGGTCGGCCTCGCCGAGCGGGCGGCCCTCCTCGGTCTCCCACAGGCAGTTCTGGAGCACCCGCCCGCACGTCCACGCCCGGGCCCGCGCGCGGTCCAGGCCGAGCACGTCGGTCATCGCGTCGAAGCGCCACAGCACGTCGCCGGGGTCGAAGTTGTTGGCGAGGGCGGGCCACAGGTCGAAGCCGGGGTCGCCGGCGAGCGGCTTGGGGTCGATGGCCAGCCAGGGCGCGCGGTCGGCGGCGAGGACGTTCTCGTCGTGCAGGTCCCAGTGGAGCAGCCGGTCGCCCGGCTGGTCCGCGACCTCGCGCACGGCGGCCGCGCAGTCGGCGACCAGGCGCCGCGCCTCGGGGTCGGGAACGCGCTCCAGCACGGCGGGCGTGCGTTCCAGCATGGACGCGGCGATGTCGCCGAGGCGGCGCATCCCCGGGGGAGCGGTGGTGGCGTGGAGGTGGGCGAGGAGGCGGGCGATCACCAGGACGCCCTCGTGGACGTCCGGCCGGTGGGCGAGCATCCGGGAGGAGTCGAGGCGTTCCAGCAGCATGGTGCCGGTCGGCTCGTCGTGGTCGAGCAGGCGGACCGCCCCGTCGCCGTCCCACAGGCGCAGGGCGACCGGCTCGCCCTCGCTCTCGTGGTCACGGATCTGGAGCTTGAGCACCGCCGGGGTGCCGTCGGCGCGGTCGACGGGGAGGACCAGGGCGCTGACGCCGTGCATGGGCGTCCCGGCGAGGCGCAGCTCCCAGCGGTCCAGGAACCGCTCGGCGAGGTCCGGGAGGGCGGCGATGAAGGCCCGCCCGGCCTCCTTGTTGAACTTGACCTGCGCCTCGGCGAGTTCCGCGGGGATGTCGATCACGCCTGGCACGGTAGCGGCGTACGGGGGCGGGGCGCGCCCGGTTTCCCGGGCCGCATGGCCGCCACGGCTCCGGACATGACCGCTACGGCTCCAGGACGACCTTGCCGGTCGTCCCCCGGCTCTCCAGGGCCCGGTGGGCGTCGGCGGCCCGGGACAGCGGGAAGCGCTGCACGGCGGGGGTCAGCCGGCCCTCGGCCGCCTCGGCGAGGGCGCGCGTCTCCAGCGTGCGCATCGGGTCGGGGCCGCCGGCCCGGCGCAGCATCTCCGGGCCGAGGACGCTCACCGAGACGCCGTCGACGAGGTACGGGCGGTCGCCGGCGATGCCCTGCGAGGACCAGCCGAACACCAGGTGCCGCCCGCCCGGCCCGAGCAGGCCGACCAGGGTACGGGCGACGTCCCCGCCCACCCCGTCGTACACGACGGTGACCTTGCCCCGGTACGCCTCGAGCCGCTCGGCCCAGTCGGGGGCGGTGTAGTCGACGGCGGGTGCGGCGCCGGCGCGCGCGGCCAGGGCCGTCTTCGCGGGGCCGCCGGCGAGGCCGATCACGGTCGCGCCCGCGTTCCGGGCGTACTGCACGAGGAGGTTGCCGATGCCGCCCGCCGCGGCCGGGACGGCGACCACGTCGCCGGGGCCCGGCTCGGCGAACCGCACGATCCCCATCGTCGTACGGCCCGTGCCGATCATGGCGACGGCCTCGGCGAAGTCCAGGCGCTCCGGGATCTCGTGCAGCCGTCCGGCGTCGGTGACCGCCAGTTCGGCGTACCCGCCGGGGACGAAGCCGAGGTGGGCGACGACCCGCCTGCCGAGCCAGTCGGCGGGGGTGTCCGGGCCGAGCGCGTCGACCACCCCGGCGATCTCCCGGCCGGGCACGGTCGGCAGCTCGGCCGGGGCCGGGCCGGGGCCGCGCAGGCCCTCGCGCAGGGCCGTGTCGAGGAGGTGGACCCCGGCCGCCCGGACGGCGACCCGGACCTGGCCGGGACCCGGCACCGGGTCCTCGACCCGCTCGTACGTGAGGTTCTCGGCGGGGCCGAAGGCGTGCAGTCGGACGGCGTGCATGGTGGTCCCCCTGGGCGGGTGCGCGGGGCGCCTCGTGCGCCCCACGCACCCACCGTGTGACCTCAAGCGCGCTTGAGGTCAAGTGCGTCCCGGCCGAGGGCGAGGGAGACGGCCGTCAGGGCGCTGGTGAAGGACACCTCCGACAGCACGCCCGGCGCGGCGACCCGGTCCCCGGCCAGGTAGACCCCGTCCCCGCGGTCCACGGCGGGCCGGTCGCGCCAGGTGGCGCCGGGCGGGTCGACGGCCCCGGTACGGCCGTCCGCCAGCGCCTCGCGCCGCCAGGTGAGCCGCTCCCGCCAGCCGGGGAAGCCCAGGTCCAGCAGCTCGTCCGCGCGGGCGGCGCCCTCCGCCTTCGACGCGCCCGGACCGACCGGGATCTGACCCTGGATCAGCTCCTCGCCGGCCGGGGCGAGGGTGCGGTCCTGCGCGGTGAACCGCTCCAGCCAGCCGGGCGCGTCCAGGTCGGACACGACGAACGGGTCGCCGCGCCGGGTGCGCAGTGCCAGGTCGACCAGGACGGTCCGGCCGCTCGGCCAGGTCAGCGAGGGGTCGCCGAGGAGGCGTCGGGCGGCCTCCAGGGAGGTGGCGACGACCACCGGGGCGCCGGTGGGCAGGGTGTCGACGCGGGACAGGGTCTCGACCCGCACGCCCAGGTTCCAGGCGTGGGCGGCCATCCGGTCGATCAGCGCGCCCCAGCCGCCCCGCGGGTAGTGGGCCTCCGGCGGCAGCTTGGTGGCCCGGCGCAGCCGCTCGTGCACGAACGCGGCGGACAGGGAGCCGGGGTCGTGGTGGAACAGCGCGACGGCCGAGAAGTGCGCGGCGGCCCGGGCGCCCTCCGCGCCGGCGACGGAGCCGGCCCAGGTGCGGAAGTCGGTGTCGACGGGCGCCCGCAGGCCGGGGCGCAGCAGCTTGAGCATCGCGGGCGGCGGGGTGCGGCGCAGGGCGCCCCGGTGGCGCAGCCGCAGCCGGGCCGCCTCCCGCAGCGGCAGCGGGGCGAGCGGGCCGAGCAGGCCCCGTTCGCGCAGCCAGGTCCAGTGCGGTCCGCCGTTGTAGAGGGCGTGCGGGCCCTCGTTGGTGCGGTACGGGGCGTCGGCGGTGCGGGCACGGCCGCCCAGGGTGTGGTGGGCCTCGTACAGGGTGACCTTGGCGCCCGCCTCGGCGGCGGAGACGGCCGCGGTGAGTCCGGCGAATCCGCCGCCGACGACGGTGATGCGGTGCATGACTGGGCTTCTCCCTCGGTCGGGCTCGGTCGGGCTCGGTCGGGCGCCGGAGGTGGTGTCCGGCGGCACACAACCAGGACGTGGGGCCGCGCCGGGATGTGACACGCGGGGTGTTTCCGCAGGCCGGGGTGGGTTGTCGGTGGCGGGGTGCAGCATGGGCGCATGGTGCGTGGAGCGGCGGGGAGACCGGGTGTGCGGGCGGCGAGGCGGCCGATGCTGCGGCTGCCGCCGCTGGAGCGGTACGAGGGAGGCGGACTGGAGCCGGACGGGGACTACGACGGGCTGGAGTTCGCCGGCGCGGACCTCGCCGGGCAGGACGGGGCGGGGGCGCGCTTCATGGACTGCGCGCTGCGGGGGTGCGCGCTGGACGAGACGCGGCTGCCGAGGGCGCGGCTGCTGGACTCGGCGCTCGACGGGGTGCGGGGCGTGGGCACGGACCTGGCGGGGGCGACCCTGCGCGACGTCGAGCTGACCGACGCGCGCCTCGGCGGGACCCAACTGCACGGGGCGGCGCTGGAACGGGTGCGGATCAGGGGCGGGAAGATCGACTTCCTGAACCTGCGCGCGGCCGCGCTCAAGGACGTCGCCTTCGAGGGCTGCGTGCTGGTGGAGCCGGACTTCGGCGGGGCCCGCCTGGAGCGCGTCGAGTTCGTCGACTGCACGCTGAAGGGCGTGGACCTGTCGGGGGCCACGCTGAAGGACGTGGACCTGCGGGGCGCCGCGTCACTGGAGATCGCCAGGGGGGTGGACCGGCTGTCGGGGGCGGTGATCAGCACGGCCCAGCTGCTTGATCTGGCGCCCGCGCTGGCGGGGGAGCTCGGGATCAGGGTGGAGGGGTGAGGGGGGTGTCCGCACCAAAAGCTGTCGAACAGCAGCGCGAATTCCGTATGCTCCGCGCATGAGGATCTTCCGGCCGCGCGGCCGTCTCGACGCCGTGTCGTCGCCCACCTCCCCGCTGGCTCAGGCAGCCGCCCTGCACGTCGCCGGGCGCTACGCCGACGCGGAGCGGGAGGCGCGGGACGTGGCCGCGTCCCGCGCCCGGCGACGCGACGACAAGTGGCTGCCCCTGGCGCTCGGCGTCGCCGCGCTCGCCGTCGGCGCGCAGGGGCGTCATGCCGAGGCCGTCGCCCTCTACGACGAGGCGCTGCCGCTCTTCACCAGGATCTACGGGGACGGCCATCTCCAGACGCTGAAGGCGCGCTCCGACCGCGCCCAGACGCTGACCTCGCTCGGCCGGCACGCCGAGTGCGAGGCGGAGTGCGCGGCCGTCGTGTCGGCCGCGGCCGGCAGCCGCGAGCCGGAGGCGGAGATGGTGGCGCTGGCCGCCCGCAACGGCCGGATGTTCGCCCTCAACGCACTGGGACGCCACGCGGAGGCCGAGGCGCTCGCCCGCGAGGCACTGACCGCCGTCCGGCGCCTGCCGGAGCGGTTCGTTCTGGTCCTGCGGCTCAACCTGGTCCGCAGCCTCAACGGCCAGTCCCGCCATGCGGAGGCCCTCGCCGAGCTGGAGCCGGCCGAGCGGTCGCACCGCGCTTCCGCCGCGCCGCACCGGCACCAGGAAGCCGGTGCCGTCGATCTGGCCGTGGCCACCGCGCTGCTCGGGCTGGGCCGGCGCGACGAGGCACGGATCCGGGCGACGGCCGGTCACGACGCCTGTCTGGCCGTCCTCGGCCCGGACCACAGCCGCACCGCGGAGGCCCGGGAACTGATCGGACGCATCGACGCCGCCTGACCGGACAGCGCCGCACCGAGTATCGGGGCCGTCAGCTCACGCGGGGAAAGCGGGCCTGGAGGCTCCAGATCGCCGGGTTCTCGCCGAGGTCGTCGTGCAGGTCGATCAGGTCGGCCAGCAGGTCGTGCAGGAAGTCGCGGGCCTCGCGGCGCAGTTCGGCGTGCGGGAAGGTCAGCGGCGGCTCGGCGGCCGGCAGCCACTCCGCCTCGATGTCCACCCAGCCGAACCGCCGCTCGAACAGCAGCCGGTCCGTGGACTCGGTGAAGTCCAGCTCCGCGTGCTGCGGCCGTGAGGCGCGCGAGCCCGCCGGGTCCCGGTCGACGCGCTCCACGATGTCGCACAGCGCCCACGCGAAGTCGAGCACCGGCACCCATCCCCAGGCCGTGGAGATCTCCCGGTCCGCCTTGGTGTCGGCGAGATAGACGTCGCCGCAGAACAGGTCGTGCCGCAGGGCGTGGACGTCCGCGCGGCGGTAGTCGGTCTGAGGGGGATCGGGGAAGCGGTTGGAGAGGGCGTAACCGATGTCGAGCACGTGGGTGATGGTGTCACGGTCCGGCGCCCCCGCCGCCATAGGATCCCGGCGTGCGCACCCCCCGCCCCCTGAGCCGCGGAGCCGCCGCCCTGCTGGCGGTGGTGCTCGCCGCGTGCGGGCCCGGCTCCGGGGCCGAGGGCGCCGGTGACGTCGGCGCGGGCGACCCGTACTTCCCGAAGGCGGGCAACGGCGGCTACGACGTCACCCACTACGACCTCGCCCTCGCCTACGACCCCGCCGACCGCCGCCTCACCGGGACCGCGACGATCGACGCCCGCGCCACCGAGGACCTCACCGCCCTGAACCTCGACCTCCAGGGCCTCGACGTGGACGCCGTCACCGTCGACGGCGCCGGCGCCCGCTTCGGCCGCGAGGGCCAGGAGCTGACCGTCCGGCCGCGCCGCGCCCTCGACCGGGACGCGCCCTTCCAGGTCGTCGTCCGCTACTCGGGGCGCCCGGAGACGGTCACCGACCCCGACGGCTCCCAGGAGGGCTGGCTGCGCACCGCGGACGGGGCGCTGGCGCTGGGCCAGCCGGTGGGATCCATGGCCTGGTTCCCGGGCAGCCACCACCCCTCCGACAAGGCGTCCTACACCCTCTCCGTCACCGTGCCCGAGGGGCTGCGGGCGGTCTCCAACGGCGAACCGGCCGGCGAGGAGACGAAGGGCGGCCGCACGACGTACCGCTGGCACACGGCCGAGCCGATGGCGAGCTACCTGGCGACGGTCGCGATCGGCCGGTACGACGTCCACCGCGGGAAGACCGCCGGCGGGCTGCCGCTGTTCACCGCCGTCGACCCGCGGCAGCGGGCCGCGAGCCGCGCGACGGTGCGGCTGCTGCCCGACGTCGTGGAGTGGGGGGAGCGGCGGTTCGGGCCGTACCCCTTCTCCTCCGCGGGCGCGATCGTCGAACGTCCCGGGGACGCCGGGTACGCCCTGGAGACGCAGAACCGCCCCGTCTTCGCGGGCGCCCCCGACACGGCCCTGCTGGTCCACGAGATCGCCCACCAGTGGTACGGCGACTCCGTCACCCCGCGGACCTGGCGGGACATGTGGCTCAACGAGGGCTTCGCCACGTACGCGCAGTGGCTGTACGAGGAGGACCACGGCGGCGCCAGCGCGCAGCGCACCTTCGACCGCCTGTACGCCGGGTCCTACTTCCCGGACGCGGGGACCAACGCGGCGCTGTGGTCCTTCCCGCCCGCCGACCCGCCGGACGCGGCGCACATCTCCGCCACGCCCGTGTACTGGCGCGGCGCGATGGTCCTCCACATGGTCCGCAGGACGGCCGGCGACGAGGCCTTCGCGCGGCTGCTGCGCGGCTGGGCGGCGGAGCACCGGCACGGGAACGCGAGCACGGACGACTTCACCGCGTACGTCGAGAAGACGGTGCCGGGGAAGGACTTCTCGCGGGTCTGGGAGGAGTGGCTGTACGGGGAGGGGCGGCCGGCGACAGCGTCCTAGGGCCTTTCGTTTGGATCAGGCCGGCCGTGAGGCGCGGTGCCTCTTCGGCCGACCCGAGCGGGGTCAGATGTGCGTGCCAGGCCCCGCGACGCCGGGGTGATCCAAACGAGAGGCCCTAAGCGGGGTCCGGGGTCTGCTCGGGCGCGGTGAGGGGCTTGCGCAGGACCCGGCAGGGGCGGCCGAGGTCACGGTCGCGGCGGCGGGCGATCTCCGTGTAGCCGAGAGCGGTCCAGAAGGCGAGGCCACGGGTGTTGTCCTCCAGCACGGCGAGACGCACGGCGGTACGGCCGGCCGAGCGCAGACGGTCCTCGACAAGCCCGGCGAGGCGGCGGCCGTGGCCCTGGCCGTGCAGGCTCGCGTCCACCATCAGCAGGCCGATCCACGGGTCGGGGTCGGCGGGGTCGGGGTGCACGGCGAGCGTGACGGCGATGCCGACGAGCAGGCCCCGGTCACGGGCCAGGAGGACCTCCGTGTGCGGGTCGGCCAGTTCCCGGGCGAGCTCGGCCGCGACCTGCTCGGGCCGGATGTCGTACGGGTCCGGGAAGTCGCCGCTGAGGGCGTGGAAGGCGTGGTTGGAGGCGTACAGGGCGGTGACCTCGGTCAGTACGGGGCCGGGGAGGTCGCCGTCCGGGGAGAGGCGCAGCGGGTCGAGGAACACGGAGGCAACCTAGCGCGGGGTCACCGGGCGGGCGCGGCGGAGCCCCCGCCCGGTGAAACGCGGGCGGGGGCTCCGGCAGGGTCGGTCGCGGTGCGTCCGTCAGACGCTCACGCCGAAGTCCTGGGCGATGCCGACGAGGCCCGAGGCGTAGCCCTGGCCGACCGCGCGGAACTTCCACTCCGCGCCGTTGCGGTACAGCTCGCCGAAGACCATCGCGGTCTCGGTGGCGGCGTCCTCCGACAGGTCGTAGCGGGCGATCTCGGCGCCGCCGGCCTGGTTGACGATGCGGATGTACGCGTTGCGCACCTGGCCGAAGTTCTGGCTGCGGTTCTCGGCGTCGTAGATCGAGACCGGGAAGACGATCTTGTCGATGTCGGCCGGGAGGGCCGCCAGGTTGACGTTGATCGCCTCGTCGTCGCCCTCGCCCGCACCGGTGCGGTTGTCGCCGGTGTGGACGATGGTGTTGTCCGGGGTCTGCTTGTTGTTGAAGAACACGAAGTGGGCGTCCGAGTAGACCTTGCCCTGCGTGTTGACCGCGATCGCCGAGGCGTCGAGGTCGAAGTCCGTGCCGGTGGTGGTGCGGACGTCCCAGCCGAGGCCCACGGTGACGGCGGTCAGGCCCGGAGCCTCCTTGGTGAGCGAGACGTTGCCACCCTTGGACAGGCTTACAGCCATTGTTGGGAGTCCCTTCCCTCGTTTGCGTAACGGCTACGAAGCTACAGCTACCACCTTGAACGCCGAGAGGGGTCCGTCAGGTTCCAGGTCGCTTTACTTTCTTTACCCGGATGCCGGTCGGACACGGATCCGACGCGGATATTCGGGTGACGTGGGCGGTGCGGGCGCGGGAACCTGTATGTCATGTCCGGTCCCCTTGTCGTACGCGGCTCCGTCTCCCTGCCCGAGGCCGAGCTCATGTGGCGTTTCTCGCGGTCGTCCGGGCCGGGCGGGCAGCACGTCAACACCAGCGACACCCAGGTCGAGCTGCGGTTCGACCTCGCCGCGACCGAGTCGCTGCCCGAGGTGTGGAAGCGGCGGGCCCTGGAGCGGCTCGCCGGGCGGCTGACCGACGGGGTGCTCACCGTACGGGCGTCCGAGCATCGGTCGCAGTGGCGGAACCGGGAGGCGGCGGCGGTGCGTCTGGCGGCGGTGCTGGCGGAGGCGACGGCGCCTCCGCCGAAGCCGCGGAGGCCTACGCGGGTGCCGCGGGGGATCAACGAGCGGCGGCTTCGGGAGAAGAAGCGGCGGTCGGAGACCAAGCGGGGGCGCTCCGCGCGGGACTGGTGAGGCGGGGGTGGGCTGCGCCCTTGTTGTGTGCCTGCGGGCCGGTGGGGGGCGGTCGCGCAGTTCCCCGCGCCCCTGGAGGTGCGGGCCGGTGGGGGCTGGTCGCGCAGTTCCCCGCGCCCCTTCAGGGCGTTTCTACAGGCGCAGGACTCCTACGTGCTCCTCGTTGACCCTCTCGTCCGTCTTCTCGAAGCCCAGGGTGAGGTAGAAGTTCTCCGGACCGTGCGGGCCCGGGTGCCAGGTGACGTGGAGGTGCTTCGTGCCGCGGCGGCGCAGTTCGTCCGCGACCGACGTCACCGCGAAGCGGCCGTAGCCCTTGCCTTGTTCGTCCGCCGCGATGTTCAGGCGCCACAGGCCGGAGCGGAGGTCGGTGCCGTCGTCGCGCCAGTCGATGCCGAGGAACGCCATCACGAAGCCGACCACGCGGCCGTCGTCGACGATCACGCGGGGCCATGCCTTGTCGGGGCGGACGTAGGCCTCGGCGAGGGAGTGGGCCACCGGGTCGACGGCGTACTCCTGTTCCGGGCGGACGCGGAGGGCGAGGGCGGCCTCGAGGTTCGCCGGAGTGATCTTTTCGAGGCGCGGGGCCCTGGCGGTCGTCATGCGGGGAGGGTAGGCGGGTGAAACGGCGGCGGTAAAAGGGATTTCGGGGGCGCTCAGCCCAACTGGCGGTAACGGCCGCGGAAATAGGTGAGCGGGCCGCCTTCCGCGCTCGGCACGGCGGCCGTCATCACGCGGCCGATGACGAGGGTGTGGTCGCCGGCCTCCACGCGTTGTTCCGTGCGGCATTCCAGGGTCGCCAGCGCGCCGCCGACCAAGGGCGCCCCGGTGTACTCGCCGCGCCGGAAGGGAATGTCCGCGAACAGCAGACGGTCGCTGACCCGGCCCTTCATCGAGAAGCGGCCCGCGATGTGCCGCTGGCTCTCGGACAGCACGGACACCGCCCACAGCGGCTGCTCCTCGAGCAGTTCGTCCATGCGGGACCCGGTGCGCAGGCTGACCAGCACCAACGGCGGGTCCAGGGAGACCGACAGGAACGCGGTCGCGGTCATGCCGACGTCCTCGCCGGCCGGCGCCCCGGGGTCGTCCGGGTCCAGCGGCGGCTCCACGGCGGTCACCAGGACCACGCCGGCGGCCAGACGGGACATGGCGGCACGGAACTCGTCGTTGCTCACCCCCTCAGCATGCCGGGCGGCGGGCGGAACGGTGATCGAGGCCGGGGCGGCGGGAGTGTTCAGCACACCGAAACGCTAATCTCCGCCTCACGGGCACCGCATCGGACCGTGGCCCGAACCGGGACCTAGGACCAGCGGCCGATCCGGGCACGTTTCATGCACAATCGCCACACAATCCGTGTCGCGGAAAAGGGCCGGGAAACCGCGCGCAGACCACGCAATTGTTCACGTTTAGCTGTGACTTGAGTCACAAGGGGCAAGAATTGTTGACCCTGTGTACCGGGTGAGCAGCGCGCTGTGATTCAGTGGCGGGGAAGCTGCTGCGACGATACGCCGATGATGACCCTTGATGCGCTGTGAGGTCTCGGGGGGAGGGCGAGGATGGAGACCGAGTCGGAACCCTACGTCCGTCTGGCATCCCTGCGGCAACTCCACCGGGCCATGGCCGACATGAACACGGCGCGCAGTCTGGCGGACACGTTGCAGACGGTCGCCGACGGCGTCGTGGGCGCCCTCGGGTACGAGCTGGCCTGCGTCAATCTCGTACGCCCGGACGGCGATCTCGTGGTCGCCGCCCTGTCCGGGAACGCGGCGGCGGAGGCCCTCATCACCGGCCGGGTCGGCTCCCGTGACTCGTGGGACCGCCGGCTCGCCATGGGCGAGCGCTGGGGCGACCTGGTGTTCATACCGCACACCGAGGGCTGGGTCCTCGACGACGACGACGTCCCGCAGTGGTACACCGACGGGCCCGCTCCCCGCTTCGAGGACGAGTGGCACCCCTCCGACCGGCTCTTCGCCCCTATGTACGCGCCCGGACCGCAGGGCGGCGGCACCTCCGGCGAGCTGATCGGCGTGCTCTCCGTCGACCGCCCGCGCAACGGCCGCCGGCCCGGCGCCTGGGGCCGCGAGGCCCTCCAGATGTACGCCTTCCAGGCCGCCATCGCGATCAGCAACGCCCGGCTGCGCTCCAACATGCAGCGCGCCCTGGTCCGCCTGGAGCGCGAGCAGCAGGCGCTGCGGGCCAGCGAGGAGAGCTTCCGGCAGGCCTTCGAGTACGCGCCCTCCGGCATGGCCATCGCCGAGATGGGCGGCGACCAGCACGGCAGGATCCTGCGCACCAACGACGCCCTGTGCCGGCTGCTCGGCCGGCCCGCCTCCGCGATGCGCCGCTACTCCTTCTCCGACCTGGTCCACCCCGAGGACATAGGCACCCTGCTGCGCACCTCCGCCGAGGGCGGCCGGGCGGAGCTGCGGCTGTGCCGCCGCGACGGCACCTACGTGTGGGTCTCCCTGCGCAACTCGGTCGTCGCCGACGCCGCCGACGGGCCGCGCTTCCTGCTCACCCACGTCGAGGACATCGAGGAGCGCAAGCGCCGCGAGCTCCAGCTCGCCCACCGCGCCTCCCACGACTCGCTCACCGGCCTGCCGAACTCCGCCGAGCTGCGCTCCCGGCTCTCCGCCCGGCTGTGCAGCCAGCAGCCGCAGCACGCCCTGCCGGCGGCCGTGGACTCCATGGAGCCCTACGAGTCCTTCGACTCCCACGACGCCGCCTTCGGCCCGCCCGCCTTCGACCGCGGCCACGACTTCGACTTCCCGCCCGGCAGCGACGCGTACGACGGCTTCGACCACCACGTGCACACGGTCGCGCCCGCCGCGGGCGCCGACGACGGCACCAAGGGGCTCGCGGTGCTCTTCTGCGACCTCGACGGCTTCAAGTCGATCAACGACCGGTTCGGGCACAACGCGGGCGACGCGGTCCTCATCGAGGTCGCCCGGCGGCTCAGCAACGGCGTGCGCGACGGCGACACCGTGGCCCGGCTCGGGGGTGACGAATTCGTCATCCTCGCCGACGGGCTCGGCCGGGCCGACGCCCAGGACCTCGCCGTGCGGCTGCGCAACGAGATCATCCAGCCCATCCGGGCCGAGGGACGGGCCGTGCGGGTGGGCGCCAGCTTCGGCATCGGGTGGGCCCACTGCGGCATGACGGCCGACGAAGTGCTGAAGTCGGCCGACGAACGGATGTACGTGGAGAAACGATCTCGTCCCAAACAGCACAGACGTGCCGGATGACGCCCAGGTCAGCGAGTTGATGCGGTCCGGGTCACCCTTTCGGGTCAAGGGAACCGGGTAGGCTCGGCATCTCCGCACACGTACGCACCCGATCCGCAGCTAGGAGCACAGGGGATGACGCCCGGCAACAACGGCGCGAGCACGCCCGAGGACGACGACCCGTTCGGCTATCTGTACGCCGACGGGCAGGCCAACGGAGCCCAGCCGCCGTCCGGGGGTTACGGCTATCCGAACTCGGTGAACCGGGTGCGGCCGGTCGGTTCCCGCCAGTACGGCCAGCAGGGGCCCGCCCCGCAGGCACCGCCCCAGCAGGGCGCCTTCGGCCAGCCCAGCGCGCACTACGCCGCCCCCGAGACGCTGCCCGGGGGCGCGCCCACCGCGCGCACCCCCCAGCCCTCCCGCGGCGGGCGCGGCGGCGGCCCCAACACCAAGGGGCTGCTCATCGGCGCGATCGCCGTGGTCGCGGCGGTCGTGATCGGCATCGGCGTCGCCATGATCAGCGGTGACGACGACGACAAGGGCGGCAACGAGGCGGGAGCCACGCCGACCGCCACCCAGGACAGCGGCGAGCCGAGCCCGTCCTCCTCCGAGGAGGACAAGGACAAGGACGAGGTGAAGCTCCCCACCATCGACGCGAAGGCCCTCCGCCTGGACGGCGGCGCGACCCTTGCCTCGGAGTTCAAGGGCGCGAAGGCCGACGGCGGCGTCTACGTCACCGGCTTCAACCAGGTCGGCGCGAAGGTCACCTGGACCGTCGACGGTGTGAAGGCCGGCAGCTACCGCTTCTACGTCCAGTACGGCATCCCCGGCGAGGACGCCGACGCGACCATCGTGGTCAACGGCAAGCCCGAGAGCCGCCCGCTGAACATGAAGAACTTCGGCAACACTCCCAAGGGCGACTGGGAGAAGGGCTGGAAGGAAACCTGGGCCAACGTGAACCTCAACGACGGCACCAACACCATCGAGCTGACCTGCGCCCAGGGCAACAAGTGCAACGCCGTCCTCGACCAGTTCTGGCTCGCGGAGCCGTAGAAGCCGTAGCAGCCGCAGGACGGGAGCACGCCCCTCAGGCCGCCGTGGCCTCGCCCGTGACGGTGATCGTGGTCAGGAGCTGTTCGTAGACCGCCGTGTCGAACTCCCCGGCGACCGGGGAGAGGACCGTGGCGGCCGAGAGGGCCGTGGCGCGGATCAGGCGGTCCGGCCAGGGGCGGTGTTCCACCAGGGCGGACAGCAGGCCCGCGACGGCCGCGTCGCCCGCGCCCGTGGGGTTGCCGGCCAGGCGGGCCGGCGGGGCCGCGCGCCAGCGGCCCTCCGGGGTCACCGCGAGCAGGCCGTCCGCGCCCAGGGACGCGACCACCGTGCCGGCGCCCCGGCGGCGGGCGTCCTGCGTGGCGCGCAACGGCTCGTGGGAGCCGGTGAGTTCGGCCAGCTCCTCGGCGTTGGGCTTGAGGAGGTCGGGCCGCGCGGCCACGCCCCGGCGCAGCGCCGCCCCGCTGGTGTCGAGCAGCACCGGGACCTGGGCCGCGCGGGCGGTGCGGACGAGATTGGCGTACGCGCCGACCGGGACGCCCGGGGGCAGGCTGCCGCACAGGGCCACCGCCGAGGCGGACGCCAGCAGGTCCTCGTAGACCTCCTGGAAGGCGGACCACTCGGCGTGGGTGATGTCCGGGCCGGGCTCGTTCAGGTGGGTGGTGACGCCGGAGCGGTCGTCGACGAGGGTCACCGTGCGGCGGGTGGCGCCGGCGACCGGGACCAGGGCGTCCGTGAGGCGCGGCACCCCGGTGAGGCGGTCGCGCAGGACGCGTCCGGTGGGGCCGCCCGAGAAACCAGTGACGGTGACCTCGTGGCCGAGCGCGGCCAGCACCCGGGCCACGTTGACGCCCTTGCCGCCGGGGCGTTCCAGCACCTCGGAGACCCGGTGGGAGGCTCCCGCCCGCAGGGACGGCACGCGATAGGTGATGTCGAGAGCGGTGTTCAGTGTGACCGTGAGAATCACCGGGCCGACCTCCCCCTCTTGCCTGCCTTCCGTGGCCCCGGGGTCACGATCATGCCAAAAGGAAGGCGGTCGGCCCACCCCCGGGACCGGCCGCCGTCGGCCGATCCCGGGGACGGATCAGGCCAGTTGGGGAGCGACCGCCCATTCCCCCTTGCGCATCACGCCGACCAGCTCGAACGCGTCGTCCAGGACGACCAGGTCGGCGTCCTTGCCGGGCTCCAGCGAGCCGATGCGGTCGTCCAGGCCGAGCAGCCGCGCCGGGTTGGCGGAGACCGCCGCGACGACGTCCTCGACGGGCAGCCCGTCCACCGTCACCGCCCGCTTGAACGCGCGGTCCAGGGTGAGCGTGGAGCCGGCGATCGAACCGCCCTCCACCAGCCGGGCCACGCCGTCGGCGACCTCGACCTCCAGCGGGCCGAGCATGTAGCGGCCGTCGCCGAAGCCGGCCGCGTCCATCGCGTCGGTGATGAAGGCGACCCGGTCACGGCCCGCGTGGTGGAAGGCGAACTGGAGCGCCGCCGGGTGCAGATGCGTGCCGTCGTTGATCAGCTCGACGGTGACCCGCTCGTCCTCCAGCAGCGCGGCGATCGGGCCGGGGGCGCGGTGGCCGAGCGGCGGCATCGCGTTGAACAGGTGGGTGGCGACCCGCGCGCCCGCGTCGACGGCGGCGACCGTCTGCTCGTAGGTGGCGTCGGTGTGGCCGACGGCGGCGATCACGCCGTGCTCGACGAGCAGCCGTACGGAGTCCAGGCCGCCGGGGAGTTCGGTGGCGAGCGTCATCATCCGGGCGTGGCCGTGCGCCGCGTCGATCAGCTTGCGCACCTCCGCCGGGTCGGGGTCGCGCAGCAGGGTCTCGTCGTGCGCGCCCTTGCGGCAGGGGGAGATGAACGGACCCTCGAAGTGGATGCCGGCGATGTCGCCCTGCTGGGCCAGCTCCGCGAGCATCCCCGCGTGCCGGGCGAGGAAGTCCAGGTCGCCGGTGACGGCGGAGGCGACCACGGTGGTCGTGCCGTGGTGCAGGTGGGTGCGGACGCCCTGGAGGACGTCCTCGGCGGTGCCGCCGGCGAAGGAGACCCCGCCGCCGCCGTGGTTGTGGATGTCGACGAAGCCGGGGACCAGCCAGTGGCCCCGCAGATCGACCGTGCCGCCCTCGGGGGAGGGGGACGGGGAGGCGCCGGGCGCCGTGGCCGCGATGCGCGTGCCCTCGACGGTCACGCTCGCGCCGTCCACGGTCCCGGTGGGCAGGACCACCCGGGCACCGGTGAGAACCTTGGTGGGGGCCATCAGGTGGTTACCTCCGGGAGGTCGGTGGTCTCGATCAGGTCCCAGGCGAGAAGGCCCGCGCCCAGGCATCCTGCGGTGTCCCCGAGGGCCGCGGGGACCAGGGACGGCAGCTTCTGGAAGGTGACCCGCCGCCGGACGGCCTCCCGCAGCGGTGTGAACAAGGTTTCCCCCGCCTCGGCGAGCCCGCCACCGATGATCAGCGTGCGCGGGTCCAGCAGGGTGAGCGCGGTGACCAGCCCGTCGGCGAGCGCGTCCACCGCGTCCTGCCACACCCGCACGGCCCGCTCGTCGCCCGAGACGACGGCCTTGGCGCAGTCCGCCGCGTCCGCGTCCGGGTCGCCGCTCGCCTCGGCCCACGCCCGGCTCACGGCCGACGCGGACGCGTACCGCTCCAGGCAGCCACGCTGCCCGCAGGGACACTCCGTGCCGCCGGGCCGTACGACGACATGGCCGATCTCGCCCGCGAAGCCGTGCGCGCCGGCCTCGACCCTGCCGGCGATGCCGATGGCGCCCGCGATGCCGGTGCCGAGCGGGACGAACAGGAAGCGGTCGGCGCCGCGCCCGGCGCCGACGCGGCCCTCGGCGAGTCCGCCGGTGCGCACGTCGTGGCCGAGGGCCACGGGCACGCCGCCGAGTCGCTCGGCGAGCAGGGCGCGCAGCGGGACGTCCCGCCAGCCGAGGTTGGCGGCGTAGGCGGCGACTCCCTCCGCCTCGTCGACGATGCCGGGGACGGCGACGCCGGCGGCCGAGGCCGCCTCGCCGTGGGCGCGGATGCCGTGGGCGCGGAGCTCCGCCGCGAAGTCGAGGATGTCCTCGACCACCGCGTCCGGGCCGCGCTCGCGGCCGGTGGGGCGGCGGGCCCGGTGGAGCAGCTCGCCGTCCGCCCCGACCAGGGCGGCCTTCATCCCGGTGCCGCCCACGTCGAGGGCGATGACATGTCTCACGGGGAACAGTGTGGCCCGCCGACCCGCGAGAGGTCTAGTCCACTCACGTGGTGTAGACCTTAATCCGATAATCGGGACTACGGACGGCGCTGGGCGCCGGATCAGGGGAGAGCACGTGCGACGGCGGGTCAGGACAAGGACGATCGCGACGATGTCCGCGCTGGGACTGGCAGCGGTCCTCGGCGGATGCGGGGTCGGCGGCGTTTCCTCCGACGTGACCCTCACGCTGGTCGCCGCCGACTACGGCAACGGCGCGGCCGACAGCAGCGAGAAGTACTGGGCCGACCTGGTCGAGCGGTACGAGGCGGACCACCCCGACGTGGACGTCGAGGTCAGCGTGTACTCGTGGAACGACGTCGACCGCAAGGTCAAGGAGATGGTCGACGCCGGCAGCCCGCCGGACATGGCGCAGATCGGCGCCTACGCCGACTACGCCTCCCAGGGCCTGCTCTACCGGGCCGGCGACCTGCTCTCCATCCCCGTCCAGGCGGACTTCCTCTCGCAGCTCTCCGAAGCGGGCGAGGTCAGCAGCGTGCAGTACGGCATGCCGTTCGCGGCGTCCACCCGGCTGCTGTTCTACAACAAGTCGCTGTTCGCCGACGCCGGGCTCACCCCGCCCACGACCTGGGACGAACTGGTCGAGTGCGCCGAGGAACTCAAGGCGCGCGGCGTGAAGTACCCGTACGCGCTGCCCCTCGGCCCGGAGGAGGCGCAGGCCGAGACCCTCCAGTGGCTGCTGAGCGGCGACGGCGGCTACACCGACATCGGCGGTACCTACGGCATCGACTCCACGGAGAACATCGAGACCTTCAGCTGGCTGCGGGACGAACTGGTCGGCAAGGGCCTCACCGGGCCCGTCGCGCCCGGCAAGCTCGACCGCGCCAAGGCGTTCGAGGCGTTCGCCGCCGGGGACGTCGGCATGCTCAACGGGCATCCCTCGCTGATGGACCTGGCGCGCAAGAAGGGCGTGAAGTTCGGCATGGTACCGATCCCCGGCGCCGACGGCGCGACCTCGTCCACGCTCGGCGTGGCCGACTGGATGATGGCCTTCGAGAAGAACGGCCACCGCGACGAGATCGGCGACTTCCTCGACTTCGTCTACAGCGAGGAGAACGTGCTGGGCTTCTCCCGCGAGTACGACCTGCTGCCGGTCACCAACTCCGCGTCCCGGGCGATGGCGGCGTCGGGGCAGGACAAGGAACTCAAGCCGTTCCTGGACCAGTTGCCGCTGTCGGAGCTGTACCCGGTGGGCAAGACGTCGTGGGCGGCGGTGAACGCGGCGATCAAGCAGAAGATCGGCCGGGCCGTGGAGCCGGGTGGCAGCCCCGCGGGCGTCCTCGGCGAGCTCCAGGCGGCGGCCGTACGGGCGGACAACGCGGAGTAGCGGCTAGCCTGCCCGGCATGGGTGACGGTGAGGAACTGGGGCGACTCGAGCGGGACGTGCTCGCGCTGGAGCGGCGGGGGGCCGTGTCGCCGGGGGTGAAGGAGCGGGTGATCCGCGAGGAACTGGGGCTGGCGCCGGTGCGGTACTACCAGCTGCTGAACGCGCTGCTGGATGATCCGCGGGCGTTGGCCCACGACCCCGTGACGGTCAACCGCCTGCGGCGGGTACGGGAGGCGCGGCGGGCGGAGCGGTGAGGTTGTCCTCCGGGGCTCCGCCCCGGACCCCGCTCCTCGAACGCCGGAGGGGCTGACTCCCAGCCCGTCCGGCGTTTGAGGACGAGGCCCGCCAGGGCCGATGGGGGTCTGGGGCGTAGCCCCAGGGACGGGAAGGGAAAGGGCGGCGGGGGCGAGAGACTCGCTCAGGCGAGCCGCTCCGCCAACGCCCGCAGGAGTCCCACCACCCCCGACGGTCCGTCGACCACCAGGTCGGCCCGTTCACGGAGTTCCGTGACCTCCTCGCTGCCACTGCACACCAGCACCCCCGGCGTCCCGGACCCCCGCAACTTGTCCACCGCCGTGAACGCCGCCAGATCCCCCAGATCGTCCCCGGCGTACAGCACCGACTCCGCCCCGATCTCCCGCGCGTACCTCAGCAGCGCGACTCCCTTGTCCATCCCCGGCGGCCGCAGCTCCAGCACCATCCGCCCCGGCTCCACGACCAGCCCGTGCCGCGTCGCGAGGTCCGTCAGCGGCTCGTGCAGCGCCTCGAAGGCGGCCTGCGGGTCGGACGCCCTGCGGGTGTGGACGGCGACCGCCCGCCCCTTCTCCTCGATCCACGTGCCCTGCCACGCTCCCACCCGGTCCAGCAGCCCGGGCAGCTCCGCGCGGGCGGCGGCGACGCCGGGGTGCGGGGCGGGTGCGGTGACGGAACCCGTGACCGCCTCCCAGCGCTCGGCGCCGTAGTGGCCGAGCACCACCAGGTGCTCGAGACCGGGGACGCCGGCGAAACCACCGTGGCGGACGGCCACGCCCGGCGGGCGGCCGGTGACGACGGCCACGGAGGCGACCTTCGGGGCGAGCGCGGCGAGTGCGGGGACGGCGTCCGGGTGGGCGCGGGCCTGTTCCGGGTCGGGCACGATCGGGGCGAGGGTTCCGTCGAAGTCGAGGCCGATCAGGGCTTTGCCCGGGTGGGCCAGGAGGGCGTCCAGGCCGTCGCGCCCGGCCTGCGTGGTGGGCGCCGGCAGGGCGCCGGGGTCGGTGGAGTCCGTATGACTGGCCATAGCCTCAACCTATCCACGCACCCGGGATGTCACGCCTACGGGGCGCGCCGCCGCCTGCGGGCAGTCGTGCCGCTTGGGGCGGCACGGGTGGGCGCAGGCGGCACCCTCCAGCGGGCCTGCACTTCGCGCCCGTGCGGCCACTGGGGTGCCGGGGGCTGTTGCATGCCGGGTGCGGGGCGTGCGGGGCTGGGCGCGCAGTTCCCCGCGCCCCTAGGCGCGGAGTGCCTCCAGTTGGTCCAGGAACCACCGTGCCGGAGGCAACGCCGTCGCCGCCGCCGCAAGCCGCTTGCACCGCTCCGTCCGCTCCTCCGCCCCCAGCGACAGCGCCTCGTGCAGCGCCTCCCCCGTCTGCACCACGTCGTACGGGTTGACGGTGATCGCGTCCTCGCCCAGCTCCTCGTGCGCCCCCGCCTCCCGCGACAGCACCAGCGCGCAGCCCGTGTCGGAGACCAGCGGGACCTCCTTGGCGACCAGGTTCATGCCGTCGCGGATGGGGTTGACGAGGGCCACGTCGGCCAGCCGGTACGCGGCGAGGGAGCGGGCGAAGTCGTCCTTGAGGTGGAGCAGGACCGGGCGCCAGCCCGGGGTGCCGTACCGCTCGTTGATCTCCTCCGCGACCCGCTCCACCTCCGCCATGTAGTCGCGGTACACCGCGAGGTCCTGCCGGGACGGATAGGCGAAGGCGACGTGCACGACGCGTTCGCGCCACTCCGGGTGGTCGTCGAGCAGCTGCCGGTACGCCAGCAGGCCCCGCACGATGTTCTTGGACAGCTCGGTGCGGTCCACCCGGACGATCGTCCGGCGGCCCTCGCCGATCTCCTCCCGCAGAGCGACGATCCGCTCCTCGACGTCCTGTTCGTGGGAACGGGCGCGCAGGAGGTCCGCGTCGGCGCCCAGACCGTGCACCCCGACACGCGTGTCGCCGAGCCCGCCGGCGAACCGCTCGCAGCACGCGGTGAACGCGTCCGCCCAGCGGCGGGTGAGGAAGCCGAGCCGGTCGGCGCCGAGCATCCCGCGCAGCACCTGCCGCGCGATGTCGTCGGGCAGCATCGCGAAGTACTCGGGCGGCGCCCATGGCGTGTGCGAGAAGTGCCCGATGCGCAGGTCGGGACGGAGTTCGCGGAGCATGCCGGGGACCAGGGTCAGGTGGTAGTCCTGCACCAGGACGGCCGCGCCCTCGGCGGCCTCCTCGGCCAGCGCCTCGGCGAACGCGCGGTTGTACGTCTCGTAGGAGGCCCACCGGCGGCGGAACTCCGCGTCGAAGACCGGCTCCAGCGGCGTCTGGTACAGCATGTGGTGGACGAACCACAGCACCGAGTTCGCGATCCCGTTGTACGCGTCCGCGTGCACGCCCGCCGGGATGTCCAGCATCCGCACGCCGTCCTCGCCGACCCCGCGCCGCACCGCCTCGCGGTCGCCGTCGGACAGCGCCGAGCACACCCACAGGGCGCCCGACTCGGGGCCGATGGCCGAGAGGCCGGAGACCAGTCCCCCGCCGCCCCGCTTGCTCCTCAGCGAACCGTCGTCCGCCACCGCGTACGACACCGGCCCCCGGTTGGAGGCGACCAGCACCTGAGCTGCACCGAAGCTTGAAGCCATACGCCTCAACCTAGCCCGGCCCCCCGGGCCTCAAACGTGCCGGTGCGTCACACCGGCCGGCGGCGGTCGCGGTCAGGCCACCTGGCGCGCCTGGTACTCCGCGATCTCCGCCATCGGCGGCCGCTCCTCGGTGTCCACCGAGTACGTGCGCGGCTCGAAGGCGTCCCCGGCGCGCTCGAACTGGGTCAGCGACGGCCGCAGCATGTGCGCGCGGGCCAGCCGCAGCTGCGCGGTGCGGTAGATCGCGGCGGCCATCCGGCCCAGCGCCTGCCCGTCCTGGTGCCGGTGCTTGCGCACGCCCACGTCCACCTGCGCCAGCGCGTCCAGGCCCACCAGGTGCAGGGCGTCGACCAGCATGCCCAGCTCGACGCCGTACCCGACGGGGAACGGGAGCCGTTCGAGGAGGCCCCGGCGGGCCGCGTACTCGCCGCCCAGCGGCTGCACGAACCCGGCGAGCTGCGGCCAGTGCATGTTGAGCAGCGGGCGCGCCATCAGCTCCGTGACCCGGCCGCCCTGCCCGGCGCCCGCGCCCGTGGTGCTCCCGTCGGCCCGGGTCAGCGGGCGGTCGTACATGGCCTTGACCAGCTGGAGGTGGGGGTCCGTGAGCAGCGGGCCGACGATGCCGGTGACGAAGTCGGAGGAGAAGTCCCTGAGGTCGGCGTCGACGAAGCACACGATGTCGCCGCGGGTCACGAGCAGCGACCGCCACAGCACCTCGCCCTTGCCGGGCACGGCCGGTATGCGGGGCAGGATCACGTCCCGGTGCACCACCCGCGCGCCCGCCGCCGCGGCCGCCTCGGAGGTGCGGTCGGTGGAGCCGGAGTCGATCACCACGACCTCGTCGACCAGCGGCACCTGGTGCACCAGGTCGTGCCGGATGACGGAGACGATGTCCCCGACCGTGGCCTCCTCGTTCAGCGCGGGCAGCACCACGCTCACCGTCTGCCCCGAGGCCCGTTTCGCCGCCAGGATCCGGTGCAGGGGACGGTCGGCCACCGACCAGGAGCGCTCGATCAGCCAGCGCTCGACTTCTTCCAGCACAGTCCGGGCTCCTCACTGGCCGGTGATCCATCTCGGGGTTCGGACTGCTCTCTCCGCCGTCCGGGCCTTCGGTTACAGTCTTGAGCAACGCCGAGGGACCCCGCATCTTGGGGTCGTGGCGCACAACTGAACACCGCTCATCCAGAGGGGCAGAGGGACACGGCCCGATGAAGCCCCGGCAACCCTCCAGTCGGTTCCTGTCACGCGGACGTGGCGAGGCTCCCGGCTAGGGAAGGTGCCAAATCCGTCTCACGGCGAAGTGCGTCGTGAGGAAGATGAGGAGAAAGGGCCTCGCCTCCATGGCTGTGCAGACCGCTGCAAGCACCACCGACAGCACCACCGACACCGCGAACTCCGTCGACCTGGGTCCGGCCGCCGCGCTGTCCTGCCGCGAGTGCGGCCACCGTGTGCCCCTCGGCCCCGTCTTCGCCTGCGAGGAGTGTTTCGGCCCGCTGGAGATCGCCTACGACTTCTCCGGGTACGACACCGAAGAGCTCCGCAAGCGCATCGAGGCGGGTCCCGCGAACATCTGGCGCTACGCGCCCCTGCTGCCCGTCCCGGCCGACGTGGCCGACAAGCCGAACATCAACCCCGGCTGGACCAAGCTCGTCCACGCCGACAACCTCGCCCGTGAACTGGGCGTCGACGCCGGCAAGCTGTTCGTCAAGGACGACTCCGGCAACCCCACGCACTCCTTCAAGGACCGGGTCGTCGCCCAGGCCCTGGAGGCCGCGCGCGCCTTCGGCTTCACCACCCTGTCCTGCTCCTCCACCGGCAACCTGGCCGGCGCGGTCGGCGCCGCCGCCGCCCGGGCCGGCTTCCGCTCCTGCGTGTTCATCCCGCACGACCTGGAGCAGGGCAAGATCGTCATGGCCGCCGTCTACGGCGGCGAGCTCGTCGGCATCGAGGGCAACTACGACGACGTGAACCGCTTCTGCTCCGAGCTGATCGGCGACCCGGCCGGCGAGGGCTGGGGCTTCGTCAACGTCAACCTGCGGCCGTACTACGCCGAGGGCTCCAAGACCCTCGCGTACGAGATCTGCGAGCAGCTCGGCTGGCGTCTTCCCGACCAGCTGGTCGTCCCGATCGCCTCCGGCTCCCAGCTCACGAAGATCGACAAGGGGCTCCAGGAGCTGATCAAGCTCGGGCTCGTCGAGGACAGGCCGTACAAGATCTTCGGCGCCCAGGCCGAGGGGTGCTCGCCGGTGTCCACCGCCTTCAAGGCCGGGCACGACGTGGTCCGCCCGCAGAAGCCGGACACGATCGCCAAGTCGCTGGCGATCGGGAACCCGGCGGACGGGCCGTACGTGCTGGACATCGCCCGGCGGACCGGTGGGGCGGTGGAGGACGTCACGGACGCGCAGGTGGTCGAGGCGATCAAGTTGCTGGCGCGGACGGAGGGGATCTTCGCGGAGACCGCGGGTGGGGTCACGGTCGGCGTGACGAAGAAACTGATCGAGGACGGGGTGCTGGATCCGTCCCTCACGACCGTGGTGCTCAACACCGGGGACGGGCTCAAGACGTTGGACGCGGTGGCGGGGACCGGGTTGACCGCGACGATCCGTCCCAGCCTGGAGTCTTTCCGGGAAGCCGGGCTTGTCTGAGTCGTTCGTCCGCGGGCCGGTGGGGGTTGTTCGCGCCCACGCGGCGGTAGCCGCAAATCGAACACCGCCCCGCGCCCCTGGGGTTGTCACCTGACCGGAGGTTCAAAGTGAGCGTTACCGTTCGTATCCCTACCATTCTGCGCACCTACACCGGTGGCAAGGCCGAGGTCACCGCCGAGGGGGCCACCCTCGGCGAGGTCATCCAGGACCTGGAGAAGAACCACACCGGCATCGCCGCCCGTGTCCTGGACGACCAGGGCAAGCTGCGCCGGTTCGTCAACGTCTACGTCAACGACGACGACGTGCGCTTCGAGCAGGGGCTGGAGACGGCCACCCCGGCGGGTGCCGGCGTCTCGATCATTCCGGCGGTCGCCGGCGGCTGATCATTACCTTCGGTAATGACCGTTACCGAGCGTTTACGGCGTTGCCCCCTCCGTGAGAGATGCGGAGGGGGCAATTCCATGGGGTTGAGCGCGGTAGAGTTGGGGAACGCGCTCCTGATCCTTGAATCAGGAACTGTGAATTCCTGCCGCGGACCCGACTGGATGTAGCCAAAGTGCGGGCTTCTTTCGCGGCTTTTGTCTTCTTTGCCCGGCCCGACTTGCCCTGAATTCTGGCGAATTTTTGCCACATTCCGGATCGCTGGCGTCCAGATTTCTCGTCCGATTGACCTGTTGCAGACGGCAGTTGGACAGATACATTCAGCCGCGGTCGACGCGTTCCGGCGCACGCCCCCAACCGTTGGGGGGTGAGGTCTGACCCGGGTCCGCGAAGTGTGGATCTGTGCAAGGGCCAGTAATAGGGGAGTTAGGCATGGCTCAGGGCACCGTCAAGTGGTTCAACGCGGAGAAGGGGTACGGCTTCATCGCGGTCGACGGTGGTGCGGATGTTTTCGTCCACTACAGCGCGATCCAGATGGACGGCTACCGCACCCTTGAAGAGGGCCAGCGGGTCGAGTTCGAGATCTCGCAGGGTCAGAAGGGCCCGCAGGCCGACATGGTTCGCGTCACCGCCTGAACGCGCTACCAGCAGCACGCGACATCTTCTGCCGGCGACAGGGCCCGCACCTTCCGGGGTGCGGGCCCTTCGTCATGCCGCCAGGCGCACGCGCCGTGCGCGCCGTGTTCGCCCCCGGCTGAGCGCGGGCGCGAACCCTTGGCGCGTCTGGCCCGTACGGCCTTGCGAGCCTCTTCTGTCGTGGCGCCGCTCCGTGGGTGTGCCTTGCACTCTCGGGGGTCGAGTGCTAATCATTGGCGTTAGCACTCTGAAGGTGAGAGTGACAACGAAGGACCGGGTCGGTGAGGCCCGCCAGGCCGGGTGGGGCAAGGAACCACACGGCGGGCGAGCCGTCCGTCGCGGGCGCGGGCGCGGTCCGAAGGAATCACCCCCAGTCCTGGAGGGACCACTTCACATGGCCAAGATCATCGCGTTCGACGAGGAGGCGCGGCGCGGCCTCGAGCGCGGCATGAACCAGCTCGCGGACGCCGTGAAGGTGACGCTCGGCCCCAAGGGCCGCAACGTCGTCCTCGAGAAGAAGTGGGGCGCCCCCACGATCACCAACGACGGTGTCTCCATCGCCAAGGAGATCGAGCTCGAGGACCCGTACGAGAAGATCGGCGCCGAGCTGGTCAAGGAAGTCGCCAAGAAGACGGACGACGTCGCCGGTGACGGTACGACCACCGCGACCGTTCTCGCCCAGGCCCTGGTCAAGGAGGGCCTGCGCAACGTCGCCGCCGGCGCCAACCCGATGGCCCTGAAGCGCGGTATCGAGAAGGCCGTCGAGGCCGTCTCCGCCGCCCTGCTCGAGCAGGCCAAGGACGTCGAGACCAAGGAGCAGATTGCCTCCACGGCCTCCATCTCCGCCGCCGACGTCCAGATCGGCGAGCTCATCGCCGAGGCCATGGACAAGGTCGGCAAGGAAGGCGTCATCACCGTCGAGGAGTCCCAGACCTTCGGTCTGGAGCTGGAGCTCACCGAGGGTATGCGCTTCGACAAGGGCTACATCTCGGCGTACTTCGCCACCGACATGGAGCGTATGGAGGCCGTCCTCGACGACCCGTACATCCTGATCGCCAACTCCAAGATCTCCAACGTCAAGGACCTGCTCCCGCTCCTGGAGAAGGTCATGCAGTCGGGCAAGCCGCTGCTGATCATCGCCGAGGACGTCGAGGGCGAGGCCCTGTCGACCCTGGTGGTCAACAAGATCCGCGGCACCTTCAAGTCCGTCGCCGTCAAGGCCCCGGGCTTCGGCGACCGCCGCAAGGCCATGCTCGGCGACATCGCCATCCTCACGGGCGGCGAGGTCATCTCCGAGGAGGTCGGCCTCAAGCTGGAGAACGCCACCCTCGACCTGCTGGGCAAGGCCCGCAAGGTGGTCATCACCAAGGACGAGACCACCATCGTGGACGGCGCCGGCTCCGCCGACCAGGTCCAGGGCCGCGTGAACCAGATCCGCGCCGAGATCGAGAACAGCGACTCGGACTACGACCGCGAGAAGCTGCAGGAGCGCCTGGCGAAGCTCGCCGGCGGTGTGGCCGTCATCAAGGCCGGCGCCGCCACCGAGGTGGAGCTCAAGGAGCGCAAGCACCGCATCGAGGACGCCGTGCGCAACGCCAAGGCGGCCGTCGAGGAGGGCATCGTCGCCGGTGGTGGCGTGGCCCTGCTCCAGGCCTCCCAGGTGTTCGAGAAGCTGGAGCTCGAGGGTGACGAGGCGACCGGCGCCCAGGCCGTGAAGCTCGCGCTCGAGGCCCCGCTGAAGCAGATCGCCGTGAACGCCGGCCTCGAGGGCGGTGTCGTGGTGGAGAAGGTGCGCAACCTGACCCCGGGCCACGGCCTGAACGCCGCGACCGGCGAGTACGTCGACCTGGTCAAGGAAGGCATCATCGACCCGGCCAAGGTGACGCGCTCCGCGCTGCAGAACGCCGCGTCGATCGCCGCGCTGTTCCTCACCACCGAGGCCGTCATCGCCGACAAGCCGGAGAAGGCCGCGGCCCCGGCCGGCGGCGGCATGCCGGGCGGTGACATGGACTTCTGAGCCTGATCCGTCAGGTTCGGACCCGTCCGAGGTCCGGAGGGCGGCACTCCCCGCACAGGGGGTGCCGCCCTTCGGCGTGTCCGGGTGCGCGCCGCGGGGAGTGACGGGCGTCACGGGTGTCGGCGGGGGAGCGACGGAATGCCTGCCTCCTCACGCGGGTTCGACGAAGAGTGCGATCCATGCACGTACACATACCGTCGAGTATCCCGAGTATCCCCGAGGAGTCCCCCTGATGACCGTCGCCGCCTCCGAGGCCACCGGACGTGCCGCCGAGATCCTGGCCCGGCCCGTCGCCCTGAACGGGCTGACCGTGCCCAACCGCATCGTCATGGCGCCCATGACCCGCCAGTTCTCGCCGGGCGGCGTGCCGGGGGAGGACGTCGCGTCGTACTACGCCCGCCGGGCCGCCGCCGGGGTCGGACTGATCGTCACCGAGGGCACCTACGTCGGCCACCCGTCCGCCGGCATCAGTGACCGCGTCCCCCGGTTCCACGGGGAGGAGCAGCTGGCCGGCTGGGCGAAGGTCGCGGAGGCGGTGCACGCCGCCGGGGGCCGCATCTTCCCGCAGCTGTGGCACGTCGGCATGGTCCGGCAGCAGGGGAAGCCGCCGTTCCCGGAGGCGCTGGCGGTCGGCCCGTCGGGGCTGCGCCTGGACGGCACCGAGGGCGGCAAGGCGATGACCCAGTCCGACATCGACGACGTCGTGGCCGCGTTCGCCAGCGCGGCGGCCGACGCCGAGCGCATCGGCTTCGACGGCGTGGAGCTGCACGGCGCCCACGGCTACCTCATCGACCAGTTCTTGTGGGCGGGCACCAACCGCCGCACCGACGCCTACGGCGGCGACCCGGTGGCCCGCACCCGGTTCGCGGTCGAGATCGTGCAGGCGGTGCGCTCGGCCGTGTCGCCCGGGTTCCCGGTCGTCTTCCGGTTCTCGCAGTGGAAGGCCGACCACTACGACGCCCGGCTCGCCGAGACCCCCGAGGAGCTGGAGGCGATCCTCACCCCGCTCGCCACGGCCGGCGTCGACGCCTTCCACGCGTCCACGCGCCGATACTGGCTGCCCGAGTTCGACGGCTCCGACCTCAACCTGGCCGGCTGGACCCGCAAGCTGACCGGCCGGCCCGCGATCACCGTCGGCTCGGTCGGCCTGGACGGCGAGTTCGGCCGCGCCTTCCTGGGCGAGGGCGCCCCGCTGCGCGGCATCGACGACCTCCTCGACCGTCTGGAGCGCGACGAGTTCGACATGGTCGCGGTGGGCCGCGCGGTCCTTCAGGACCCGGAGTGGGCGGCCAAGGTGCTGGCCGGGCGCTTCGGTGAGCTGACGTCGTACGACGCGGCGTCGCTGACGTCGCTGAGCTGAGGCCGGCTGTGAGTCTCTGAGTCCGAGGCGCGGCGCCCTGGGGTACCTGGGGCGCCGCGCCCTTGCGTGCGCGGTGACCGAGGTGCGGCTGTCCCTGTCATGCGGGTGTCACGCAGTTTTCATTTGCTTGCGTCAATCAAGGGATATAAAGTTGCCTGAGTCAAGTAGAACTGACTCATCCGGAGACCTTCCTCATGTCCGACGCACCCGAACAGTCCGCCACGACCGGCACCGCCGCGCCGCCGAGGACGGGTGCCGTGGTACCCGTGCTGGCGCTCAGCGGGATCGTCGTCTCGCTGATGCAGACGCTGGTGATCCCGATCGTGGGGCAGCTGCCCCAGTATTTGAACGCCTCGCCGTCGGACGCCGCCTGGGCCGTCACCGCGACCCTGCTGGCCGCCGCCGTCGCCACCCCCGTGATGGGCCGGCTCGGCGACATGTACGGCAAGCGGCGCATGCTGCTGGTCAGCATGGCCATGCTGGTCGTCGGCTCCGTCGTCGCCGGACTCAGCGACAGCCTCACCCCGATGATCGTGGGCCGCGCCCTCCAGGGCCTGTCGTCCGGCGTCATCCCGCTGGGCATCAGCATCCTGCGTGACGAGCTGCCCGCGGAGCGGCTCGGCTCCGCCACCGCGATGATCAGCGCCTCGCTCGGCGTCGGCGGCGCGCTCGGACTGCCGCTGGCCGCGCTGATCGCCGACAACTTCGACTGGCACGCGCTGTTCTGGACCTCCGCCGCGCTCGGCGTCGTCGCCCTCGGGCTGGTCCTCGCGCTGGTGCCCGAGTCGAAGGTGCGGACCGGCGGGCGGTTCGACGTGGTGGGCGCGGCCGGTATGGCGGCCGGGCTGATCTGTCTGCTGCTGGCGATCTCCAAGGGCGGCGACTGGGGCTGGACCAGCGGCACCACGCTGGGCCTGTTCGCCGCGGCCGTCGTCGTCCTGGTCGGCTGGGGCTTCTTCGAGCTGCGCACCGAGGGGCCGCTGGTGGACCTGCGCACCACCGTCCGCCCGCAGGTGCTGATCACGAACCTCGCCTCCGTGGCGATCGGCTTCGCGATGTTCTCCATGTCGCTGGTCATCCCGCAGGTGCTCCAGCTGCCGGAGCAGACCGGCTACGGCCTGGGCCAGTCGCTGCTGAGCGCCGGTCTGGTGATGGCGCCGTCCGGCCTGGTGATGATGGCACTGGCCCCGGTCTCCGCGCTGGTCACCCGCGCGCGGGGGCCGAAGGTGACGCTGATGATCGGCGCGCTGATCGTGGCCGCGGGCTACGGGCTGAACGTCGCGCTGATGAGCGAGGTCTGGCACTTCGTGCTGGCGTCCTGCGTCATCGGCGCGGGCATCGGCTTCTGCTACGGGGCCATGCCGACCCTGATCATGGGCGCCGTGCCCGCCTCCGAGACGGGCGCCGCGAACAGCCTCAACACCCTGATGCGCTCCATCGGCACGTCCGTGGCGAGCGCGGTCGCCGGTGTGGTGCTGGCGCAGATGACGACGCGGTTCGGCCCGTACGCGCTGCCGTCCGAGGACGCCTTCCGTACGGTCCTCGCCCTGGGCGCGGGCGCGGCGCTGCTGGGCTTCGTGGTGGCGGCGTTCATCCCGAAGCAGAGGGGCACCGCCGGGGCGGAGTCGCTCGTCACCGAGGGCGCGGGACAGGCGGCGGAGCCGGCGAAGGCGTGAGGCCTGCAGGAGCGTGAGCGAAACGACGGCGGCCGCCGCCCCGGAAACACCGGGACGACGGCCGCTGTTCGCTGTCCGCGCGCGATGGGACTCGGTCGCCTCGGAGCAGCGGGGCGCCGCCCAGACGTGGCCGCCGCCGTCACGCGGCCGAACGGCGGCCGCCGTTGGTCGTCCGGTTCGAGAGGGCTCGGTCGCTTCGACGTAGCGGGGCGCCGCCCGGGCGGGGCCGGCCGTCGCCGACGGGACGGGGCAGGCCGCCGAGTCGGCCAAGGCGTGACGCCCGTCGCCCACGCGGGCCGATCGGCCGCCGTACCGGGCCGGCGCCCGCCCGTTGATCGTCCGGTTCGAGGGGGCTCAGCCGCCTCGGAGCATGGGAGGTGCCGCCCAGGCGATGTCGGCGTCCGGCCGCCGCGCGGCGCCGGTGGCTCAGAGGTTGCCCATCGGTTCGATGTCCACGCGGACCGGGGTGCCCCAGATGCGGAGGACCTCGTAGTCGGTGAACTCGTGGACGACGCGGTAGGCCATCGCCGGGTGCGGGGCGCGGAGTTGGGCCTTGACGAAGAGTTCCGCCTCGCGGCGGTCGCGGCGAGGCGTGCCGCACAGCTGCCACGCCTGGCCGTTCCACATCTCCGGCAGCCAGCGCTGCTGCGGCTGCGGGCGGTCGCCCCGCACCCCGTACCGGGAGGGGGTCGGATCGGCGGGGCGGGCCTGCGGGGCCGGACCGTTGAACTCGGCGCGGCGGGCGGCGCGGCGCCGGGTCTCGCAGAGCAGGCACAGGTCCGGGGCGCTCTCGTCGACCGGTCCTGTGGGGTGCTCGGCGCAGCGGGTGCTGGGCGGCGCCGTGGTCACGGTGTCCTCCAGCAGGTCCAGCGCCCGCCGCAGGTCGCCCCGCACCTCGTGCAGCCGGGCGTCCGGGGTGTCGGCGGACAGGGCCTCGCCGTGCTCACCGAGCACACGCAGGGCCCGGCCGAGGGCGGTGAGCTGTGCGTGGTTCATGGTGGAATCTCCGACGTGGGGGACCGCTCCAGTATCCCAGCCCGTACGGTCAGCTTCCCGCGGCCGCCAGCGCCGCCCGCAGATGCCCGTCGGCCTCGTCGAGCAGCCGGGCCGCCGTCGGCCCGTCCACCCCGGCCAGCAGTACCAGGATCGCGTGCTTGACCTCGCCGTCCGTGGCCGCGAGGGCGCGCTCCACGTCCTCGTCGCCGGCGCCCGTCACCTGGGCGACGATCCGGCGTGAGCGGGCGCGCAGCTTCTCGTTGGAGGCGCGCACGTCGACCATCAGGTTCCCGTAGGTCTTGCCCAGCCGGATCATCGTGATCGTCGACAGCATGTTCAGCACGAGCTTCTGCGCCGTGCCGGCCTTGAGGCGGGTGGAGCCGGTGAGGAACTCCGGGCCCACGACCACCTCGATGCCGTGCTCGGCCGCCGCCGCGAGCGCGCTGTCCCGGTTGCACGACAGCCCCACGGTGAGCGCCCCGCGCGCGCGGGCGTACGCGACGGCGCCGACCGCGTACGGGGTGCGGCCGGAGGCGGAGACCCCGACCACCGTGTCGTCCGGGGTGAGGCCGAGCGCGGCGAGGTCGGACTCGGCCAGCTCGGGGGAGTCCTCGGCGCCCTCGACGGAGGTGACCATGGCGTCCGGGCCGCCCGCGATCAGGCCGACGACCCGCGCCGGGTCGGTGTTGAAGGTGGGCGGGCACTCGGAGGCGTCCAGCACGCCCAGCCGCCCCGCCGTGCCCGCGCCCGCGTAGACGAACCGCCCGCCGCGCGCCATCCGCGCGGCGATGGCGTCGATCGCGGCGGCGATCGCCGGGACCTGCTCGGCGACGGCGCCCGCGACCGTGGCGTCCTCGGCGTTCATCAGCCGCGCGATCTCGAGCGTGGGCAGCCGGTCGACGTCCGCCAGCTCCGGCCGGAACGCCTCGGTGGTCAGGGTCTCGAGCTGGGAGCGCAGATCACGGTCGCGGGAGGTGGAGGTCATGGGCGGTGTTCTTTCGGTCGGGGCCGGCGGCTCGGAAGGGGGTACGGCGTCGCTTCTCACGAGCCCCTGCGGGTCGCCCGGTGCCGGTGCGCCAGCGCCTCGTACGACGCCGACAGGGCGGGCGCGGCGGCGTCGTAGGTGCGCTGGGCGACACCCACGAACAGGCAGTCCACGACCAGCAGTTGGCCCGTACGGGAGGACATCGCGGCCGGGCGCAGCTCGCTCTCGCGGGCCGTGGACGTGGTCAGGACGTGGTCGGCGTACTGCGTGACGGGGCTGTCGGGGCGGCCGGTGACGGCGACCGTCGTCGCGCCGCGCTCGAAGGCCACCCGGAGCGGCTCGATGACGTCCCCGGTGGTGCCGGAGTGGGTGATGGCGATCGCCACGTCGCCGGAGCGCAGCTGCACGGCGTTGGTGACGGCCAGGTGCGGGTCGCTGTGGGCGTGCGCCATCAGGCCTATGCGCAGCAGCTTCTGGGTGAGATCCTGGGCGACCAGCCCCGACGCGCCGACGCCGTACACATCGGTGCGGCGGGCGCCCGCGAGGGCGGTCACGGCGGCGGCGAGCTGGACGGTGTCCAGCCCGGCGGCGGTGTCGGCGAGGGTCTGCTGCTCGTCGTAGGCGAGCTTGGCGACCACGTCGGCGATGGGGTCGTCCACGGCGATGTCGGTGGTGATCGCGGGGGCGCGCCCGGACTGCTGCTGGGCGGCCAGGCCGGCCAGGGCGAGCCGCAGGTCGCGGTAGCCCGGGTAGCCGAGCAGGCGGGCCGTGCGGACGACGGTGGCCTCGCTGGTGCCGGTCAGCTCGGCGAGGCCGGTGACCGTGAGTGCCGCGCAGCCTGCCGGGTCGTCGGCGACGGCCTCGGCGACGCGCTGCATGGAGCGCGTCATCGACGGGGCCAGCGTCCGCACCTTGGCCGCGAGGGCGGCGGGCGCGGGCGGAGCGGGTGGGGCGCCGGCGCTCCCGAAAATTTCCTTCACGTCATTGGTCACGAAATGAAAGATATTTTCGCCCCGGGCTCCCGGTCAAGAGTGCGCACAATGGGGACATGGACCCCGAGCGTGACCCTGGCCCTCCCCCGCCCCTGGAACAAGCGTTGCACGCGGCGCGCGCCCTCGTGCTGGCCGACCTCGTCGCGCGCGGGGTCGCCGAGGCGGACGTCGTGTCCCTCGTCGAGGACTCCGTCGCGCACCGCCGCTGGTGGGTCGAACAGTGGCCGGAGGGTGTCGGCTTCCTGGCCGGTCTGGTCGCGCAGGACGTGCAGGACGCCCTGCTGGAGCGGTACGGACGCTGGCCGCTGTGCCCGGTGTGCGGCAGCGGCGACCCGCACGCGCTGGAGGTGGAGCCGGAGCTGGGACCCGACCCGCACTGGGTGTGCCACAAGGCGGGTGTGAAGGTCGCGGCGGTCGGCGGACTGGGTGAGGCGAGCCCCTCGTGACGGTCTACATCGACCCGCCCGCCTGGCCCGGGCACGGCCGCCTGTGGTCCCACCTGGTGAGCGACGTCTCGTTCGCCGAGCTGCACCTGTTCGCCGCCGGCCTGGGCGTGCCCCGCCGCGCCTTCGAACGCGACCACTACGACATCCCCTCGCACCGGTACGCGGACGCGGTGCGCGCGGGCGCGGTCGAGGTCAGCAGCCGCGAGGTGGTGCGGCTGCTGCACGGGGCGGGACTGCGGCGGCGCAAGGGGGCGGCCGGGCGGACGGGCGGTACGCAGTAGATCAGGCGGCGCGCAGCTCGTAGGTGATGTGCCCCTCCCGCCGCGACACCTCGGTGAACCCGGCCCGCGTGACGACCTTCTGCGACGGCACGTTCGTCTCCTCGACGACGGCCACCACGGTGTGCACGGCGTCCTGGCCGAGCGCCCACGCCGACAGGGTGCGCAGCGCCTCGGTCGCGTAGCCGTTCCCGCGTGCCTCCACCACCAGGTCGTAGCCGATCTCCACCCGGCCCTCGGCGCCGGGCGGGCCGTGGAAGCCCATCGCGCCCACCGCGCGGTCGTCCTCCCGGCGCACCAGCACGTACATGCCCCACTCCGGGACGAACGCGCCCTCCTCGTACTGCGCGACCCCGATCCCCGCGCCCACCCGCGTGCCCTCCGCGGGGGCGCCGCCGACCCATGTGAAGCCGCCGTCGCCCGCGACGGACAGGCTCGCGCCGACCGCCGGCGTGACGCCCTCCAGGTCGAGCCGCTCGGAGCGCAGCACCGGGTTGTTGCACCAGCGCCAGGCGGTCACCGGCTCCCGCCCCGGCAGCTCGCCGCGGCCGGTCGCCCACAGTAGCGTCGGCCAGGGCGCCGGCCCCGGCCGGACGCGCGGGAAGATCCGCGTCAGCACGAACTCGCAGAGCTCTGCGGGCGGTTCGTACGCCACGCCCAGCCCCTCGGCCATGTCGTGCGTGTGCAGCAGCACCTCGGCGACGCCCATCGCGGCGAAGCCCTCGCGGTTCGCGTGCCGGAACGGGTACGGGTGGAAGGCGCGCACGGAGCGGGGGGTGGTGCGGACGGCGGCGGCGAGGAGGGCGCCGGTGGTGGTGATCACGTGGAGGATGCCGGCGTTGTCGGCGTCCCCGTCGAGCGCGATGTCGAAGGGCACGTACGCGTCCTGCGCCCGCCCGGCGAGCTGTCCCGCGTACGCGACGAGATCGCTCGCGACGTGCGCGGCCGTCTCGCGGCAGCTCCACTCCAGCCGTCCCGCCCGGACCGCCGTCCAGTCGCGGTCGGTGACCGCCCCCAGGGCCGCCATGCTGTGCGCGACGGCCTGCTCCACCTGTTCCGCTCCTGATGCATGCATGACGGGGAGGCTATGCGGAGGGCGACGGCGGGGGCGACAGCATTTCCAGTTCGCCGCGCAGGTTGTACCGGGCGGTGGCCTCCCAGTGCTCCTGCCCGTACGGGGTGCGGAACAGGCGGCGCAGACCGAGGAGTTGGCGCAGGACGTCGGCGCGGCCCTCGCGGAAGGCGTCGCTGGGCACGAAGTGGTACTCCTCGCGGACGGCGGCGGTGTAGGCGGCGTACGCCGACGGCGCGGCGGCGAGGATCGCGAGGTCGGCGTCGCACAGCACCTGGCCGTTCCGGTCGCCGTCGGCGGGGTCGTGCGTCACGGTGAGCCGCACCAGCCGGGCGACCTCCTCGGTCTTCTCCGCGGACACCCCGGCCTCCGGCAGCGCGCGCTCGGCGAGCCGGGCGGACCGCTCCTCGTTCTCGGACCGGTCCGGCAGGTAGACGGCGTCGTGGAACCACGCGGCGAGCCGTACGGCGTCGGGGTCGTCGGCGTGGCCCGCCAGCTCGTCGACGCGGTCGAGGACCGCGGTGAGGTGATCCACGGTGTGGTACCGCCGCTGCGGCTCCCGCCAGCGCGCGATCAGATTCTCCGCGTACGGCACGGGGTCCGGCCCCTCCACGGCTCCCCGGGCCCCTTCGAGGGCGCGGACGAAACGGGCACGCAGGTCTTGGGTGTCGGCCATGCGCCCATTGTTTCCGGTGCGCGCCCCGACGTCACAGCGGCAGCTCCGCCCGCACGGTCTTGCCGGGTCCGCCGTCCGCGCGCGGCACGACACGGACCCGGGTCGCAAGGCCGCGACCTCCGGGGCTCCCTCGCCGTGTCCCCCGCCTCCTGGTCCGCCTTCGTCGACCACACCAGCCGCTGCCACTGACCGGAAACGGACGTCAACGGGGCACAACGGTCGGTTTGACCGTCGCAGGAGTGCCTTGGCAGCATCGGCCGTAGCAAACACACAAGGTGCATTCGGCTGCACCAGGTCCTGGGGCCGCTCCTTCGGGGGCGGCCCGAGTGCTGTCCGGGCCTCGCCGGCACCCGTCACCGGCCGGTGGACGTCCCGGTCCTCGTCAGCAGGCTGCTGGGGATCGGGCCCGGGTGGGTCCACAGGAGGGAGCCGCCGGCTTCCGGGACGACGTGGCGGCGGGCGCCGGGGATGCCGGAGGCCAGGCGGTGGCCGTGGTCCGGTGAGTGGCTGGTGTCGTGCTCGCCGTACCAGACGTCGACCGGGACCGTGATGTCCGCCAACGCGAACGGCCAGCGCCCCATCGCCAGGACCGTGTCGCGGGCGTAACCGGCCGCCGCGCCCTGGGCGAAGCCCTCCTCCAGCGAGCGGCGGTAGGCGTCGGCGAAGCCGGGTTCCTGATAGACCGCCAGGTCACAGGCGACGCCCGTGGTCGTCACCATCGCCCGCATCGCCTCCGCGTCGAATCCCGCGAAGAACTCCTCCGCCCCGGCCGGATCGGCGGCGACCCTGTCGACGAGCCCCCGCACCTCCGCCGGCAGCGCGTCGGCGAACTCCTCGGCCGCGATCTCGTCCGCGCCGGAGACGACCGCCACCCCGGAGACGACGCCTTCCGCCGCGCACGCGAGGGAGAACGGCGCGCCCTGCGAGTTGCCGACGACGGCCGGGCGTCCCAGCTCCCGCACCTCGGTGAGGTGTCGGATGTCCTGGGCGAAGTCGGCGAACGTCCGGCCCGGCGCCGGCGTCGACGCGCCGAGTCCCGGGCGGTCCACGGAGATCAGCCGCACCCCGAGCGCCCTGACGGCGTCCGGACCGAAGCCGAGCCGTCTGCTGGTGGCCGCGCCCGGACACAGCAGCACCGGCGTGCCGTCCGGCGGCCCCCACTCGGCCCACCCGAGGAGGCGTCCGTCGGGCAGGCGGGTCTCACCGAGCCGGGCCGGATCCTCGACGTACGCCGTCACGGCAGTGGCCTCTCCACCCTGGCCACCCCGCCCGACTCCAGGGCCGTCCACAGTGCGCCGTCCGGGCCCACGGTGATGCCGTGGGGTTCGCAGGACGGGTCCGGGAGGGCGTGTTCGGTGATCTCGCCGGTCCCCGTGATGCGGCCGACGCGGCCCGTGCCCCATTCCGTGAACCAGCACTCGCCGTCGGCCGCCGCGACGACGGCGTGCGGTTTGGCCGCGGGGTCGGGGAGGGGGAACTCCGTGATCCGGCCGTCCGCCGAGATCCTGCCGATCCGGCCCGCGAGGATCTCCGTGAACCAGACGGCCCCGCCGTCCGACGCGATCCCGACCGGCCCGGCGGCGTCGGTGGGCAGGGGGTGCACGGCGGTGTCGCCGTCAGGCGTGAGGCGGCCGATCGCGTTCGCGCCGTTCAGCGTGAACCACAGCGCCCCGTCCGGCCCCGTCGTGATCGCGGAGGGGAAGCCGCCCTCGACCGGGAGGGCGAACTCGGTGACCTCCCCGTCGACGGTGATCCGGCCGATGCGGTCGCCGGTCGTCTCCGTGAACCACAGCGCGCCGTCCGGTCCCGCCGTGATGCCGTACGGACCGCCGTCGGGCGTCGGCAGGGCGAAGGACGTCACCTGGCCGTCGACCGTGACCCGCCCGATCCGGTGGTCCTGGAAGCGGGTGAACCACAGCGCGCCGTCCGGTCCGGGCGCGATGACCGTGGGACGGCAGTCGGCCGGGTCCAGGGCGTACTCCTCGTACGCGCCGTCCGGACCGAGCCGGGCGACACCGCCGCGGTGGACCAGGGTGAGCCAGAGCGCGCCGTCGGGGCCGGCCGTGATGCCGTACGGCCCGGCCTTGTCGTCCGTGAGGCGGAACTCCCTGACGGAGGGGGTGTGAGGGGACGGCACATCAACTCCCGGGGGGACGGTCATCCCGGCACCCTGTCCGGGCGGGACACCCGGCGCAACCGCATTTCGAACGGAGGGCTGTTAACCGCTGGTGCCGGTGATCTTCCGCTGAGTAGTGTGACCCGCCGGAGCGCGAACCGCGCCGTCCTGCCGCGCGCTGCTCCGGCGGCCGCCGACCCCCACCCGAAGGAGACCGGACGCAGTGAGCAGCCAGCTGCAACCGACGTACGTCCTCGTCCACGGCGCCTTCGCCAACTCCTTCTCCTTCGCGCCGCTCCAGGCCGAACTCGGCCTCCTCGGCCACCGTTCCGTCGCCGTCGACCTGCCCGGCCACGGCTTCGCGGCCACCTACACCCGCGCCTACCAGGCGCCGCAGCACCCCGAAGGGCTCGCCACCGCGCCCGGCGCGATCAAGGGCGTCACGCTCGCCGACAACGCCGCGCACCTGATCGGGGTCCTGGAGCGGGCGAAGCGGAACGGCCCGGTGATCCTCGTCTCGCACAGCCGGGGCGGCATCACCGCCACCGCCGCGGCCAACGCGCGCCCCGACCTGATCGACCGCATCGTCTACGTCTCCGCCTGGTGCCCGGTCGCGCTGGACGTGGGCGCCTACTACGCCGAGCCCGAGATGGCCGAGGTCGACGCCGCCTCGCTGGCGCTCGCCGCGGCCGGGAACCCCGCCGAACTCGGCCTGCTCCGCGTCAACTTCCGCACCGCGGACCCGGCCGCCCTCGCGGCGTTCAAGGCGGCCTTCCTCGCCGACGGCACCGACGAGGAGTTCCTGACCTTCCTGAACACCTTCCAGCCCGACGAGAACCTGGACGTCGGCACCTCCGCCGACCGGGCGCAGGCGGCGACCTGGGGCACGATCCCGAGGACGTACGTCCGCCTGGCCGACGACGCGAGCCTGCCGCCCGCCCTCCAGGACCGGCTGATCCGCGAGGGCGACGAGCTGACGCCGGACAACCCCTACGACGTCCGCACCCTCCCGGGCAGTCACCTGAAATGGCTGGTCGACCCGGCGCCGGCGGCCCGCCTCCTCGCCGGCCTCGCGGACCTCACCGCCCCCTCCGCCCGGCCGTGACGCCCCTCCGCCGGGGGTGACTCCCGCGTCCGTTCCGGTGCGATGACCGTCCCGCCGGCCGCCCAGGCCCTAGCGTGGACGGCATGACGACTCCTGCGGATGTGCACGAGGTACGGGACCCCGAGCTGCCGGGACGGCTGCTGTCCGTCGAGCGGGACGCGCTGCTCCCGCTGTTGCGGGCGCGCGGCGAGGGCGACTTCGCGTCGCCGGTGGCGGCGTGTCCGGGCTGGACGGTGCGGGACGTGCTGGCGCACTGCTCGGCGGCGCTGTCGCGGGTGGTGGAGAGCCGGTACGACAAGGACGTGTTCTCGCCCGCGAGCAATCAGCGGGACATCGACGAGCGGGCCGGCTGGACGATCACGGAGATCCTCGACGAACTGGACCGCGGCATGACCGAGGCCGGTCCGGTCATCGCGAAGGCGGGCGGGCCGCTGGACGGGGTGGCGCTCGGCGAGTGGGTGCACGCCGGGGACGTGCGCGTCGCACTCGGGGAGCCGGGCGCGTACGCGGGCGCGGGGCTGCCGTTCGCGCTCGCCCTGCTGGCGCAGGTCACCAGCGCGCGGGGGCATCTGCCGCTGCACGCCGACCTGGACGACGCGGACGAGCCGGTACGGCTGGGCGACGTCTCCGGGGAGCGGCCCCCGGCGCGCTTCATCGGCGACGGGCCGACCCTGGTACGGCTGTACGCGGGGCGCCCGGTGGACGGGGTCTCGTACGAGCTGGCCGGGGCGGACGCGGCGGAGCTGAACATCTTCGGCTGACCGGCGGGCGGGGAGCCGCGGGCCCCTGGCCAGGCGTAGTCTTGGATTGGACTAGACCTGTAGGAGCCGTTCCGAGCCGACGAATGGGGCCCCATGAGCAAGCGTGCAGTCCTGGAGGTGATCGCCCTCGACGTCGAGGACGCCGTCGCCGCCCAGGCCGGAGGTGCGGACCGCCTCGAACTGGTCACCGACATGGCCGCGGACGGGCTGACCCCGGCGGTGGCGACGGTGACGGGGATCCGCGCGGCCGTGGACATCCCGGTCCGGGTCATGCTCCGCCTCACGGACGGCTTCGCGGCGGGCGCGCTGGAACGGCTGGCCGCCGCCGCGTGCGAGATGCGGGAGGCGGGGGCGGAGGAGTTCGTCCTCGGCTTCCTCGACACGGACGGCCAGGTGGACCTGGCGGCGGTGGAGCGGGTCGCGGCCGAGCTGGAGGGCTGCCGGTGGACGTTCCACCGCGCCATCGACCACGCGGCGGACCGCGACGCCCTGCGCAAGCAGCTCGCGGACCTCCCCGGCCTGGACACCTACCTGACCGCGGGCGCGGCGGCCGGCGTGGACGAGGGCCTCCCGGTCCTCCTCACGGAGGCGGCCCGGCGCGGAGAGCCCGGCTACGGCCAGCACCTCCTGGTGGGCGGCGGCCTCCGCCTGGACCACGTACCGGCCCTGCGGGACGCGGGCGTGGACGCCTTCCACATCGGCGGAGCGGCCCGCCCGGGGGGCTGGACCACCCCGGTCTCGGCGGCCGCGGTGGCCCGGTGGCGGGGGGTTCTGGGGGAGTAGGGCACCCTGACGCGTAAGGCGGGCCGGGACGGTTGAGGGGGCGGGCGGTATGGCAGGGCCTGTGGTCGGGCTGTGGCTGTGCGAGGAGCGTGCGTTCGAGGACGTCCTGGCCGAGGTGGTCCCGTGGGTGGAGCGCTTCTGCGAGCCGGTCGAGAGCGGGGGCGGCGGAGACCTGGACTTCTGGGTGCGGGACGGCTCGGCCGTCGGACTGCCCGGGTGGGACCCCGCCGACGGCTCCGTGTTCTTCCTGACGGAGGACGACGAGGTACCGGCGGCGGACGAGGATTACTCGGCGTTCCCGCGGCCGCCGGTCCGGGGGCTGGTGCTCGGTGCCGGCTGTTCGGGACCGGCGCACCACCGGATGCTCGGGCACCTGGCCCTCGCGCTCGCCGAACGCCTCAACGCCCTGATCGACTTCGACGGCGTCCTGGGGTACCCCGCGCCCCGTGACGACGTGGACGACGGCGCGGCTCTGGAGCGGGCGAGAGCCCTGGTCGCCTCCCTCCCGGGGGAGGTCGCGGAGGTCGGCTACGACACCGCGGGCGGTGGCCGGTGGTTCCGGCACGTCGGTGACGTGGAGTTCCTGCGGGCCTGGCTGCGGCACCCGGAGTTCCGCCTGGTGAAGTGACCTGGTGAAGTGACGCCCGCCGCAGCCAGGGGCGGCGAATCAGCCCAGCTGTGCCGGCAGCGGAGCCGAATGGGTGATGATCAGGCCCGACACCGCTCGGGTCAGGGTGACGTACAGGCGGCGCAGGCCCGTGCGTTCGTCCGGTTCCGCGTCCACGACCGCCTGGGGTTCGTCCAGGAGGACGTGGTCGTACTCCAGGCCCTTCGCCAGGGAGGCCGGGACCAGGGTGAGGCGGGTCGAGTCCGTCGTCTCCTCGCCGGGGGCGACGTGGGGCAGGCCCGCCGAGGCGAGCGCCTGTGTCAGTTTCGGGATGCGCGGGTCCGCCGCGATCAGGCCCACCGAGCCCTCACGGGACAGCAGTTCGCGGCACGCGGCGATCACGTCGTCCGGGCCTGAGGAGCCGCGCACCTCGAAGAAGCCCGGGTTCTCGCGGATCGACGCGACCGGGGTGAGACCCGGGGCGATGTCCGGGAGCAGCCGGGACGCGTACGTGATGACGTCCGTGGGGACACGGAAACCCGCCGTCAGCTCCTCGACCACCGCGTCCGGCTTGCCCAGGTGGGACAGGGCCTCCTCCCAACTGCGCGTCGCCCACGGCGTGGTGCCCTGCGCCAGGTCGCCGAGGACGGTCGCCGAGCCGGTGGTGCAGCGGCGGCCCACCGCCCGGTACTGCATGGGCGAGAGGTCCTGCGCCTCGTCGAGGACGACATGGCCGAGCGACGGCGTGCGCTGGATCAGGTCCGCCGCCTCGTCGATCAGCACCGCGTCCGCCGCCGACCACTTCGCCGACTTCACCGAGCGGGCCGGCTTCGCCCAGAGGACCGCCTTCCGCTCCTGCTCGTCGAGCAGCCCCTCCGCGTGCTCCGCCAGGAACTCCGCGTCGCCCAGCAGCCGCAGCACCAGCTTCGCCGGGTCCACGGCCGGCCACACCGCCTTCACCGCGGCCTTCACCGCCGCGTTGCGCGCCACCGCGTCCTGCACCCGGTCGTCCGGCGCCTCGCCCGCCCGCTCCATCTGCACCAGCACCGCGTGCGCGATGCGCTGCGGCAGGGCGTCGCGGGCGGCCCCGTAGCGGATGTCGCGGTCAAGCAACTGCCGGACGATCTCCTCCAGTTCGTACGCCGGGACGCGCCAGCGCCGGGAGCCGCGCACGACGACGACCGGCTCGGTGGGCATCGTGACGTGGGAGTAGAGGGCCCGGCGCAGCACTTCCGCCATGCGCGCGTCGCCCTTGACCGTCGCCGCCGTCGCGTCGTCCGTCCCGCGCACCTCCACGTGCGCCACCAGGTCGTCCACCGTGGCCTGGGCGACGGTGAGCTCACCCAGGGCCGGGAGCACCTGCTCGATGTAATGGAGGAAGGAGCGGTTCGGGCCGACGACCAGCGTGCCCGTGCGGGCCAGCCGCTCGCGGTGGGCGTACAGGAGGTACGCGACCCGGTGCAGGCCGACGGCCGTCTTTCCGGTGCCGGGACCGCCCTGCACGCACACGCTGCCCGACAGCCCCGACCGTACGATCTCGTCCTGCTCGGGCTGGATCGTCGCGACGATGTCCCGCATCGGGCCGACGCGCGGACGCTCGATCTCCTGCTGGAGCAGCTTGCTGGTGGTCGCCGCCTCGGCGGGGTCGGAGAGGTGCTCGTCCTCGTACGCGGTGAGGTCGCCGCCGGTGTAGCCGAAGCGGCGGCGCAGCCCGACGTCCATCGGGTCCTTCTTGGACGCCCGGTAGAACGGCTGCGACACCGGCGCACGCCAGTCGATCACCATCGGGTCGCCGTCCGCGTCGTGCACATGCCGGCGCCCGATGTAGAAGCGTTCACCCTCCGCGCCCTCCGCCTGCTCGGCGCCCGGCGCGTGCAGGTAGTCGAGGCGCCCGAAGAACAGCGGGGTGTCGCTGAGGTCGGCCAGCGCCTTGATGCGCTCCTCGATCTGGCGCTGGAGCACCTCCGCGTTCACCCAGTTGGCGGTGACGTCACGGATGTCGAGCGCCTCCACGTCCTCCCGCATGGCACGCAGGGCGGCACGGGACGCGGAGAGGTGGGAGCGTTCGCGGGCGAGAGGGTCGTCGGCGGGGGCGGCGGGGTCGTTCACGGGCTCGTCTACGGGCGTGGACGCGGACAAGGGGGAGCCTCCGGGGTACCTGCTGCGGGTGTGCTGCGCGGAAGGAATGCCGGCCGGTTTCCGTCCGGACGGCGGCGCTCCGTGAGGGAGGCGGGAAGAGCGGGATTCTAGGTCGTGCGGCGAGGGCGGTCCAAACGGTTTTCCGGGCGGCCCGTGCGCGGGTCCGCGCCGGACGCCTCACGCCGCACCGGCTCCGCCCTCCGCGCCGACTCCGCCCTCCGCGCCGACTCCGCCCTCCGCGCCGACTCCGCCCTCCGTGCCGGCCCCGTCGTCGTCAGGGACGCCAGCAGCGCCAGCCGCTCCGCGTCCTCACTGCCCGGCGCCGCGTGGTACGCCGCGAGCGCCAGCCCGTCCGGGCCGTCGACGTCCAGCTTGGACAGCGTGAGGCTCAGCTCGCCGACCTGCGGGTGGTTCATCCGGATCGGCTTGTCCACGACCGGCCGCACGTCGTGCCGGGCCCACACCTTCCGGAACTCCGCGCTCGCCAGCGACAGTTCGCCGACCAGCCGCACCACCCGGGGATCGTCCACGTCCGTCCCCAGCCGCCGCCGGAACACGGCGACGCACTGCACGGCCGTCGCGGACCAGTCCGCGTGCAGATCCCGCTCGGCGGGGTCGAGGAAGAACGACCGCAGCCGGTTCTCACCCACCCGCACGGTCGGCACCAGCGCCGTGGCCAGCGGGTTCACCGCGATCACGTCGAGGGTCCGGTCCGTCACGAACGCCGGCAGCCCCACCGACTCCAGCAGCTGCGCCGTGGCCGGCGGGACGACGGGCCGCCGCGACGGGCGGCGGCGGGTACGCGGCCGGGGCGCGGCCAGCTGGTGGAGGTACGCCGTGGCGGTGTCGTCCAGCAGCAGCACCCGGGCGAGCGCGTCGAGCACCTGCGCCGACGGATTGCGGTCGCGGCCCTGCTCCAGCCGCAGGTAGTAGTCGGAGCTGATGCCGGCGAGCAGGGCGACCTCCTCACGGCGCAGTCCCGGCACCCGGCGCACACCGTGGGACGGCAGGCCCAGGTCGTCCGGCGTCACCAGCTCCCGGCGCGCCCGGAGGTAGTCGCCGAGCCGGTTCTCCTCAGCCATGCGTTCCAGCCATGCGTTCCAGCGTAAGCGCGCGGGGCGCCTTCCTCCCTGGTCCTGTCACTCCCAGGATCGGCGGGGAACTGGGCGGACCGCCGCCCCCGCCGGACCGTGGGGGACATGACCACACCACGCACCACGACCACGCCCACGACCTCGACGAACACCACCCCCACCCTCCCCGGCGGCACCTGGACGATGGGCGACCTGACCGTCACCCGCTTCGGCTACGGCGCCATGCAGCTCGCCGGACCCGGCGTCATGGGCCCGCCGGCCGACCACGAGGGCGCCCTCGCCGTGCTGCGTGAGGCCGTACGCCTCGGCATCACCCACATCGACACCGCCGACGCCTACGGCCCGCACGTCACCAACCGGCTCATCCACGAGGCCCTGCACCCCTACCCGGACACCCTGCACCTCGTCACCAAGGTCGGCGCGCGCCGGGACGCCGACGGCGGCTGGCCCCCGGCCCGTGAACCCGACGACCTGCGCCGCGCCGTCCACGACAACCTCCAGACCCTCGGCGTCGACACCCTCGACCTGGTCAACCTGCGCCTGGGCGACGCCACGGGACCCCGGCCGGGCTCGCTCGCCACCGCGTACGAGACGCTCGTCGAGCTCCAGCGGGAGGGCCTGATCCGGCACCTCGGCCTCAGCAATGCGACCCCCGAGCAGATCGCCGAGGCGGAGACCATCGCGCCGTTCGTCTGCGTCCAGAACCTCTACAACCTCGCCCACCGCCAGGACGACGCCCTCGTCGACCGGCTCGCCGAACAGGGCGTCGCGTACGTGCCGTTCTTCCCGCTCGGCGGGTTCACGCCGCTCCAGTCCGCCACGCTGGCGCAGGTGGCCGAGCGGCACGGCGTGCGGCCGACGGCGGTCGCGCTCGCCTGGCTGCTGCACCGCTCGCCGAACATCCTGCTGATCCCCGGCACGTCGTCGGTGGCGCACCTGCGGGAGAACGTCGCCGGTGCGGGCCTCACCCTGACCGAGGAGGACCTGGCCGCGCTCGACACGATCGGGGGCGACCAGGCGCCCACCCCCTAGGGGACACCTCGTCCTGCCTGAGAGGGACGGCTCGTTCCGCAGGTGTACGCGGCGGCCCCGGGGCTCGGTCCCGTGGGCCGATGCCGGTACCGGGGCCGGAGCGCAACCATGGAGGTATGAGCGCAGCGACCCTCCATCCCACCACGCCGCCAGCCCGCCCGGCCGGCGCGACCCCGGTCCAGGGAAGTCACCCGCACCGCCTCGGTGATGCCCTGCGCGCCGTCAAGGTCTTCCTCGGCGCCGCCTTCGACGTGGTCCTCCTCGGCGAGTACGGCGAGGAGGCGGGCGTCCGCCACCGGTAGGCGGCGCCGGGCGGCTACCCCTGGTCCGGGCGCGGCCCGGCGCGGTCGTCCGGGACCGCGTCGGCCTTGTCGCCCGGAGCCGTCGCGGGGTTCGCGAAAAGAACCTCACGCGCCTGTTCGGACGCGCGGAGCATCGTCTCGGCCACGAAGTCGAGGAAGCGGGCGGCGTTTTCCAGCCGTACGGCGGCCGGTGTGCCGCGCCCCATGACGGCGACGCCCTGCCGCGAGGTCTCGGCGACCTGGGCGGTGGACCGGGCGCTGGCCACCATCGACCGGTACCAGATGTCCTCGTCGAAGCCGTAGCGCTCACGGCGCCCCTCGTCCCGGAACCGGCGCACGAGGTCCTGGCTCTCCAGGAACGTGATCGCCTTGGAGATGGACGCCGGGCTGACCTCGAGGCGCTCGGCGAGCTCGGCGGCGGTGAGGCTCCCGCTGTCGGAGAGGGTCAGGCAGGCCATCACCCGGGCCATCATCTTGGGCGTGCCCGACGCTATGAAGACGGTGGTCAGCGTCTCCTCGTACGCGCGCACCGCCTCCGCGTCGCGCCCGTAGTCCTCGGTGAGCGTCTTCGACCCCCGGGGCGTGGCCCGTTTGCGCCGGTGCGCCCGGCGTTCGGTCGCGCGGTGGGCCAGGTCCGCGCGGTAGCCGGCGGGTCCGCCGTTGCGCATCACCTCGCGCGTGATCGTCGAGGTGGGGCGGTCCAGGCGCCTGGCGATCTCCGCGTAGGCGAGCCCGTCGGCCAGCCCCGTCGCGATCTGCTGGCGTTCCTGCTGCGTGAGCCTGCCTCCTGGCAACGCGGCCTCCTTCGTGGTCCGTGACGCCGCCCAGCATAGCCTTTCACTTCATTCCATTGCAACGACCCTCCCTGGTGTTGTTGCGTTATCTTCCATCCTGTTGCAACAATTTCAAAGCTGTGAGCTGCGTAAACCTAAATTAGACGCAACGAACTGGTTGCCGCACCTATGAATGCAACGTAGCGTTTCCGGTGTCAGAAAAAACCACGCACCGAAGGAGCGCACCATGCGATTCGACACCCCCGCCCCCGTCTCCGTCCGCTTCGACGTCCCCGCCGGCCACATCCGGTTCATCGCCGCCGACCGGGCCGACACCGTCGTCGAGGTCCTGCCCGCCGACGCCAAGAAGAGCCGCGACACCAAGGCGGCGGAGCAGACCACGGTCCACTACGGCGACGGCGTCCTGCGGATCCAGGGCCCGTCCGCCGCCAACTCGCTCATCGGCCCGTCCGGCGCCGTCGAGATCACCGTCAAGCTGCCCGCCGGCTCCCACGTCGAGGGGAAGGCCGCCGGCGCGGAGCTCCGGGGCGTCGGACGGCTCGGCGACGTCACCTTCGAGGGCGCGCAGGGCCCGGTCAAGCTCGACGAGACCGCGAGCGCCCTCCTCACCGTCCTCGACGGCGACATCTCGGTCGGCCGGCTCGGCGGCTCCGCCGAGATCAGCACCCAGAAGGGCGACATCCGCGTCACCGAGGCCGCGCGCGGCACGGTCACCCTGCGCACCGAGCACGGCGACATCTCCGTCGGCGCCGCCCCGGGCGTCTCCGCCTCCCTGGACGCCGGCACCGGTTACGGCCGCATCCGCAACACGCTCAACAACACCGACGGCGCCGCCGCCGCCCTCACCGTCCACGCGACCACCGCCTACGGCGACATCACCGCCCGCAGCCTGTGATCCGCCACAACCGCAAGCACCTCAAGCACCTGAAGCGTCCCAAGGAGACCCCCTCATGACCGGTTTGGCCATCGCGGCGAACGGGCTGCGCAAGTCCTACGGCGACAAGACCGTCCTCGACGGCGTCGACCTCGCCGTCCCGGAAGGCACGATCTTCTCCCTGCTCGGCCCGAACGGCGCCGGCAAGACCACCGCCGTCAAGATCCTCTCCACGCTCGTCACCGCCGACGCCGGCGACCTGCGCGTCGCCGGCCACGACCTCGCCGCCGACCCGCAGGCCGTACGCGCCGCGATCGGCGTCACCGGGCAGTTCTCCGCCGTCGACGGGCTGATCACCGGCGAGGAGAACATGCTCCTGATGGCGGACCTGAACCACCTCTCCAAGGCCGAGGGGCGGCGGGTGGCCGCCGAGCTGCTGGAGCGGTTCGACCTCGCCGACGCGGCGAAGAAGCCCGCCTCCACCTACTCCGGCGGCATGAAGCGCCGCCTCGACATCGCCATGACCCTGGTCGGCGACCCGCGGATCATCTTCCTGGACGAGCCGACCACCGGCCTCGACCCCCGCTCCCGCCACACCATGTGGCAGATCATCCGCGAACTCGTCACCGGCGGCGTCACCGTCTTCCTCACCACCCAGTACCTGGAGGAGGCCGACGAACTCGCCGACCGCATCGCGGTGCTGCACGACGGCAAAATCGCGGCCGAGGGCACCGCCGAGCAGCTCAAGCGGATCGTCCCCGGCGGCCACGTCCGCCTCCGCTTCACCGACCCGACCGCCTACCGCACCGCCGCCGCCGCGCTGACCGAGGCGTCCCGCGACGACGACGCCCTCGCCCTCCAGCTCCCCAGCGACGGCACCCAGCGCGAACTGCGCGCCGTCCTCGACCACTTGGACGCCGCCGGCATCGAGGCCGACGAGCTGACCGTGCACACCCCCGACCTCGACGACGTGTTCTTCGCCCTGACCGAAGCCGCCGCCGTCCCCGCCCCGTCCGCCGCCCCCTCGAAGGAGACCGTCCGATGAGCGCCGTCCGGACCGCCGCCCGCGCCAGCCGCCTTCCCCTCGCCCTGCGCGACTCGACCACGATGGTGCGCCGCAACCTGCTGCACGCGCGCCGCTACCCGTCCCTCACGCTCAACCTGCTGCTCACCCCGGTCATGCTGCTCCTGCTCTTCGTGTACGTCTTCGGTGACGTGATGAGCGCGGGGCTGGGCGGCGGCGGCCGGTCCGCGTACGTCGCCTACCTGGTGCCGGGGCTGCTGCTGATGACCATCGGCTCCACCGCCATCGGCACCGCGGTGTCGGTGTCGATGGACATGACCGAGGGCATCGTGGCCCGCTTCCGCACGATGGCCATCCACCGCGGGTCGGTGCTCGTCGGGCACGTCGTCGGCAGCGTGCTGAAGGCCGTCCTCAGCGTGGTCGTGGTGGGCGCGGTCGCCGTGGCGATCGGCTTCCGCTCGACGGACGCCACGGCGCTGGAGTGGCTGGCCGCCTTCGGCCTGCTGGTGCTGTTCGCGACGGCGCTCACCTGGATCGCGGTCGGCATGGGGCTCGGCGCCCCGAACGCCGAGGCCGCCAGCAACAACGCGACCCCGCTGATCCTGCTGCCGCTGCTGTCCAGCGCCTTCGTGCCGGTCGAGGGGATGCCGGGCTGGTTCCAGCCGGTCGCCGAGTACCAGCCGTTCACGCCGGCCATCGAGACCCTGCGCGGGCTGCTGCTCGGCAGCGGGATCGGCCACGACGGGTGGCTGGCCGTGGGCTGGTGCGTGGCCCTGACGGTGCTCGGCTGGTTCTGGTCGACCGCGTCCTTCGCCCGCGACCCGAAGTGAGGCGAACGCCCCTCGACATGAGTACGAGTACACCCGCCCAGATGAGCAGCGGCCCCGGTGCGACAGTCGCCCGGGGCCGCTTCACTGGCCGTATGAGCCACGACGACGCCCCCGCCCACGCCCCGCCGGCCCGGCGGGACGGATCCGAACGGCCCGGATCCGAACGGCCCGGATCCGAACGGGACCCCCACGCCCGCCTGGCACCCGCCGTCGCCACCGTGCTCGGCCTGCTGCTCGCACCGCCCGCGCTGTTCTTCTGGGGACTGTCCGACATGGCGACGGACAGCTGCGGCCCCGACGACTGCTCCCCGGAGCTGACGAGCGCCCTGGACGTCGTGGACGGCGCCCTGCTGCTCGGCGGGCCGCTCGGGGTGGCCGCCTGCGTCGCCGCGTGGCTGCTGCCCCGGACCCGCCGCTGGGCCGTGCCGCGCCTCTGGCTGGCGGGACTGTCGCTGCTGCCCTGGCCGCTCGTGATCGCGCTGGTGGCCGGCCTGCCCCAGGGGTGACGACCGCCCCGCGGGGCCCTCAGCTCTCCGCGAGCAGCTCGTCCGCGTCGACGATCCGGTAGGCGTAACCCTGCTCGGCCAGGAACCGCTGGCGGTGCGCCGCGAAATCCTGGTCGATGGTGTCGCGGGCGACCACCGAGTAGAAGTGCGCCTGGTGGCCGTCCGCCTTCGGCCGCAGCACCCGGCCGAGCCGCTGCGCCTCCTCCTGCCGGGAGCCGAAGGTGCCGGACACCTGGACGGCGACGGTCGCCTCCGGCAGGTCGATGGAGAAGTTCGCGACCTTCGACACCACCAGCACGCTCAGCTCACCCTGCCGGAACGCCTCGAACAGCTTCTCCCGCTGCGCGTTGGACGTCTCACCCTTGATGACCGGCGCGTCCAGATGCTCGCCGAGCTCGTCGAGCTGGTCGATGTACTGCCCGATGACGAGGATCTGCTGCCCCGCGAACCGCCGGACGATCGCCTCCGTCACCTTCTGCTTGGTGGCGGTCGTCGAACAGAACCGGTACTTCTCCTCCTGCTCGGCCGTCGCGTACGCCAGCCGCTCGGAGTCCGTGAGGTTGACGCGGACCTCCACGCAGTCGGCCGGGGCGATGTAGCCCTGCGCCTCGATCTCCTTCCACGGCGCGTCGAACCGCTTCGGGCCGATCAGCGAGAACACGTCCGACTCGCGGCCGTCCTCCCGCACCAGGGTCGCGGTCAGGCCGAGCCGGCGCCGGGCCTGGAGGTCGGCGGTGAACTTGAAGACGGGCGCGGGCAGCAGATGCACCTCGTCGTAGACGATCAGACCCCAGTCGCGGGAGTCGAACAGCTCCAGGTGCGGGTAGACACCCTTCCGCTTCGTCGTCAGCACCTGGTACGTGGCGATCGTGACGGGCCGGATCTCCTTGCGCGTCCCGCTGTACTCGCCGATCTCGTCCTCGGTCAGCGACGTCCGCTTCACCAGCTCGTGCTTCCACTGGCGGGCCGAGACGGTGTTCGTCACCAGGATCAGCGTGGTCGACTTCGCCTGCGCCATCGCGCCCGCCCCGACCAGCGTCTTGCCCGCGCCGCAGGGCAGGACGACGACACCGGAGCCGCCGTGCCAGAAGTTCTCCACGGCCTGCTTCTGGTACGGGCGCAGCGCCCAGCCGTCCTCGGCCAGCTCGATCGGGTGCGCCTCGCCGTCCACGTACCCGGCGAGGTCCTCGGCCGGCCAGCCCAGCTTCAGCAGGGTCTGCTTGATCTGGCCGCGCTCCGAGGGATGCACGGCGACGGTGTCCGGGTCGATGCGGGCGCCGACCAGCGGGGCGATGCGCTTGGAGCGCAGCACCTCCTCCAGGACCGGGCGGTCGGTGGTGGTGAGGACGAGACCGTGCGCCGGGTGCTTGACCAGGCTCAGCCGGCCGTAGCGGTCCATGGTCTCGGCGATGTCGACGAGCAGCGCGTGCGGCACGGGGTAGCGGCTGTACTGCACCAGCGCGTCGACGACCTGCTCGGCGTCGTGGCCGGCCGCACGGGCGTTCCACAGGCCCAGCGGGGTCACCCGGTAGGTGTGGATGTGCTCCGGGGCCCGCTCCAGCTCGGCGAACGGCGCGATGACGCGACGGCAGTCGTCGGCCTGCTCGTGGTCGACCTCGAGGAGCAGGGTCTTGTCGGACTGGACGATGAGCGGACCATTCACGCGCGGCTGCCTTTCTGCGACGGGCTCGGCACGGGCCGGGCACTGCACGGCCAAACGTCCAGTTTGCCTGATGACATTCCACGCCGTCCCCACACCGGCGGCACCCGGCCCCCGTGACCTTCACCACCGGCGTCAGTCCGCCAGCTCCGCCACCCCCGTGATCCGGTGCAGCGGATACGTCCGCACCTCGTCCGCCGTGTGGTCGTACGCCGTCATGAACCCGCCCTCGACCCGGATCGGCGCGATGACCCGCTGACTGGCGGCCCCCTCCGCGTTGACGTACCCGATCCACACCGTGTCGTTGGTGAGCACGGCGGCCTGAAGGGTGGCCAGGGTGTCCGCGGCGGAGGTGCGGGGCAGCTCACCCGGCGCCGCGCCCGCCGCCTCCCCGCCCACCGGCCTGCGCGGCGCCGTGGACGCGAGATCACCCGCCCGGACCGCCCGGATCGCCGCCGCGAGCAGCGTGTCGTCCGGCACGGGCGGCCCGTCCGGCACCGGCTCGGGAGGCGTACGCGGAGGCGTGCGGTACGCGTCCGCGCGCGCGATCAGCACATCGCCCTCCGCGGACTCCGCGGCCGGCGCGAACCCCATCGCGCGCAGCCCCTCCAGCAGCGCCGCCGGGTCGGTCCGCGCGGCCAGCACCGTCGGGGCGAGCCGCCGCAGACCCAGCCCCGCCGCCCGCTTGTCGGCCAGGATCTCGTTCAGCACCGCGTCGTCGTCGCACCGCACGTACGACGAGGCGGCCCCCACCCGCAGATGCCCGTGCCGCCGGGCCACGTCGTCGATCAGATACGCCAGCGGCTGCGGCACCGGCGTCCGCGAGTGCGCGGAGAGAAAGGCGTGCAGGTCGGCGGCGGACCGGCCGGCATCCAGGGCACGCCGTACCGACCCGGGCGTGAACCGGTAGACGGTCGCCCCGCCCTTCGACTCCACGTCCGCCAGCACACCCAGCATGTCCGCGAGCGGCCGCTCCAGCGGGCCGGGCGCGACCGCCGTCAGATCCGCCTGGAGCAGCACATGGTCCAGCGGCTCGGGCAGCAGCGGCTCCAGCAGCCGCGCGGCCGCCGCCGCGGCGGCCGCCCGCTCGGCGGGGGAAAGGGCCGGAGGCGCCGGCGCCTGCCGGTGATGCACGGGCAGCTTGTCGCCCGGCCCCGTCGGCTCCGCCTCCGCCTCCGCGTGCCGGGGCGCCGGCGCGCCGATCAGCGCCCGCCCGTGCGAGGACAGCGCGCCGCGCCCGGTGACACCGAGCATCTCGGCCTCCGCCAGCGTCCAGCGCGCCAGCCGCGACCGCAGATCGTCCTCCCCGCCCGCCCGGTTGTCCTCCGCATACCCCGGCGCCTCAGCACGCGCCGCAGCCCCCCCCGCCCCCTCGGCGGGCTGCGCCGGAGTCCGCCGGGCGTACGGCGACGGCCCACCGCCCCCCGCGCGCACCACACGCGGCGGCCGCTCCCACCGCAGCCGCGCCAGCAGCGACTCGCCGTCCGGCGCCGCCCCCTCCGGCAGCCCCGCCAGCAGGGCCAGCACCCGGTGCCGCACCTCCGGGGCCGCCGAACGGTCCAGACCCGGCCCGAGCGCCGACAACGTACGGTCCTTCGCGTCCCGCTCCCCGACCACCCCCGGCGTCCGGGTCGCCGCCAGCCACGCCGTCGCCAGCCGCGCCCACCGCTCACCGGCAGGCCGCTCCAGCCACTCGTCGTACTCCGGAGTCGCCGCGTACCGCTCGTCCGCCTCCCCGTCGGACGCCAGCAGCCCGGCCGCATAGGCCAGTTCCACCCAGAACGCGGCCACCGGCTCGGGCACGTCCAGCGCCACCGCGGTCCGCTTCAGATCCCGCACGCTCAGCCCCCCGGCCCGCAGCACCGCGGGCCCGCCCTCGTGCCAGTCCTTCAGCAGCTCCTCGACCGTCGCCAGCGCCGTGTACGCCTGCCCGGCCGCCGTCGCGTCCACGATCCGCGGCGCGTGCGCGGCGGCCGCCTCCACCGGCGGCGGCACCGGCTCCGTCGTCCGGTGCGCCCGCCCCGCCCGCAGCCGCAGCGCCACCTCACGCGGCAGCACGACCGTCCCCGGCGCCGTCGGCAGCAACAGCCCCCGGTCCAGAAGCCACCGCAGCCGGGGCGCCGGATCCGCGGTCACCTGCCCGTACGGAGGCCCCCACACCAGCCGCTCCAGCACCTCCACGGACTCGCTCGGCGCCTGGTCGAGCAGCGCCGACATCCGCTCCGGATCGTCGAAAAGCCCCGCCAGCGCCTCCAGCGCGGACACGGAGTCGTGCGTCGACGGCAGCCCGGCCGTCGCCACGATCTCCTGGATCCGGCCAGGCGACATCCCCGCGCCCGCCTCGCGCACGGTCGGGCCCAGACCCGTCGGCGACGGATGCTGCGGCGACGGCGCCAACAGCTCACGGGCGGTGCGGACCAGCCGCAGCCGCTCGTCACCGCCCCACACCAGAGCCTGCTCGCGCAGCGTGCCGAGCGCGTGCGGCAACGCGGCCGACACCGCCGGATCGCCGTCGTCCCCCGCCATCAGCCCCAGCAACTCCCCGTACGTCGCCGGGTCCGACGCCACCGCCAGCGCCTGCGCGGTCTGAAGCGTGAACCGGTCCAGCCGCTCCAGCGCCCGCACCACCGAGGCACGCGTCCCCGCACGGGTCGCGAGCTGCGTCAGGTCCGTGGGCACAGGCGTGATGAGATCCGGCCGGCTGCGCAGGAGCGCGGCCAGGGAGACGTCGTCCCGTCCCCGGAGCGCCTCGGCGAGGGATCGGGGGGCCGCCGCGGGGTTCTCCTCGGTGCTCATCCGCCTCACGTTAGCGGGTGGGTACGACCGTGGCGTGCCGGGAGTTGGGTCGGCCCGCCGCAGTCGCGGTACCGTCGGGCGACGGTGTCCCGACGCATCCGTCCCGGAGGGGACTTCGTGGGTATCGAGAGTGACCAGGTCGTCTACGAGTATCTGAGCCGCGTCGGCGACGTGGCGCAGCAACGGCAGTTGCCCTCGGCGGCCCGGATACGGCTGGTCGCGGAGCTGCGCGACGAGATCGACCGGCGCCGCGCCAAGGCCGTGGTGGACTCGCCGGCGGCCGTCCGCCGCATCATCGCCCGCATCGGCACGCCGACGGAGGTCGTCACCAAGGCGGAAGACTCCACTCCGCGCTCCGCGCCGGGCGCGTCGGAGGCGGCCGCACCCGCCGTGCCGGTGCAACGGGAGCCGGAACGGGGGGCCAGGTCCGGCGGCTCGGTGGGCGGCATGCTCCGCAAGGTGGTCCCACGCCCCCGCCCGTCGACACCCGCGCCCGCGCCGGCGCCGGACAACGTACCGGCGCCCCCGCACCGGGCCGGCTCGGACGAACTGGGCGACAGCGCGGGCCAGCCGGACTGGTGGCGGGTGGACAGCGGCCCGTTCGGCGTGGGCGACGAGGTGCCGGGCTTCGTGGGCGGGGTGGAAATCCCGGAACTGCTGAAGCAGCCGCAGCAGAAGGAAACGAGCCCCGAAACCGCCGCTGCGGAGCCGACGGAGACCACCGACGCGACCGATGCGGCCCCCGCCCCCACACGCCGCCGCCTGCTACGCCTGCCGTCCCGGCGCTGGAGCAACCCGCTGCTGCTGATCGCCGCGGCCTCCCTGGTCGTGGGCGCGGTGCTGGGCAACTGGTTCGCCCTGATCCTGGGCTGGCTGATCGCGTACGCCTCCCGCCGCCTGACCCCCGGCGAGGTCAAGGCGGCGGTGATGGTCCTGCCGGGCCTCTCCCTCGTCGGAGGCATCGTCTGGCTCTGGGGCCGCACGACGGGCCGCTGGGGCACCCCGATCGCCGAGGGCCAACTGAACACGGCACTGACGGAAACGTGGCCGTGGATCATCCGCACGGCGGCCATCACATCGGCGCTGTTCCTGATCTGGCGCTCCCAACGCCAACGCTGAGGGTTCCCACCGGGCCGGGGACGCCCACACCCCGGCCCTGACGGGGCGCGCCACGCCCACGTCCCCGACGCCCTACCGCAGCCCGCGAGCGCGCACCGCGACTCGCCCCAACCCCGACGGCCGGTGCGCCCTCCCGATCGGGCCGGGTGCTCGCGCCTCACGCCGGCCCCTCCCGGCGCTCCACCGCAGCCCACGAGCGCGCGCCGCGACGTGCCCCGGACCCCGGCGGGCCAGCCAGGCGGCCGGTGAGCCGTACCGCCCTCCGCATCGGGGCACGTGAAGCCTCCCGGCCACCGACCCGCGCGTCCCGGCCACAGGCCCGCAGACGTCGAGCGCTCCCGTACTCGCGCCCCGGCGGGCGTACCGAGCCGGGCCACGCGGCCGGTGCGCAAGCCGTATCGCCCTCCCGATCGGGCCGCATGCCCGTGCCCCACGCCGGCCGGTCCCGGCGCCCCACCGCAGCCCGCGAGCGCGCGCCGCGACGCGCCCCGGCCTCGACGGGCCCACCGGGCCGACCCACGCGGCCGGTGCGCAAGCCGTATCGCCCTCCCCGAGCGGGCCGGTGACCGCGCCCCGCGCCCCAGCCACAGGACCGCAGGCTCCGAGCGCGCCTGCGCTCGCGCGTCACGCCACCGGGCTGGAGCTGAGCCGTATCGCCCTGCGGGGCCGTTCCGCGTGAGCGCGTCGCGCGACGCCGGGTCGGGTGACGCCCGCGCGGGGGCCCCCTCCGGGCACCGGGCCAGGCCCGGTGCCCGGTGTCGCACAATGGCGCATATGGCTTCCACGACCCCGCCCGCCCAGCCGTCCCCCTCCACTCCCCCCACTCCTCCCACCCCTCCCACCGTCGGGTTCGACCTCGACATGACGCTCATCGACTCGCGGCCCGGGATCCGGGCCTGCTACGTGGCCCTCGCCGAGCGGACCGGGACGTACGTCGACGCCGATCTCGCGGTCAGCCGGCTGGGGCCGCCGCTGGCGGAGGAGCTGGTCAACTGGTTCCCGGCGGAGCGGGTGGCGGAGACGGCGGAGCTGTACCGGGCGATGTACCCGGAGTACGCGATCACGCCGACGCTCGCCCTGCCCGGCGCGCGTGACGCGATAGCCGCCGTGCAGGCACGGGGCGGGCGGGCGATCGTGGTCACCGCGAAGTACGAGCCCAACGCCAAGCTGCACCTGGCGCACCTCGGCATCGAGCCGGACGCCGTGATCGGCGACCTGTGGGCCGAGCAGAAGGCGCTGGCGCTGCGCGAGCACGGCGCGTCCGTGTACGTCGGCGACCACACCGGCGACGTGCGCGGGGCGCGCACCGCGGGCGCGGTGTCGGTCGCGGTCGCCACCGGCCCGTGCGACGCGGCGGAACTCAAGGAGGCCGGCGCGGACACCGTCCTCACGGATCTGACGGAATTCCCCCGCTGGTTTTCGGACTACTGCTCGGACAACTGACCGGAAACCGCGCCCGCGGCCCGAGCCCGCCGCCGCCCCGCGGCGGCGGAACGCAGCACTCCCGCACCCGCGACGGCAAATCCGACACCCATGAGCATGCTCAATCCGAACATGTACGTGGGAAAGGGCGTCGTCCCGAGGAAGAGCGGGGCGACCGTGACCAGAGTGGCCACGGCGCCGACGAAGAAGACGATGGCGCCAGCACGGACCAGACCGTCACCGGGCGCAGCGGAATTCGCTTGGGTTTTGTCACGCACCGGACCAGGGTAGTTCCCTGCGCGGCTCCGGTACCGGCGGGCGGTCGGGCCCACCCGAGTGCTGTGTGCGGCGCTCCCAGGCGCAGTCTCGCCAACAGGCACGAGGACGAAGAGGGGCGTGCCTGCCTGTTCAAGTAAATTGCCCACTAAGGCACACAGACTTCCCTAACCTTCCTTTATGACACCCGGCCTCCGCTACCTCGCCTGTCTCCGCCTCTCCGCCGACTCGGACGGCTCCACCTCCATCGAGTGGCAGCGCGGCGTGATCCGACACCACGTCAGCTCTCCCCACCTTTCCGGCGTCGTGGTGGGGGAGGCGGAGGACACGGACGTGTCAGGCTCGATGAGTCCCTTCAAGCGTCCCAAGCTCGGACGCTGGCTCACGGCCAAGGCCGACGAGTTCGATGTGGTCATCGCCGCCAGGATGGACAGGCTCACGCGTCGGTCGATGCACTTCAACGAACTCCTGGAGTGGGCGCAGGAGAACGGCAAGTACATCGTCTGCGTGGAAGAGGGGTTCGACCTGAGCACCCCTCAGGGGAAGATGACGGCCCGCATGACCGCCGTGTTCGCCGAGGCCGAGTGGGACACCATTCAGGCGCGCATCCTCAACGGCGTGCAGAGCCGCCTCGAGAACCGTTCATGGCTCACGGGTGCGCCGCCCACCGGCTATCGCATCAAGACCGTGGAGGGCGGGAGGAGGAAGGTTCTGGAGATCGACCAGGACTTCCACCCCTACGTGGAGGAGATCTTCACCCGCGTCCGTGAGGGGCAGTCCACCCACCGGATCGCCCGGGACTTCAACCGTCGTGGCGTACTCACCTGGGGCGACCACCTCAGAAAGGTCAAGGGGGAGGAAACCAAGGGGACGCAATGGCAGGCGACCGTCATCAACAAGTTTCTCCGCTCCTCCTGGGTGCCCGGTATTTACACGTACAAGGGGGAAGCCGTTCTGGACGACCGGGGAGAGCCGGTCATTCTCCCTGAGAAGCCACTGGCGTCCATGGAGGAATGGGCGGACCTGGTCGACCGGATCAAACCGGCTCCCAGGCCGGTGGGGACGGGAAACCGCACCGGAGGCAAGAGCCTGCTCGCCGGCATCGCTCGCTGTGGGAACTGTGGGGCACCTGTTACTTCCCTCCTGAACTCCGGGCACACCAGAAAGGACGGTACGAGGGTTCCCGGTCACCGCTACTATCGCTGCTCGAACAAATTCAAGGGCGGTGATTGCGCCACTGGTCTGTACATCCGCGCCGATGTGCTCGATGCATGGGTCGACCGTGAGATCCGCAAGAGCGTCGGTACGTGGGAGATGTACGAGCGAGGGGGTAAGGGGCCTTCTCAGGCAAAGGAACTTCAGGCGGCCAGGGCGCGTCTGGAAAAGCTGGAAGCCGACTTCCTGGCGGGGGAGTACGACGGGGACGGTCAGGAGGGATCGTACCGGCGTATGCACAAGGGGCTGTCGGCGAAGGTGGCTCTCCTGGCCAAGCGGGAAGAGGAGAGGGCCCACCCGATCATCAAGGCGACAGGCAAGAAGTACGGGGAAGTCTGGGATTCCAAGGGTCAGGAAGACCGCAGGGAATTCCTTCGTACGTACGATGTGAAAGTGTGGGCTTGGAACAACGGGCAGGATCAGAGTGAGAGGGGAATGGTCATGGACCTGGGCGATATCCAGGCCATGGCCGATGAGCTTGCCCTCGCCCGCCCTGTAGGGAAGGGCGACATGGCGAGAATGGTCATCGGCTGCAACGTGACCGAGGTTCACCGATCGAAGGTGTTGGGGTTCGCTCGATAAAGGCCGGCCCGCGCCATGACGGATGTCGTTGAGCGTGGGACAAGTTCGAGGTTCCCCGCGCCACCCTCCACCGGCACATCGGGTAACCCCTCACACTCGTCCACCACTTCAAGCCGCCGCCGGGCGCAAGCAGGGGCTCGGTGCCGTTTTAAGGCGTGTTCCGGTGGAGAGACCCCCGGTAGGCTGTCTCAACGGCAGATCAAGGGTGTCCGGCCAGTCCGGGAGCGATCGAGGGAGCGTGTGCTTTGCCGACTGGCAAGGTCAAGTGGTTCAACAGTGAGAAGGGCTTCGGCTTTCTCTCCCGTGACGACGGCGGCGACGTCTTCGTGCATTCCTCGGTCCTCCCCGCCGGAGTCGAGGCCCTGAAGCCGGGGCAGCGTGTGGAGTTCGGCGTGGTCGCCGGGCAGCGTGGCGACCAGGCGCTCTCCCTGACCATCCTGGATCCGACCCCGTCGGTCGCGGCCGCCCAGCGCAAGAAGCCCGACGAACTGGCCTCGATCGTGCAGGACCTCACGACGCTGCTGGAGAACATCACGCCGTCGCTGGAGCGGGGCCGCTACCCCGACCGCGCGGCCGGCAAGAAGATCGCCGGGCTGCTCCGCGCGGTCGCCGACCAGCTCGACGTCTGAGCAGGTCGGAGTACGGCCGACCCGCCGGGCCGCCCGTCCTACGGGAAGCGCAGCGCGTCCGGGCCGAGGGGCGGGACCAGTCCCTCGGCCGCCGCGCGGGTGAGCAGGCCGCGTACGGCCGCGTAGCCGTCCTCGCCGAGGTCGGCGGTGAACTCGTTGACGTACAGCCCGATGTGCTGGTCGGCGACGGCCGGGTCCATCTCCTGGGCGTGCTCCATGACGTACGGGCGGGAGGCCTCCGGGTCGTCCCAGGCGGCCCGCACGGAGGTGCGGATCGCGTCCGCGAGCCGGGTCAGCGTCTCCTCGCCGAGCGCGCGGCGGGCGAGGATCGCGCCGAGCGGGATCGGCAGGCCGGTGGTGTGCTCCCAGTGCTCGCCCATGTCGGCGAGCTTGTGCAGCCCGTAGTTCTGGTACGTGAAGCGCGCCTCGTGGATGACCAGGCCCGCGTCGACCTTCCCGTCCCGTACGGCGGGCATGATCTCGTGGAAGGGCATGACCACGATCTCGCCGACCCCGCCGGGCACGGTGTCCGCCGCCCACAGCCGGAACAGCAGGTACGCGGTCGACTTCTCGCTGGGTACGGCGACGGTCCGCCCGGTGAGGTCCACCCCGGCCTCGCGGGTGAGCACCAGCGGCCCGCAGCCCCGTCCCAGCGCGCCTCCGCAGGGCAGCAGGGCGTACTCGTCCAGGACGTACGGCAGCACCGCGTAGGACACCTTGAGCACGTCGAGTTCGCCGCGTTCGGCCATGCCGTTGGTGATGTCGATGTCGGCGAAGGTGACGTCGAGGGCGGGTGCGCCGGGGACGCGGCCGTGGGCGAGGGCGTCGAAGACGAAGGTGTCGTTGGGGCAGGGCGAGTACGCGATGGTCAGGGGCTCACTGGTCATGCTGGTTCCAACTCTCCAATACGGGCGCGAGCTTCCCGAAGCCCTCGCTGAGGGCGGCCAGGGCGTCGCCGATGCGCCAGGCGGCGCGGTCGCGCGGGCCGACGGGGTTCGACACCGCCCGTATCTCCAGGACGGGGACGCCCTGGGCGGCGGCGGCCTCGGCGACGCCGAAGCCCTCCATGCCTTCGGCGAGGGCGCGGGGGTGGCGGGCGCGCAGGGTGTCGGCGCGGGCGGCGGTGCCGGTCACGGTGGACACGGTGAGGACGGTGCCGGTGCGGGCGCCGGACGCGGCGGCGGCCGCCGCGGCGAGGGAGGCGGGCGGGTGGTGGGTGACGGTGCCGAAGCCGAGCTCGGTGACCGGCAGGAAGCCTTCGGCGGTCTCGGCGCCGAGGTCGGCCGCGGTGATCGCGTCGGCGACGACGAGGGAGCCGAGGGGGGCGTCCGGGGTGAAGCCGCCGCCGATGCCGGCGCAGACGACGAGTGCGTAGGGCCGGCCGTCGAGGGCGGCGGCGGTGAGCGCGGCGGCCGTGGACGCGGCGGCGAGGGCCGGGCCGACGCCGGCGGCGAGCAGGTCGGGCCCGCCGGCGGTGCGGTGCACGAGGGCGCCGGGCAGGGTGCGTTCCCGTACCGGTCCCGGGAACGCCTCGGCCACCGCGTCCCGCTCGGCGGGGACCGCGGTGGCCACGAGGACGTGTGTGAGGGACGTGGTCAGTCCTCGTCCTTCTTCAGGCGGAAGGACCACAGTCCGGTGGCCTCGTCCTCGCCCTCCTTGATGGACACCAGGGTGGAGTCGCCCTGCGCGCCGTACTGGGCGTTGAAGAACACGCTGCCGGGGATGGACTGGTAGGTCTTCTTGGTGGGGTCGACGAGCGGCTGGCCGTTCAGCAGGATCGTCCAGCTGTGGTCGGCGATGTCGGGGTCGACGCCGAAGCGGACGGGCTTGGTGGGGTCGACCTTGATCTCGTCGATGTCCTTGTCCTGGAGACACTCGTTGAGGGTCTCGGTGGTCAGGGCCTTGTCCTCGCCACCGCAGGTCGCCTCGGAGCTCACCGAGTCGCTGCCCACCGTGATGGTGGAGATCGCCGTGGGCTTGTCGCAGGCGGACAGGACGAGCAGGCCTGCGGATACGGCGCCGGCGGCTGCGACGGCACGGCGGCGTCGCACAGCGCGGTGTGTCGTGGCGGCTGCGCCGCGGGGCAACGTGGTCATGGGCGAAGGCTATCGGGCAGGTGTGCCCCGTTCCCCACGTGGGGTACGGCGTGGCCCCGCGTTACGCCACTCGCGGGCGTCCTGGGTGGCTCTGCGTCACGCCACTCGCGGGCGTCCCGCGTGGCTCCGTGTTACGCCACGCGCGGGCGTCCCGCGTGTCCCTGGCGGGCCGAACGGAGCAGTCCGCGGACGGTGGTCAGCCAGCCCGCGCCGACGATCGCGGCGCCCACCGCGAGGCCGAGGGTGCCGATCAGCGGCATCGCGATGCCGATCGCGCCGCCCAGCACCCACGCCATCTGGAGCAGCGTCTCCGACCGGGCGAACGCGGACGTCCGCACCTGTTCGGGCACGTCCCGCTGGATCAGCGCGTCCAGGGACAGCTTGGCCAGCGCCTGCGCGAAGCCGGCGACGGCCGCGAGGATCGCCACCAGCACGGCGCCGAAGAAAACCGCCGCGGTGATCGCGGCCCCCAGCACCACCGCCACCACCGTCACGATGATGATCTCCGGGGCGCGGGAGCGCAGTCCGGCCCCGACCGCCGTGCCGAGCGCGTTGCCGGCGCCCGCGGCCACGCCGACGATGCCGAGCGAGACGGCCGCGCTCTGGCCGGTCATGGGGTGCTCGCGGAGCAGGAACGCGAGGAAGAAGATGAGGAAGCCGGTGAGGCAGCGGATGGCGGCGTTGGCGGCCAGCGCGTGGGTGACCGCCGGGCCGACGGTGCGCAGGCCGGGTTTCTCGGTCTTGCGGTGCGGGCCGTGCAGGTGCTGCTCGTCGGCGGCGAGCAGGGCCACGGACTCGCCCTTGGCGGAGTCCACCTTCGCCGGCAGCCGGAACGACAGCAGCATGCCGGTCACGAACAGGACGAACGCCCCGTAGAGCGGCCAGCGCGGGCCGATCTGCTGGAGTCCCGCGCCGATCGGGGCGGCGATGCCGGTGGCGAGGAGCCCGCCGAGGGTCACCCGCGAGTTGGCCTTCACCAGGGAGAAGGCGGGCGGCAGCAGCCTGGGCACGACGGCGCTTCTGACCACCCCGTACGCCTTGGACGCCACCATGACGCCCAGCGCGGCCGGGTACAGCTCCAGGCCGCCGCTGACGACCGCGCCGGACAGCACCAGGGCGAGCAGCGCGCGGGCGAGCATGGCGCCCGCCATGGCGGCCCTGCGGCCGTGCGGGACCTTGTCGAGGAGCGGGCCGACGACGGGGGCGAGGAGCGTGAACGGCGCCATCGTGATGGCGAGGTAGAGGGCGACGCGGCCGCGCGCCTCGTCGGTGGGGACGGAGAAGAACACGGTGGAGGCGAGCGCGACCGTGATCATCATGTCGCCCGCGCCGTTCACGCCGTGCAGTTCGATCAGCTTGCCGAGGCCGGACTCGCCGGCGCCGTGCGCGTGGGTCGCCTTGCGGATGCCGCGGGCGGTTCTGCTGACGGGGAAGTGCAGGGCCCGGCCGAACGCGCGGAGGCGGCCGTCCGCCCGGGCCGAGCCGAGGCGCCGGCCGCGTCCCTTGCCCTCTGAGGGGCCACCGGTTCCGGTGGCGCCCTGGGGTGTCCTCGCGGTGGCCACGACGTCATAGTGCCCCGAGATGGCGGTGCGTAGTGCGGTAACACCGGGGACCGGGCTTTTCGGTGCCTCTGTACGGCCGAACGGGCTCGGGCGTCTTCGGCCGCTCGCGGCGGCCCTTCCCGGCCCGACAACCGGCGCGCGCCGTTCCGTAACGACCGTCGGTGTAGGCCCAGCGCACGCGAACAGGTAGCGTGCGTATCTCAGCCATCCCGCAGAATGGATGGTGGGCGCGCCCGAGCACGATGCGGCGCGGACGTCGACGCGGTCCCCCGGTCCGCTCCGTCCGCCCCCCGCGCTGGGAGTGGCGCACTCGTGAGACGGCGTAGGAGAGAAGCGATACCTGTGAGCGCAGCGACAACGCGAAGCCGCACCCCCGACCGTCTGTGCGCCGAGGCCGTCGACCTCGCCCGTGCCGCAGCCGAGGAGGCCGCCGCGCCCGGGGTCGTGGGCGAGCACGAGGGGTCGGTCTCCGAGGGCGACCGCGTCGTCACGCACTTCTTCGGGTGCCGTGAGCTCGGCTACCGCGGCTGGCGGTGGGCCGTCACCGTCGCCCGCGCCTCCCGCGCCAAGATCGTCACGGTGGACGAGGTCGTCCTGCTGCCCGGCCCCGACGCGGTCCTGGCACCCGAGTGGGTGCCGTGGAGCGAGCGGCTGCGCCCCGGCGACCTGGGCCCCGGCGACCTGCTGCCCACCGAGGCGGACGATCTGCGTCTGGAGCCCGGTTACACGGGTGCGGACGAGCCGCCGCCGAACTCGGCGCTGAGGCCGTCGCTGACGGAGGACCTGGCGGACCTCGCGGAGGCGGAGGACGCGGAGGTCACCGGCGGCACGCCGGCCGAGCAAACCGTCACCCCGTCCCGTGGTTCGATCGCCGCGGTCGCCGAGGAACTGGGCATGCGCCGCGCCCGCGTCCTCTCCCGCTACGGGCTGCACGCCGCCGCCGACCGCTGGGAGGAGGCGTTCGGCCCGAAGACCCCGATGGCGCAGGCCGCGCCCGCCTCCTGCATGTCCTGCGGCTTCCTCGCCCCGATCGGCGGCTCGCTGGGCCAGGCGTTCGGGGTGTGCGCGAACGAGTTCTCCCCGGCGGACGGCCGGGTGGTCTCCCTCGCCTACGGCTGCGGCGGCCACTCGGAGGCCGCGGTCATGCCGAAGCCCCCGCAGCCGGCCCCGCCGGTCATCGACGAGACCCGCGTCGACCCCTTCCCACTCCGCCCGTCCCCCGACTCGGGCTCGGTCCCGGCGACGGAGGACGCGTCGTCGGCGGAGCTGGGGCACTCGTAGGGCGCCGGCGGGTGGCGCCGCCGCTCACCGGTGACGCCACCCGCCTGTCATCTCACGCGCCGACGAAGACGTCTTCGGCCCTCGAGGCGGTGACGGCACGGGCGAGCCAGTGGCGCAGCAACTCGGGGTCCTGGCACTCGGCGACGCGCTCGCGGACGTCCCTGGGAAGGTTGAACCCGCGGCTGCCGAGGACGATCAGAAGGCTTTCCCGCGCGGAGTCCGCACCGCCCTCGACACGGCCTCGCCCGCGCTCCCACTCCCTGATGGCCGGCAGCACCAGCTCACGCCACGCCCGCCCGGCCGGGTGGAGCTGAAGGCTGATCGCCGTGAGGTCGATCAGCGGGCGGGCGATCGCTTCCGGTCGGTCCCGCAGGGCGGCGGACAGGGCCTCCATCGTGGTTCCGACGTGTGCATCCGTGGGATGCAGCATGACCGACAGCGCGGCCAGTTCCGGGTCGGCGCGCACTTCGTCCGGGTCGGTGACCAGGGGCAGGTTGTGCGGGCCCGCCACGAAGGGGTGCAGCGTGAGTGCCGGTGGCTGGGCGGGCGCGCTCGACACCGGCTGTTCGGCCCACCGGGCGGTGTCCTCGTCGGCACACACGATCAGCAGACACGTGGGGAGCCGGCGCTGGGTCCAGATGTATGCCACGTGGTGTGCCCAGTGGGCGGGCCTGGCGGGGTCCCGTCGGTCCTGTGCCTCGATCAGCAGCTGGAACTCCTCCTGCCCTGCCGTCCGCACATGGAGCTGAGTGTTCCGCGAGCACGCCACGGGACTCGATCCGTCCACGGCCGAGAGCAGCGGCGTCGTTTCGACGATGGGGGGCACAGCGATCCCGAGCCGAGGGGCCAGGCGGCCGAAGAGGTCGGGGTCGTGTCGGAAGATGCGGTGCATCGCCTCGTGCGGCGGACTGACCATGTCTCTCCTTGTGGGCGTCAGGGGTGGACGGCGGACGCGATGCGGCAGTCGCGGCAATGGGTTCCCGGTTCCGGGGCGCGGAAGGCGCGGTCGCGGGCGCCCCAGGTGTGACGTCCGTTGCGGGCGGCCGGGATGACGCGTGATGCGGTGGATCCTCAAAAACCCAGGTACGTGATCTGGACGACGTAGACGCGCTCGCTGCGTACGACGGTCTGGTAGCTGAACATTCCGCCGGGAACGACGATGTCGTCGCCCTTCGGGTCGCCTTCGCCGTGCGTGGGGCCGTGCAGGTACTGCGCCTCGGCGGCCCTCACCAGTTCGTCGGCCTTGCGCTCGATCTCGGCGAGGAAGGCGGGTGGGGCAGTGCGGGCGGCTTCGTCCGCGCCGAAGACGTACTCCCAGGTCCAGCTCAAGCGCGAACTGCCTTCATCGCTTCGTCGAGTACGGCGCTCAGCTCCCGCAGGGCTTCCTGAGCGGTCGCCGCGTCCTCGTGTTCCAGGTTGCTCCTGGCGCGGGCGTGACGGGCGGCGAGGTCGGGACGGCGGGCGATCTCGATGTCCCGTGCCCAGGCCAGTACCCAGCTCCGTACCGGGCTGAGGGACTGCCACTCCACGGCCTTGGCGAAGGCCTCGTCCTTCGTCCGCTGCATCTCGGGCAGGCGCTGCGGGTCGACCACGGCGAGGGCGGCCCGTAGGGCGTCGGGGGTCTGTTCGGGGCGGGGAACCAGCTCGTGTCCGTGGTCGGCCTGCGTGCTCATGGAGTCCTCCCGGGAGTGCACGGGCCAGGGTAGTCGTCCGGGGCGGCCGAGGTACTCGTACGCGAACATCGCGGTGTCTTTCTCCTGCTCAACGGGTGAAGGGTGTGGTCGTGCGGCAGTCGCGGCAGTGGGTTTCTGTTTCCGGGGCGCGGAATGCGCGCTCGCAGCCCTCGCAGGTGCGGAGGGGGTGGCGGACGGGGGGCGGGGTTTCCGGGGCTCGGTACGGGGGTGGGGGCGGGAGCAGCGCGGTGAGGCGGTGGGCCAGGAGGGCCGCGGGGCGGCGGAGGGGGTCGTCGGGGAGGTCGGCGGTGAGGGCGTGCCGTACGGCGGTGGGGGTGACCTCGCGTTCCAGCCAGGCGATGACACCGGGGACCAGGTGCGCGGTGTCCGCGGCTGAGAGCAGCAGGCGGGAGTCGAGGCGGCGGAGGGTGGTGAGGAGGTCCGCGGCCTGCTGGTGAAGGGCGGTGGCCGCGGCCTGGGTGGGCTGGGGGACGGCCGGGAGCGCCTTACGGGGGCGCCGCTGAGGCGCACGGTCGGACGCGGCCGGCCGGGGCGGTGGTGCGGGGCAGTCCGTGTTCGCCGGCTCGCGCCGGTGGCCGGGCTGGTTGCAGGACGTCGTCCGGGTGATGATCCGCCCGGTGGCGGTCCGTACGCGCTCGCGGCGCAGGTAGCCGTGGGCCTCCAGTTCCCGCAGCGCGGCGGCGATGCGGGTGGTGCCCTCCTTGAAGCGGGCGGCCAGCGACTTGATGTCGGCCGGAGCGCCGGTGGGCAGCGACTGGATGTGGCAGCCGAGCCCGATCGCCAGCAGGGAGAGCTCCGGGTGCTGGGTGAGGTGGTTGCCGATCACCGTGAAGCGGGTGGTGTGGCGGGTGTTTTCGTGGACGATGCCGCCCGTGCGGTGACGCGATCGGGTCGGATTGCGGTCGGCGGCTGACTGGGCGCGCGGGGGCGCGCTAGGGTTTTCGGTATCCATCAGGAAGCCCTACTTCCTTGGTGGTCAGGCCCTCGCCTTGGGACGGCAATCCCGGCGGGGGCCGAAGTCTTTATCGGGTTGTGCTGCGCTGAGCGTAGAGGTGTCGAGGGCTCGAAAATCCAGCTGAGCGGCCGATGTTCACCCGCCCGAGTGATCGACTGCCTCGGGCGGAAAGGTGGGGCTTGGTGAGGTTCTTTTCCCCCGAGTACTCATGGGAAAAGGCGCCGAGGGCACCGGAGCTTCAGATCTCGGGTTCCGGTGACGTAAGGCGCAGTTCCGCCCAGACGGTTTTGCGCGGGAAGCGGTCCTCGGACACGCCCCAGCGGTCCGCGAGCGCCTCCACGAGAAGGAGGCCGCGGCCCGACTCGGCGTCGGTGGCGGGCGGTTGATGCCGGGGCAGTCGGTCGGACCGGGTGTCGGTGACCTCGATACGGAGCGTGTCGCCCACCACGTAGAACGCGAGACGGAAGTCCCGTCCCGGCACGCGGCCGTGGGTGACGGCGTTGGCGGCCAGCTCGGCCACGACGTGGCATCCGGCGTCCGGGTCGTACCCCCAGTCACGGAGGTGAGCGTCCAGGAGGAGCCGGGCGAGGCGGGCACTGCGGGGGGTCGCGGACAGCAGCACGCTGAAGTTCCTGACGGGGGCGGCTGGTTCGGCACTTCGCTGATTCACATCACTCAGCGTGGCGGGAGGTGCGTACCGTGGAGTGTCACTCTGTGCGTGCGTACGGTCACTGTCCGGTGGTTGTCCGGTGCTGTCGTGGCTGTGCCGACGGTTGATGCGGGTAGGGCGCGGGGTGCGTCACGCGTCACGGACGGTTCCGAGGGAGAGGTGCGGCATGACGGCGGTCGAGACGGAGGCGGGTCGGCTCAAGGAAGAGGCGGACGAGCCCGGTTGGGAGGTCGACCCGGACGACGAGTGGGGCGTCGCGGTCATCACCACGGTGGGGCGGCAACTGAAGCTGCGGCGCGAGGCGGTGGGCATGCGGGCCGCCGAGTTCGGCCGGGTGGTGGGCTACGGCGAGGACATGATCTACAAGATCGAGGGCGGCAAGCGGATTCCTCGCCAGGAGTTCCTGGACAAGGCGGACGAGGTGTTGGGAGCCGGCGGGCTCATCTCGGCGGCGTGGGAGGACGTGAAAAAGGTCCGGTATCCGAAGAAGGTTCGGGCGCTGGGCAAGTTGGAAGGCAAGGCGGTCGAGATCGGCCTGTATGAGTGCAACATCATCCCGGGCCTTTTGCAGACGCCGGAGCATGTGCGAGCCCTGATCACAGCAGCGCAGCCGCCGTACTCGCCCGATGACGTGGAACGCATGGTGGCCGCTCGACTGGCTCGGCAGGGGGTCTTCGAACGTGATCCTGCCCCCTCTATCCACTTCGTGGTGGAAGAGGCGCCGCTGCGCCGACGGATTGCGGGCACAATGGCATGGCGACGGCAACTCGAACATCTGCTGGAGGTGGGGCGGTTGAACCACGTCACGCTTCAGATCATGCCGACCAACACCGAGGCCCACCCGGGCTTGGATGGCAGGATCGAGCTGCTGAAGTTCCCGGATGGCACGGCTGTGGGGCGTGCCGACGGCCTGTTCAACGGTCGCCCAGTCTCTGACCCCAGGCAGCTTCGTATCTTGGAGCTGCAATATGGCACCATCCGCGCACAAGCCCTCTCGCCGAGGGAGTCGTTCACCTTTATCGAGAACCTGCTGGGAGAGACATGACGCGCAAGGCCTCCGCCAGGGAAGACTCCGAACTGGCGTGGTTCAAGAGCAGCTACAGCGGTGGTACCAACGGCGAGTCCTGCGTCGAGATTGCCACCGTCCCCGGCACCGTCCATGTCCGTGACTCGAAGGACGGGGCGGGCCCCACCCTCACCTTCGCCCCCGACACCTGGGCGCGCTTCGTCCCGTACGCGTCCGGGGAGTGATCGCGCGGCCGGTTCCCCCTGCCGCTCCACGAGCGGGCGGACCGGCTGGTCGACTGCCGAACTGTTGGGGGAGACGTGAACCGCAAGACCACTGTCGAGGCGTCCGATCTGGTGTGGTTCAAGAGCAGCTACAGCGACGGCACCGACGGCAACTCCTGCGTCGAACTCGCCCTCACGCCCCGCACGATCCACGTCCGTGACTCCAAGGACGTAACAGGCCTGAGCCTGACCTTCACCCCGCCCACCTGGGCGCACTTCATCCCGTACGCGTCGGAGGCGCGGTGACGCGGCCTGGTACGCCTGGCGCTCGCCACACGAGCTGGACGGTGTCGGCGGAGCATCGTGAGGATCCCGCGTACCGCGCTGCGGGGCGGCGTATGGACTTCGCCCAGGCTGTCTACGACCGGCGCTCCGCCCTCGGCTGGTCCACCGCGGAGCTCGCCCGGCGGGCCGGGCTCTCCGAGGAGGACGTCGAGGCCATCGAGGAGAGCGGTGTCGAGCCCACGCCGGAACTGGTCGAACGGCTGGCCACCGCCCTGGAGGCTGGGGGCTGATCCGGCACCCCGCCGCTGAAAAGCACGAACACCCCGAGGCAAGCCTCGGGGTGTTCGAAAAACCGCGTGCGCGTCAGAGGGACACGCCATGCGCCCGCAGGAACGTCGCCGGGTTGACGGCGGAGCCGTAGTTCGGGGTCGTGCGGATCTCGAAGTGGAGGTGCGGGCCGCTGGAGTTGCCGGTGTTGCCGGACAGGGCGATCTTCTGGCCGGTCTTGACGACCTGGCCGACCTTCACGTTCACGGACGACAGGTGGGCGTACTGGGAGTACGTCTTGTTGCCGTGCTTGATCACGATGGCGTTGCCGTACGCCGGGCCGTCGCCGGCGCCGTTGCCGCCGGCCTTGACGACGGTGCCGCCGTGGGCGGCCTTCACCGGGGTGCCGGTCGGGACCGCGTAGTCCTGGCCGGAGTGCTTGTGGGCCCACATGCCGCCGTTCGCCGCGAAGCTCGCGGACAGCGTGTAGTTCTTGACCGGGGAGACCCAGGACGGGGTGGACTTCTTGGCGGCCTGGGTCGCCTTCTTCACTGCCGAGGCCTTCACGGCCTGCGTCTTCGCGGCCTCCGCCTTCGCGGCGGCCTGCGCCGGGGCCGATGCGGCCGGGGCGGAGTTGCCGGTGGAGGCGACCGCGACCCCGGCTCCCAGGACGGCCGTGGAGCCCAGACCGGCTGCCAGGACGGCGGCGCGGGTGCGAGTGACGGTCGTACGGGGGAAACGGGAAATGACGCGCTCGAACATTGAAACCTCATGGGGGAGGGGACGGGGGATGCCATCGGCGGAACGGGTCCGTGCCGTGCTGGCTGTTCCTTGGTAACCGGGACCGCCCAAAAGCCGCAAAGGTGTGACCTACGACGAAACCTCGTAGATACGGCATGAGATGCACGTCTCTTGACGGAGCACCCTCTACGGGGCGAAACCCCCCATTTCAAGCTGATCGATCAGGCTTGTGCGGCAAATGTCCGATTTCGAAACGGGCGTTTCGCCACTATTCCGGGTAGTACGCCTGGCGGGGCCTGTGGAGCATGTCACCGAGGGCCCTCTTCGAATGTGGCGTGGGTCTCCGCAATCGCCGCGGAACCGCCCGGGCCGGGCTCACGTGCCGAACAGTTCCAGCGACAGCCACAGCGCCGCCGTCGACGCCACGAGCGCGGCCGGCACGGTGGCCAGTCCGAGCAGGGTGAAGCGCCGCAGGCTCACCTCGTGGTCGTGGTGGTGGACGATGCGACGCCACAGCAGGGTGGCCAGGGAGCCCGCGTAGGTGAGGTTCGGGCCGATGTTCACGCCCAGCAGGACCGCGAGGACCGCGCCCGGGCCGGACGGCGCGGCCAGCGGGACCAGGGCGAGCACGGCGGGCAGGTTGTTGATCAGGTTGGCCAGCAGGGCCGCGAGAGCGGCGACGGCCAGCAGGGAGAGCAGGCCCGTGCCGTCGGGCAGGACGGAGTCGAGCGCGTCGCCGAGGCCCTGATCCAGCACCGCCCGCACGACCACGCCCAGCGCCAGCACGAACGCCAGGAACGGCAGGTCCACGGCGCGCAGCAGCCGTACGGCGCTGGTGCGGCGGCGGGTCAGCGCCCGCACCGCCATCACGCCCGCCCCGGCCGCCGCCGCCCACGCCGGGTCGACGCCGACGGCGGACGCCACGGCGAACCCGGCGAGCGTCGCCGCCACCGTCACCAGCGCGAACACCGGCACCTCCACCGGCCCGTCCGCCGTGTCCGGCGCGGTCGGCTCCGCGTCGAGGTCGGCGGCGAAGAAGCGGCGGAAGACGGCGTACTCCACGGCGATCGCCGCCAGCCACGGCAGCAGCATCAGCAGGGCGAAACGGGTGAAGGTCAGGCCGGTGGCGGTGAAGGCGAGCAGGTTCGTCAGGTTGGACACCGGCAGCAGCAGGGACGCCGTGTTCGACAGGTGCGCGCCCGCGTAGACGTTCGGGGCGGGACGGGCGCCCATGCGGGTCGCCGTCGCGAACACCACCGGCGTCAGCAGCACCACCGTCGCGTCCAGGCTGAGCACGGCCGTGATCAGCGAGGCGAGCGCGAACACCGCGCCGAGCAGCCGGCGCGGCCGGTGGCGCGACCAGCGGGCCATCCAGGTGCCGCACGCGTGGAAGAGGCCCTCCTCGTCGCAGAGCTTCGCCAGCACCAGCACGGCGGCGAGGAACCCGATGACCGGGCCGAGCCGCTCCGCCTCCTCCCGCACGGCGTCCGTGGTGATCGCGCCCGTCGCGATCACCACGCCGGCGGCGGGCACCGCGAACGCGGCCTCCGGCCAGCGGAAGGGACGGACGACGGCACACACCAGCACCACGGCCAGCGCGGCGACGGACAGCGATTCGAGCAGCAGCACACCGCTGATCATCCACAGGGCGCGGGCCCGGCGGACACCGCGTCCCCCGGATGTCGCGGAGCGGTACCTTCGACCTCACGCAGATCAGGGCCCGATGAGGAGAGTCAACGTGAGCAAGTTCGTGCGGCCCGCCGCCGAGGGTGCCGACCCGTTCGGTACGGCGCGCCTGCGGCGAGGGGTCCTGGACGCCTGGGCCACCAGCCCCGCCCGGTTCCGCGAGGACGCCAACGCCGAGGAGGACCTCGTCCTCGGCGGCTACCGGGACCGGCTCGTCGTCGAACTCGCGCAGAACGCCGCCGACGCCGCCGCCCGCTCCGGCGTGCCCGGCCGCCTCCGGCTCACCCTGCGCGACGGGGTCCTCGTCGCCGCGAACACCGGCGCCCCGCTGGACGCGGCCGGCGTCGAGTCGCTGTCCACGCTGCGCGCCTCCGCCAAGCGGGACGCGCCCGACCGGGCCGTCGGACGGTTCGGCGTCGGCTTCGCCGCCGTGCTCGCCGTCACCGACGAGCCCGCCGTCGTCGGCCGGCACGGCGGGGTGCGCTGGTCGCTGGCCGAGGCGCGGGACCTCGCGCGGGACACCGCCCGGCACAGCCCCGGCCTCGGCGACGAGATCCGCCGCCGCGACGGGCACGTACCGCTGCTGCGGCTCCCCTTCGCCGCCGAGGGCACCGCCCCCGACCCGTACGACACCGCCGTCATCCTGCCGCTGCGCGACACCGCCGCCGCCGACCTCGCCGAGCGGCTGCTGGGCGCCGTCGACGACGCCCTGCTGCTCGCCCTGCCCGGCCTGGAGGAGGTCGTCGTCGAGATCGGCGACGGGGACGCCCGGACCGTGCGCCGCGGCACCGACGGCGAGCTGACCGTCGTCACGGACTCCCGCGACGGCACCACCCGCTGGCGCACCGCCACCGCGCACGGCGAACTCGCCCCCGAGCTGCTCGCCGACCGGCCCGTCGAGGAGCGGCTGCGCCCGCACTGGTCGGTCACCTGGGCCGTCCCCGTCGACGCCGACGGCGGACCCGCCCGGCCGCGCACCGCCCCCGTCGTGCACGCGCCCACCCCCAGCGACGAGCCGCTCGGCGTGCCCGCCCTGCTCATCGCCTCCCTGCCGCTGGACTCCACCCGCCGGCACGCCGCCCCCGGCCCGCTCACCGACTTCCTCGTGCAGCGCGCCGCCGACGCCTACGCCGGACTCCTCGCCGACTGGCGTCCCGTGACCGCCGGCGCCGTCGACCTGGTGCCGGGCCCGCTCGGCAAGGGCGAGCTGGACGGCGCCCTGCGCGCGGCGATCCTCGAACGGCTGCCCCGCACCGCCTTCCTGCCGCCCGCCGTCACCCCCGACGCCGCGCCCGTCGCCGACGACGACACCGGGCTGCCCGAGGCGCTGCGCCCCCGCGACGCCGAGATCGTCGAGGGCGCGGGCGCCGACACCGTACGGGTGCTCGCGGAGGTGCTGCCCACCCTGCTGCCCGCCGGGCTCGAACGGCGCGTGGAGCTGCGCACCCTCGGCGTCGCCCGGGTGCCGCTGACCGACGCGATCGACCGGCTGGCCGGCCTGGAGAAGTCCCCCGACTGGTGGCGGCGGCTCTACGACAGCCTCGCCGGCGTCGACCCCGACCGGCTCAGCGGACTCCCGGTGCCGCTCGCCGACGGGCGTACGACCATCGGGCCCCGGCAGGTGCTGCTGCCCACCCCGGACGCCACCCTCGACGCCGAGCTGCTGGCCCGGCTCGGCCTGAAGGTCGCCCACCCGGACGCCGCGCACCCGCTGCTGGAGAAGCTGGGCGCGCTGCCCGCGACCCCGCGCGCCGTGCTCACCACCCCGCAGGTGCGGGCCGCCGTCGCCGCCTCCCTCGACGACGAGGGCGCGGTGAACTGGGAGGAGGACACCCCGGACGCGGAGGAACTCGCCGACACCGTGCTCGCCCTGGTCCGCGACGCCGGACTGGAACCGGGCGACGAGCCCTGGCTGGGCGCGCTCGCCCTGCCCGACGAGGACGGCGAACTCTCCCCGGCCTGCGAACTCGTCTTCCCCGGCGGCCCCTTCGCCCGCGTCATGCGGGAGGGCGAGCTGGCCGCCGTGGACGCGGAGACCGCCGGGAAGTGGGGCGAGCAGCCGCTGGCCGCGTGCGGGGTGCTGGTCGACTTCGCGCTGGTGCGGGCGACGGACGTCGTCCTCGACCCGGACGAGCTGGAGCCCCGCGAGAGCGACTACGCCGAACCGGACGACCCCGGGCTGCTCGACGCCGTCGACGTGTGGGCCGAGGACATCCTCGACCGCTTCCCCGACGCGCCCGTGCCGCCCGTCGCCACCGAGATCGTCGCCGTGCGCGACCTGGACCTCGTGGACGACGACCGCTGGCCGCAGGCGCTCGCCCTGCTCTCCCGGCCCCCGCTGCGGGACGCGCTGGTCGAGCCGGTGCGGATCCTGCTGCACGACGGCACCCACGAGACCGTACGGCCGTACACCGCGTGGTGGCTGCGCGGGCACCCCGTGCTCGGCGGACGCCGCCCGGCCGGACTGCGCGCGGCCGGCGGCGACCCGCTGCTGCGCGGCCTGTACGAGGAGGCCGACGCGACCGGCTTCGACGACGAGCAGGTGCTGCGCGCGCTGGGCGTGCGCACGTCGGTCGCCGCGCTCCTCGACGAGCCGGGCGGGGCGGCGGAGCTGCTGGAGCGGCTCGCCGACCCCGAGCGGCCGGTCACCGCGGCCCAGCTGCACGGGCTGTACGGGGCGCTGGCGGAGCTGGACCCGGAGCAGGTGACCCTGCCGGACGAGCTGCGCGCGGTGGTCGACGGGCGGGTGGAGGTGGTGGACGCCTCCGAGGCGGTGGTCGTCGACTCGCCCGACCTGCTGCCGTTCACCTCCGGGGTGCCGTTGCTGCCGGTGCGGCCGGCGCGGGCCGCCGAGCTGGCGGAGCTGTTCCAGGTGCGGCGGCTGAGTGAGTCCGTGACCGGGCGGGTGGACTCGGAGGGCGTGGAGCACGAGGTGCCGGAGGCGGTGCGGGTGCTGCTGGGGGCGCGGACGCCGGCGTCGTACGTGGAGCACGAGGAGCTGGTCGTGGACGGGGTGTCCGTCGACTGGCGGCTCGCCGAGGACGGGGTGGTGCACGCGGCGACGTTGGAGGGGGTGGCGGCGGGGCTGGCCTGGGTGGCGGGGCAGTGGCCTCGGCGGTTCGAGGTGGGGGCGCTTTTGGAGGACGCGTCGCGGACGGAGGAGCTGGCGCGGGACCGGTGGTTCGACTGACGGGGGTTTTCTCGCCCCCGCCGCCCCTTCCCTTCCCGTCCCTGGGGCTGCGCCCCAGACCCCTTTCGGCCCTGGCGGGCCTCGTCCTCAAACGCCGGACGGGCTGATAGTCAGCCCCTCCGGCGTTTGAGGAGCGGGGTCCGGGGCGGAGCCCCGGGGAAGGGACACACCGTCACGGTTGCGTCGGAGTGGCGCCCGAGCCTTCGGACTCGAGCTGCTCCAGCTCACGCGCCAAGCTCTCCGCGTCGTACGGGCCCGTGTGCCTGCGGTTGCCGATGAAGAACGTCGGGGCGCCCTGGACGCCGCTCGCCTCCGCGCTGCGGGCGTCCCGGCGGACGCGTTCGGCCGCCCAGTCGGACTCGATGTCCTTCAGGAACTTCTCCATGTCGAGGCCGAGGTCGATGGCGTAGACGACGGTGTCCTCGTACTCCATCTCGGACTGGTGGCGGTACAGCAGGTCGTGCATGTCCCAGAAGCGGCCCTGGGCGTCCGCGGCGACCGCCGCCCGCGCGGCCAGCTCGGCGTGCGGGTGGACGTCGGGCAGCGGCAGGTGCCGAAAGACATAGCGGAACCGGTCGCCGAAACGGTTCCGCAGCTCCTTGGTGACGCCGGTGGCGCGGGCGCAGAAGGGGCACTCGAAGTCGCCGTACTCCACCAGCGTCAGCGGCGCGTCGACCGGGCCGAGGATGTGGTCCGTCTCCGGGTCGACCAGCCGGTCCAGGTAGCGGGGCAGGTCCGCGTCCGTCTTCCCGCCGAGCAGGGTGGAGAGCCGGAACACCAGCCAGCCCGTCAGGGTGGCGATCACCGCCGCGAGCAGCACGCCGACGGTCGCCCGGGCGAGCAGCTCCGGCTCGTCGTCGTAGGCGAGTCCGGCGATCAGCAGGGACACGGTGAACCCGATGCCCGACAGGGCCGCGCCGCCCAGCACATGGCCCTGGCCCACCCCGCCGGGCAGCTCGCCCAGACCGAAGCGGGTGCCGAAGCGCGTGCCGCCGTAGATGCCGATCAGCTTGCCCGCGACGAGGCCGGCCACCACGGCCCAGGTCAGCGCGGAGCCCAGCGCGTCGGTCAGCACGCCGCCGCGCAGATCGACGCCCGCGTTGGCCAGGGCGAACACCGGGACGACGACATAGCTGGACCAGGGGTGCAGATACATCTGGAGCCGCTCGTTGACCGACACGGCCTTCTGGAGGCCCTTGCGCGCGGTCAGCCCCACGTCCGCCCGGGGCGACTGACGGAACGCGCGGAACAGCCGCGCCGCCTGCTCGACGCCCTCGCGGGACGGCTCGCGGGCGGGGATGAGCAGGCCGCCGAGCATGCCGGCGATGGACGCGTGCAGCCCGGCGTTCAGGGTCAGGTACCACATCACCAGCACGGTCAGCACGTACGGGACGGCCCGCCACACGTCGAAGCGGGACAGCGACGACAGGACCGCGCCCAGGACCAGGGCGACGACCAGCGCCGGCACCTGGATCGAACCGGAGTAGACGACGCCGATCACGGTGACCGCGACGATGTCGTCGATGACGGTGATGGCCAGCAGGAAGATCCGCAGCTGGGTGACGAAGCGGGGGCCCACCACGGCGAGCGCGCCCAGCAGGAACGCCGTGTCGGTGCCGATGACGATGCCCCAGCCGTCCGCGGCCTCCGAGCCGGGCGCGATCAGCAGGTACAACGCGACCGGCACGAGCATGCCGCCGATGCCGGCCAGCCCCGGGATCATGATCCGGCGGCGGTCGTTCAGCGAGCCGACGGACAGCTCGTAGCGGACCTCCAGGCCGATGACGAAGAAGAACAGGGCCATCAGCCCGTCGTTGACCCAGTGCCCCAGGTCCATCGCCAGCTCCGCGTCGCCCACCGAGACCGACGCCTCGGTGTGCCACAGCGAGAAGTACGACTCCGACCAGGGCGAGTTCGCCCAGATCAGCGCGGCCGCCACCGCGAACAGCATCAGCCCGGAGCTGCCCGCCTCCGTCGCCAGGAACCTGCGCACCGGCGCGGCCAGCTGGGCCGCGAGCTCACCCCTGCTCGACCGGGACTGGGACTCCGCGGACTTCTTCCGGGGCAGCAGCTTCATGAGGTCTTCCGTCTCCGATCACCTGCGGCGGGAGACTCCATCGTCACTCACATACCGGGCATACGGGGTGAGCGGCGCACAAGGCGCCCCGTCGGCAGGTCAGACGGTGAACCTGCGGTCCACCCACCGCCACAGGAACTCCAGGACCACCGCCGTGACCGCCGCGATGCCGACCGCGATCCACGGCATCGTCATCCCGACCAGGCGCAGGGCGAAGAAGTCCTGGAGCCAGGGCACGGCCAGGACCAGGAGGAAGGCGCCGGCCATCGCCGCGACCAGGGCGACGCGCCACCAGGTGTAGGGGCGGGCGATGATCGCCAGCACCCAGATGGAGATCAGGAACAGGGTCAGCGTCGCCGCGCTGGTCTCCGCGCCCAGCGAGCCCGGGCCGCTGTAGTGGCTGCGGGCCAGCAGATACGTGGCGAAGGTGGCCAGCGCCGCCAGCACCCCGCCCGGCACGGCGTACCGCATCACCCGCCGGACGAAGTGCGGCCGCGCCCGCTCCTTGTTGGGGGCGAGGGCGAGGAAGAAGGCGGGGACGCCGATGGTCAGCGTGGACAGCAGGGTCAGATGGCGCGGCAGGAACGGGTATTCCACCTGCGACAGCACCACCAGCACGGCCAGCAGCACCGAGTACACCGTCTTCACCAGGAACAGCGTGGCGACCCGCGTGATGTTGCCGATCACCCGCCGGCCCTCGGCCACCACCGACGGCAGCGTGGCGAAGCTGTTGTTCAGCAGCACGATCTGTGCGACCGCCCGGGTGGCCTCCGACCCGGAGCCCATCGCCACGCCGATGTCCGCGTCCTTCAGCGCCAGCACGTCGTTCACGCCGTCGCCGGTCATCGCGACCGTGTGGCCCTTCGACTGGAGCGCGCCCACCATGGTCCGCTTCTGCTGGGGGGTGACCCGCCCGAAGACCGTGCCGGCCTCCAGCTCCTCCGCCATGGCCTCCGGCTCGGCGGACAGCCGGCGCGCGTCCACCGTCGTGCCGGACAGGCCGAGCTTGCCGGCGACCGCCCCGACCGACACCGCGTTGTCACCGGAGATCACCTTCGCGCTGACGTCCTGCTCCGCGAAGTAGCGCAGGGTGTCGGCGGCGTCGGGCCGCAGCCGCTGCTCCAGCACCACCAGCGCCACCGCCCGTACGCCGTCCACGGCGGCCGGGTCGGCCAGGTCGCCGGCCGTCACGCCGTCGGCTGCGCGGGCCAGCAGCAGCACCCGCAGGCCCTCGCGGTTCATCCGCTCGGTCTCGCCCAGCGCCGGGTCGTCGTGGGGGAGGAGCACGTCCGGGGCGCCCAGCAGCCAGGTGACCGGCCGGCCGTCGCCGTCGCCGAGCGTCGCGCCGCTGTACTTGCGGGCCGAGGAGAAGGGCAGCGTGTCGGTGAGCCGCCGGCCGGTGGTGTCCGGGTAGGCCGCGACGATCGCCTGGAGGGAGGTGTTGGGACGCGGGTCCGCCGAGCCCAGCTCGCCCAGCACCGTGCGGACGTACGTCTCGTCGGCGTCGCCCAGGACCCGCAGCTCGGTGACGTCCATGCCGCCCTCGGTGAGCGTGCCGGTCTTGTCCAGGCACACCGTGTCCACGCGGGCCAGGCCCTCGATCGCCGGCAGCTCCTGCACCAGGCACTGCTTGCGCCCCAGCCGGATCACCCCGATCGCGAAGGCGATGGAGGTGAGCAGCACCAGCCCCTCCGGCACCATCGGCACGATCCCGCCGACCGTGCGCGCGATCGAGCCCTTCAGCTCGTTGTCCTTCACCACCAGCTGGCTGATGATCAGGCCGATCGCGGTCGGCACCATCATCCACGTGACGTACTTGAGGATCGTGGAGATGCCGCTGCGCAGCTCGGAGTGGACCAGGGTGAACCGGGACGCCTCCTCGGCGAGCTGCGCCGCGTAGGCCTCGCGGCCCACCCGGGTCGCCTGGAAGGAGCCGCCGCCCGCGACGACGAAGCTGCCGGACATCACCGGGTCGCCGGGCTGCTTCACCACCGGGTCGGCCTCACCGGTGAGCAGCGACTCGTCGATCTCCAGGCCGTCCGCCTCGACGACCACCCCGTCGACGACGACCTTGTCCCCCGGTCCGATCTCGATGAGGTCGTCCAGCACGATCCCGGAGGTGCCGATCTCGGCGGCCACCCCGTCCCGGCGCACCGTGGGCCGCACCTCGCCGATCAGGGCGAGCGAGTCCAGCGTCTTCTTCGCCCGCCACTCCTGGACGATGCCGATGCCGGTGTTGGCGAGGATGACGTAGCCGAACAGGCTGTCCTGGAACGGCGCGACGATCAGCATGATCACCCAGAGCACGCCGATGATCGCGTTGAACCGGGTGAAGACGTTCGCGCGGACGATCTCCGTGACCGACCGGCTGCTGCGCACGGGTACGTCGTTGACCTGCCCGCGCGCCACCCGCTCGGCCACTTCCGCCGAGGTCAGACCGGTCACCGGCGACGTCGCCGTGACGGGCCGGACGGTGTCGGTCCGGTCGTCCGCATCGAGATGCGTCATGCATTCGACAGTACGTGCGGATCCGGTGCTGTACCCACCGGAGCGGCGAGGATCAGACCAGGGGAGGACGGCCGCGGTACCGGGGTACTACCACCGGGGTAGTTCCGCCAACTGTGTCCCGTACGGGAGCAGTTGAGGTCATTCAGTCGGTGTGCGCGGCCGAGGCGCGGCCCGGTTCGGCGCCGGCCTCCTCGGCCCGCGCCCGCTTGATCGCCGCGTCGCGTCTGCGGACGTACCAGATGCCGATGAGGCCGAGACCGCCGCCGGCCAGGCAGGTCCACACCCACCAGGTGTGCCCGCGGTCGTCGAACCAGCCGTAGAACGGCAGCTGCACCAGGAAGAGGACGAACCACACGATCGTGCCGCCGGTGATGGTGGCGACCACGGGGCCCTCCAGGGGCTCCGGCGCCTCGTGCTTGGGGGTCCACTTCGCCATGCGGACAGCTTACGAGGAGCACCGGCGGCGTGGCGCCCCGCATGGGACGGCCCTGGTGGTGGAGCGTGCATCACACCGGCCGGGGCGGCCCGGGCGGGGTCTACGCGCGGAGATGGTGTCCACGGCGTTATATGTTCATACTGAATCCGTTTGGCTCTGACCACTTTTATTCGTAGAAAACACCAAAGGCGTGGCTCCGGGGGAGTCCGCCGGTGATGAGGTCCCCGCACATGTCCACGTCGGCCCCCGCCAAGGCGCCCACCCCCGAGCAGCCGGGGTCCGGTGCCGCGTCCGGCGCCCTCGACCGCTACTTCCGGATCACCGAGCGCGGCAGCACGCTGTCCCGCGAGATCCGGGGCGGTCTCGCCACCTTCTTCGCGATGGCGTACATCATCGTGCTGAACCCGATCATCCTCGGCAGCGCGAAGGACATGTACGGCAACCAGCTGGACAACGGCCAGCTGGTCACCGCGACCGCCCTCACCGCCGCGTTCACCACGCTGCTCATGGGCGTCATCGGCAACGTCCCGATCGCCCTGGCCGCCGGCCTCGGCGTGAACTCCGTGGTCGCGCTCCAGCTCGCGCCCCGCATGTCCTGGCCGGACGCCATGGGCATGGTGGTGCTGGCCGGTTTCATCGTGATGCTCCTGGTCGCCACCGGCCTGCGCGAGCGCGTGATGAACGCCGTGCCCTACGGGCTGCGCAAGGCCATCGCCATCGGCATCGGCCTGTTCATCATGCTGATCGGCCTGGTCGACTCCGGCTTCGTCTCCCGCATCCCGGACGCCGCCCAGACCACCGTCCCGCTCCAGCTCGGCGCGGACGGCCACCTCAACGGCTGGCCGGTGCTGGTCTTCGTGCTCGGCGCGCTGCTCACGCTGGCGCTGATCGTGCGCAAGGTGCCCGGTGCGATCCTCGTCTCGATCGTCGTGATGACCGTCGTCGCCGTCGTCATCAACGCCGTCGCCGACGTGCCCTCCTGGGGCCTGACCACGCCCGAGTGGCCCGGCAACCCGGTCGCCAGCCCCGACTTCGGCCTGATCGGCCAGGTCAGCCTGTTCGGCGGATTCTCCAAGGTCGGCGTGCTGACCGGCATCCTGTTCGTCTTCACCGTGCTGCTGTCGTGCTTCTTCGACGCGATGGGCACGATCATGGGCGTCTCCGACGAGGCCAAGCTCACCGACGGCGAGGGCCAGATGCCCGGCATCAACAAGGTGCTGTTCATCGACGGCGTCGCCGTCGCGGCGGGCGGGGCCAGCTCCTCCTCCGCCACCACCGCCTTCGTGGAGTCCACGGCCGGCGTCGGCGAGGGCGCGCGCACCGGCTTCGCCAACGTCGTCACCGGCGGCCTGTTCGCCGTCGCGCTGTTCCTCACGCCGATCGCCACCATGGTCCCGTCCCAGGCGGCCACCCCCGCGCTGCTCGCGGTGGGCTTCCTGATCCTGGCCAACGGGATCAGGGAGATCGACTGGGCGGACCACACGATCGCCATCCCCGCCTTCGTGACGATGGTGATGATGCCGTTCACCTACTCGATCACCAACGGCATCGGGATGGGCTTCCTCACCTTCGTGGCGCTGCGTCTCGCGGCGGGCCGCGGCCGGGAGGTCCCGACGGCGATGTACGTGGTGGCGGCGGTCTTCGCCTTCTACTACCTGATGCCGGCGCTGGGTCTGACCTGATCCCCGGCCTGTCCGATCCCGCCGGGGGACGGGGCCGGGATCAGGTGACCCCGTAGAACTTCTCCGTCTCCTCGACGGCGGTGCGGAACCGCTGGTCGAAGTCATCGCGCATGAGCGTCCGGACGACATAGTCCTGGACGCTCATGCCGCGTTTGGCGGCGTGGTCGCGGAGCCGTTCGAGCAGTTCATGGTCTATCCGCAGGCTGAGCACATCGGTCCCCATGGGCATGAGCGTTGCCGCACCTCACGGTGCGGTGCGTGGCATTTCGTGCATCGATCACTCATTTGGGTGATCTCGGCCGGTGGCCGTCTTGATTTCGGCCGGCTTCTGGGGTCCGCGGTCCTGGGGGTCCGTTCCCCTGGGGCGGGAGTGGCGCGACTCACGGGCGGGACACGGCGTACCGAGTGGTCTTTAGCGAGAGTAATGAGTTACGCTAAAGAACATGCCGGACCTCAGCCATGGCGACGACGCCGCCGTGAACGCCCTCCGCTCCGCCGTGATGCGGCTGTCCCGTCGGCTCAAGCACCAGCGGGTCGACGAGTCGCTCAGCCCCACCGAGATGTCGGTGCTCGGCACCCTGGCCCGCTGCGGCAGTGCCACCCCGGGCGAGCTCGCCCGCAAGGAACACGTCCAGCCGCCGTCGATGACCCGCATCGTGGCGCTGCTGGAGGCCAAGGGCCTCGTCAGACTCGAGCCGCACCCCGACGACCGGCGCCAGAAGGTCGTCACGCAGACCGAGCGGGCCGAGGCGATGCTCGAGGAGAGCCGACGCAAGCGGAACGCGTTCCTCGCCTCGCTGGCCGAGGGGCTCGACGAGGACGAGTGGGCGACCCTGCGCGCCGCCGCCCCCGTGCTGGAGAAGCTGGCGCACATCTGAACCACCCCCGGCAGCCACAGGAGGCGAACCTTTTGAGTACGGGATCCGGAGCAGCTTCCGCCCCCGCACCTGACCCCTACGACACCAAGACCGCCCTCGACCCGAGGACCGCCCTCGGCGCCCCCGTCCGCAGGAACTCGATGTTCTCCTCGCTGAGGATCAGGAACTACCGCCTCTTCTTCCTCGGCCAGGTCGTCTCCAACATCGGCACCTGGATGCAGCGCATCGCCCAGGACTGGCTGGTGCTCAGCCTCACCGGCTCCTCCGCCGCCGTCGGCATCACCACGGCGCTCCAGTTCCTGCCGATGCTGCTGTTCGGCCTCTACGGAGGCGTCCTCGTCGACCGGCTGCGCAAGCGGCCCACCCTGATGGTGACCCAGACCGCGATGGCGCTCACGTCGATCGCGCTCGCCGTCCTCACCCTGACCGGCCTCGTCCAGGTGTGGCACATCTACGTCGCCGCCCTCGCCCTCGGTCTCGCGACCGTCGTCGACAACCCCGCCCGCCAGTCGTTCGTGTCCGAGCTGGTCGGCCCCGGACAGCTGCAGAACGCGGTCAGCCTGAACTCCGCGAACTTCCAGTCCGCCCGGCTGGTCGGCCCCGCCGTCGCGGGCCTGCTGATCACCGGCGTCGGCACCGGATGGGCGTTCCTGCTGAACGGCCTGTCCTTCGTCGCGCCGCTGACCGGCCTGCTGCTGATGCGCGCCCGCGAGCTGCACCCCGTGGAGCGCGCCCCGCGCGGCAAGGGACAGCTCCGCGAGGGCCTGCGCTATGTCGCCGGACGGCCCGACCTGCTGTGGCCCATCGTGCTGGTCGGCTTCATGGGCACGTTCGCCTTCAACTTCCCGGTCTACCTGTCGGCCTTCGCCGACGACGTGTTCCAGGGGGACGCGGGCGTCTACAGCATGTTCAACACGCTGATGGCGGTCGGCTCCGTCTCCGGCGCCCTGCTCGCCGCCCGGCGCGGCACCGCCCGGCTGCGGCTGCTGATCATGGCCGCGCTGGCCTTCGGCGCGCTGGAGATCCTCGCCGCCGCGTCGCCCGAGCTGTGGATGTTCGCGCTGATCATGGTGCCGCTGGGCCTGGTGTCGATGACGGTCAACGTCACCACCAACACCAGCCTCCAGATGTCCACCGACCCGGCGGTGCGGGGCCGCGTCATGGCCCTGTACATGATGGTGTTCCTCGGCGGCGCCCCCGTCGGCGCCCCGATCGTCGGCTGGGTCACCGACACCTACGGCGCCCGCGTCGGCTTCGCGGCGGGAGGCGCGATCGCCATGACCGCGGCGGCCGTCATCGGCCTGGTCCTGGCCCGCGCCGGCGGCCTGCGCCTCGCGGTCCGCTGGCACCACGGCCATCCGACCGTCCGCTTCGTCCCCCGCGACCACGCGAAGGCCCTGGCCCCGGCGGCCTAGCCGCCGGGCCGGGCGCGCGGCCCGGCGCAGTCAGTCCCGGGGGAACTCGTCGGTTCTGAGCACCAGTCCGACGGACGTCCCGGTCAGGTCGATCTCCTCGCCGAAGGGGAAGCCGACGACCGCGTGGTAGGCGCCGTCCTTGGGCAGCGTGTGCAGATGCCACTCGGCGGTGTACGGATCGACGATCAGGTACACCGGCACGCCGGCGGCGGCGTACGTGTCCTTCTTGGGCCCGTAGTCGTTCGCGGCGGTGTCCCGTGAGATGACCTCGGTGACGAACTCGACGTCCCGGTACTGCCAGTGGCCCCTGGCGTCCTTCACCGAGCGCTCGGCGAACGCCGCGACGTCACAGGCGAAGCCGTTCAGCCGTCCGGGGAAGTCGATCCGTACGTCCGAGGCCAGGCGCTTGCGCGGGTATGCGGCGCGCAACTGTTCCAGGATGTCGAAGATGATCTGGAAGTGGGTGTCCCGCTGCGGCGTCATGAAGACGTGCCCCCCGACGATCTCGGCCTTGTAACCCTCGGGGACGGGCATCTTCTCAAGCCACTCGAACATCATGTCGAGCGTGAGTTCTTCGCCGCTCTCGGCCATCTCGATCCTGTCTTCGAGGACGGTCATCGTGGCGCTCCTCCCCGGCTGCCGCTCGATGCGCACAGCCGCGCAGTACAACGATACGCACGGTGACCGGGACACGCGGGACACTGGAGGCATGAGACTCTTCGCCGCCGTGCTGCCGCCCGAGGACGTGATCGGGGCGCTGGCCGACGAGGTGGACGCGCTGCGCGCGCTGGACGGGGCCGACGGGCTGCGGTGGACCGAGCGGTCCGGGTGGCACTTCACGCTCGCGTTCTACGGCGAGGTGGACGAGGACACCGTGCCCGAGCTGACCGCGCGGCTGGGGAAGGCCGCCGCGCGGACCGAGCCGTTCCTGCTGGCGCTCTCCGGCGGCGGCCAGTTCGGCCGGGGACGCGCGCTCTGGACGGGCGCGTCGGGCGACCTGCGGACCATGCGGCTGCTTGCCGAGCGGTCCGAGGCGGCCGGGCGCAAGGCGGGCGTGGACATGGAGGAGCACCGGCGCTACACGGCCCACCTGACCGTGGCGCGCAGCCGGGACGCCGTGGACGTACGGCCGTACCTCGCGGCGCTGGAGGAGTTCCGCAGCCGCACCTGGACCGTGGCGGAGCTGGTGCTGGTGCGCAGCCACCTGCCCAGGTCGGGCGTACCGGGCGAGCAGCCCCGTTACGAGGCGGTCGCCCGCCGGGCGCTCGGCGCGGCCGGTTAGGCTCGACGGTGTGGACCCCAAAACCCGGAACCGGATCATGGCCGGTGCGCTCGTGCTGATGTTCGTCCTGGTGGCCCTGGCGGCGGCGCTCGGGAAGTAGCGCCGCCGCCGGGCCGTCAGGGCGTGCCCGCCGTCACCAGGCGAAGGCCTCCGGGGACGGACCCGGGCCCGGGAAGATCTCGTCCAGCGAGGTCAGCAGCTCCTCGCCCAGCTCCAGCTCCAGCGCGCGCAGCGCCGAGTCGAGCTGCTCGCGCGTGCGCGGACCGACGATCGGGCCGGTCACGCCGGGACGGGTGAGCAGCCAGGCCAGCGCCGTCTCGCCCGGCTCCACGCCGTGCTTCTCCAGCAGGTCCTCGTACGCCTGGATCTGCTTGCGCGCAGCCGGGTCGGCCAGGGTGTCCGCGGCCCGCCCGGAGGCGCGGCGGCCGCCCTCGGCCTCCTTCTTGATGACCCCGCCCAGCAGCCCGCCGTGCAGCGGCGACCAGGGGATGACCCCGAGCCCGTACTCCTGCGCGGCCGGGATCACCTCCATCTCGGCGCGCCGCTCGGCGAGGTTGTACAGGCACTGCTCGCTGACCAGACCGATGGTCCCGCCGCGCCGGGCGGCGGTCTCGTTGGCCTGGGCGATCTTGTAGCCGGGGAAGTTCGACGAGCCGGCGTAGAGGATCTTGCCCTGCTGGATCAGGACGTCGATCGCCTGCCAGATCTCCTCGAACGGGGTGGCCCGGTCGATGTGGTGGAACTGGTAGAGGTCGATGTGGTCGGTCCCCAGCCGCTTCAGCGAGGCGTCCACCGCGCGCCGGATGTTCACCGCGGACAGCTTGTCGTGGTTGGGCCACGCCTCGCCGTCCGGGCCCATGTTGCCGTACACCTTCGTCGCGAGGACGACCTTGTCGCGACGGCCGCCGCCCTTCGCGAACCAGCTGCCGATGATCTCCTCGGTGCGGCCCTTGTTCTCACCCCACCCGTAGACGTTGGCGGTGTCGAAGAAGTTGATGCCGGCGTCGAGCGCCGCGTCCATGATGGCGTGGCTGTCGCCCTCGTCGGTCTGCGGACCGAAGTTCATCGTCCCGAGGACGAGCCGGCTGACCTTGAGTCCCGTGCGTCCGAGCTGCGTGTACTTCATGGTCTCCAAGCCAACGTCTTGGAGCGCGCTCTATGCAAGGGGAGGGGGATCAGTCGCGGGGGAAGGCGCTGGTGTTCACGGTCAGGTCGGCCACGGTGCCCGTCAGATCGATGTCGTCGCCGAAGTCCACCCGCGTCCGCGTGACGTAGTCGCCGTTCTTCGGGTCGGTGTAGACGAAGCAGCGGCCCTGGTAGGGGTCGACGATGACGTAGAGAGGGAGCTCGGCGGTCGCGTAGGCGGCCTTCTTCGGGCCGTAGTCGTTGGCGGCGGTGCCCTCGGAGATGACCTCGAAGACGAACTGGACGTCCTCGTAGCGCCAGTGGCCTCCTTCGTCCTTCTCGGCGGAATCCCGGAGCACGGCCACGTCGGGGCAGAGACCGTTCTCGTGGCCCGGGAAGTCGATGCGGACGTCCGAGAACACCTTCACGTCCATCCCGAACCTGTCCTCGACGGCCCGCACGATGCGAAGGATGATCTCCCAGTGCGTGGCCCGCTGCGGGGTGATGAAGACGCTGCCTCCGACGATCTCGACCCTGAATCCTTCGGGGACGGGCATCCGCTCCAGCCGCTCGAACCACTCGTCCAAGCGCTGCGTGTCGACGTCGGCCATGGCGATCCTGTCTTCAAGGACGGTCATCGTGGCGCTCCTCCCCGGCCGCCCACGGACGAGTGCGGCCGCGCGGTACAACGATACGCACGGTGACCAGGACACGCGGCCGCTGCGCAGGCCCCGGGCGGTCACGCCTGCTCGTACGGGCCGCCCAGGTCCCACTCGCGCCACAGGGCCTCCGCGAACGCCCCCGCGATCCTGTGCTCGCCGCTCTCGTTGGGGTGCGTGCCGTCGTAGGTGTCCGTGTGGAAGTCGTACGACGGTGGGGGCGGGACCAGGAGGAGGGGGGAGGCCGGGGTGTCCAGGTCGGCGACCGTCTTCGCCAGGAGTTCGTTGAAGTGGGCGACCTGGTCGGCGAAGGCCGGGTCGGCCTCCACGCGGATGTTGCGGATCACCGGCATGACGGCCGTGCGGATGCGCGGCCTCGCGGCCCTCGCCTCCGCGACGAACGCGCGCACGTTGTCCGCGGTCTGCTCGGCGTTGGTGTAGAAGCCGAGGTCGATCAGGCCCAGCGAGACCAGCAGCACGTCCGCGCGGCAGGACCGCACCGCGTCGCCGATCAGCGGCGCCATGTGGCACCAGCCCTCGCCCCAGCCGGCCAGATGCGCGCGGGGGAAGTCCGGGTCGGCGTACGCGTACGAGGTGGGCTCGTCGGTGGACGGGTCGTGGAGCGTCTCGCGCGGGCCGACCAGCGTGAAGGGGCCGCCGTACGCGCCGCACAGGTGCTGCCACAGGCGGTAGCGCCAGGTGTGTTCACCCGCGCTCCCGATCGTCATCGAGTCACCTACGGGCATGAACCTGAGCACCCGGTCATCATCGTGGATCAGCGCGTTCACCGCGATGTGAGCCCCGACACCCGCACCCGGGGGGTCCGCGCTGATGGCAGTCTTGGGTCATGCGCCGACCCTTCGCCCTGCTCGCCGCGACCCTGCTGACGGCCGCGCTCGCCGTGCCCGCCTCCGCCGCCGACAACGACGACGGGGACGAGGGGTTCACCATCAACGACCCGCGCATCACCGAGTCCAGCGGTCTGGCCGCCTCCCGGCAGCACCCCGGCGTCTACTGGACCCACAACGACAGCGACGACGGCCCCTACCTCTACGCCGTCGACGGCGCCACCGGCGACACGGTCGCCCGACTCACCCTCACCGGCGTCGGCACGCCCCGGGACGTCGAGGCGATCTCCGTCGGCCCGGGCAACCGCCTCTTCGTCGCCGACGTGGGCGACAACCTCGGCGGCTCCTGGCCGTACGTGTGGATCTACGAACTCCCCGAGCCGCAGCGGCTCGAGGACGCGACCGTGCGGGCCACCCAGTACGTGGTGAAGTACGCCGACGGCCCGCGCGACGCCGAGGCGATGGTCGTCCACCCGAGGACCGGGCGGGTGTACCTCATCGACAAGCACGAGGACGGCGGGCACCTCTACGAGGGACCGGAGAAGCTCTCGGCGGAAGGCGACAACGTCTTTAAGCCGATCGCGCCCGTCGAGCTGTGGACCACCGATGCCGCGCTCTCCCCGGACGGTCAGGACCTCGCGGTGCGCGGTTACTTCGGCGGCATCCACTACGCGTGGAACGGCGGCAAGTTGAAGCGAGAGGGCCGGCTGAGCGTGCCGCTCCAGGGGCAGGGGGAGTCGGTGACCTACTCGGCCGACGGCTCCCGGCTGCTGTTCGGCAGCGAGGGAGAGCAGAGCGGGGTGGTGAGCCGCCCGGCGCCCGGCGCGGACGAGGACGCGTCCAGCGGCGGCCCCGGCTCCCGCGCGGACGGTGGCAAGGGCGCCTCCGGCGACGGGGACGGCGACTCCGTGAAGGTGGGGGGAGCCGTGGTGGTCGCCGTGGTGCTCGCGGCCCTGTTCGGGCTGGGCAGGCGCCGGCGCAAGGGGTGAGGGGGGAAGGGGCCTGCCGACGGCCCCTGTCAGCGCCCCTGTTCGGCCGCGCGCCGGGCGACGTGGAGCTCCAGGCCGTCCAGGATGCGCTGGAGCCCGAACTCGAAGTGGTCGAACCCGGAGTCGAAGGTGTCCGCGGACAGCCCGGCCATGACGGGATACCGCCCGCTGCTCATCGCCTTCTCCAGGGCGGGCCGCTGCGCCTCCCAGAACTCCGCGTCCGTCAGCCCCGAGCTGTGCTCGGCCTGCACCTGGTACAGCTGCGTCCGGGCGGCCCCGACCACGTACCCGTCGACCATGACGATCACCGACAGCAGTTCGGGGTCGGACAGGCCCATCGGCTTGATCCGGGAGAACACCTTCTCCATGCCGTCCAGGGCGCTCGGGCCGAGGATCGGGCGTGACTGGTTGACCTCCAGCAGCCAGGGGTGGCGCCGGTAGAGGGCGAGGGTGGCCCGGGCCAGCGCCTCCAGGGCGGAGCGCCAGGTGCCGTCGCCGAGGGTCGCGGGGTTCTCCGACGGGCGCTGCACCCGGTCCAGCATCAGGTCGAGCAGTTCGGCCTTGCCGGGGACGTACCGGTACAGGGACATCGTGCCGGTGCCCAGCTCCGTGGCGATGCGGCGCATGGACAGCGCGCCGAGGCCGTCCCGGTCGGCGACCTCGATCGCCGCCTCCACGATCCGCTCCAGGGTCAGCCCCGGCTTCGGGCCCCGGCTGGGCCGCTGCCCGGTGCCCCAGAGCAGGTCGAGGGTGCGCGCGATGTCGCCGCTGCCGCTGGTCTCCGTACCGCTTGCGCCGCTGCTCATGCAGGCAGTCTAGGACCGCGCCCGAAAACTGAGTACGTTGTACGCGTAATCGGGTACGGTGTACTCGGTTTCTGGAAGGGGGACCCATGAAGGACGACGGGTACGCGGTGCTGGCCGAGGGGCTGGAGAAGCGGTACGGCGAGAAGCGCGCCCTGGACGGCTTCGACCTCACCGTGCGGGCGGGCACGGTGCACGGACTGCTGGGACCGAACGGCGCGGGCAAGACCACCGCCGTGCGGATCCTGTCCACGCTGGTCCGGCTCGACGGCGGCCGGGCGACGGTGGCCGGGCTCGACGTGGCGCGTGAGCCCCGCGAGGTACGGGCGCGGATCGGGCTCACCGGGCAGTACGCGGCGGTGGACGAGGTGCTCACCGGGCGGCAGAACCTGGAGATGTTCGGCAGGCTGTTCCACCTCGGCGGGCGGCGCGCCAGTGCGCGGGCGGCCGAGCTGCTGGACCAGTTCGACCTGACCGACGCCGCCGACAAGGGCGTCGGCGACTACAGCGGCGGCATGCGGCGCCGGCTGGACCTGGCGGCGTCGATGATCCTCACGCCGGCCGTGCTGTTCCTGGACGAGCCGACGACGGGGCTCGACCCGCGCAGCCGGGGCGAGGTCTGGGACTCCGTACGGGCGCTGGTGGCGGGCGGCACGACCGTGCTGCTGACCACGCAGTACCTGGAGGAGGCCGACCGGCTGGCCTCCCGCATCACCGTCATCGACCGGGGCCGGTCCATCGCCGACGACACCCCGGACGGGCTGAAGAACCGCGTCGGCGGCGACCGCGTCGAGGTCGTGGTGGCCGAACGCGCCGACATCCCCCGCGTGGTGAAGGTGGTCGCCCGGGTCGCCGACGGCGAACCGGAGGCGGACGAGACCGAGTTGCGGGTGCACGCCCCCGTGACCGACCGGGTGACCGCGCTGACGGACGTCGCCCGCACCCTCCAGGACGAGGGCGTCCGGGTCGAGGACATCGGGCTGCGCAGGCCCAGCCTCGACGACGTGTTCCTGCGCCTGACCGGCCACCGCACGGAGACGACGGAGAAGGAGACGGCGGCATGAGCGCGCTCGAGGTGACCGGACCGGCCGCGCGCGGCCGGGTGTACTGGGCGCTCGCGGACTGCTGGAACGTCGTCCGCCGGGGCCTGACCCACTACCGGCGCCAGCCCGTCAACATCGCCTGGCAGCTGGGCTTCCCGATCCTGTCCGTCCTCCTGTACGGCTATGTCTTCGGCAGCGCGATGCGGGTGCCCGGCGGCGGGGACTACAAGGACTTCCTGATGCCGGGCATGTTCGTGATGACCATGGCGTTCGGCTTCATCAACACCGCGACGGTGGTGGTGTACGACTCCACCAAGGGCGTCATCGACCGCTTCCGCTCGATGCCGATGGCCTCCTCGGCGGTGGTGGCCGGGCGCGGGGTGACAGATCTGATCGTCGCCTGCGCCGAGCTGGCCATCCTGATGCTGACGGCGCTGGTGATGGGCTGGCGGCCGGCCGGCGGCTGGGAGTTCCTCGCCGCGTTCGGGCTGCTGCTGTGGCTGCGGTTCGCGCTGATCTGGCTCGGCGTCTGGCTGGGACTCCTCGTCCCCAACCCGGAGGCGGCGGGCGGCCTGTTCGCGGTGGCCTTCCCGCTGACGATGATCTCCAGCATCTTCGTCGCCCCGCAGCTCATGCCCGACTGGCTGGGGCGGGTCGCCGCCTGGAACCCGATCTCCTCCACGGCCGCGGCGACCCGCGAGCTCTTCGGCACCCCGGTCGGCGGCGGCGACTCCTGGGTGGAGCGGCACGCGCTGCTGATGGCGGGGGTGTGGCCGGTGATCCTGACGGCGGTCTTCCTGCCGCTGGCGGTACGCAGGTTCCAGCGGCTGAGCAGGTGAGGCGGCGGCGCCGCTAGCATGCGGCGGCATGGAACCGTACAGGCGTCCGATCGAGGAACTGCCGGGTGATCCTCGGCGGTTGTCGCTGGAGTACTCCCTCCGCGAGCCCCTGAGCGGTCGGGACGACTCGGCCGCTCCCGACGAGTGGACCGTGTCCGTCCGGGTGGAGCGGATCAGGAACCGTACCGTCGGCGGGGTCGTCGGCTCGCTGACCCTGTACCGGCTGCGGCAGGACGAGCGGTTCGGCCCGCACCCCTGGGCGGGGGCGGAGCAGTACGACCCGGAGCTCTTCCACACCGTCCTCGGCTGCTACGACCTCGGCAAGGGCGGTTACCGGCAGGAGTTCCGGGACACCGTGACGTCCCCCGACGGCGACCTGCTGGCCCTGACGCACGTCCGGCTGGACCCGGAGTGGCGCGGGTTCGGACTCGGTCCCGTGCTCGCCTCCCAGGCCCTGTGGACGCTGGCCGGCGGGTGCGGTGCCGTGGCCGTCGACCTCAGGGAGGCAGGGCTCACGGCCCTGTGCGAGGCCCTGGGCTTCCGGCGGCGTCCCCGGCCGTTGGGCCACCTCCTCGACCCCGCCTCCGAGGCGGCGCGGGACGCGCGGGAGGAACAGCGCCGGCGGTACGACGCGCTGGTGGACGCCTGGCGTGCCGCGCACGGCGGGTGAGGCGGACGGCGAAGGGCGCCCGGCGGAGAACCGCCGGGCGCCCTTCGCGTGTCGAGGATGTGACTACAGCTGCTCGATGACGTAGTCGACGCACTTCGTCAGGGCCTCGACGTCCGCCGGGTCGATCGCCGGGAACATCGCGACGCGGAGCTGGTTGCGGCCCAGCTTGCGGTACGGCTCGGTGTCGACGACGCCGTTGGCACGCAGCACCTTGGCGACGGCGGCGGCGTCCACCTCGTCGGTGAAGTCGATCGTGCCGATGACGGCCGAGCGCTTCGCCGGGTCGGTGACGAACGGGTTGGCGTACTTGATGTCCTCCGCCCAGCCGTACAGGGTGCGCGCGGAGGTCGCGGTGCGGCGGACCGCCCAGTCCAGGCCGCCCTGGCCGTTGAGCCACTCCAGCTGCTGGTTCAGCAGGAACAGGGTGGACAGCGCCGGGGTGTTGTACGTCTGGTTCTTGCGGGAGTTGTCGATCGCCGTCGGCAGCGAGAAGAACTCCGGGACGTGCCGTCCGCTCGCGTGGATCCGCTCGGCGCGCTCGATCGCGGCCGGGGAGAACACGCCGATCCACAGGCCGCCGTCGGAGGCGAAGGACTTCTGCGGGGCGAAGTAGTAGACGTCCGTCTCGGCGACGTCGACCGGCAGGCCGCCCGCGCCGGAGGTGGCGTCCACCAGGACCAGCGCGCCCTCGTCGGCGCCGGCCACGCGCTGGATCGGCATGGCGACGCCGGTGGAGGTTTCGTTGTGGGTCAGGGCGTACACGTCGACGCCCGCCTCGGCGACCGCCTCCGGGTGCGTGCCCGGGTCGGCGGAGATGACGTCGGGGTCGGCAAGCCAGGGCGCGAGCTTGGCGGCCTTGGCGAACTTGGAGCTGAACTCGCCGAAGCTGAGGTGCTGCGACCTGTTCTCGATCAGGCCGTGGGTCGCGATGTCCCAGAACGCGGTCGATCCGCCGTTGCCGAGGATCACCTCGTAGCCGTCGGGGAGCTGGAACAGCTCACGGATGCCCTCCCGCACCTGGCCGACCAGGTTCTTCACCGGCGCCTGGCGGTGGGAGGTGCCCAGCAGGGACGTGCCGGTCGCGGCCAGCGCGTCCAGCGCTTCCGTCCGCACCTTGGAGGGACCCGCACCGAAACGACCGTCGGCGGGCTTGATGTCAGCAGGAATCCGGATCTCAGCCACGACGGGAGCCTAGCGGCTGGGGGAAACGCGGGCGCAACATCGTCCGTCCGCTGAGACGCGCCGCTGAGACACATCACCGGGACGGGCGGCGCGGGACGGGCGGCGGAGGACGGGCGGCGGAGGACGGGCGGCGGACGGACCGGGGGGAGGTCCGCCCGCCACCCGCGTCGTTCACCCGCCGAGCGTCACGGGCAGCTCGTACAGGTCGTTCTGGGTGACCACCGGCTTGTTGCGCAGCTCGGCCGCCGGGACCGCCAGGTCCAGCCCCGGGAAGCGCGCGTACAGGGCCGGGAGGGCCACGCCCGCCTCCAGGCGGGACAGCGCGGCGCCGGGGCAGACGTGCGGGCCGTGCCCGAAGGAGATGTGCCGGTGGGGACTCTCCCGGGTGATGTCGAAGTCGCCGGCCGTCGGCCCGTGCTCCCGCTCGTCCCGCCCGATCGCCGCGTACGACACGATCAGCGCGTCCCCGGCGGGCAGCACCGTGTCCCCGACGGGCACGTCCTCGGTGGCGAACCGGATCAGCACGTGCGAGGTCGGCGTGGACCAGCGCAGCGTCTCCTCGACCACCGCGGACCAGTCCGCCTTCCCGGACAGCACCAGCGCCCGCTGGTCCGGGTGGGTGGAGAGGTTGACCACCGCGTTGACGATCAGGGAGATCGTGGTCTCGTGCCCGGCGGCCACCATCAGCTGGAGTGTGGCGACGATCTCCTCGTCGGTGAGCCGGTCGCCGTCCTCCGACGCCTGGATCAGCGCCGACGTCAGGTCGTCGCCCGGGTTCTCCCGCTTGGCCGCCACCGTCTCGGCCATGATCCCGGCCAGCTCGGTGAGCGTCGCGACGACCTCCTCCGGCGGGGTCTGCGTGGAGAAGAACTTCTCGAACAGCTCCTTCAGCCGCGGCAACCGCTCCTGAGCCAGCCCCATCAGGTCGGCGATCACGTACATCGGCAGCGGGTAGGCGAACACCGCCTTCAGGTCGACGGTGTCACCGGGCTCGGCGGCCACCTGGTCCAGCAGGGACCCGGTCAGCTCCGTGATCCGCTCCCTCATCCGCTCCACCCGTCTCGGGGTGAGCGCCTGGGCGACCAGGGTGCGCAGCCGCCGGTGGTCGTCGCCGTCCACGGTGAGCATGGAGCGGGGCGGGTTGGCCAGCCCGATCAGCGGCCAGTCGGGGGCGATCTCCCCGCGCTGCCAGGCGGTCCAGACGTTGATGTCCTTCACCAGCCGCGGGTCGGTCAGCAGCCTCTTCGCCTCGGCGTGGTGCGTGACCGCCCATACGTTCACGCCGCCCGGCAGGGTCACGGCGGCCAGCGGTCCGGCGGCCCGCAGCGCGGCGCTCTCGGCGTCCAGGTCGGAGACGAACGGGTCGAGGGGGATGCGGGTGGCTTCGGTGTCGGTCGCGGTGAGGTCCGTACGAGCGGTCATACGAGCGAGCCTCCAAGGGCCGGGGTGGGTGTGAAGGTGACCGGAAGCTCGGACAGGCCGCGCAGCCAGGGCGACGGGCGGCGGGTCAGGGAGGCGGCCGGCACGGCCAGGTCGATGTCCGGCAGCCGGTCCAGGACCACCTCGATGCCGGTCCGGGCGATCACCTCGGCGATCTCCTGTGCCGGGAACGGACAGCGGTGCTCGCCGTGACCGAAGGAGAAGTGCGCGCCGTTGCCGCCGGTGAACGCCGAGCCGTCGGTGCGCACCTGCGGGTCGGAGTTGGCGCCCTGGAGGCCCAGCAGCACCATGTCGCCCGCCCGGACGCGGCGCCCGCCGAGCTGCGTGTCGCGCGACGCCCACCGCGCCGCCACGTTCTGCGTCGGGGTGTCCTCCCACAGCACCTCGTTCATCGCCTCGGCGACGCTGTTGCGGCCGCCGAACAGCGAGGCCGCGAACCGGTCGTCGGTGAGCATCAGGTGCAGCGAGTTGCCGATCCAGTCGGCGGTCGGCTGGTGCCCGGCCGCCAGCATCACCATCAGGTCCTGGACGATCTCCTCGTCGGTGAAGCCCGAGGGGTCGGCGAGCATCCGGGAGGCGACGTCCTCGCCCGGCTCCTTGCGCCGCCGGGCCACCAGCTCCGTCATCGACGTGAACAGATGCGTCTGCCCGGCGAGCGCCCGCTCCCGCCCGTCGATCATGTCGTTGAGCGCGGTCACCAGCGCGGGACCCTCGTCGTCCGGGAACCCGTACAGCCGGGCCAGCACGCGCACCGGCAGCAGCATCGCGAACTCGGCGACCACGTCGGCGGACCCGCGCGGGCAGATCGCGTCGATCAGCTCGTCCGCGAACCGCTCGGCGTGGCCGCGCAGTTCGGTCGGGCCGACCGCCTCCAGCGCGTTCCCCAGCATCGCGGCCCGCTCCCGGTGCCGCTCGCCGACGGTGTAGAGGATGGACGGCTGGCGGCGGCCGATCATCGGCAGCAGCGGCCAGTCGTCGGGGATGTTCTCCCACTGGTTCCACAGCTCGGAGTCGCGGCTGAACAGCACCGGGTCGCCGGTGACCTGGTGCAGCTCGCGGTAGCCGAGGACCAGCCAGGCCGGGGCGTCCCCGTCCAGCACGACCGGCACCACACTGCCGTGCTCGCGGCGCAGCTCGCGGTAGACGCGGGACGGGTCGTCCTGAAGCAGCGGGCCGCTGAAGCGGACGGCGCCGGGGACGGAGGCGGGACTCACACCAGCTCCTGACGGGGGGCTCGGGCCTGATCGGCGTACAGCTCCTTGACGTGCTCCACCAGCGTGATCAGCACGGTCCTGCCGGACTCGCGGGAGCGCGCGTCGCAGCTGACCAGCGGCACGTGCGGGTCCAGGTCGAGCGCCTCGCGGACCGCCTGAGGGGTGAAGGCGGGCCCGCCGAAGTCGTTGCAGGCCACGATGAACGGCGTGCCGTGCCGCTCCAGCCGGTCGATGGCGTACCAGGAGTCGTCGATGCGCCGGGTGTCGACCAGTACGACCGCGCCGAGCGTGCCGGAGAACAGCCGGTCCCACAGGAACCAGAACCGCTCCTGGCCCGGCGCGCCGAACAGGTACAGCACGTTGCGCGCGTCCAGCGTGATGCGGCCGAAGTCGAAGGCGACGGTGGTCGCGGTCTTGCCGCGCACCCCGCTGACGTCGTCGACGCCCTCGCCGGCCTGTGTCATCGTCTCCTCGGTGGTCAGGGGACGGATCTCGCTGACGGAGCGGACCAGCGTCGTCTTGCCGGCGCCGAAGCCGCCCACGACCACGATCTTCAGGCCGTTGTCGGCCGACGCGCCCAGCGGCGCGCGCGTCCCGGACGCCGTGGGCGTCTCAGAGGTTGCGGAGTCCAACGAGCACCTGCTCCAGGATGTCGGGGTCGGGTACGGCGGCCCTGCGGGGGTGACGGGCGCTGACCCGGCCCGCCGCGAGGAGGTCGGACAGCAGGATCCGGACGATGCTCACCGGCAGCCCCAGCTCCGCCGCGATCTCCACGACCGCCGTGGGCCGTTCGGTGAGGCGCAGGATCGCCGCGTGCTCGGACTGCATCCCGGGCACCGGATCGCACTCGGCGACGACCAGGGTCACCAGGTCGAACGGGTTGCCGGGCCCGGACCGGCTGCGTCCCCCGGTGAGGGTGTACAGCCGGTCGGGTGCGTCGTCCCTGCCGGGCCGGCTCATGAGCTGCGCGGCAGGGCCGTCAGGTGCTCGCCGAGCTGCTCCACCAGCTCGCTCATGTTGTGCCCGACGAGCCCGGCGTCCGCGTCCTCGGCGGTGATCACGGCCAGGTGCGCGCCCTGGCCGGCCTCCACGATGAACAGCACGCCGCCGTAGAACTCGGTCATCGCCGAGCGCACCCCGCCGGTGCCGTCGCCGAACTCGACGGACGCGCCGTGCGACAGCGACTGGATGCCGGCCGCGATGGCGGCGAGCTGGTCGGCCTGGTCGTCGGAGAGCCCGGCCGTGCGGCACAGTTTCAGGCCGTCACGGGAGAGCACGAGCGCGTGCCGCGCGCCCGGCGTGCGCTCCAGCAGGCCCTCGATGAGCCAGGTGAGCTTCTCGTCCGCGGTGGTCGTGCCGGTCATGAGGTGGTGTCGCCTTCCGAAGTCACGGGGGTGGGCCGGAGGGTGGTGCTGGGGTCGGGGGTGGTCGCGCGGGGAGGGGTGGCGCGGGGCGGGGTGGCGCCCGCGTCCGGGTCGGCCGTGTCGTCCGGGGTGGGGGTGCGGACGGCCTGGCGGAAGCTGGTGAAACGGGCGGTGCGGGCCCGGGTCTCCTCGGCGGTGGGGGCCGTGGGGGGCGTGGGGGGCGTGGGGGTGGGCCGGGTCTCGGGGGCACGGGCGGCGACGCCGGAGCGTCGCTCCGCCTCGGCGAGGGTGCGGCCGCGGCGCCTGCGGGGGAGGACGAGGGGCGGGGCGTCGGCGTCGGCTTCGGCGGACGCGTGGGCCGGTACGGGGTCGGCGTCGACGTCGCCTCCGGAGCGGGCGGCGGCGTAGGAGGGGGCGGGGAGGACGGGTGCGGGCACGGGGATGGCTGGGCGCACCGTCTCCGGCGAGTCGGTGTCGTCGGTGGCGCCGTGGAGGGGCTCGGGCTCGGTCATGGGGCGGCGCGGAGGGAGGTCCTGCGCGTCGTCCTGCGTGGCGGACGGTTCCGCGTCCTGCGTCGCGGCAGGCTGGTCGTCTGTCGAGTCGGCCGACCGGTCGTCGCCCGTGCCGGACGAGCCCCCGTCCCTCACCCCGGCCGCCTCGGCCTCCTCCCTCACGGCAGCCGTGAGAACCTGCGGCACCGGCTTCACGGGCGCCGCGTCCCCCGCCACGAGGATGTCCCGCGGCAGCAGCACCAGCACGCCCGTGCCGCCGCGCGCGGAGGGCCGGTACGACACCCGCAGCCCGTACCGCCGGGCCAGCCGGCCGACGACCGCGAGTCCCAGCCGGGTGCCGGTGAGGCCGCCCAGCTCGGCGGACGCGCCGGAGACGGCCCGCTCCGCGCGCCGCTGCTGCGCCTCGCCCATCACCAGGCCGCTGTCCTCGACGGACACGATGACGCCCGCCGGGACCTCCTCCACGTAGACGTGGACCTCGGCGGTCGGGGGCGAGAAGTTGGCCGCGTTGTCGAGGAGTTCGGCGAGCGCGTGCATCACGCCCTCGGCGGCGTGCCCGGCGACGGAGGTGTCGCTCGCGGAGTGGACGCGGACCCGCTGGTAGCCGGCGATGCGGCCCATCGCGCCGCGCAGGATCGACTCCATGGGGATGGGGCGGGCCCAGCGGCGGCCGGAGCGGGCGCCGGTGAGGACGGCGACGGAGTCGGCGACGCGGCCCGCCTGGGCGGTGCGGTGGTCGAGGTGGAGGAGATCGGCGAGGACCTCCTCGTCGTGGTGCCTCTCCTCCATCGCGCGCAGGTCGGCGAGCATGCCGGTGGCCAGGGCCTGCATCCGGCCGGCCGCGTTGGCGGTGGCGGCCAGGGCGGCCGAGCGGGCGCCCTCGGCCTCCCGCAGCCGGGTGGCCAGCCGCGCGTTCTCCCCGGAGAGGCGGGTCCGTTCGCGCGTCAGGCGGTCGCGCTCCTCGCGCAGCCGGTCCCGTTCCTCGGTGTGCTCCTCGGCCAACGTGCGCAGCTCGGCGTTGTGTTGGGCGGTGAGCCGGTCCAGCTCGGCGGTGTGCCGTTCGGCGGCCCTGGCCAGCTCCGCCGTGTGCGCGTCGTCCGTCCGGGTGCGCTCCTCGGCCCGCTCGTGCGCCAGCCGGGCCAGTTCGGCCGCGTGCTGCTCGGTGAGCCGGTCGCGCTCGTCGGCCAAAGCCTCGGCGAGACGGGCGCGTTCCTGGTCCAGCTCGGCGGTCAACCGGGCCCGCTCACGGGTGAGTTCGCCGGTCAGCAGCTCGTGCCGGCGGCGGGCCTCCTCGGTCGTCCGGGACCGCTCCTGGAGCAGCCGCCCGACGTCCTGGGTCACGGCCTCCAGCCGCTCCCGGGCGGCGCGCGCCGACAGATGGCCGTACGCGGCCACCGTCACGGCGGCGCACAGCAGCACGGACGCGACCACGCCGGTCACCAGGACCGCGTCGATCGCGGCGTCCGGGACGAGGAAGAAGGCGGCCACGACGGCGACCGCGCAGAACGCGGCGGTGAGCACGGGGGCGGACAGCAGGCTGCGGGGGGCGGGGCGGTCGCCGGGGAGCAGGGGGGAGGTCATCAGTCGGGTCCTCGGTCAGGTCCTCGGTCGGGTCCGCGGGCGTGCACCGTCGTGGCTGCGTGGCCCCCGGGCGGTTCGATGGGACACCGGACCTGATGCTGGGGTCGCTTCGCGAACGAGGTCCGACAACTGCGCGCAACTCGCGGTCACTATAGGCGAGTTCGTGATCGACTTGGGATGGTTGCGCGTCCGTTCTTGATTGAACGATCCGCGCCCCGCGTCCCGGTCCGGCCCCGCGGCGGGTGTGCCGCGGCCCGCGCCGTACCCGGGCGGAGGCATCCTGGGGGCATGACGGACCAGCGGGAACTGGCGGCGGCGCTGCGCGCGGCGGTACGCGGCGAGGTGGACCTCGGCGTCACCGCGCGGGCGCTGACCACGATGGACGCGTCCAACTACCGCCGGATCCCGCTCGGCGTGTGCGCGCCACGGGACGCCGACGACGTCGCGGCGGCGCTGGCGGTGTGCCGGGAGCACGGGGTGCCCGTGGTGCCGCGCGGCGGCGGCACGTCGATCGCGGGACAGGCGACCGGCACGGGCCTCGTGCTCGACTTCACCCGCCACATGAACCGTCTGCTGTCCCTCGACCCGGAGGCGGGCACCGCCGTCGTCCAGCCCGGCCTGGTCCTCGACCGGCTCCAGCAGGCCGCCGCCCCGCACGGCCTCCGCTTCGGACCCGACCCGTCCACGCACAGCCGCTGCACCCTCGGCGGCATGATCGGCAACAACTCCTGCGGCTCCCACTCGGTCGCCTGGGGCACCACCGCCGACAACGTGCGCACCCTGTCGGTGATCACCGCGCGCGGCGAACGGCTGCGCCCCGGACCCGGCTGGGCGGGCGCCCCGGCGGGCCTGCGCGCGCTGGTGGACGGGGAGCTGGCCCGGCTGCGTACGGGCTTCCCCGATCTGCCACGCCGCATCTCCGGGTACGCGGTGGACGCCCTGCTGCCCGAGCACCGCGCCGACGTCGCCCGCTCCCTCTGCGGCTCGGAAGGCACCCTCGCCGTGCTCACCGAGGCGGAGCTGACCCTCGTACGGGCGCCCCGCGCGCGGGCGCTGGCCGTGCTGGCGTACGCCGACGAGAGCGGGGCCGCGCAGGCGGCGGCGGGCCTGCTGCCGTACCGGCCGCTGACGGTGGAGGGCATGGCGGCCGACCTGGTGCCGTCCGGCGCGGACCTGCCGCGCGGCGGGGCGTGGCTGTTCGTCGAGGCCGGCGGGGACACCGAGGCGGAGGCGCGCGAGGCCGCCGAGGCGATCGTGCGGGCGGCGGACGTCGTGGACGCGCTGGTGGTCACCGACCCGGCGCGGCAGCGCGCGCTGTGGCGCATCCGGGAGGACGCGAGCGGCACCGCGACCCGGATGCCGGACGGCAGTGAGGCGTGGCCCGGCTGGGAGGACTGCGCGGTGCCGCCGGCCCGGCTCGGCGCGTACCTGCGGGACTTCCGGGCGCTGCTCGCCGAACACGGCCTGCGCGGCACCCCGTACGGGCACTTCGGGGACGGCTGCATCCACGTGCGCATCGACTTCGACCTGCTGTCGGACGCCGGGGTGGCCCGTTTCCGGCGCTTCTCGGAGGAGCTGGCCGACCTGGTCGTGGCGCACGGCGGCTCCCTCTCCGGCGAGCACGGCGACGGGCAGGCGCGGGCGGAGCTGCTGCCGAGGATGTACGGCGCGGAGACGGTCGCCCTGTTCGAGCGGGTGAAGGGCGTGTGGGACCCGGACGGCCTGCTCAACCCCGGCATGCTGGTCCGCCCGGCGCCGCTCGACGCGAACCTCCGCTTCTCCGTCCTGCCGCGCGAGCCGGTGGACGTGAAGTTCGGCTACCCGTCCGACGGCGGCGACTTCTCGGCCGCGGTGCGGCGCTGCGTCGGGGTCGCCAAGTGCCGTACGACGTCGGTGGCGGGGGCGTCGGTGATGTGTCCGTCCTTCCGGGCGACGGGGGACGAGGCGCACTCGACGCGCGGCCGGGCGCGGCTGCTGCACGAGATGCTCGCGGGCGAGCTGGTGACGGACGGCTGGCGGTCGACGGAGGTCCGGGACGCCCTGGACCTGTGCCTGTCCTGCAAGGGCTGCCGCTCCGACTGCCCGGTGGGCGTCGACATGGCCACGTACAAGGCGGAGTTCCTGCACCACCACTACGCGGGCCGCCGCCGCCCCGCCGCCCACTACGCGATGGGGTGGCTGCCGGTGTGGCTGAGCTGGGCCGCGCGGACCCGGACGGCGGGGGCGGCGAACGCGCTCGCCTCGGTACGGCCGCTCGCGCGCCTGGCGAAACGGCTGGGAGGGATCGCGGACGAACGGCGGATCCCGCGGCTGTCGGGGGAGCCGTTCACCCGCTGGTGGCGGCGAAGGCGGCCGTCCACCACGGGCGAAGGCCCGCTGGTGATCCTCTGGCCGGACACCTTCACCGAGCACCTCTCGCCCGCCGTCGGCCGGGCGGCGGTACGGGTGCTGGAGGCGGCGGGCCTGCGGGTGGCGCTGCCCCCGACCGTGCGCCTGCCGTCCGGCGGGCGGCGGGTGGGCGACGCCCGCTCACGCTCCCCCTTGTCCCTGCTGACGGCGCGGCGCGGGCGGGTCTGCTGCGGTCTGACCTACCTCTCCACGGGGCAGCTCGACCGCGCCCGTGCGGTGCTGGGACGCACCCTCGACCTGCTGGAACCGGTCCTCGCCACGGACGCGCCGCTGGTGGTGCCGGAACCGAGCTGCGCGGCCGCCCTGCGCACGGACGCCCCGGAACTCCTCCACGACGACCCACGCGCGGCACGGCTCGCGTCCCGCGTGGTGACGTTCGCGGAGGCCCTGGAGACGTACGCCCCCGACTGGACCCCGCCCGCCGTGAACCGCCCGGTCACCGGCCAGACCCACTGCCACCAGCACGCGGTCCTGGGCGACGGCCCCGACCGCAGGCTCCGGGAGGCGGCCGGTCTCACGGGGGAGCTGAGCGGAGGCTGCTGCGGCCTGGCGGGCAACTTCGGCTTCGAGCGGGGGCATTACGACGTCTCGCGCGCCTGCGCCGAGGAGCAGCTGCTCCCTGCGGTGCGGGAGGCGCCTCAGGGCGCGGTGGTCCAGGCGGACGGCTTCTCCTGCCGCACGCAGCTGGAGCAGCTGGGGGGTGTGCGGGGCCGTCACCTGGCGGAGATCCTGGCGGAGGCGCTGGACCGGCGGCCGTGACCGGGGGCTGTTGACGAGGGCCGGTGCACGGGGGGCGTGAACGGGGGCAGTGAGCGGGGGCAGTGAGCGGGGGGGGGCCTCAGTCGAGGCAGAACTCGTTGCCCTCGATGTCCTGCATGACGATGCACGAGTCGGTGCCGTCGTACAGCAGCCGCTGCCGGACCGCGCCGAGGGCGACCAGCCGCGTGCACTCGGCCTCCAGCGCGGCGAGCCGCTCCTCACCGGTCATCCCGGTGCCGACGCGCACGTCGAGGTGGACGCGGTTCTTGACGCTCTTGCCCTCGGGCACCCGCTGGAAGAACAGCCGCGGCCCGGCCCCGGTCGGATCAGCGCACGCACACCACGCGCCGTCCCCCTCGGGGAACCGCCCGCGGTTGAACTCCTCCCACGAGGCGAACCCCTTGGGCGGCACCACGGCGTACCCCAGCACCTCGCACCAGAACCGAGCCAGCCGCTCGGGCTCCGCACAGTCGAACGTGATTTGCACCTGCCGGATCACTGCCACGGGCGCACCCTAACGACGGGGCGCCGGGTGGGAAACACCTTTACGCCCGGTGGTGGCGATTACGCCTGGTGGTGGCGATCCGGCGCGGCCAGGAAGAGGTCCTTGTGCCGGAGCGCCAACTGGAGAAGTCCGGCCGCAGGGGACGACATACGACCCGCGGGAAGAGCGGCGATGCCGGCCTCGGTCAGCGGCAGCCCTTTGGTGACCCCGTGGGCACGTGAACCGGCGATCACTGTGCCCTCCTGGTTGTGCTCGACCGCACCGGCGAAGATCCTGTCGAACGTGTCCGCCTCGAACACGGCCACGGTCAGGACGCACACGGCGAGATTCAGCGGTTCGACGGCCATGCCGAGGCACCAGACCCGCAGTGAGCCGTCGGCCACGGCCGCGTCGAGCAGGCTGTAGGGCAGCTGGTCGTAGTCGACCTCCGTGCCCGAGTCCCCTTGTGCCTCGGGCGCCCCCAGCAGTTCCTCGTTGTACTCGCGCATGACCGTGCGCCACAGATTCAGGTCCTGCAGATGGGCCAAGGGCGAGAGCGAGGCGGGCTGGATCATGCCGGCGGGCAGGGGGCCGTAGACGTTCTCCCCCGTGGCGACGTGGTCGGCTCCTCGCAACAGCAGGAAGAAGGTCCCTTCCCCGTCGGGCGTACGGCGCACGGTCAGCGTGCCGATCGACGGCAGTACGGCACGTTCGGTGAGGGACAGCGGATCACGAGCCAGCAGGCTGCGCAGAGGCAGCGCCTTCCAGCGGGGGCGGGTCTCGGGCCTTCGGTTCGTGGCGGCCGCCAGTTCATGCGCGACCGCCTCGTTCTGGTCGATGAGGTCGAAGTACTGACCTGTGCCGAACACCAGGCGCGGCCCTTCCGGGTCCGACCAGTCGGCGTGGATGAGGCGGAACGACGGCCGGTTCTCGTACAGGGCGGGGCGTGCCAGTTCCCCCATGGCGGCGGAATACCGTTCGTACCGGCGTCGCTTCGACTCCTTCGGCAGACAGCGTCGTGCCGCCGCGAGCAGCCGGGGGTTGACCGGCGGCGGCGCGTCCGACCACTGGAGCCTCACCGAGGACAGGGGCACGGGAGCAGGCGGGTGCATGGCCGGTTCCCACAGCAGGGAGCTTCCGCCGATGCGCTCCAGCCCGGGGCGGGCCCGGACATGAAGGTCGGCAGCGGTCTCGCAGAGAAGTGCATGGCGTTGGCGCAGATCTGCCCGCTGTTTGACGAACACGTTCCGGGACTCGGCGACCACGGTCTGGTCCAGCGCGCGCCACGCGAAGTACGCCCCGCCGGCACCGATCACCGCGCCCAGCATGCCCAGCCACAGTTCCGCGTCCATGCGTCTCCCACCCCCGGCCGACCGCGCACCCGGTGCCAGCACTACCCGTGCGACCGCCACCGCAGTCCAGACGCCTCGCCGAGACCCGGCGCCGGCCTGTGTCAAGTCGATGCCCGATCCATCGGAAGCTGGTTAAAGTCGTGCGTCACACCTGGTTGTGGGGACAACCGGAGTGTCTTGGGGGAGGGCCCGCAGCGCATGAGTCGTCGTTCCACCGGTTTTGTCGGCGTCTGGGCCGAGATGCAGCGGCAGCAGCAGCGTCAGCAGGAGGCGGACGCCAGGCGGCGCCGGCAGGAGGAGCAACGGGCGCGGGCCCATCAGCGGCGCGTCGAGCGCGACCACCGCGAGTACCGGAAGGCGGAGGCCCTCCGGCGCACGGAGGAACTGGACGCGCAAGTGGAGTCGCTGCGGGCGCTCCTCGCGTCGGGGTGCCGGGCACAGCCGTTCCGGGCGGCCACGCTGCTGCGGCCGGAGACCGTGCAGCCGTTCGCGCCGGGCCCGCTCGCCCAGCCGGTGCCCCTGCCGGACGAGCGGTACTACCAGCCGCAGGGCGGATGCTGGACCGCGAACCGCCGGGCGCAGGCGCAGGCGGAGGCGCGGGCGCGGTTCGAACGGGACTGGCACGCCGCCCAGGCCGCCGAGGCGCAGCGGCAGCAGCAGCTCGCCGCGTACCAGCGGCAGTACCAGGAGTGGGCCGACGCCCAGCTGGCCGAGGTGCGCCGGCACAACGCCGGGGTCACCGCGACCGTCGAGGGCGTGCGACGGCGGGAGCCCGACGCCGTGATCGAGTACTTCTCCGCCGCCCTGTACTCCTCCACGGCCTGGCCGGAGGGGTTCCCGCGTCAGGTGGCCGCGGCCTACGACCCGGCGGCGGGGCAGCTCGTCCTGGACTGGGAGCTGCCCGCCTGCGACGTGGTGCCGGAGGTGAAGGCGGTCCGGTACATGGCGAGCGTCGACCAGGACAAGGAGACGCCCCGCCCCGTGGGCCAGCGGCGCGCGCTGTACCGGGAGGTCCTGGTCCAGTGCATGCTGCTCGTGCTGCACGAGCTGTTCGCCGCGGACGAGCAGGGCGCCCTGGAATCGGTGGCGCTGAACGGCTTCGTCGACGGGCACGACCCGACGACGGGCCGCCCCGGGCAGATCTTCCTCGCCACCGTCATGGCCGAGCGCGCCGCGTTCCAGGAGCTGCACCTGGCCCAGGTGGACCCGGAGAGCTGCTTCACCGACGCGCTGCGCGGACAGGTCTCGGCACGCCCCGACCAGCTCGCCGCCGTACGGCCCGGCAGACGGCCGCAGGACGTCGGCAACCGGGTCGTCGCCCACGGCGGCGACGAGGACCCCGACCTGTTCGCCATGGACCCGGTGGCCTTCGAGAACCTGGTCGCCGACCTCTTCCGCGCCATGGGCATGCAGGCGGTGACCACGCAGCGCTCCAACGACGGCGGCGTGGACGTCGACGCGCTGGACCCGACGCCGATCCGGGGCGGCACGATCGTCGTCCAGGTGAAGCGCTACCGGAACACGGTGCCGCCCACCGCCGTCCGCGACCTCTACGGCACCGTGCAGGACGCCGGCGCCAACAAGGGCGTCCTCGTGACGACGTCCGGCTTCGGCCCCGGCTCGCACACCTTCGCCAACGGCAAGCCGCTGGAGCTGATTTCCGGTCCCGAGCTCGTCGACCTCCTCCACCGGCACGGGCTGCGGGGGCGGCTGGGGGACGGGACGACCGGGGCCACGGCCCGCCCGGCCGAACCGGACGACGACCGGCTGCCCGACGACTACAACGTCCTCGGCATGAGCTGGACCGGGGGCGTCGCCCTGGACGTGTGCGCCCTGGTGTGCCGCAGCGGCCGTGTGCTCAGCGACGACCACTTCGTGTTCTTCAACAACCCGGGCACCCCGGACGGCGCCGTGCGCGCCCTGCCCGCCACCGCACCCGACAAGGCGGCGATCCGCGTCGCCTTCGACGATCTGCCCGCCGAGGCCGACCGCTTCGTGCTGGTCGCCGCCGTCGACCCGGAGATCAACCCGCACGCCGATCTCGCGGGCTTCACCGACGCCCGCATCCGCCTTCTCGACCCCGCGATGACCGAGCAGGGGCAGCTGGAGGTGTCCGACGGCCGGGAGGGCGAGACGGCCCTGGTCCTCGGCTCGTTCCGCCGCCGCGCGAACGGCGACTGGGACTTCGTCCTGGGCGGCAAGGGATATCGGGGCGGGCTCGAGGAACTGGTGCAGGACTACGGGATCGAGGTGCGGTAGCGCCTACGCGGGGGTGGCAGAATCAGTGGGTTCGGGGCGGGCGGGATGTGGCGGGGGAACGTGGTGACGGCAGATCGTCGGCGTGACGAGCTGATGGCGCTCGCATGGAACACCTCGGCCCCGGCCGGCGTGCTGCTGCGGCTGCTGCATTCGGAGGCCGCCGACGCCTGGCACGCCCTCATGTCGCGTGCGCTGCCGGACGAGGTGGTCGACGCCGCCGTCGTGCACCCGGAACGCCGCATACGAGCCTGCCTCGCGGACAGTGTCCTGGCGTCCGGGGAGCAGCGCGGCCGGCTGGTCGACGATCCGGACCGCCGTGTCCGACAGGGGCTCGCCAACGCGCCGATGCCGTTCCGGGGCTCCGTGCCACCGTTGCCCCTCTCCGTCCAGCGGCGGCTGCTCGACGATCCGGAGCCGGCGGTGCGGCGTGACGCGGCCCATTTCGGGGGCTTCGATCCGCAGCTGATCGCGGGGCTCGCCGACCACGCGGAGGCGGATCTGCGAGCGGCCTCCTGCGGCCATTGGTCCCTGCTGTCCGAGGGCACCCGGGACCGTCTGCTGCACGACCCCGACGACGACGTCCGGCGGCGGGCCAGGATGGAGGCCTGCCGCGACGACGCCGGCTGGACCGGCGTGCTCCTCGACACGGAGCCGGCGTACCCCTCCCGGCGCGACGTGATCCTCCACGGAGCGATGACCACGGCACTCGCCGGACGGATCGCGGCGAGCGACGACGCGGGGGACCGCGAAGCACTGGCGCTCAACCTCGGCGCACCCCTCGAAACCGTGCGGAAGCTGGCGGACGACCCCGAGCACAGCGTCCGGCTGGCCGTGTCGGTCCGTCCGGAGTTCACGGAGGCCGAGCGGGCCGCCATCGACGTCGTCGTCCGTCCGTCCGACCGGCTGCTCCCGGTCACGTGGGTGCGCACATGCGAGGACGCCGACGTGCTGCGCGACTGCGCGCGGTCGTCCCACATCTGGCTCCGGCGCAGCGCGGCCTGCGCCGCGCACCTGCCCGCCGACGCGGTCGACCTGCTGTCGCGGGACGACGACCACGCCGTACGGCTGCTGCTGTGCGAGAACCAGCCGACCGTCGACGGGGAAGTGGTGCTGCGGACCTACCTGGAGTGCCAGGTCATCACCAAGGGACTGCTGCTCGCCCACCCGAACTTCCCCAAGGCGGGCCTCGCGGGCCGTTTCGCCGACGACCCGGACCCGGTGAGGCGCGCCCTGGCGGTGCAGGACCCGGGCATTCCTGCCGACGTCCTGGCCCGGCTGCTCGCCGACTGCGACGGCGGCGTGAGGCGTGCGGCGGCCGGGCACCCCGCCCTGCCGCCGGAGCTGCTGCTCCGGGCCTGCGACGACCCGGGGACCGCCGGCTCGGCCCTCCGCAACCCGGCCCTCCCGCCGGAGGTCATGCACGAGCGGCTGGACGCCCTCGGCGTCCCCCGCTGAGCCCCGCCACGGCTCAGGGCGTCGTCTCGCCCCGGACCAGGGGGTGGCACACCGGCTGGACGCCCTCGGGAAGGGCGTCCGGATCGCACCAGCGGGCCTCCAGGATCTCGAAGGGGTCCAGGCGCAGTTCGCCGCCGAGGAGGCGGGCCTCGAAGGCCACCTCCATGCGGGTGCGCAGGCCGCTGTTCAGCATGACCAGGCGGCCGACCTCCACGTCGAGGCCGGTCTCCTCCTTGACCTCGCGCACCACCGTCGCCCGGAAGTCCTCGCCCTTGCGCGCGAAGCCGCTCGGCAGTCCCCACTGGCGGCCGGGCGGCCACATCCGGTGCCGCAGCAGCAGCACCCGCCCCGCGTCGTCGCGCACCACGCCGGTCACACCGACCACGAACTTGGCGTGCAGCAGCCACATGATGCGGCTCTGCAGCGGGCGCAGGAGCCGCCAGACACGGACCAGAAGTCGTCGCACGGAACCTCGGCTGACTGGGGGAACGGACGGGGTGTCACCAGGGGGAACCGTACCGGGTGCGGCGTCCGCACCGTGGACGGAGTTGACCCGGACGCGACGCGGGTCGCATCGTCAGGCATATGAACGCTTCACGGTACTGACGTAGTTCAATACGCTGGACCCGTGAGTCCATCAAGGTGCACACTCGGAGCAGTCGTGTGCACCACCCTCAGCTCTCGCGTCTCCTACGTCCCTGGAAGGCACCGTGACCACCCCCAGCGCCGCCACCCCGTCGTCCACCGCACCCGGGCAGGCCCACGGTCCCGCCCCCGCGCAGGCCGGCGCGCCGGGCGGCCGCCGCGGCTCCCTGGGGCCGGTCGGGCTGGTGCTGGCGGGCGGGATCTCCGTGCAGTTCGGCGGGGCGCTCGCGGTGACGCTGATGCCCCGGGCCGGCGCGCTCGGGGTGGTGACGCTGCGGCTGCTGGTGGCGGCGCTGGTGCTGATGGTGCTGTGCCGGCCGCGGCTGCGCGGACACTCCCGCGCCGACTGGGGCACGGTGATCGTCTTCGGCGTCGCGATGGCGGCGATGAACGGCCTGTTCTACCAGTCCGTCGCCCGCATCCCCCTCGGCCCCGCGGTCACCCTGGAGGTCCTGGGCCCCCTCACCCTGTCCGTGCTGGCCTCCCGCCGCGCGCTCAACCTCGTGTGGGCCGCGCTCGCCCTGACCGGCGTCTTCCTCCTCGGCGGCGGAGGCTTCAGCGGCCTCGACCCGCTGGGCGTCGCCTTCGCGCTGGGCGCCGGGGCGATGTGGGCGGCGTACATCGTCTTCAGCGCGCGGACCGGGCGGCGCTTCCCGCAGGCCGACGGGCTCGCGCTCGCCATGGCGGTGGCGGCGGTGCTGTTCCTGCCGCTGGGCGTGCTCGAGTCCGGCACGAAGCTGCTCGACCCGACGACGTTCGCGCTGGGCGCGGCGGTCGCGGTGCTGTCCTCCGTCCTGCCGTACACCCTCGAACTCCTCGCGCTGCGACGCCTCCCCGCGTCGACGTTCGCGATCCTGATGAGCCTCGAACCGGCCCTCGCGGCCACCGCCGGCTTCCTCATCCTCGACCAGACCCTCGCCGCGACGGAGGCCGCCGCCATCGCCCTGGTCATCGCGGCGAGCATGGGCGCGGTGCGGACACAGGTGGGGCGGGGGAGGCGCGGCAGGACCGAGGGCGGGTCCTGACGACGCCGGGCGCGTCGAGGCGGGGCGGGACTAGAGTCGCTCCCGTCTCTCCAAGCAGCCGGTCCTCTCGTGTGACCGGCCCCTCCCGGAGGCACGAAGGGAACAGCGCCATGAGCGTGCAGCACAGTGAGTCCGCCGGTGACCGCCCTCTGATCCCCCGTCCGGAGCGGACACCGGGCGCCCTGCGGGCTGCCTGCACGGTCGTCGCCCCCGGCCTCCTGGTGGCCTACGACCGGGCCAAGGACCAGGCGCTCGCGGAGGCGGTGGAGCACGGGTCGCTCAAGCCGATCCACGCCTACCTCAGCCACTGGGCCACCCTGCTGGAGATCGAGCGTCACCCGGCCATGGCACGCGAGTACCACCGCGCGGAGTACCTCGCCCAGATCGCCGGCACGGCGGACGAGGCGCGTGAGCACCTCAGAACGGCCAGCTCGCTGTACCGCGCTGCCGCCGAGGCGGTGCGCGCGGAGTGACGTGGCGCTGGGAGTACGAGCCCGACAGGGAGACGGTGGCGGGCGGCGCCCCGGCCGAATTCCTCGCCGAGGTGGAGAAGATGGCCGGCGAACTGGTGCGGGCGGCCGAGGTGCTCCATCTCCACGGACCCTCGTTCCAGGGCGCGGACGAGGGCGCCAAGCACGCCTTCGTGGCCGGCGGCTTCTTCGTCTACATGATCACGCCGCGCTCGGAACTGCTCACCATCTGGCAAGTGACGCCGGACCCTCTTTCCTGACCGCCGCTCGTCAAAGGCGCACGGACAGGTTGCCGACCGTGGCCGTTATGGTCAGCTCGCCCCCGATGGCGTGCAGATACGCCGCCATGGTCGAAGTGTCGAGGCGTGCCGCGCCTCGCTCGATCCGACTGACCCGGCCCTGGGTGACGCCCATGGTCTTGGCCACCTGGGCCTGGGTGAGACCCTGAGCCTTGCGGAGCGACGCCAGTTCATGCCCGCGTTCCGCGTCGACCATCTCCGCCTTGATGGCGTCGATCCGCTCGCGCTTCTCGGGAGTGATGTCGGCCGTCAGGTCGTCCATGGAGCCAAGGTTCATCAGGAGGATCGTCCGCCCGTCGGTCGGGGTGAAGCCCGGATCGTGTGGTTCTGATACGGGATGGATACCAGCGGCGGCCGGCAAGTAGGGGCAATTCCCCGCAGGAAATTCCATGCAAGCACGCTTGCTTGTTTTACCGGCCCCTGCCATGCTCCCCCCATCCACCCCGCACACCGCCGTGCCCCGAGGGGAGCGACTCGTGTCCGATCCGTCGCCTGTGATCGACGATCTGCGTGAGGAGAGTGAGGAGCTCGACCGGCTGGTCGCCGGGCTGGAGCCGGAGCGGTGGGCGTCGGCCACGCCCGCCGCCGGATGGACCGTCGCCCACCAGATCGGGCACCTCGCCTGGACCGACCACCGCGCCTGGACCGCCGTCACCGACCCCGCCGGTTTCCGCGCGCTCCTCGAGCAGGCCCTCGCCGCCCCGTACTCCTACGTCGACGAGGGCGCCGAGGAGTACGCCCGCGCCGAGCCCGCCGCCCTGCTCGCCCGCTGGCGGGAGGGGCGCGCGGCGTTGGAGAAGGCGTTGCGTGAGGCGCCGGACGGGGCGCGGTTCCCCTGGTTCGGGCCGCCGATGTCCGCCGCGTCCGTGGCCACCGCCCGTCTGATGGAGACCTGGGCGCACGCCCAGGACGTCGCCGACACGCTCGGCGTGACCCGCGCGCCCACCGCGCGCCTCCGCCACATCGCCTGGCTCGGCGTCCGCACCCGCGACTTCGCCCACGGCGTGCACGGGCTCACCCCGCCCGCCGACCCGTTCCGCGTCGAGCTGACCGCGCCGGACGGCGAGGAGGTCTGGGCGTACGGGCCCGAGGACGCCCCCCAGCGCGTCACCGGCCCCGCCCTCGACTTCTGCCTCCTGGTCACCCAGCGCGCCCACCGCGCCGACCTGGACCTCACCGCCGACGGCCCCGACGCCGACCGCTGGCTGGACATCGCCCAGGCGTTCGCCGGGCCGCCCGGCGGCGGGCGGGAGCCGAAGGGGGAGGGCACGCGGTGACGGCGGCCCCCCTGCGCGTCGGCAACTTCTCCGGCTTCTACGGCGACCGCTTCTCCGCCCTGCGCGAGATGCTCGACGGCGGCGAGGTCGACGTCCTCACCGGCGACTACCTCGCCGAGCTGACCATGCTGATCCTGGCCCGCGACCGGCTGAAGGACCCCTCCGCCGGATACGCCCGCACCTTCCTGCGGCAGTTGGAGGACACCCTCGGGCTCGCCCACGACAAGGGCGTCCGGATCGTCACCAACGCGGGCGGGCTCAACCCCGCAGGACTCGCCGACGCGGTACGGGAGCTGGCCGGCCGCCTGGGCGTCCCCGTCCGGGTCGCGCACGTCGAGGGCGACGACCTCACCGCGCGTCACCCCGGCAGCCTCGCCGCCCACGCCTACCTCGGCGGCTTCGGTATCGCCACGTGCCTGCGCGCGGGCGCCGACGTGGTCGTCACCGGGCGGGTCACCGACGCCGCCCTGGTCACCGGGCCCGCCGCCGCGCACTTCGGCTGGAAGCCGACGGACCACGACCGGCTGGCGGGGGCGGTCGTCGTCGGGCACGTTCTGGAGTGCGGGGCGCAGGCGACCGGCGGGAACTACGCGTTCTTCGGGGAGGGCGGCGCGACGCGGCCCGGCTTCCCCCTCGCCGAGCTGCACGAGGACGGCAGCAGCGTCATCACCAAGCACCCCGGCACCGGCGGCCACGTCGACGTCGGCACGGTGAGCGCCCAGCTCCTGTACGAGACGGCCGGGGCGCGGTACGCGGGACCGGACGCCACCGCCCGCCTGGACACCGTACGGCTCACCCAGGACGGCCCCGACCGGGTGCGGATCGACGGCGTCCGGGGCGAGGCGCCGCCGCCGGACCTCAAGGTCGGCGTCAACCGCCTCGGCGGCTTCCGCAACGAGGTCGTCTTCGTCCTCACCGGCCTGGAGATCCCGTCCAAGGCGGCGCTGGTGCGGCAGCAGATGCGGGCCTTCTTCGACGAGTCCGGGGCCCGCCCCGCCGAGGTGAGCTGGGACCTGGCCCGCACGGACCGGCCCGACGCGTCCACCGAGGAGACGGCGAGCGCCCTGCTGCGGCTCGTCGTGCGGGACCCCGACCCGGAGAAGGTCGGCCGCGCCCTGAGCGGGGCCGCCGTCGAACTGGCCCTGTCCAGCTACCCCGGCTTCCATGTCCTGGCCCCTCCGGGCAAGGGCACCCCCTACGGCGTCTTCGAGGCCGCCCGCGTCCTGCAGGACGCCGTGGAGCACGTGGCCGTCCTGCACGACGGGCGCCGGGTCCCGGTGCCGGCCGCCCAGGACACCGCCGTACTCGACGCCGTACCGGAGCCGCCCCTGCCGGAACCCCTCCCGGCCGGGCCCGTCCGCCGTGCCCCCCTCGGTCTCGTCGCCGGCGCGCGCAGCGGCGACAAGGGCGGGGACGCCAACGTCGGCGTGTGGGCGCGGACGGACGACGCCTGGCGGTGGCTCGCGCACGAGCTGACCGTCGAGCGGTTCCGGGAGCTGATCCCCGAGGCCCGCGCCCTGCCCGTCACCCGGCACACGCTGCCCAACCTGCGCGCCCTCAACTTCGTCGTCGAGGGCATCCTCGGCGCGGGCGTCGCCGCGCAGGCCCGTTTCGACCCGCAGGCCAAGGCGCTGGGGGAGTGGCTGCGCTCCCGTCACGCCGACATCCCGGAGGTGCTCCTGTGACGGTCCTCGCGTCCGCCCTCAACCCGTCCGACCCGGACCACCGGGAGCACCGCGAGGCCATGCTCGCCAAGCTCGCCGAACTCGACGCCGAGCACGCCAAGGCCCTCGCGGGCGGCGGCGAGAAGTACGTCGCACGGCACCGGAAACGTGGCAAGCTGCTCGCCCGCGAGCGCATCGAGCTGCTCCTCGACCCGGACACGCCCTTCCTGGAGCTGTCCCCGCTGGCCGCGTGGGGCAGCGACTACACCGTCGGCGCCTCGCTCGTCACCGGCATCGGGGTCGTCGAGGGCGTGGAGTGCGTGATCACCGCCAACGACCCGACCGTGCGCGGCGGCGCCAGCAACCCCTGGTCGCTGAAGAAGGCACTACGGGCCAACGACATCGCGCTCGCCAACCGGCTCCCGCTGATCAGCCTGGTCGAGTCCGGCGGCGCCGATCTGCCGTCGCAGAAGGAGATCTTCATCCCGGGCGGCGCGATCTTCCGCGACCTGACCCGGCTGTCGGCGGCCGGCATCCCCACGATCGCCGTCGTCTTCGGCAACTCCACGGCGGGCGGCGCGTACATCCCCGGCATGTCCGACCACACGATCATGGTCAAGGAACGGGCCAAGGTGTTCCTCGGCGGGCCGCCGCTGGTGAAGATGGCCACCGGAGAGGAGAGCGACGACGAGTCCCTGGGCGGCGCGGACATGCACGCCCGCGTCTCCGGCCTCGCCGACCACTTCGCCGTGGACGAGCCGGACGCGCTCCGCCAGGCCCGCCGGGTCGTCGCCCGCCTCAACCACCGCAAGGCGTACCCCGATCCGGGACCCGCCGAGCCGCCCAAGTACGACCCCGAAGAGCTGCTCGGCATCGTCCCCGGCGACCTGAAGATCCCCTTCGACCCGCGCGAGGTGATCGCGAGGATCGTCGACGCCTCCGACTTCGACGAGTTCAAGCCGCTCTACGGCGCCAGCCTGGTCACCGGCTGGGCGTCCCTGCACGGCTACCCGGTCGGCATCCTCGCCAACGCGCGGGGCGTCCTCTTCAGCGAGGAGTCCCAGAAGGCCGCCCAGTTCATCCAGCTGGCCAACCAGCGTGACATCCCGCTGCTGTTCCTCCACAACACCACCGGCTACATGGTCGGCAAGGAGTACGAGCAGGGCGGCATCGTCAAGCACGGCGCCATGATGATCAACGCGGTCTCCAACTCCCGCGTCCCGCACCTGTCCGTCCTCATGGGCGCCTCCTACGGCGCCGGCCACTACGGCATGTGCGGGCGGGCGTACGACCCGCGCTTCCTGTTCGCCTGGCCCAGCGCCAAGTCCGCCGTGATGGGCCCGCAGCAGCTCGCCGGCGTGCTGTCCATCGTCGCCCGCCAGTCCGCCGCCGCGAAGGGACGGCCGTACGACGACGAGGCGGACGCGGCGCTGCGCGCCATGGTGGAGCAGCAGATCGAGTCCGAGTCCCTGCCGATGTTCCTGTCCGGGCGGCTGTACGACGACGGCGTCATCGACCCGCGCGACACCCGCACCGTCCTCGGCCTGTGCCTGTCCGCCGTCCACACCGCGCCCTACGAGGGCGTGCGCGGCGGCTTCGGCGTCTTCCGGATGTGAGGGACCGATGATCACTTCCCTGCTGATCGCGAACCGCGGCGAGATCGCCTGCCGCATCGCCCGCACCTGCCGCGACCTCGGCATCACCACCGTCGCCGTGCACTCCGACGCCGACGCGGGCGCCCTCCACACGCGCGTCGCCGACACCGCCGTACGGCTCCCCGGTTCCGCGCCGGCCGACACCTACCTGCGCGGCGACCTGATCGTGAAGGCGGCCCTCGCGGCCGGCGCGGACGCCGTGCACCCCGGCTACGGATTCCTTGCCGAGAACGCCGACTTCGCGCGCGCCGTCCAGGACGCGGGCCTGGTGTGGATCGGGCCGCCCCCGGAGGCGATCGAGGCGATGGCGTCCAAGACGCGCGCCAAGCAGCTGATGGGCGTCGAGCCGCTCACCGAGGTCACCGAGGCCGACCTGCCGGTGCTGGTGAAGGCCGCGGCGGGCGGCGGCGGACGCGGCATGCGTGTCGTACGGCGCCTCGCGGACCTGGACGCCGAACTCGCCGCCGCCCGCGCGGAGGCGGCGAGCGCCTTCGGCGACGGGGAGGTGTTCGTCGAGCCGTACCTGGTCAACGGCCGCCACGTCGAGGTGCAGGTCCTCGCCGACACCCACGGCACGGTGTGGGCGCTCGGCACCCGCGACTGCTCCCTCCAGCGCAGACATCAGAAGGTGATCGAGGAGGCCCCGGCGCCCGGCCTCACCGACGCGCTCACCGAGGAACTCCATGCCCTCGCCGTACGCGCCGCCCGCGCGGTCGGCTACGTCGGCGCCGGCACCGTCGAGTTCCTGGTCGCGGGCGGCCGGGCGCACTTCCTGGAGATGAACACCCGCCTCCAGGTCGAACACCCCGTCACCGAGGAGGTGTTCGGCGTCGATCTGGTCGCCGGGCAGCTCCGGGTCGCCGAGGGCCACGCCTTGGATCCCGAGCCGCCGGCCCCGCGCGGCCACGCCGTCGAGGCCCGCCTCTACGCCGAGGACCCCGCCCAGGACTGGGCCCCGCAGACCGGCCGCCTGCACCGCCTCGCCGTCCCGGACTCCGTCCGCCTGGACACCGGCTGCACCGACGGCGACGACATCGGCGTCCACTACGACCCGATGCTCGCCAAGGTCGTCGCCCACGCCCCGACCCGCGCGGAAGCGATCCGCAAGCTCGCCGCCGCCCTGGACCGCGCGGTGATCCACGGCCCCGTCACCAACCGCGACCTCCTCGTCCGCTCCCTGCGCCACGAGGAGTTCGCCGAGGGCCGCATGGACACCGGCTTCTACGACCGCCACCTGCCCGCCCTCACCACGCCCGCCGCCGACCCGTACGCCCCGCTCGCCGCCGCCCTCGCGGACGCGCACGGCCGCTCCCGCTTCGGCGGCTGGCGCAACGTGCCCTCGCAGCCGCAGATCAAGCGGTACGCGATGAACGGCGAGGAGCACGAGGTCCGTTACCACCACACCCGCACCGGCCTCGCGGCCGACGGGGTGACGGTCGTGCACGCGGACGCGTCCCTGGTGATCCTGGAGACCGACGGCGTACGGCGCCGCTACGAGGTCAGCCGCCACGGCGACCGCGTGTACGTCGGCAACACCGCCCTCACCGCCCTCCCCCGCTTCCCGTCCCCGGCGCCCGAACACGCCCCCGGCTCCCTCCTCGCCCCGATGCCGGGCACGGTGGTCCGCATCGCGGAGGGCGTCACGGAGGGCGCGAGGGTGGAGGCGGGCCAGCCGCTGGTGTGGCTGGAGGCGATGAAGATGCAGCACAGGATCACGGCGCCGACGGCCGGGATTCTGACCGACCTCCACGTGACACCGGGCCAACAGGTGGAGCTGGGCGCCCTCTTGGCGGTGGTGGAGGGAAACGCCCTTCAGGGGCGCGGGGAACTGCGCAAATAACCCCCCACGCACCCGCACTGACCCGACGACCCAAGGAACCCCATGCCCCTGATCGAGTCAGAAGAACACAAAGCCCTCCGCGCCGCGGTCTCCGCCCTGGGCACGAAATACGGCCGCGCCTACTACACCCGCACCGTCGACGAAGGGAAACCCCCCACCGAACTCTGGTCGGAGGCCGCCAAACTCGGCTACCTGGGCGTCAACCTCCCGGAGGGATACGGCGGCGGTGGCGGCGGTATCGCGGAACTCTCCATCGTCCTCGAAGAGTTGGGCGCCGCCGGCTGCCCCCTCCTCCTGATGGTGGTCTCCCCGGCCATCTGCGGCACAGTGATCGCCCGCTTCGGCACGGAGGAGCAGAAGCGGGCCTGGCTGCCGGCCCTCGCCGACGGCACCCGCACCATGGCCTTCGGCATCACCGAGCCCGACGCCGGCTCCAACTCCCATCGCATCACCACCACCGCCCGCCGCGACCCCGCCACCGGCGACTGGCTCCTCACCGGCCGCAAGGTGTTCGTCTCGGGGGTGGACATCGCCGACGCCACGCTCGTCGTCGGCCGTACCGAGGACGCCCGCACCGGGCGCCTCAAGCCCTGCCTGTTCATCGTCCCGCGCGACACCCCGGGTTTCCGGCGCCACCAGATCGACATGGAGCTCAGCGCGGCGGAGAAGCAGTTCGAGCTGGTCCTCGACGACGTGCGGCTGCCCGCCGACGCCCTCGTGGGCGACGAGGACGCCGGGCTGCTCCAGCTGTTCGCCGGTCTGAACCCCGAGCGCATCATGACGGCCGCCTTCGCGATCGGCATGGGCCGCTTCGCGCTGTCCCGTGCCGTCGAGTACGCCCGCGAACGGACCGTCTGGAAGGCGCCCATCGGCTCCCACCAGGCGATCGCGCACCCCCTCGCGCAGGCGCACATCGACCTCGAACTGGCCCGTCTGATGATGCAGAAGGCCGCCCACCTCTACGACGCCGGCGACGACGTGGGCGCCGGGGAGGCCGCCAACATGGCCAAGTACGCGGCCGGCGAGGCCTGTGTGAAGGCCGTCGACCAGGCCGTGCACACCCTCGGCGGCAACGGCCTCACCCGTGAGTTCGGGCTCGCCTCGCTCATAACGGCCGCGCGCGTGTCTCGTATCGCGCCGGTCAGCCGGGAGATGATTCTCAACTACGTCTCCCATCAGACCCTGGGCCTGCCCAAGTCGTACTAGGCGACCGGCTCGTACCGGCTCGTACCAGGCAACGGGCAAGCCACCCGGCCGTCCAGGAGGAACCATGTTCCGCAGCGCGTACGCAGACGTCACGCCGGTCGACCTCCCCATCCACGAGGCGGTGCTGTCCCGCGCCGCCGAGTTCGGGAGCACCCCGGCGCTGATCGACGGCACCGACGGCACCACCCTCACCTACGAACAGCTCGACCGGTTCCACCGGCGGGTCGCCGCCGGACTCGCCGAGGCGGGTGTGCGCAAGGGGGACGTGCTCGCCCTGCACAGCCCCAACACGATCGCCTTCCCCACCGCCTTCTACGCGGCGACCCGCGCGGGTGCCTCCGTCACCACCGTGCACCCCCTCGCCACACCGGAGGAGTTCGCCAAGCAGCTAAGGGATTGCGCGGCCCGCTGGATCGTCACCGTGTCACCCCTGCTGGACAGCGCGCGCAGAGCCGCCGAACTCGCGGGCGGCGTGCGTGAGATCTTCGTCTGCGACAGCGCGTCCGGGCACCGCTCGCTGATCGACATGCTGGCCTGCACGGCCCCCGAGCCGGTCGTGGACATCGACCCGGCCGAGGACGTCGCCGCGCTGCCGTACTCCTCCGGGACGACCGGCATCCCCAAGGGCGTGATGCTCACCCACCGGCAGATCGCCACCAACCTCGCCCAGCTTCAGCCGGCGATCACGGCGGGACCCGGCGACCGCGTCCTCGCCGTATTGCCCTTTTTCCACATCTACGGCCTCACCGCCCTGATGAACGCCCCGCTGCGACACGGCGCCACCGTGGTCGTCCTCCCGCGTTTCGACCTGGAGCAGTTCCTCGCGGCCATCCAGAACCACCGCATCACCGCCCTCTACGTCGCCCCGCCGATCGTGCTGGCCCTCGCCAAGCACCCGCTGGTCGCCGAGTACGACCTGTCCTCCCTGAAGTACGTCATCAGCGCCGCCGCGCCCCTGGACGCGCACCTCGCCGCCGCCTGCGCGCGGCGGCTCGGCCTGCCGCCGGTCGGCCAGGCATACGGCATGACGGAGCTGTCGCCGGGCACCCATGTCGTCCCGCTTGACCTCATGGAGGAGGCCCCGCCCGGCACCGTCGGCAAGCTCATCGCCGGCACCGAGATGCGGATCGTGTCCCTCGACGACCCCGGCAAGGACCTGGGGCCGGGCGAGTCCGGCGAGATCCTCATCCGCGGCCCGCAGGTGATGAAGGGCTACCTCGGTCGGCCCGACGCCACCGCCGCGATGATCGACGAGGACGGCTGGCTGCACACCGGGGACGTCGGCCACGTCGACGACGACGGGTGGCTCTTCGTCGTCGACCGGGTGAAGGACCTCATCAAGTACAAGGGCTTCCAGGTCGCGCCCGCCGAGCTGGAGGCGCTGCTGCTCACCCACCCCGGTGTCGCCGACGCGGCCGTCATCGGCGTCTACAACGAGGACGGCAACGAGGTCCCGCACGCCTTCGTCGTCCGCCACCCCTCCGCGCCGGAGCTCACCGAGACCGAGGTCATGCTGCACGTCGCCGAACGCGTCGCCCCGTACAAGCGGGTCCGGCACGTCACCTTCATCGCCGGCGTGCCCCGCGCCGCCTCCGGAAAGATCCTGCGCCGCGAACTCCGGGCGGCGCACAAGGAGCCCTCGTGACCCAGATCGGCCGCAGTCGCACCCGGGGCGTCGAGACCCTGTCCCTCGACGCCCCGGAGCGCCGCAACGCCCTGTCCGCCGCCCTCGTCGCGGACCTCGCCGCCGCGCTCACCGACGCCGGCAAGGACACCGGCGTCCGCGCGGTGATCCTCACCCACACCGGCAACACCTTCAGCGCGGGCGCCGACCTGCGCGACCCGCCCGCCCCCGAGACGCTGGTGGACCTGCTGCGGCAGATCGTCGAACTGCCCAAACCGGTCCTCGCGCGGATCACCGGGCACGTCCGCGCGGGCGGCCTCGGTCTGCTCGCCGCCTGCGACATCGCCGTCGCCTCCCGGGCGGCGACGTTCGCCTTCACCGAGGTGCGCATCGGGGTCGCCCCGGCGGTGATCTCCCTGCCGCTGCTGCCCCGCACCGACCCGCGCGCCCTGGCCCGGTACTACCTCACCGGGGAGCGCTTCGACACCGCCGAGGCCACCCGCATCGGCCTGCTCACCGCCGCCGCCGACGACGTGGACGAGGTCCTCGCCCCGATCCTCGACGGCCTGCGCCGGTCCGCCCCCGAGGCCCTCGCCGAGACGAAACGGCTGCTCACGGCTAGGGTGCTGGAGACCTTCGACCGGGACGCGGACGCACGGACCGCGCTCTCGGCACGCCTCTTCGCCTCCGCGCCCGCGCGCGAGGGCATGACGGCGTTCCTCGAACGACGGGATCCGGAATGGGTGGTGTGAGCGCGGCATGGGTGGTGTGAGCACGGCCGACCGTGCCGGACGCGTCCCCAAGCAGGACCGCAGCCGGGCCACCCGGCAGCGGCTGCTCGAGGCCGCCGTGGCCTGCCTGGCCGCACACGGCTGGGCGGGCTCCACGGTCTCCGTCGTCGCCGAACGGGCCGGCGTCTCCCGGGGCGCCGCCCAGCACCACTTCCCGACCCGGGAGGACCTGTTCACGGCCGCCGTGGAGTACGTCGCCGAGGAACGCACCAACGCGCTGCGCGCCCTCTTCCCCGACGGCGCCGGCGCCCACGACCGCCGCGCGGTGGTCGCCGCGCTCGTCGACCTCTACACCGGCCCCCTGTTCCGCGCCGCCCTGCACCTGTGGGTGGCCGCGTCCAACGAGGAGCAGCTGCGGCCGCGGGTGACCGAGCTGGAGCTGCGGGTCGGGCGCGACTCGCACCGGATCGCGGTGGAACTTCTCGGCGCGGACGAGTCCCGCCCCGGCGTCCGCGAGACCGTCCAGGGCTTTCTCGACATGGCCCGCGGCCTGGGCCTCGCGAACCTCCTCACGGACGACACGGCCCGCCGCGAACGGGTCGTCGCCCAGTGGGCGGATCTGCTGGACGACGCCCTGCGCTGAGGGTTCCGGCTCAGCCCAGCCGCAGATTGTTCACCCGGCAGCGTATGTGCGGCGTTCCGGCGAATTTGGCGTCGACAGTGACGAGCTCGGCGCCCAGCGCTTCGGCGAGCGCCACGTACGAGGCGTCGTAGGGCCACATGTTGTGCCGCAGTTCCCAGACACGTGGGAGCAGCGGCGTGTGGTCGTAGCGTCTGAGCGGCATACGGCGCAGGACGTCGAGGGCGCGTTCTGCTTCGCCCTCGGGAAGCTTCTTGCCCCGGACAAGACCGCGCAGTACCGAGGCGGTCTCCAGATCGACGACGTGGGGTGCGGCCAACCGCCGTCCGCGGGTGTGGTCGCGCACCCGGTCGGCGAGAGCGTCGCCTCCGACGAGGAACTCCACGACGGCTGACGTGTCGAAAACGAGCACGCTCACCAGCGAGCCTCTCGCATTTCCCGTACGGCTTCCGAGATGTCGTCCGCCGTCACATCCCCGCGAGCCGCGATGGCGCGGGCTTCCCGCGCCGCCTCCTCGAGTGACAGGAGGGCGGCCTCGCCGGTGAGCAACTGCAGGACGTAGTTCTGGAGCGACTGCCCGCTCTTGGCCGCCCGCGTTTTCAGTATCCGCAGCGTGTCGTCCGGGACATCACGCACGTGAATCGTGGCCATGCAAGCATTTTACCGCCGCTGCAAGCAGACTGCTCCCAATCAAGGGCTCAGCCTTTCCACCCGCCACCCCCCGCCCGCCTCCGCGACGTACCGCAGGCGGTCGTGCAGCCGGTTCTCCCGCCCCTGCCAGAACTCCACCGTCTCCGGGACGACCCGGAAGCCGCCCCAGTGCGGCGGCACCGGCACCCGCTCGTGTTCCGGATAGCGTGCCGCGAGAGCGGCGTACGCCGTGTCCAGTTCCCCCCGCGACGCGATCACCGTCGACTGCCCGCTGGCCCACGCGCCCAGCTGAGACCCGTGCGGCCGAGTACGGAAGTACGCGGCCGTCTCGTCGCGCCCGGTGCGCCGCGCCGTACCGGTGACGATGACCTGCCGGGCGACCGGATGCCACGGGAACAGCAGCGAGACGTACGGGTTCTCGGCCAGGTCGCGGCCCTTGCGGGACTCGTAGTTCGTGTAGAACACGAACCCGCCCTCGTCGAAGTGCTTCAGCAGCACCGTCCGCGAACTGGGCCGCCCCGCCGCGTCCGCGGTCGACACGATCATGGCGTTCGGCTCGAACAGCCCGCCCTCCCGCGCGGCCTGCGCGAACCACCGCGCGAACTGCTCGACGGGCGTGGCGGCGAGGTCGGTCTCGGAGAGCCCCTCCGTCCGGTACTGCTTGCGCATCGTGGCGGGATCGAGGGGGACGGCGTCTCGGTCGGTCACTCCGTCATCCTGCCGCATCCCCACGCCCCCCGAGCGGCAGGTGCCCCACCTCACATACGGGCGGTGCCCGACCTCACGCACGGGCGGTGCCCAACCTCACGGGTGGCACTCAGTGCCGCGAACCCTCCCCAAAACTGGCACTCAGGGATATCGTGCTGGCACTGATCCGGTTGGGTGACCGCCAGCCGGGCATCACAGGGATGACGTCCACGACCGCGAGTCCACAGAGCCGACCGCGGATCCCCGGACCCGCCACGGCCGTGCCGCCACCCCGACCGCGCCACGACACATGGTCGTCCCACCCCACAACACCATCTGTCACCCACCTACCGAGGGAGCCGCCTGATGTCCGACTTCGTACCCGGGCTCGAAGGAGTCGTCGCGTTCGAGACGGAGATCGCCGAACCGGACAAGGAGGGCGGTGCCCTGCGCTACCGGGGCGTCGACATCGAGGATCTGGTCGGTCACGTCTCCTTCGGCAACGTCTGGGGGCTGCTCGTGGACGGGGCGTTCGCCCCCGGACTGCCGCCCGCCGAGCCGTTCCCCATCCCCGTGCACTCCGGCGACATCCGCGTCGACGTGCAGTCCGCGCTGGCGATGCTGGCCCCCGTGTGGGGCCTGAAACCGCTCCTCGACATCGATGCCGAGCAGGCCCGCGAGGACCTCGCCCGCGCCGCCGTGATGGCCCTGTCGTACGTCGCCCAGTCGGCGCGCGGGCAGGGGCTGCCGATGGTGCCGCAGAGCGAGATCGACAAGGCCGAGTCGGTCGTCGAGCGCTTCATGATCCGCTGGCGCGGCGAGCCCGACCCCAAGCACGTCGCCGCCGTCGACGCCTACTGGACGTCGGCCGCCGAGCACGGCATGAACGCCTCCACCTTCACCGCCCGCGTCATCGCCTCCACCGGCGCGGACGTCGCGGCGGCGCTCTCCGGGGCCGTCGGCGCCATGTCCGGCCCGCTGCACGGCGGCGCGCCCTCGCGCGTGCTGGGCATGATCGAGGAGATCGAGCGCACCGGGGACGCCGAGGCGTACGTCAAGCAGGCCCTCGACAAGGGCGAGCGCCTGATGGGATTCGGCCACCGCGTCTACCGCGCGGAGGACCCGCGCGCCCGCGTGCTGCGCCGCACCGCACGTGAGCTGGGCGCACCGCGCTTCGAGGTCGCCGAGGCGCTGGAGAAGGCCGCCCTGGCCGAGCTGCACGCCCGCCGCCCGGACCGGGTGCTGGCCACGAACGTGGAGTTCTGGGCCGCGATCGTGCTGGACTTCGCCGAGGTGCCGGCGCACATGTTCACGTCGATGTTCACCTGCGCCCGCACCGCGGGCTGGTCGGCGCACATCCTGGAGCAGAAGCGCACGGGCCGGCTGGTCCGCCCGTCGGCCCGCTACGTGGGCCCGGGCCCGCGCGACCCGCGGGAGGTCGAGGGCTACGGGTCCCTCGCCCACTGAGCGCTCCGAGTGCTCCGAGCGCTCCGAGCGCTGTAGATCATCAAAAACGCAGGCGACCCGCGAGTCTGGTTCCCCCTCGGGGGAGCCGGCCGGACGTTACCGGCGACTCGCGGGTCGGGTGACTGCGTTGGATTAGGCCGGTCGCGTGCAACTCGCGCACGCCGGTCCGGCGCCGAACCGAGTACGACGGCGGGCCACTAGCCCGCAGCCACCTCTTCCGTCCGGTTGTCATACATCTGCCGAACCACCTCCTTTCCGAAGTACCGCCACCCTAAGAACCGGCCGCCGCAGGATCAACCACTTTTTTGTGCCGACCTTCCGGCGGCATGCCGCCGGAAGGTCGGCGGACCCCGCAGGGCGCCCTGACCACGTATGAGGTCTTTTGCCTCGTGAAAGCGTGGGTACCGGAGAGCGGACAACAATTCCCAGCATCTTGTCGGGAACTCGATGTGCGCTGGGTCACGTTCAAGTTGAATGATTGTTGGTGAGCGAATCGTCGTGCCGTACGTACGGACGCAGCCTGCAGGGGGTTCAGGTGAGTGCATCCCGGCGTAGTGGGGCCACCGACGAGCTCGGGCCGGAGGGGCCCGAGCCCGAGCGGGAGGGGCCGGCCGGCTCCGACCTGCTCGCGGCGCTGCTCGACGGCATGGACGCCGCGCTGTGCGCCTTCGACGCGGACGGTGTGGTGACCCACTGGAACCGTGAGGCCGAGCGCATCCTCGGCTGGACCGCCGAGGAGGCGGTCGGCCGTGCCGGGTTCGCCGGGTGGGCGGTGCGCAGCGCGGACGCCGAGGAGGTCGAGGCGCGGCTGATGGCGGCCATGGACGCGCCCGGCCGGCAGGTGAACGAGTTCGCGCTGCTCACCAAGGACGGCCGCAGGGTCCTGGTGCGCACCCAGTCCGCGGCCGTACGCGGCCCGGACGGCGAGCCCGCCGGGGTGTACTGCGCGTTCAGCGAGGTCCACGCGCAGATCGATCTGGAGCGCTCCATCGCGCTGAGCGAGGCGCTGCTGGAGGACGCCGGCTGGGGCGTCGTCCTGGTCGACGCGGACCTGCGGCCCGCCGTCGTCAACGCGTACGCCGCGAAGGCGCTCGGCGCGGGCCGTACGGCGGTGCTGGGGCGGCCGCTCGGGGAGCTGCTGACGCAGGGCGTGGAGGAGCTGGAGAGCGCGCTCACCCATGTGCTCGCCGAGGGCGCGCCGCCCGCGCCGGCCGAGCTGTGGGTGGCCGTGCGGACGCCCGAGGGGGAGCGCCGGCGGTGCTGGCGGAACGGGTTCGTGCGGCTGTCCTCGCCGCTCGCCGAGGAGCCCGTGCCGCTCGGGGTGGGCTGGCTGTTCCAGGACGTGACGGAGACGCGGCAGGGCGAGCAGGAGGCATCGCTGCTGCGGTTCCGCGCCCAGCAGCTGCACCGGGCCGCCCGGGCGGCGGCGGAGTGCGAGAACCCGGCCGAGGCGGCCGCCGTCCACCTGGACTTCGCGCTCGCCGGGTTCGCCGACCACGCGATGATCGACCGGGTCGCCGAGGGCGGGGCGGACGCCGACCGGGTCCGGCTGGTGCGGGTCGCCGAGACCCCGTCCGGCGCGCCGGGCCCCAGCCGACTCGACGGCAGGGCGGGCCTGCCTGTGCTGTACGGGGAGGGGCATCCGGCCCTCCAGTGCGTGGAGCGCGCCGGATCGGTACGGGCCGGCGCGGGCTCGCTCAAGGGGGACGCGGCGCGGGAGTGGGCGCTGGCCCGCCAGTGGCCGAAGGACACGGTCCACGCCCTGTGCACGGTCCTGCGCAGCCGCGGCCGCACGCTCGGTGCCGTGACGTTTCTGCGCACGTCCAACCGCACGGCCTTCGAACGCGCCGACGCGATGTACGCGGAGGACGTGGCGGCCCACATCGCCACGGCGATGGACCTGGCGTCGCTGCTGCCCGGGGAGGGATGAGCCCCCCCGACCGGGGGCCGCGCCCCGGGACGCGTTGACACGGGCTGGGCGTACGCGAGCGCGCGGCGGGAGTCGCCCAGAACCGCTCCGGCGATGAGCCGGTAGGGCGCGGCCCGAGCCGCGTCGACGCGAGCCGCCCGCGTGGCGCGCGCATATGCGAGCTTTGGCAACAGTGGCTCGGGCGCGATGACGCGTCGAGGCGTCGGCCTCCGAGTGCCGCCACGGATGGCCAGGGCCACGCGGGCACGGGTGTGCCGGCCCTTGCCTGCTGGGGCGTGAGGGCCTGCCGGGGGCGTTCCGGAGGGACATCGCGACCCGGCGCGCGGGCGCAGGCGAGCCCGCGGCGGCAGTGGCTCGGGCGCGAGGACGGATTGAGGCGCCGGCCTCTGCACACCGACGCGCGGCGGCCGGAGCCACGCCGGCACGGGGAGCCGCCCGATACCGCCGTAGGGCCGACGAGCCGGCCGGGCGCAGCCCGGGCCGCGTCGGACACGCGCGGGCACGGGGGGTACCCCGCAAAGAGGGGGCCCCGCCCCACCCGCCCGGGGCGGCCCGCGGCCGGCCCGGGCTCCCGCTCAGTGCTGGTAGAAGATCCGGTCCCCGTACTCCGTCATCACGTGCGCGTTCCAGTCGAGGCCGCCATCGACGTTGCCCGAGCGGAGCAGGGGCGGTTCGATGCCGCGGTCGGCGAGGGTGGCCGCGGCGGTGGCCATGACCGCCTGGAGCAGTGCCGAGGTGACGACCGTGGACGCGGGCGCGAACGGCGCGGACACGCCCTCCCAGGTCAGCTCCGCGTCGCCGACCGGGATCCCCTGGTCCAGGACCAGGTCGCAGTGGTCCTTGAGGAACGTCCCGGAGGGATTCCGCGGCGACGTCTCCGACGCGTACGCCACCGACGTCACGCCGATCACCTTCACGCCCTTGGCGCGCGCCTTCGTCGCCATCTCCACCGGCAGCACGTTGCGCCCGGACAGGGAGATGACCACCAGGAGGTCGCCCTCCCGCAGCGGGGAGGAGTCCAGCACCACGCCCGCCAGCCCCTCCACCCGCTCCAGCGCGGACCCCAGCGTCGCCGGCCGGACGTCGACACCGACCGCTCCCGGCACGGTGAGCAGGTTCATCAGGGCGAGCCCGCCCGCGCGGTAGACGAGGTCCTGCGCGGCGAGCGAGGAGTGGCCCGCGCCGTAGGCGAAGAGCCGTCCGCCGTCGGCGACCGTGTCCGCGATCATCGTGCCCGCGGCCGCGATCGGCCCGGCCTCCTCGTCGCGGAGCCGCCGCAGCAGCCCGATCGCGGCGTCGAGGTACTGACCGGCGGGCGTGCGGTCGCTCATGCGGCTCCCTTCGGGGCGGACATGTCGCGGATCACCGTGCGGTCTGGACCACTGCCGTGTCAATACGGTCTTCGGACGCCTCTCCCGCCGCCCCGCCCAAGCCGCGCGTTTGCCGGGCGCGGCCCGGTTGTCCGTCCTATGCGTAAGAATTGAGTCTCGGGCCAGCGCACACGCCGGTGAGCCGTCCAGCCTTCCGGCAGAGCCAATCCGCAGATCTCATCGAGGGGCACGTATGTCCGGACTGATCGACACCACGGAGATGTATCTCCGCACCATCCTCGAGCTGGAGGAGGAAGGTGTGGTCCCCATGCGCGCCCGGATCGCCGAGCGGCTCGACCAGAGCGGGCCGACGGTCAGCCAGACGGTGGCCCGGATGGAGCGCGACGGCCTGGTGTCCGTCGCCCCGGACCGCCATCTGGAGCTCACGGAGGAGGGCCGCCGGCTGGCCACCCGCGTGATGCGCAAGCACCGCCTCGCCGAGTGTCTCCTGGTCGACGTGATCGGCCTGGAGTGGGAGCAGGTGCACGCCGAGGCGTGCCGCTGGGAGCACGTGATGAGCGAGGCCGTCGAGCGCCGCGTCCTGGAGCTGCTGCGGCACCCCACCGAGTCGCCGTACGGCAACCCGATCCCGGGTCTCGAGGAGCTGGGCGAGACGGACGGGACGGTGCCGTTCCTCGACGAGGGCATGGTGTCGCTGGCCGACCTGGACCCGGGCGCCGAGGGCAAGACGGTCGTGGTGCGCCGGATCGGCGAGCCGATCCAGACGGACGCGCAGCTGATGTACTCGCTGCGCCGGGCGGGCGTGCAGCCCGGCTCGGTGGTGAGCGTGACGGAGTCCGCGGGCGGCGTGCTGGTGGGCAGCAGCGGCGAGGCGGCGGAGCTGGAGTCGGAGGTCGCCTCGCATGTCTTCGTCGCCAAGCCCTGACGCGGGCCGGTATCGGGCGGCCCCCCACCGGACGCGAACGCGCCGAATAACGCGCCGAATCCGGCTCCACCGCGTCTGCGTTGCGCCGAATCGCAGCGTTCGCCCGGCCGGCGTGCGAGGCTGTCGCGTGAGGCATATGACCTGAGGGGTTCTTGGCCCGGTGGCGGGGAGGCCGCCCGGGCCGGGGAGGGGCGGGACGATGTGCCGTGACCACGTGAGGAGCCCCGGCGCCGCACGGCGCCGGGGCCTGTCCTCCCCTGTGCTGACCCGGAGCCCCGAGCTCTCAGGGTCATTCCCCTCGGACCGGTTTCCCCGAGCGGTCCGCCTCCCGCTGAAGATCTCCCCCCGGCAGCGCCGGTCAATCCCCGCGCGGGGTCACTCGAACGAGGGGTGTTGCCGGGCAGAACGGCATTTTCGAATACCTATTCGATAGCGTGCGGCAGTGGCAACAGGCAGGGACCGGCGGCCGGCACGGGCCGGAGCGCCGGCGGCAGTCAGTGGGCAGTGGGCAGGCAGCGAGCTTGGGGGGTGCCAGACCATGGCGCGACGCATCGACGTGACGGGGGCCGACGGCGTACGCCTGGCCGCCTGGGAGTTCGGCGACCCGGCCAAGGCCGGACCCGGCTCGAAGGACTCGCGGGACCCGGGAGACCCGGGAGACGCGGGGGAGGGGACCGCGCCGGACGCGCCCGGCGTGCTGTTACTGCACGGCCTGATGGGCCGCGCCTCGCACTGGGCGTCCACCGCCCGCCGGCTCTCCGCGCGGCACCGCGCGGTCGCCCTCGACCAGCGCGGCCACGGCCGCAGCGAGAAACCCCCGGGGGGCGCCTTCACCCGCGGCGCCTACGTGGACGACGCGGAGGCCGCCCTCGACCAGCTCGGCCTCGGCCCCGCCGTCCTGATCGGCCACGCGATGGGCGCGCTGACCGCCTGGCAGCTGGCCGCCAAACGCCCCGACCTGGTCCGCGGCCTGATCATCTGCGACATGCGGGCCTCCGCCCTCGGCGGCGCCTCGCAGCGCGAGTGGGCGGAGTGGTTCGCGTCCTGGCCGGTCCCCTTCGCGACCCTGGCCGACGTCCGCAAGTGGTTCGGCGAGGACGACCCCTGGGTGGAGCGCCCCAACCCGGCCCGCGGCGAGTTCTACGCCGAGGTGATGGCCGAGTCCCCCGACGGCTGGCGCCCCGTCTTCGACCCCGACCAGATGCTCCGCTCCCGCGAGACCTGGGTCTACGACGCCCACTGGGAGGAGCTGGCCCAGGTCCGCTGCCCCGCCCTGGTGGTCCGCGGCCTGGACGGCGAACTGGGCCGCGCCGAGGCCCAGGAAATGGTCCGCGTCCTCCCCCGCGGCCAGTACGCCGAGGTCCCCGACGCCGGCCACCTGGTCCACTACGACCAGCCCGAAGCCTGGCTCACCACGATCGAACCGTTCCTGGACTCCCTCGACGGGGAGTGAGACCCGGGGCCCCGCTCCAGCGAGGCCCCGGGCCCGGACGTCAGCCCGCCCTCAGATGCCGCTCGAAGAATCCCGCCGCCGCGTCCCCCGCGTGGGAGGGGACGCCGGTGTGGCCGCCCAGGTGGGCGTGGAGGGACTTCTCCGGGGAGGCGAAGGCGTCGAAGAGGGCCAGGGAGGCCTCGCGGTCGTTGCCCTCGTCGTCCCACTGGAGCAGGACGTGCAGCGGCACCGTGACCTGCCGGGCCTCCTCGAAGATGACCCGCGGCACCAGGCTGCCCGCGAACAGCACCGCGGCCGTGATGCGCGGGTCCGTCACCGCCAGGCGGACGGCGACGGAGATCAGGCCGCCCGAGAAGCCGACCGGGCCGTCGATCTCCGGCAGGGAGAGCAGGGCGTCCAGTGCGGCCCGCCATTCCGGGACCGCCGCGTCGACCAGGGGGAGGACGAGGGCGTCCACCAGGTCGTCGCCGACCGGTTCGCCCGCCCGCATCGCGCGGCGGAGTTCCTCGCGGGCCTGGTTCAGGGCGGGCCGGGCCGGGCGGTCGCCGCTGCCGGGGAGTTCGATCGTGGCCGACGCGAAACCGTCCGCCGCCGCGCGCCGGGCGCGGGACACCAGCCGGGGGTGCATCGCGCGCAGGCCGAGCGGCGGGTGGCCGAGCAGGATCAGCGGGACGGGCGCGGAAGCGGACGCCTCCGGGGGCGTCCACAGGAGGCCCGGGATGCCGTCGAGGGTGAAGTGGCGTTCCAGGACGCCGTCGTCGAGACGGGTCTCAGAGGTGAAGTGCATGGTCGTGCCTTCCGGGAGTGCGCTGGGACGGCGCTCCCGGATGACCTGCCTGTCACCCGACCGTGACCCCGGAGGGGAGCACCCATGTCGTCGCTGCTGCGTTCACGGGTACCACCTCCTCGTCACCAGGCACGGCCGAGGACGGACGCTAGCAGCGTCCGTGCTCCGGCCTCCACCCTTTTTCGCCCCGCCCCTCAGGACGGGCCCCGGGACGGACCCCTCAGCCCTTGCTGACCGCCATCACGATCTCCGGGAGGCGCGCCGCCGTCTGCGGGGCGGCCAGGCGGAGGCCGCCGAAGGTGAGCAGGGCGCCGTAGGCCGTGCCGGCGGGGAGGAGGAGCCAGCGGAGGTCCTGGCCCGCGTTGTCCAGGTTCAGCCAGATGGTGAGGGCGATGACCGGGAGGCAGAGGAGGGCCGCCGCCGTCATGCCGCCGAAGATGGAGATCCAGGCCAGGCCCACCTGACCGGGGGCCACGTTCTTGTAGCCCTCCTGCGGGACGGAGTACGGGAACCGCGCCGAGGTCCACGCGCCCGTGGCGAGCATCGCGCCGAGCAGCGCGAAGGACAGGCCCAGCGCCTCCGGCAGCCGCGCCCAGTCGTCCAGCATCGCCGTCGTCAGCACCGTGACGAGCGCGGCGTACGGGAGGGTGATCAGCAGCAGCGCCTGGGCGCGGGCGCGCAGTTCGGCGTAGGCGTCGCGGGCGGAGGAGATGGTCATCGCGACCATCCAGAACGCGGACGTGTCCTGCCCGAACTGGTTGTACATCTGGATGCCCAGCATCCCCGCCGCGAAGCAGGCGAAGTACACCGAGCCGGTGCCCTGCCAGGCGTTGAACACCGGCACGATCAGGCCGATCGCCAGCGACGTCACCCACGCGGCCTTCGTCTTCGGGTCGCGCCAGATGTAGCGCAGGCTGCGCTCCATCACCGTGCCGGTCCTGCCCGGCGGCAGCAGGCGCGCGAGGCCCGTGGAGGGGCGGTCGCGGACCGCGGAGTCGCCCGCGGCCTGGAGGGTGGAGCCGTCCGGCGCGGTCATCAGCCGGGTCAGGGTGCGTGACCACAGCGCGAGCAGCACCGCGAGCGCCCCCGCGCTCACCGCCAGCTGCGCCGCCGCGACCCCGTACGCCCCCTCGCCCGCCGCGTGCACGGCGCCGATCGCCGACGCGCCCGGCAGCCAGCCCAGCACGTCCGCGACCGGGCCGAGCTGGTCCAGGCCGCCCGAACCCAGCCGCTGCGCGCCGAAGTTGACCACCTGCGCGCCGATCGCGACGACCAGGCCGCTGAGCACCGCCAGGTCACGTCCCTTGCGGCTGGTCAGCAGCCGTACGTTCGCCGCGGCCACGGCCCGCGCCAGCGCCACGCACACCAGCAGCGCCAGCGGCACGGCGAGGACGCCCACCGCCCACGCCGCCGCGCCCCGGGCGACCGCGAACACCGAACCGACCAGCAGGCACACCGTGAACAGCGGCCCGATGCCCACCAGGGACGCCGCCAGCAGGGCCCGCACCAGCGGCCGGGGGCGCAGCGGCAGCATCACCAGACGGGTCGGGTCGAGCGTCTCGTCACCGCCGGGGAAGAACAGCGGCATCACCGCCCAGCCCAGCGCCAGCACCGCCACCAGCAGCACCACCAGCGACTCCACGCCGTCCACGCCGCGCAGCGCCACCAGCCCCAGCACCTGGAGCGCGGCGAACAGCAGCGTGACGACGGCGGAGGCGACCCAGGCGGCACGGCGGCCGCCGGACTGGCGCAGGCCGTTGCGCAGCAGGGACAGCTTCAGCCGGACGACGACCGGGGTGAGGGCGGGCGCGCTCACCGGGCGCCCCCGCCCAGCCAGTCGAGGTCGGAGCCGGCGTCGCGGCTGTCCGCGCCGACGAGTTCGAGGAACGCCCGTTGCAGGGAGGGCGCGTCGCCGCGCACCTCGGCGAGCGGACCGTGGGCGCGGATCCGGCCGGCGGCCATCACCGCCACCCAGTCGCACAGCGACTCCACCAGCTCCATGACGTGGGAGGAGAACACCACCGTCGCGCCGGAGGCGGTGTACCGCTCCAGGACGCCGCGGATGGTCTGCGCGGACACCGGGTCGACGCCCTCGAACGGCTCGTCCAGGAACAGCACTTCGGGGTTGTGCAGCAGCGCGGCGGCCAGGCCGATCTTCTTGCGCATGCCGGTGGAGTAGTCGACGACGAGCTTGTGCTGGGCGCCGGCCAGGTCGAGCACGTCGAGCAGCTGGGTGGCCCGCTTGTCGACCTCCTCGCCGGGCAGCCCGCGCAACCGGCCCGTGTAGCCGAGCAGTTCACGCCCGGACAGCCGCTCGAACAGGCGCAGCCCTTCCGGCAGCACACCGATACGGGCCTTCACCTGCACCGGGTCCCGCCACACGTCGTGCCCGGCGATCTCGACGGTGCCGTCGTCCGGGCGGAGCAGCCCCGTCACCATGGACAGGGTGGTGGTCTTCCCGGCGCCGTTCGGCCCGACCAGACCGATGAACCGCCCCGCGGGCAGCTCCAGGTCGATCCCGCCGACGGCGACCTGCTCCCCGAACCGCTTCCACAACCCCTGCACGCGTACGGCGACTGCGCCCACCACGTCTCCCTCCGTCACTCCCGAGCCTACGGGGAGCGGACCACGGCAGTAGGGCACGGGGGCGGGGCGGCCGGGACGGCGTCCCCGTCACCGGTCCCGGCCGCAGGCGTACGCCAGCGACGGCACCAGCTCCTCCGCGTCCGGCAGCCAGCGGTTCTCCCGGGTCGGCCGGCGGGCCCACTGCACGGCCCCGTGACGCCCGACGCGGGTCGGCGGCGCCGCCACGTACGCGCCCTCGCCCAGGACGGCCAGGTCCAGCGACGACGCCGTCCAGCCCAGGGTGCGCAGCAGATCCGGAAGCTTCGCCGCCGCTCCGGGCAGCACGAAGAACTCCGTGCGCCGGTACGGCGTCAGGGTCACCGGGCCGGGCGTGAGCCCCATCCGCTCGATCCGCGCCAGCGCCAGCAGGCCCGCCGTCTCCGGCACGGAGATCGCGTCGAAGGCGCGCCCCGTGGGCAGCAGGATCGAGGCGCCGGGCTGCTTCTGCCACATCCGGCGCGCGGCGCTGGCGCTTCCGGTCGCCAGGCCCGCCCAGGCGGGCTCCGCCGGGTGCGCGCCGGGGGCGGGGCACGCCGCGTCCCCGCACGAGCAGGCGTACACGCCGTCGACGACCTCGGTCCAGGTGCCCGGCACCACGTCCCAGTGGCGCTCCTCGGCATAGCGCACGGCGGTGTCCAGCAGCGATTCCCCGCGCTGCTTCGGGATCTGTACGGCGTCGGCGCCCGCGATCGTCTCTTCCACGATGAACACAACTTCACCCGCCACCAGGGGTTACGCCCCGCCGTGTGCGCGGGGGAGGGGCACCGGGCCCGCCGACGGGGCGCATGGGTGCATCCATGGGGGCGCGCGGGGGGATCCGCCACCGCATCGGGGTAACCAGGAGGGGGGTCGGCAGCCGTCGATACCCCGGCAATTCTCACATGTCCCGCATTGTCGGTATGTTGACGGGGCATTGATCCTCCCGGCCGGACGTCTCGCCGGGACGACGTGAGACGTACGGCCGCGGAAGACACGTCAACCCGGTGCGTGGGCAGGCACCGCAGCCTCAGGGGGTACGCCATGGCCGCAAGGCCGCTCGTCGCCCGGCAGCCGAACGAACGGCTGCAGGCGCTCATCCAGGAAGCCGGATGCTCCAACGCCGGACTGGCCCGCAGGGTCAACATGTGCGGCGCGGAGCACGGCCTCGACCTGCGCTACGACAAGACGTCGGTGGCCCGTTGGCTGCGCGGACAGCAGCCGCGGGGCCGGGCGCCGGCCGTCATCGCGGAGGCGCTGGGCCGCAAGCTGGGCCGCACGGTCACGATCGACGAGATCGGCATGGCCAACGGCAAGAACCTCGCGTCGGGGGTCGGCCTCCAGTTCTCGCCGACGGTACTGGGCGCCATCGAGCAGGTCTGCGAGCTGTGGCGCAGCGACGTGGGCCGGCGGGACTTCCTGTCCGGGTCGTCCGTCGCCGCCTCGGCGCTGGTGGAGCCCAGCCGGGACTGGCTGATCTCCGCGCCGGACGGGCAGGTCGCGCGCAACACCGGCCCGCGCGTGGGCCAGTCGGACGTGGCGGCGGTGCGGTCCATGACGGAGTCACTGGTCGCGCTGGACCACCAGTACGGCAGCGGGCACGTCCGCCCGGTCGTGGTGCACTACCTCAACAGCGTGGTGTCGGGGATGCTGGCCGGGTCGTACCGCGAGGCGGTGGGCCGCGACCTGTTCGCCGCCGTCGCCCGACTGACCGAACTGGCCGGGTACATGGCCGTCGACACCGGCCAACCGGGCCTGGCGCAGCGGTACTACATCCAGGCGCTGCGGCTCGCGCAGGCCGCGGGCGACCGCGGCTACGGCGGGTACGTGCTCGCCGCGTCGATGAGCCATCTCGCCGCGCAGCTCGGAAACCCGCGTGAGATCGCCCAGTTGGCGCGCGCGGCACAGGAAGGAGCACGGGGGCGCGTGACACCGCGCGCGGAGGCGATGTTCCTCGCCGCCGAGGCCCGCGGGCACGCGCTGATGGGCGACGCCCCGGCCGCGCACGCCGCCGCGGGGCGCGCGGTGAGCGCCCTGGAGGCCGCCGACCCGGACACGGGCGACGACCCGCCGTGGATCGCCCACTTCGACGAGGCCTATCTCGCCGACGAGTTGGCGCACTGCCACCGCGACCTCGGCCAGGCGGAGGCCGCCGCGCGGTACGCGCAGGACTCGCTGGACGGCCACCCGCCCACCCGCGCGCGGCGCCGGGCGATCGGCTATGTGCTGCTCGCCACCGCCCAGGTGCAGCAGCGCGAGATCGAACAGGCCTGTGCCACGGGCCTGAAGGCCGCCGAACTGCTGGGCGGGCTGCGCTCCAACCGGGGCGCGGAGTACCTGGACGACCTCCAGCAGCGCCTGGAGCCGTACCGGGAGGAGCCGGTGGTACGGGAGTTCGGGGCGCGGATGGAGCTTCAGACGGCGGCGTGACGTACGCGACACCGCTCACGGGCGCGGGACGGAGACGGGACGCAAGGGAAGGAGGGGACGTAAGCGGCGTGCGGTGACCTGGTTTTGTTACCGCGCTCACAGGGCAGGAGGGCCTGTTCTGTGCTGCGTGGCACCGGGCTCCGGGGACCCGGTAGCGTGAGCCGACGATTCACAAGGTCCCCCATTGGTAGGAGTCCCGGTGACGCAGAGTGGACAGGGCGAGGAGCCCTCGGCGCGCCAAGCGCGCGAAGGCATCGTGCTGCCCTCGGACGGTGGTGAGCCCCTGCTGCCGGGCATGACGTCCGGTCCGGTCGCGCCCGGCGGTACGGCAGGTCAGCCCGCGCCGGGCGGGTTCCCCGCCTCGGCGCCGCCCGGCGGCTCGACCTGGGGGACCCCCTGGGGACCCGAGCAGCAGTCCGCCGCCCCGTCCGCCGCCCCGTCCGCAGGCCAGGAGTGGCCGTCCGCGAACGACGGCCAGTGGCAGCAGCAGGCGCCCGCGCCCGCCTGGGACGCGGGTCAGCAGCACGGCGGCCACGCGCAAGGTCAGCAGCACGGCGGCCACGCGCAAGGTCAGCAGCACGGCGGGCAGCCACAGGGCGGGCAGGGGCCCGGGCCGCTGCCGCCCGAGGGCGCGCCGTCCCAGGGCGGCTACCCGCCCGCGCACGGGGGGCACGACGCCTACGGACAGGGCGGCGCGCACGCGGGACAGCAGGGCGGCGGGTACGCCGGCACGGACGGCTACGGCCAGGCCGCCGCGTACGGCGGACACACCTCGGGCGGTCAGCTGCCCCCGCAGAACGGCTACGCCGCGCCCGGCGGCGGGTACGGCTACCCGCCCGCCCACGGCGCCCCGGTCCCGGCGCCCGCGCCCGGCGTGGACGAGGGCGCCACGCAGGTCATCCCGCCGGTCCCGGCGGGAGGCGCCGACGAGGGCGCGACCCAGTACATACCCCCGGTCGCCCCGGGCGCGCTGCCGCCCGAGATGCCCGCCGCGCACGACGCGGAGGCCACCCGCAACCTCGGCATCGCCCAGCAGCCGGCCGGCCCCGGCCCGCTGCCCGGCAACCCGGACGCCGAGCCCACCCAGTTCATCGCCCCGGTCACCGACCAGGGTCCCCAGCCGTACGGCGCCGCGCAGGGCGACGCGGGCCGGCAGCCGCCCGCCGAGTTCGACAACCTCTTCCGCAACGACGACGGCCCGGCCGGCGCCACCCAGCAGATGCCGCGCATGGACTACGGCCGTCCCGTCCGGACCGACCGCACCCCGCCCGGACCGCCCGCGCCGCCCGCCTCCGGCCACGGCGGCGGACGCGGCGGTGGCGGCGGCAACGGCGGCCCGCGCTGGCCGCTGATCGCCGCGGTCGGCGTCGGCCTCGCGGTCGTCGGCGTCGGCGCGGGCGCCCTGCTCGGCAGCGGCGGCAAGGAGGACGACGGCACCACCGACCAGCCCGTCTCCGCCACCGCGCCCGCGAGCACCGAGGCCTCGCAGTCGCCGGCCGCCGACCCGGCCCGGGAGCAGGCCGTCGAGCTGGACAAGCTGCTCGCGCACAGCGGTGACAGCCGCAGCAGCGTGATCGACGCCGTGGAGGACGTGAAGGCCTGCCGTGACCTCGGCGGGGCCGCGTCCGATCTGCGGGAGGCGGCGAAGCAGCGCAAGCAGCTCGTGACGGACCTGTCCCAGCTCTCCGTGGACAAGCTGCCGCAGCACGAGGCGCTGAGCGAGGCGCTGCGCAAGGCGTGGCAGGCGTCCGCCTCGGCCGACGACCACTACGCGAAGTGGGCGGAACAGGCCAAGGGCAAGAAGGGCTGCAAGAAGGGCCAGGCGCGCTCCACCGAGCAGACCGCCGCGGGGAACCGGGAGAGCGGGACCGCCACCGAGCAGAAGAAGAAGGCCTCGGCGCTGTGGAACGTGATCGCCCGGAAGTACGGGCTGACCGAGCGGGCCCCCACGCAGCTGTAGCGCGTCCCGCGCGGGGCGCCTAGAGGGCCGCGTCCTTCAGGGTGGCCGTCACGTCCGTGAAGCCGTCCGCGGCCGAGACGAGGCGGCCCTTCTCCACCTGCTGGAGGGTGACGTTCGCGTTGACCAGGCGGGGGAGACCGATGGAGGCCAGGGTGTCCTGGAACTTCCAGCGGAGGGTGGGGGTGAGGTCGCCGGTGCTGATCTTCAGGCCGCCGTCCAGCGCGCCGGTCAGGGTGTCCGCGGTGACCTCGCCGTCCCCGAGGGACTCCACTGCCTGGCGGAACACGGTGTAGGCGATCCACGTGGTCTGCACCCCGGCGTCCGCCGGGTCGATCCGGTTGTCGCCGAAGGCCTCCGCCCGGATGACCTCCTTCATCGGCTTCCAGCGCGCGTCGCCCGCCTCCGGGTACCAGCCGGTGACGTACGCCCCCTCGTACGGGCTCGACGCGCCGCCGGAGGCGTCCAGCACCGTCTGGTCGACGCTGCCGAGCACGGTCGCGGTGCGCACCTCGGGGTGGTCGCCGCGGGCGCGCCGGAAGGAGTCCATGAAGGTGCCGGTGCGGTCGCCGAGCGCGGGCACCACGCAGCCCTCCTCCCCGGTGCCGGCGGCGGCGTGCTCCAGCGCCCGCTCGGCGGCGTCGCCGTAGGAGGTCGCGGCCTCGGCGGCGCGCAGGTCCCCGGCCGGGTCGTGGCCGCCCGCCGCGAGACCGGAGTCCAGCAGCGGCGGGAGCTGGTCGCCCGCGATGGTGTCGGGCCGCACCAGCGCGACCGGGCCGCACGCGTCCGCCAGGGTCCGGCCGAGCCCGGCGAGCAGGGCGGGCTGCCCGCCGTTGACCGGGTAGGACAGCGGGCTGGTGAACTCGTCGTGGGTGAGGCCGTAACCGCCGATGTACGGGATGCCGGCGGCCTCCAGCGTGGGCAGGAAGGCGTCGCCGTGCTGGCTGTAGGAGCCGACCACGGCCACGGCGTTCTCCGCGACCGCGCGCCGGGCGCAGCGCGCCGCGGCCACCGCGTCGTCGCGTTCGTCGCAGGTCAGCACCTTCAGCCGGCGGCCGGCGATGCCGCCGTGGTCGTTCACCCAGCGGCCGTAGGCCTCGGCGAACGCGGGCATGCCGGGCTTGTTGGTCGCGCCGGTGTTCTCGGGCGCCCAGGTCATCACCGTGATCGTGTCGTCCGCGGAGCCCTGCGCGACCCCGGGGACGATCCCGCAGCCGGCGAGCAGCGCCGAACACGCCGCCAGCGCGCCTGCTGCCAGGGCGCCGGCGCGGGCGGGCCGCACGAGGGAGCGGGGGAGGACGGTGCTGCGGATGCGTCGCCTGCCGGTCATGTCCCCGCACCATTCCCTCACATGGCGAACCGCGACGTGACGCTCGGTCGACGGGAGGTGACGCGGAGGTGAATTGCGGGGGCCCGTCGGGTGCGTCGAGGGCGGAAACGTACGATCGACGACCGTGCAAGGTTCGGAGAACTCTTCCCGTCGCGGCCGTCGCTCCTCCACCATGGGCGGCATGCCACTCAACGACATGCCGTGGTGGCGCTGGCGCAGCAATGTGCGCTCCGCGCTGCACATGCTCTCCGACCCCGCCTTCCAGCGGGACGTCTGGCTGGCCGGGGTGCCCGGCTACGGGGACGTCACCGACGCCGTGTACCGGCTGGTCGAGGACACCTGGCTGGACAACTGGTCCGCCGAGAAGTACGTCGGCACGATCTTCCGCGACTCGCAGGAGGCCGCGCTCGTCGACACCGCCGTGCTGCGCGTGCTGCGGATCATGCACCAGGTCGGGCCTGACGCCCCGGTCACCGCGTACATGGAGCACGAGGGCTGGCCGGAGGCGGTGCGCGCCGCGCGCGACGCGCACGTACGGATGGCGGCGAGCGACGGCGACGACCCGGACGCGCCGCCCAGCACCCTCGAGGTGCTGCGCATCATGACCCGTTCCGCGTAGCGGGACGACCGGCCGGGCGCCGGCCCGGGTGTGCGACCCTTTTCCCCATGAGCGAGCAGTCCACCCGCGCCGCGGCACCGGCCGACCAGTACGTCCTCACCCTGTCGTGCCCCGACAAGCAGGGCATCGTGCACGCCGTGTCCAGCTACCTGTTCATGACCGGCTGCAACATCGAGGACAGCCAGCAGTTCGGCGACCACGACACGGGCCTGTTCTTCATGCGCGTCCACTTCTCCGCCGAGGCCCCGGTGTCGGTGGACAAGCTGCGGGCGAGCTTCGCGGCGATCGGCGACTCCTTCCAGATGGACTGGCAGCTCGACCGGGCCGACGAGAAGATGCGCATCCTGCTGATGGTCAGCAGGTTCGGGCACTGCCTGAACGACCTGCTGTTCCGCGCGCGGACCGGCGCGCTGCCCGTGGAGATCGCCGGGGTGGTGTCCAACCACACCGACTTCGCCGAGCTGGTGGCCTCGTACAACATCCCCTTCCACCACATTCCGGTGCCGAAGGACGGCAAGCCGGAGGCCGAGGCGCGGCTGCTGGAGATCGTGCGCGAGGACGAGGTCGAACTCGTCGTCCTCGCCCGCTACATGCAGGTGCTCTCCGACGACCTGTGCAAGCAGTTGTCGGGGCGGATCATCAACATCCACCACTCCTTCCTGCCGAGCTTCAAGGGCGCGAAGCCGTATCACCAGGCGCATGCGCGGGGGGTGAAGCTGATCGGCGCGACCGCTCATTACGTCACCGCGGATCTCGACGAGGGGCCGATCATCGAGCAGGAGGTCGAGCGGGTGGGGCACGACGTCACGCCCGACGGGCTCGTCGCGATCGGGCGGGACGTGGAGTGCCAGGCGCTGGCGCGGGCGGTGAAGTGGCATGCGGAGCGGAGGATTCTGCTGAACGGTCGCAGGACTGTGGTGTTCGCCTGAGAGGCTGGGGACTTCTCCGTCGCCCGGCGGCCGCGGGTGCGTCGTGGTTGCTCGCGCAGTTCCCCGCGCCCCTTCGGGGCGCGTTCACCGCAGCGCCCTCAAGGGGCGCGGGGAACTGCGCGAACGGCCCCCACCGGCCCGCAGCCGCCGGCGATGCAAAGGGACCCCCCTACATCCTGCTCAGGCTCGCCGCAGCGAACAGCACATCCTTGATCGCCTCGCGATCCCCTCCTGCCCGGCGGCAGCCTCACGAGGCGGCACGTGACCGGCCGCCAACCTGCAGAACTCCGCCCCGTCCAGCGCGACATGCGCGACCTCGTGCTCCGCGGACCCCTTCGCCGCGGGCGAGTCCAGCGGGATCAGCCACTCCCCGCCGCCGGACCCCTCGATCTCCAGCCGCAGGCTGCGCCCCGGCTCGCCCGCGGCGACCAGCCGGCGTTCGACCGGCGCGGCCAGCCCGTGGTGGCGGCGGTTCTCCAGGACCAGGGGCAGCATCCGGGCCGCGAGGTCCACCATGTCGTGCAGATGGCGTCCGGAGGGCGGGTCGTAGGGGTAGTCCACCGCCTCGGCGATGTCCTCCCCGTGCACCCAGCACTCGAAGGCCCGGTCCAGCATGGCGTCGTGCAGCGGCAGCGCGAAGTCGCCGTAGGGGACGGGCACGCGGCCGGTGTCGCTGCCGGTGAAGCAGACCGTGCGGATCAGCCGGTGGCTCTGCTCGCGCCAGGGGCCGCGGACGGCCCGGGTGGGCGGGAAGCGGGCGGCCCGCCAGTACGCCTCGGTCCGGCCCGACGGGGTGGGCTGCTCGGGCTTGACGTCGCCGAGCGGGTCCTCCAGGCCCAGGGCGACCGCGACCAGTCCGTCCACGGTCAGCAGATGGGCGATGACCCCGGCGACGGTGGTGCGGCGGCTGCTCGCTTCGTCGCCCTCGTACCAGCGCAGCCGCACCGGCGCGTGCCATTCGTTGTCGCCGAAGTCCTGGAGCAGCGCGTCGAGCCGGGCGGTCTCGGTGTCGTAGGCGGCGGCCCACTCGGGGACCGGGATGCGCGGCGGGCGCCGTTCCAGGCAGGCCTCCAGGACGCGGGTGCGCAGGGCCGGGTTCAGGTCGAGGGTCTCGGGGCGCTGGAGCAGGCCGACGGCCTCGCGCAGCCGCAGTGCCTCGTCCGCGCAGGGCCCGCAGACGCCGAGGTGCTCCTCGACGGCGTCGGCCTCGGCGGGCGCGCAGGCGGCCAGCGCCCAGGCGCCCAGCAGCGACTTCAGCACCTGGTGCTCCGGTCCCGGGGGCAGCCCGTCGGGCCCGGGGGCGAGGGATCCGCGGTCGTCGTACGGCCCGGGGCGGCGCCCGCTCACGCGGCACCTCCGATTCCGGGCGGTGCGCCCGGCGTCCCGGCGTCGTGGGCGGTGGCCAGCAGCTGGAGGCCGAGGCGCAGCCGGCGGCGGGCCTCCTCGTCGGTGACGCCGAGGTCGGCGGCGGTCTGGCGGTAGTCCCGGCGCTGGAAGTAGGCCAGTTCCAGCGCGGCCCGCAGGGGCGCGGGCATGGACTGGACGATGTAGTCGGCGCGGGCGGTCACCGTGGCGTGCCGGACCTTGCGCTCCAGGTCCTCGGTGGTGCCGGGGCCGCCCCGGGCGAGCGCGGCGGTCTCGGTGGTGCGCAGCCGCTGCACGGCCAGCCGGTTGGTCAGGGCGGCGAGCCAGCTGCGCAGCGGGCCCTGCCGGGGGTCGTAGGTGTCGGGGTGCTGCCAGACGTGGGCGAAGACGTCCCGGGTGACGGTGTCGGCCGCGCGTTCGTCACCGAGGACGCGGTGGGCGAGGCCGTGGACGAGGGACGCGAAGCGGTCGTAGAGCTCGCCGAGGGCGGCCGCCTCCCCGCGGGCGAGCCGCTGCTGCATCGTGCGGTCCCAGCGGGGCGGTACGTCTCTTCTGCGCATGCGGCCCCTCACCCCCTGTTCGTCCCGCGGGCCCCCGGGGTGGTCGGTGCCCGGGTCCGGCGTGTGACCGGCGACGCCACGAATGTAGTCGCCATGAACGTGCGTGCACGCCCCTTTGTGGCAATGTGCGCCCCTCGCGGCGCCTTCCGTGGTAGAGGGTCGCCCGCGCAGGTCGCACGGCGTGCGCATGATGTCTGCCCCGACGCGTGTCGACAACAACCGATCGAATCGGATCGATTACGACCAGAACAAGCCCTTTCTGTTCGCGAACCGTTTTCAGGGTCGCGTTTCAGGGAACGGCCGCTGGGCAGCCGCGCAGCAAGGAAGCGTAGGCACTGCTTCCGTTTCGGCGAGCGAGGGGCGTGGTGGTGACCTTCACAGTGACCGACCAGGACAACGGCGCATGGGCCGTCCTCCGGGTCTCCGGCGAGCTGGACCTGGTGACCTCCCCGGTGCTGCGGCAGCGGGTGCACGACGTCGTGGCCGAGGGGCGGCACCGGCTCGTCCTCGATCTCTCCGAGGTGTGGTTCTGCGACTCCAGCGGGGTGGGCGTGCTCATAGCCTCCCGCCGGCTGCTGCGTTCCTGCCAGGGCCGGCTCCGGCTGATCCTGCCCGCGCGGGGCGCCGCCGACGGCAGCCACGTCAACAAGGTGCTCGGCGCGCTCGGGGTACGCCGGCTGTTCGAGATCCACCCGGACGTGCCGTCCGCCGTCGACGAGGACGCCCGCCCGCTCTCGGCCTGAACCCGGCTCTCCCCTGACTCCGCGGCCGTGCGTGTCCGCGCTCACCCGTGTCACACGTGTGTCCCGGTGTTCCCCCGGTCCTGGTCCAAGCGCCGCTTTCCGGCTCCGCCGCGCCCCCGCACCCCGTACGCTCCCAGCGAGACGACCCCTCCGACCTAAGGCGGCCTGAAGAAGACATGGTCACCAGCGAGTACGAGCGCAGGATCGCGGCCCGCTTCGCCGGCTTCGACCAGGACGGCAACGGCTACATCGACCGCGAGGACTTCATGGCGGCGGCCAAGGCGCTGCTCGCCGAGTTCGGCACGGCGGCCCGCTCCGACAAGGGCCAGGCCCTGTACGTCGGGGCCGAGGCGTTCTGGCAGGGCATGGCGGGCATCGCCGACCGGGACGGCGACCAGCGCATCACACGCGAGGAGTTCGTCAACGGCGCGGTGAAGCGGCTGCGGGACAACCCGGACCGGTTCGCCGAGATCGCCCGCCCCTTCCTGCACGCGGCGCTCGCCGTCGCCGGCGCCGGCGGGGACGCGGGGGTCGGCGTGGACGAGACCGCGCGTGTGCTCCGGGTGCTGGGCGTCGACGGGGACGTCGCCGCGCAGGCCGCCGCACAGCTGGACACCGACGGGGACGGGCGGATCGGCGAGGAGGAGATCGTCTCCGCGTTCGCCCGCTACTTCACCGTCCCCGAGTGACGCGCCTGACGCGCCGGAAATCCGTGTCACCGATCGTGGCATTTTCCTGATCACGGAGCGTCCGGGACGCCCGGGCCGGGTGAGTTCTGTCGTCACGGCCCGGAGTCGGGGTGCGGCTCCGGTACGTTGGGCGGGATGCGGGTCGTCGTGGGCGCGCACCGCGGCCGAACCGCCCTCGGGGAGGTCGTCCGAGGGGCCGTGCCTGCGGCTTCTTGCGCGGTCAACGGGCCGCCGGCGGCGCTCCGTTCGAGTCCGCGCGGCATGCGTCGCACAGTATGCCGCACGGGTACTCCTTTGCGCTGGAATATGCCCGAAGCGCTTGTTGAGGTGACTGTACGTCAACCATGCTGTCCGATCAGGGAGTCACGGTCCGTGATCCCGGTCCGGCCATTGTTCTGGCCATGCGGAAAATGGCTAGGATCGTGGCCCTCGTGAGGCGCGAGTCCAAGTGTCCGCCGGTTCGGATGGTGTGAGCGGTGCAGGTGCTTCAAGTGCAGCTGGAGATCCGGCCCGACCCCGCTGAAGTGGGGCGGGCCCGGCGCTGGGCCCGCTCACGGCTGGCCGGGTCCGGCATAGGGGCCGACGAACCGCTGGCCGAGACGCTGATCCTGCTCGTCTCCGAGCTGGTCACCAACGCCGTGGTGCACACCGGCTGTCCGGCCGTCCTCAGACTTTCGCTGCCCGGCGCGGACGCGGCCGAGGAGGTCGGCGTGCGCCTCGAGGTCGCCGACCGCAGCGGCCGCGCGCCGGTGCCGCGCTGCGCGGGCGACGAGGCGACCGGCGGGCGCGGACTCGCCCTCGTCGACGGGCTGGCCGACCGCTGGGGCTGGAGCGCCGAGGGCGCCGGCAAGCGCATCTGGTGCGAACTCGACCGCTGCGGCGGGGCGTCCGACGCCGCCCGCGCCTCCTGTGGCGGCAGCGCGGTGACGTACGACGGGCTGGCGTACGAGGCGGTCCGAGCGGTCTGAGCGCTGTGCGCCGTGACGGTTGCCGCGCTTTCGGGGAGGCACGGGGGCACGGCGGGACGGCGCCCCGGTGCCGCGCGTGAACCGGTGCGCCGGGTGTGCTCCCGTGCGCCGAGCCGACGAAACGGGCAATTGCCGCGAACTCCGTATCACTTGCCGAAACGGTGTTGACGTGCCGTGACCGGGTGATCACGCTGGTCGTCAGCGATTCGCCGCGAGGGGACGGCGAGGGCACCGCGACGGGGGTCCTCGGCGAGTGTGGGTCGTCATTCGGCGCGTGCCTCCCGGGGGCGGGGGACCTGGCGGGGGCCGCCGGAATCGAAGGGCGGTGCGGGGCTGCCGTGCTCGGGGCGAGCAGCGCCGCCCGCCACCGGGCGTCTGTTTGTCCACAGCCTGTGGACAAACAGACGCCCGATCACCTCGGGCGGCGGTCAGCCGATGCGCCTGGGGCGGCGGACGCCTGATGCCTCGGCGGAGCGGATGCTGGGTTGCCCTGGGGTGGCGGTGCCTGATGCCTCGGGGAGCGGGTGCCGGGTTGTTCCGGATCGGGGGATGCCTGACGCCTCAGGGAGCGGGTGCCGGATTGCTCCGGGACGGCGGACGCCTGACGCCTAGGGGGCGCCCTCAGGGGAGCACACCGCCCGACCGCCTCGCAGAGGGGCCGCTCAGACCGTGACCGCCCCCGCCCTCACGCCCCGTTCCGCATCCGCACGGGCGTCCAACGTCCGCTCCGCACCCGCGCGGAACGTGCGGCGGTACGCCGTCGGCGTCACGCCGAGGGCCGTCTGGAGGTGGGCCCGCATGGACTGGGCCGTGCCGAACCCCGCGTCCCGTGCCACCTGGTCCACCGTCAGCTCGGTGGTCTCCAGCAAGTACCGTGCCCGCTCGACCCGTTGGCGGGTGAGCCACTGGCCCGGACTGACCCCGGTCTCCTCGCGGAAGCGGCGGGTGAAGGTGCGTACCGACATCGACTCCCGCTCCGCCATGTCGCGCAGCTGGATCGGCTCGTGCAGCCGGCCCAGCGCCCACGCGCGGGCGCCGCTCGTGGACGCCTGCTGCGGGTCGGGCACCGGACGCTGGATGTACTGCGCCTGGCCGCCGTCCCGGTGCGGCGGCACCACCGTGCGCCGGGCCACGTCGTTGGCGACGGCGGCGCCGTGGTCGCGCCGCACCATGTGCAGGCACAGGTCGATCCCGGCCGCCACGCCCGCCGAGGTGAGGATGTCGCCGTCGTCGACGAACAGCACGTCCGGGTCGACGTCGATCTTCGGGAACAGCCGCTGGAGCCGCTCCGCGTCCGCCCAGTGCGTGGTGGCGCGGCGCCCGTCGAGCCGGCCGGCGGCGGCGAGGACGTACACCCCGGTGCAGATGGAGGCGATGCGGGCCGTCGGCGGGATGCGGCCGAGCGCGTCGGCCAGTTCGTCCGTCAGCTCGCCCCGCTCGAAGACCGGGCCGAGCTCGTAGCAGGCCGGGACGATCACCGTGTCGGCGGTGGCCAGGACCTCCGGGCCGTGGGGGACGTGAACCGTGAAGTCGGCGTCCGTCCGCACCGGCCCCGGCGGCCGGACCGAGCAGGTGAGCACCTCGTACAGCGGCCGGCCCCGCTCGTCCCTGGGGCGGCCGAAGATGCGGTGCGGGATGCCCAGCTCGAAGGGGAGCAGCCCGTCGAGGGCGAGCACGACCACGCGGTGGGGCCGGTGGCCGTCGGGGGAGGGGGACGGCTCGGGCGGGATGACAGGCATGGCCCGATCCTAGCGAAGGCTGTCCCCCGGGCCACTCGTTGAAGCGGACGTGCGTGCCCGACGCTGTACGGCGTGACCACGACCAGCAAGACCGCCGCCGTCGGGCCGCCCGCGAGCGGCCGCAAGCCGACCCGCCTCCGGGTGCACCGCGCCTGGTTCGTCGCCGCCGTCACCTTCGTGACGATCATCGGCGCCGCCGCCTTCCGCGCCGTGCCGGGGCTGTTCATCGACCCGCTGAACGCCGAATTCGGCTGGTCCCGCGGCACCATCGGCGCCGCGGTCTCAGTCAACCTGGCGCTGTACGGCCTCACCGCCCCGTTCGCGGCGGCGCTGATGGACCGCTACGGCATCCGCCGGGTCGTCGCCGTCGCGCTGACCGTGATCGCGGCCGGCTCCGGCGCCACCGTGTGGATGACCGCCGCCTGGCAGCTGATGCTCTGCTGGGGCCTGCTGGTGGGCCTCGGCTCCGGCTCGATGGCGCTGGCGTTCGCCGCCACCGTCACCAACCGCTGGTTCACCGAGCGGCGCGGCCTGGTCAGCGGCATCCTCACTGCCGCGTCCGCCTCCGGGCAGCTGATCTTCCTGCCGCTGCTGTCGTGGATCGTCGACCGCTATTCCTGGCGGCCCGCCGCCGTGACGGTGGCGCTCGCCGCGCTCGCGGTGGTGCCGTTCGTCTGGCTGCTGCTGCACGACCACCCGGCCGACATCGGCCAGAAGCCGTACGGGGCGAAGGAGTTCGTGCCGAAGCCGGCGCCCGTGCCCGGGGCCGCCCGGCGCGCGCTGACCGTGCTCGCCTCGGCCGCCCGCACCGGCCCGTTCTGGCTGCTCGCCGGCACGTTCGCGATCTGCGGGGCGTCCACCAACGGGCTGATCCAGACCCACTTCGTGCCCGCCTCGCACGACCACGGCATGCCGATCACCACCGCCGCGTCCCTGCTGGCCGTCATCGGCGTCTTCGACGTGGTGGGCACGGTGGCGTCCGGCTGGTTCACCGACCGCTTCGACGCGCGCCGGCTGCTGGCCGTCTACTACGCGCTGCGCGGCGTGTCCCTGCTCTTCCTGCCCCTGCTGCTCGCGCCGTCCGTGCACCCGCCGATGCTGCTGTTCATCGTCTTCTACGGCCTGGACTGGGTCGCCACCGTGCCGCCGACGCTCGCGCTGTGCCGGGAGCGCTACGGCGACGACAGCCCCATCGTGTTCGGCTGGGTGCTGGCGTCGCACCAGGTGGGCGCGGCGATCGTGGCCTTCGTGGGCGGCCTCGCGCGGGACGCGTTCGGCTCGTACGACGTGGTCTGGCTCGCGTCGGGCGCGCTGTGCGCGGCGGCGGCGCTGATGGCACTGGTGATCCGCAAGCGGCCGGCGCCTCTCGCCGCGAGCTGAGGCGCCCCGAGGCTCAGGCGCCCGGCAGCCGGGACGCCTTGCCGCTGTGGTCGACCGCGCGGGCGATGCGCCGGGCGTCCAGGGCCATCTCCCGGAGGTTGCCGCTGATCGGGTTGGTGAAGCCGGTGAAGTACAGGTCCGGGGCGCCGGCCGGGGTGCGGGCGCCGTGGGCCACGGGTCTGCCCCGGTCGTCCAGCACGCCGAGGCCGCCGACCAGGCCCTCCAGGCCGCGCTCGTACCCGGTGGCCGCGATCACCGCGTCCGGGGCGACGTGCTCGCCGTCGGCCAGCAGCACCTCGCCCTCCTCGAAGCCCTTCACGGCGGCGACCACCTCCACCGAGCCCTTGCGCACGGCGTCGATCAGGCCGACGTCCTGCACGGGGATGGCGCCCTCCAGGACGCGGCTGTAGAGCCCGGTCTCCGGGCGGGGCAGGCCGTGCTCGGACAGGTCCGGCACCGCGATCCGCGCCTGCAGGCGGCTGATCCGGTCGACCAGCGGCACCGGCAGCCGGCGCACCAGGATGCCGGAGTACTGCGCGGGCCAGCCGGCGGTCGAGCGGCGCACGATGTGCGGCGGGGTGCGCACCGCCAGCCGCACCCGGGAGGCGCCGCCCTCCACCAGGTCGACGGCGATCTCCGCCCCCGTGTTGCCGACGCCCGCCACCAGCACGTCCCGCCCGGCGAACGGCTTCGCGTTGCGGTACCCGGAGGCGTGCAGGAACTCGCCGGTGTACGTCTCCCGGCCGGGCCAGTCGGGGATGCGCGGGGTGTGGTTGAAGCCGGTGGCGACGACGACCGCCGCGCCGGTCAGCTCGCGTCCGCCGGTGGCGCGCAGCAGCCAGCCGGTGCCGTCGGGGGTGCGTTCGACGCGGGACACCTCGACGCCGGTGACGATCTCCAGGCGGTGGTGCTCGGCGTACTTCTCCAGGTAGCGGACCACGTCGTCGCGGGACGGCCAGCGTCCGAAGCGGCGGGGCATCGGCAGGCCGGGCAGGGCCGAGCGGCGCCGGGTGGTGTGCAGGTGCAGCCGGTCGTAGTGGCGGCGCCAGGAGTCGCCGACCCGCTCGGACCGCTCGAGCACGACGGCCCGCACCCCGCGGGCGCGCAAGGCGTACGCGACGGACAGTCCGCCGGGGCCGCCGCCGACGACGTAGACGGGGCGGTCCGCCCGGGCGGGCGCGGTGGGCTGCGCGGACGTGGTGGAGTCGGCCATGACCGCGAGCGTAATCCGGCAGGTGGTTGATGGGTCTCGGTCAAGACCGGAATTGGTTGCGGAATGATCACATGATGTCGTGATCGCGCGTTCAATGTCCCCATGAAGTCCCCACACCTCACCTGACCCGGGCAGGCTCCCTCACGGCCACAGCAGCTCCCGGACCCACCCCTCCCCCTCCCGCCGGTACCGCAGCCGGACATGGCGGCGGTCGGGGTCGCCCTGGAAGAACTCCGTCTCGTCAGGGGCGAGGTGGTAGAGGGTCCAGGACGGCGCCGGGGTGTCCGGGGCGCGGCGGGCCCGGTCCCAGGCGGCCTCGGAGGCGCGGGTCAGCTCCTCCGGGGAGGGGAGCACCGCGCTCTGGCGGCCGGTCAGGGCCGACGCCAGCGCGCCCGTCGAGCGGGCGTGCAGGTCCGCCCGGGCCTCCTCGGGCGGGGCGGCCGTGACGGGGCCCCGTACGCGCACCTGGCGGCCCAGGACCGGCCAGTAGAAGGCGAGGGCCGCGTACGGGCGGGCGGCGAGGTGCCCGCCCTTGCGGCTGTGCGCGTGCGTGGCGAACGACCAGCCCCGCTCGTCCGCGCCGTGCAGCATCACGATCCGTACGTCCGGCAGGCCGTCCGCGTCCGCCGTCGCCAGGGACATGGTGTGCGGCTCGGGCTGCCCGGCCGCCGCGGCCTCGGCCAGCCACCGCGCGAACAGCGGCAGCGGCTCGGCGGGGGCGCGTCCGGGGTCGAAGGGGCGCAGGTCGGTGACGGCCGGGTCCCACACCCGCAGGGACCGCAGCAGCTCGTGGAGGTCGGGTTCCATGGGGTGATTGTCGGCCCCCGGGACGGAGCCGGCCCGTCTCAGACCGAGCCGAGGTCCGACGACACCCACCGCTCCGGGCGCATCCGCACGACGACCTGCTCCCCGTGGTTCTTCCACGCGAAGTCCACGTACCCGTCGACCTTCTCGGGCGGCAGGTAGCGCTCCGAGAGCTCCCGCAGCTTCTCGATCGTGGCGGGGGAGGTGTCGACGACCGGGCCCTCGACGGAGACGTAGCGGATGGTCGGCTCGACGCGGTCCACCAGGAGGGAGAAGCGTCCGGCCGCCTGGAGCAGCCGGTTCTTGCGGGAGTGCAGACCGGTGAGGATCCACGCGTCCTTGCCGGGCGTGTACTGGTACCAGATCGGCACGGTCAGCGGGGCGCGGCCCTCGCCCGCGTCCACCGCGATCGCGGCCACGCGCGGTTCGGACAGGAACTGTTCGCGCTCTTCACGGGACAGGGCCATGGCGGTTCCTCCAGCGTCGTCTGCGTCGGGGCGGGCACTTCGGCGGGCGGGTGCGCCGGCGGCCCCGGCCGGGCGGTGCGACGCCGGCCGGCGGGGACGTGTTCCGCACGTCGCGCCCCCACCATCGGAACCGGACCGCCCCCGGGGACGCGACAGGCGGCGGTCCACCGGAGTGAACCGCCGCCCGGATGACAGGAAGTGCGAGGTCGCGCGGGGGCGCGGGGCCGCGCGCGGCTACTTGGTCGGCTTGCGCCCGGTGACCCCCAGGTGCACGAGCAGCGCCAGGTTCGGCTTGATCTCGGCCTGCTTGACGCCCCAGGAGGAGAAACCTTTCTGGTGCGAGGCGACGGCCGCCAGCATGGCGACCAGGGACCCGGCGACCGCGCCGGGATTGACGTCCTTGTCGATCCGCCCCTTCGCCTGGAGCTCGGAGACCGCGCCGGCGAGGGAGGACTCCACGGCGTTGAGGACCTTCAGACGGATCTTGGAGAAACGTTTGTCCCCTTCGGCGGCGCCGAGATCCACTACGCGCAGGATCGCGTCGTTGTGCCGCCAGAACTCCAGGAAGCCGTCCACCAGTTCCTGCGCCGTCTGCCAGCCGGCCCGCCCGCTCCACGAGCGTCCCTCGACCAGCTCGGTCAGCGTGCCGCTCTCCGCCGCCATGGTCTCGGCGAGCTCCAGGACGGCGCCCTCGACGTCCGGGAAGTACTGGTAGAAGGTGGCCGGCGAGGTCCCGGCGCGGCGGGCGACGTCGATGACCTTGACATCCCGGTACGGGGACGAGCTGAGCATCTCGCTGAGGCAGTCGAGCAGCTTCTGCCGGGTCTCCTGCCCACGCCGGCCGGCCACGCGGCCGTCGACGGTACGCACTTGTCCTGTCATGCCGTCAGCTTACCGACGGGGTCCGGGAGCGCGATTCGGCCGACTGCAAATGGGGTGCGGGGCCCGGGGAACCCTGGTGTGCCTGGTCGGCGGCGTGCGCGCGGCGCGGCTACGTTGTCGGTATGGCCGAAAACAGGGCGTCGGAGTACACGGAGGGCACCCCCTGCTGGGTGGACGCGCAGCTGCCCGATCTGGAGGCGGGCAAGCGGTTCTACGGTGAGCTGTTCGGCTGGGCCTTCGAGGACCAGCCCACCGGGACGGTCCGGGCGTCGAAGGACGGCGACCCCGTCGCCTCCCTCGCGCACAAGACGGACGGACGGCTCCCGACGGTGTGGACGGTGTCCTTCTCCACCCCGGACGCCGACGCCCTGTGCGCCCGCATCCGGGCGGTTGGCGGTCAGGTGGTGGCACCCCCCGCGCCCTTCGGCGACCTCGGCCGCACCGCGCTCGTCACCGACCCCGAGGGCGCGGTGTTCTCGCTGTGGCAGCCCGGCACCACGGCCGGCTTCGGACGCCGCCACGAGCCGGGCGCCTTCGCCTGGGTCCAGCTCTACACACGGGACACGGACACGGCCAACGCCTTCTACGGCGACCTCTTCCACGACGCCCTGTTCGGCGAGGGCGCCGACCCCGACTTCGGGCGCGCGCCCGTCTCCGAGGTCTTCGCCCCCGAGATGCCGCCGCACCTCCTCGTCCACTTCGCCGTACGGGAACTGGAGCCCGCCCTGGAGCGGGTGACCCGGCTCGGCGGCCGGATCCAGGTGCCGCCCTTCGATACCTCGTACGGGACGGCGGCCGTCGTCACCGACAATCAGGGGGCGTCCTTCGCGCTGCTGCGCCGCTGACCGTACGCTCGGTGCCGCCGCCGCGGTCCGCCCCCGCGCACATCGTCCGACCGTCCGTTCGCGTCATATGCAAACCTGGACACCCGATTTGTCGGCCGGTTCGCACCTGGGGGCCCGGACAGGAAGAATCGGGGTGCGTGCCGCCACGGCGGTGCGGTGGTGAGACGCTGCACTACGGTCGCGCACAGGTGGTGGCGCGACGCGTACGGGGAGGTGGCAGGCAAGTGGTGGATCAGCTGACGCAGCACGATCCGCGGCGAATCGGGCCGTTCGAGGTGCTGGGACGGCTGGGAGCCGGCGGCATGGGGCTGGTCTATCTCGCGCGCTCGGCGTCCGGCCGGCGGGTGGCGATCAAGACGGTCCGGACCGAGCTGGCCGAGGACCAGCTGTTCCGGGTGCGCTTCACGCGCGAGGTCGAGGCGGCCCGCGCGGTCTCCGGTTTCTACACGGCGGCCGTCGTCGACGCCGACCCGCGCGCCGCCGTGCCCTGGCTGGCCACCGCGTACGTCCCCGCCCCCTCGCTCGAGGAGATAGTGAACGAGTGCGGGCCGCTGCCCGCGCAGGCCGTGCGCTGGCTCGCCGCGGGCGTCGCCGAGGCGCTCCAGTCGATCCACGGCGCGGGCCTGGTCCACCGCGACCTCAAGCCGTCCAACGTGCTGGTCGTCGAGGACGGCCCCCGCGTGATCGACTTCGGCATCGCCTCGGGGGTGTCCAACACCCGGCTGACGATGACCAACGTCGCCGTCGGCACCCCCGCCTACATGTCCCCCGAGCAGGCCAAGGACTCCCGCAGCGTCACCGGCGCGAGCGACGTGTTCTCCCTCGGCTCCATGCTGGTCTTCGCCGCCACCGGCCACCCCCCGTTCCACGGCGCCAACCCCGTCGAGACGGTCTTCATGCTGCTGCGCGAGGGCCCGGACCTCGAGGGCCTGCCGGACGAGCTGCGTCCGCTCATCGAGTCGTGCATGCAGATGGACCCCACGGCCCGGCCCAACCCCGCCGACCTCCAGGCGCAGCTCGCCCCGCACCTGTTCGGCTCCGGCTCCGACGACAGCGGCACGGCGTCGGCCTGGCTGCCCGAGCGGGCGGTCGGCCTGATCGAGGCGCGCCGCGGCGGCCGCCCCGCCCGACCGCCGCAGAACAGCGGCCGCAGCGGGGGCGGCGCGCGTCCCCCCGTACCGCCTCCGCCGCCGCACGACCCGGTCGTCCCGCCGCAGCAGGCCCCCGTGGGCGCGGCCGGCACCGGGCCCGTCCGGCTGGCCGGCGCCGCGGTGCCCATCGGTCCCGGCCCGCGCGTCGCCGACACGCGCGCGGCCGCCGTGCAGGCGCCCCCGCCCACCGCCGCCCTCGCCGCGACCTGGACCACGTCCCGCGCCGGCGTCAACGGCGCCGAGCCCGCCGCCGCGCCCGGGCCCCCGGCGCCCGCCGCGCCGCCGGAGCAGCCCGGGGGCTGGCGCCCCTGGCGGTTCCGCATGTCCAACGACGTGTGGGGCACGCCCGCCGTGGCCGGCGACCTGGTGTACGTCACCTCCTTCGAGGTGCACGCCCTGGACGTGGCCACCGGCCGGCGCCGCTTCAAGACGCGGGACGTCGCCTGGTCGATGGCGGTCGCCGACGGCCGTATCCACGCCTCCGACGGCCCCACCCTGTACGCGCTCGACGCCCGCGAGGGCGGCGACCTGTGGCGGCTGAACACGGACGCCTGGGTGTACTCCCTGAAGGCCGACCGCGGCACCGTGCTCACCGGCACCCGCGGCGGCGGCGTCCAGGGCTGGGAGGCGTCGAGCGGGCAGAAGCTGTGGGAACTGACCGGCTGCCAGACCGACTTCGAGTCCCCGGAGGCCGGTCCCGCCCTCTTCGACGGCACCGCCTACGTCTGGCAGGATGCCCGCCTGCGCGCCCTGGACGCGCGCACCGGCGAGGAGCGCTGGTCGTACCCGATCGGCGACGCGGCCTCCTGCGGCGGCGTCCCGGTCCGCCTCACCGCCGCGCCCGACGGCTACGTCTACGTCTGCGCCGGCACCCGGGTGCTCGCCCTGGAGGCGGCCTCCGGGCACGTGCGCTGGCACTTCGAGGCCCCGGCGGTCTTCCTGTGCCCGCCCGCCTTCGTACCCGGCCCCGCGGTCACCGGCGGCGGGGTGTACCTCGCCGACTACCTCGGCACGGTCTACGCCCTGGACGCCACCGACGGCCGCGACCGCTGGCGCATCGCCACCGAGGCGCGCTCCTCGGTCGAGCCGGTGCTGGTCGCGGCGGGCCATGTCCACGTGGGCAGCGGCAAGGGGCTCTACACGCTGGACGCGGTCACCGGCACGCCCAAGTGGCGCTTCCAGTCCGGCGGCGAGATCGTGGGCGCGCCCGCGGTCGCCGAGGGGCGCATCCACTTCGGCTCCAGCGACCACCTGCTGTACACGCTGAAGGCCGACGACGGCCGGCTGCGCTGGAAGCTCGCCACCGGCGGCGAGATCACCGGCTCGCCGGTGGTGCGGGACGGCGTGGTGTACGCGTGCAGCAAGGACCGCTGCGTGTACGCGCTGGACGCGGAGAAGGGCACGGGCACGGCGCGGACGGCGTGAGGCGGGGCGGTCCCCGGCGTCGCCGCGGGAGGCGTCTCCGGCGCGGGACGGCCGTCGTGCCGGCTGCACGGAAGGGGCCCGGACGGCGGCCGCCGCTGCGGGGCGGCGGTGTCCGCCGCCCTCAGGGCCGACGCTACGCCGGGTGCGGGACGGTCGCCAAGCAGTGACATGGCCGTGACAGAAAGATCGCTAACCTGACGGTCATGACTTCTCGGGGGAAGACACTCAAGCTCACGGCCGTCTCGGCGCTCGTCGTCCTCGCCCTCACCGGGTTCTCCACCGGCCGCGGCCACGGAGGCGGCAGCGGGAGCCACGACGGCGGTGGCGGCGGCGGATGCAGCAGCTCCAGCCAGAACCACGACTCGTCGAGCGGCGGTTCGCACCGCGACTACTACGACGACGACGATGACTACGGCTCCGGCTCCGGCGACTACGGCGACAGCTACGACGACGACGGCAGCAGCGGCTCGTCCGGCGGCTCGGAGGCCACGGCGACCCCGGAGGACGCCACGGTGACGCTGGTCGACTGCGCCTCCGAGGAGACGCCGTACGCCACCGTCGAGGTCGCCAACAACGACACGACGGCCGGTGTCTTCTCGGTGACGGTGGTCTTCCGGGACGCGGCCGGCGAGGAACTGGTCAGCAGGACCCAGGAGGTCGCCGTCCTGTCCGGCCGGACCACAGCGGCCCGCATCCTGGTGGACGACCCGGAGAGCGTCCCGCTGATCGACGAGTGCGACCTGGACACCTTCGCTCCCGCGGTCTGACCACGGCGGATTTACCCGGTCTGGCGGCCAAGGCAGGGGGGACTTCCGGGCCGCCGGGCCGGGTGTTATGCGGTGCTCTCCAGCGCGGTGAACAGCTCGCCGAGGCTGAGCAGCTGGAACGCGCCGAGCCTGCGCACCATCTGCGAGGCCAGCACGGTGGGCATGAGCGGGTGGCCGTACGGGATCGGCCCGTCGGGGCGCTCCACGACCCGCACGTTCCCGTCGCGGACGCCGTAGCCGACGCCGTTCACCCCGTACAGCGGGGCGCTGCGGGCGAGGAACACCATCGGTTCGGCCGTGAGGTGCGGGCACAGCTCGGCGGCGGCGCGGGCATGCTCCGGGCACACGGGCGGGTGGTTGGTGAGCATCGGCTCGTCGCTGGGGTCCACGGCGCCAGGGCCCGCGAGGAAGATCCAGCCGAGCGGGGTCCGTGCGGGCCCGGCGCACACCTGGCAGCGCAGCGTCTGCATGCAGCCGCGCTGCCGCAGGGGATGCATCATCCGCCACTGCGGCCGGCCCGTCGGCTGTTCCTGGTCATCGACCTCGCTGAACGCGCAGCGGGCCCACAGCACGCCCCGAAGGTCGCGGTCGCGGGGGTCTTCGTCGGCGTAGCGCAGCCGGTAGCGGCCGCCTCCGAGAGGAGTGAGCCGCAGGTTGTCCGGGGCGGCTTCCTCGCCCTCACGCTGGACGACGAAGGGGATCAGGGCCGAGTCGGGGCGCACGGTGGTGCCGGGGCGGGTCATCGAGCGCTCTCCGAGGTCGGCACCGGATCGGGAGCGGAGGGCGCTGTGGTCATCGTTTTCAATTCGGCCCAAGTGCTTTTTCCCCAGTCGTATTCGTCGCAGCCCCACCGCCAGCTGAGTGCGTCGACGAGGAACAGGCCGCGGCCGCTCTCCGCGTCGGCGTCGGCGTCGACGTCGTAGTCCGCGAGCTGCGGGCGTGTGTGGGACCCGTCGGCGACCTCGATCCGGATGACCTCGTCCATGCAGCGCTCGATCACGACCCTGACCAAGGGGCAGGTGGTGTGGTCGAGCGTGTTCGTCAGCAGCTCCGACACGATGACTTCCCCGTCTTCGGCCAGGCTCCTTATCCCCCAGGTCTCGAAGACCCCGGCGACGAAGGCTCGGGCTCGGCCCACGGATTCGGGCCGGCACGGCAGGAGCATGGTGTAGCCGGGTCTGCCGACCGCATGCGGTGTGGCGATGGTCAAGGTCACGCCGTCATCCCCTCTGGGTGGGCACCCGGCCCTGACGAGGGAGAAAGGGCCGGGTGATCCTCCATACCGCCGTGGCAGTTGTCGGCACGGCGGCTGATGTCCAGTCAACGAGCAGGGAAAGGCGCGTACCAGGAAGCCTTATAAGTTCTTCGACGCCCAGCGACCGGAAGACTTTACGCTCGCATTACCCGCCCCCTGGTGCGGAAAGTGATCAAAGGGCTACCGTCGCCGCATGGGGGCTAATCGCATCCTTCGGAGCCGGATGCAGGAACTCGGGCTCACGCAGGAAGAGTTAGCAGGTCAGCTCAACAAGGCGCTGCTCGAAATCACGGGTCGGCCGGGAGATGTTTCATCACGGACGGTCCGTAACCTGCTGAGCGGGGAGAGCAGACGGCCCATCAGCCGTACTTGCGCCGCATTGGAGCGAGTGTTCGGCTGTCCTGTGACGGACTTGGGGTTCAGCGCACCACGCTCCATGCAACATCTTCCGGAGGAACCTGTGCGGCGTCGCGACTTCATCGCCTCGGCCACCGGAGCGGCTGCCTCGGCAGCTCCCGTCATGGTGACGCGCAGCTCAGTCGGTATGACTGACGTGGCGCGTATCGCCGCCGACATGAACCGGCTCATCGAGGCAGATGACCGCCAAGGCGGACACACGTCCCTGGCTTCAGCGGCACTTGAGAAACGTGCCGCGGTGCTGGCCCTCCAGCAGAAGCGCGCCGGCGAGCGCGTACGCCGTGCCCTGTACGCCCTCGCAGCCGAGTTCACCACCATCGCCGCTTGGGCGTACATCGATCTGCGGGACCTCGACTCGGCCCAGAGGCACCTTCACGAGTCTTCGACCTTCGCCGGCCTTTCGCACGACCCGCCCACGGCCGTGCGCGTGTGGATCACTTTGGCGATCCTCGCCTACCAGCGCAAGAACTGGGCTGAACAGCTCGCGGCAGCACAGGCGGCGGAGGCATCCGCGGCTGCGTGCAGAGACCCGTTCTTCGGCTCCATGGGGCGGGTGCGCGTCGCCCTGGCCCATGCAACGCTCGGCGACGGCAATGCGGCACAGCGGTCGCTCGGCGCCGCGCAGGACGCCCTGTACAGGGCATCGGACGGCGAACGCCCACGGTGGACGGCGTTCTACGGCTCGGCCGAGCTGAACCACCTCGCGGCCATTGTCTTCAGCCACAACGGCCGGCACGCCCACGCGGAGGCGATGGCGCACCGCGCTCTGGCCACAATGCCTTCCGATTTCCGACGCAACCGGGCACTCGCCACCTGCCAACTCGCGCTCGCTCAGCTCCGTCAGGGGGAGCCCGAGCAGGCCACCCGGACAGCCTCCAGCGTCTTCACCATCATGGACGGCACTCCCCTGCCCGGCCGAATGCGCACCCTGATCGGTGACTTCCACCGGGATCTTTACAGGTTGGCGCCATCCACGTCCTACGCCCGCGACTGGGCGGACCGTATGCGAGAGGAATGGAGCCGAGCGTGACCAGAAGTGTGATCGACCTGCGGCACTACCACCATGGGAGTCTCCCGGACGGTTTCAGAGAACTGCTGATCACAGTGCACGCCGACGCCTATGCCGAGGCCATGGACGACGAGTTCAACCAGCGTTTCCCGTGGTTCGTGGACCACTGGTCCGCAATGGACGGCTTCACCTGCGTCGTGGCCTTCGACGGCGAAGAGCCAACCGGCTTCGCCTACGGCGCCCCACTCCCGCCGGGCCGGGAATGGTGGCGCCTCACCGACTACCAGCCGGACATCGGATACACCTCCACCTACGCCGTGTCCGAGGTCATGGTGCGCCCGCAGTGGCGAAAGAAGGGAATATCCGCCCAGCTGCATGAGGCGCTGCTGAAAGAGCGCGGCGAAGACCTCGCGGTACTCCTGGTAGACGTGACGCACCCAAGGGTGCAGGACCTCTACGAGTCATGGGGCTACCGCAAGGTGGGGGAACAACAGCCGTTCGCCGACTCCCCGCTGTACGCGGTCATGGTGAAAGACCTGCGGGCTTGAGAGTGGCCAGTGCGAGGCCTCCCGCCAGCGCCGGCGGGGGTGTCTCGCAGCGCTCCGCTCCCCGGCGGCCGGCGGCTGACGGCCCGAATCCGCCGAGCGGCGCCTTGGACAGCGGGTCGTCCTCCAGGCGGATGTGAGTCCGGTCGTGGACCGTGTCAGCGGGTCGATCCGGCCGCCCGGCGGACGCGCCGGTTGCACTCCGGGCTGGCAGCGGCACCCTGGCGGCAGCCGTGCCGGTGTTCGGACCGACCCCTGGGCTGCGCGTCCGCACCTTGGCCCGCGTCAGTAGAGCGCGGTCCGGCTCGCGAACAGTTGGGCACGGCCGTTGACCGTGCCGCCCTCGACGCCGCCGAACTCGATCGGACCGTCCCCGCGGGTGCGGGGAGCAGCCGAGGTCGGCCACGCCCGCGATCCATCCGGCGGGACCATCCCCGCGGGTGCGGAAGGCAGAGATGCGCGAGGCTCGCCTCGTCGTACATGTCGGGTCCATCCCCGCGGGTGCGGGGAGCAGCTGCTGGAAACCCAGGAACAAATCTTCCGTTTGGGACCATCCCCGCGGGTGCGGGGAGCAGGAGGCGGGCACCTGGGCGGTGACTGTGAGGACGGGACCATCCCCGCGGGTACGGGGAGCAGGGCGGCCGGGACTACGGGCACTTCGTGCTTCCGGGACCATCCCCGCGGGTGCGGGGAGCAGGTGGCGAACGGGCCGTAGTCGGCCACGATGGCGGGACCATCCCCGCGGGTGCGGGGAGCAGAGCTATACGGACATCGTGACGGCCTTGGGCCAGGGACCATCCCCGCGGGTGCGGGGAGCAGGCGCCGAAGTTGGTCGTGTTGCCGAAGGTGATGGGACCATCCCCGCGGGTGCGGGGACGACGGACAGCATGGCCACCCTGAGTTAATCACGCAGGAGCTACCCCGCGGGTGCGGGAACGACTGCTGGTTGGCCCGGAGCCGGTACCGGCCCCCGGAGCTACCCCCGCGGGTGCGGGGAGCAGGACGCCCACGCGAGCCACTCGATGTCCCCGGCTGCGTCGGCCTTGGCCTGAGCGGCCCGGTGTATGCGCTCGAAGGTGCCGTCGTTGGCCCACCGGCGGAAGCGGGTGTGCAGCGTGGCCCAGGAACCGTACCGCTCAGGCACGTCCCGCCAAGCGGTCCCGGTACGAAACTTCTACACGATCCCGTTGAGCACCGTACGGTCGTCCAACCGCTTCCTGCTTCGCAGCGACTCGGGCAGCAGTGGCCGGACGAATTTCCCCTCGGAAACCGACAGTTCATGGCGACGTGTCACCCCACCATGATCCACTACCGAAGATCATTTGACGACAGACCCTAGGGCTGTGCGGGAGGCGAGAGACAGCCCCCAGAAGAAGCCGGGCCTGCAGTGCGGCGAAGGGCGCAGGGACGACGAGCGGAGCCTCATAACTCATCGCTAGAAAGGGTGAGTTGATGTCACATAAACCCTCATACGGTCGCCGTCCGCTTGCTAGCGTCATGCCCTGTCACAGCACGCAACCGTTATGGTCAAAGAGGCGGTCGATGCACATTGGCTGACGTACGCGGACCACTCGCCGCAGCGACACGCCCCCGATGGGATCCCCGGGAGGAGGCGTGCGTCCGGGTTCTGACGCTCGACGGTCGACTCGTCGCGCGGAATCTCGTCGAGATCCTGCACGACGCCGACGAGCTGCGGACCGTCGAAGGACAGACGCCCGGCGAGAAGGTCGCGGTCATCGAGTTCCTGCTTGCCATCTGCTACGCCGCGGGCGTCTACCCGGCCTCTGCCGCAGACTGGCCGGCCTGGGTGGACAAGGAACACGCACTCCGCCCTGCCGCCGAGTGGCTCACTCAGCGCCCTGACGACGAGATCTGGGACCTGTTCCACCCCACTCACCCTCTCGGGCAGAACGCCCTCCTCGCCCCGTTCCTCGACGAGCACGGTGCCGGACCTGCGCAGCTGGTGATCGAGCGGGTCGGTGACTACAACCAGTTCTTCGACCACCACCACCTCGACCACTCCAGCCCGTTACCCGTGGCCGAGGCCTTCCGGGCGATGCTGACGCAGCACGTGTACGGGCCGGCCGGACGGGCCCGGATATCCGGAAAGGCGACGCTCGGTGCCACCATCACGAACCTCGCCGCCACCCGCCTCGGCACCCGGATCCGCGTGATCGCGCTCGGCGCCACGCTCGGTGAGACGTTGCGCCTCAACCTAGCCCCCGTCACAGGGTCACCCGGGGAGCTGAACCTCTCCTGGACGAAGGGGAAGGAGCGCCGGGGCTTCACCCACAAGCCTGACGCCCGCCCCGTCAGCGGCCCGGCGGACCTGCACAGCTGTCTGGGCCGCTCCGTACTGCTCCGCCCGACACGGCACGGGGACGCCGTGGACCGGGTCCTGCTCGGGGCGGGGGAATTGCTCGCCCTGCGCAGCGAGCACATGCAGGACGCCGTGTACGCGAAGAAGGCCGACGGCAGCGCGAAGCCGTTGTGGGCGTCGGCGACCCGGGCCGTCTGGCGTGAGGCCCATGCCCTCTACGCCGCCGTGGACAAGGCGCGCTCCTCCGAGGCCAGGAACGACGGATCCACGCTCTACCATCGACTCGCTCTCTTCCCGCCACAGGACGTGGCGCCGGAGCCCGGTCAGCAGCCCGCGCGCCGCATCGAACTGTGGACCGTCGGGCTCGTCGCGAAGCAGACCACGGCCATCACCTGGGTCGACGGCACGTTCCCCTTCGCACCAGGTCTGGAGGCCAGGCTCTACCACGCCTCCTTCCGCGGATCCGAGCTCGCCGAGTTCGTGGCCTCGGCCCTGTACAAGGCGGCCTACGCGGCCTGGACCGTCGCCTATCCGAACCCCAAGCCGGCCGACAAGGCAGGGCAGATCGCCCGCTTCGACGCACGCGGCCGGCACTGGGCGGCGACACGGGAACCGTTCGACCTGCTGATGGACGACACCACCGTCGGCCAGCCCGTGCAGGAGAGTCTGCTCGACTTCGCGGCCGGGGTGTCCGCCGACGCTCGAAGGTTCCTCACAGAGTCGCTCGACTCGCTGCCGCGGAACTCGCAGGGGGTGAAGGCACGGGCCGCCGCGTTGCGGCGGTTCGACGACGAGTTGGCGTCGCCCAAGGCTCCGACCGAATTCCAGGAACTCCGTAGGGAGAGGGCATGACCACCGCCCAGACCAAGAGCTCCGATCCCGCCTCCGACCGACCGGCCAGCGAGAGCGCCCTCGCCCTCACCTCGTGGCTCATCTCTCTGGTCCGCAATCACGACAACGGCAGTCTCGCCGAGCTCCGCCGGCCCCGCGTCCGCAAGGAACCCCACTACCGGGCCATCTGGTACAGCCCGACCGACGACGCGGAGCAGCGGGAGGTCTACGAGCAGGTCGCCTTCCTGTTCGCGGTCTACCACCAGGGCCGCTCCAAGCCCACGCCCGGCTACGGGAGTCTCGGGGAGGCCGCCCGCCGCATCGGCGGTGGTGTCAAGCGAGGGCCCGACGATCCGGGCGCGGCCCGTCTCGTCGACCGCATCGTCTCCAGCCGCCGCATCCCGTGGCGGCATCTGCAGCACGCGGTGGCCCGGCTACGCGCCTGCGACCGGCAGCCTCCCTCCTGGGCCCACCTCGCCGACGACCTCAGCCGCTGGCACGACCGCAAGGCACGCGTCTCCTACGAGTGGGCGCTGGCCTTCCACGAGCCGCCGAGAAAAGGCCCGCCTCAGACGTCTCCCGCCGCCGACACGAACCAGAAGGGCCCCACCACGTGACCAGCAACTCCCCCGCCGGCAGCCAGTTCCTCTCCTTGCACCTGCTGGAGACCCTGGTCGCGGTGCTCCCCGTCCGCGACGAGAACGGCTCCCCGAAGTCCATCGTCTACGGCGGCGCCGAACGGCACATGATCACGAGCCAGGCGCGGCGCCGGGCCGAACGGGTCCACGCCCGGGACCGCGCCAACGCCGGCGTCGGTGCGCTGGCGGGGCGCAGCACCGGCACCCGTACCCGCGAGTGGGCGCTCATCACGGGCCGGGAGCTGGAGGAGACGCACGGCTGGGACCGGGAGGAGGCCATCCGTACGGCTCGTGCGGTCATCGAGGCGACCGGGCTGAAGTTCGGCGAGCCGTCGAAGAAGACTGTGGCGAACCTGACCAAGGTGCTGCTCTTCGCCCCTTCCGACGCGGGCAAGCGGATCGCCGCCCACATCCAGGAGGAGGCCGAGGAGCTGCGGACTTGGACGGAGGAGTACCTCGCCGCGCAGGCCGCAGCAGCCAAGAAGAGCAAGAAGGGCGGACGCAAACCCGCCGACACCGGTACGGGCGAGGGAGACGAGACCGTCGAGGACGCCGCGGCTGACTCCAAGCTGCCCCCGCTGCCCTCCGGGACTCGCGCTGCCGTCCTCACCGCGCTCGCCCCACGGGATGCCATCGACATCGCCCTCTACGGCCGCTTCCTCGCCGAGATCGCCGACTCCCCGAACGTCGACGGCGCCGTCCAGAGCAGCCACGCCTTCACCGTGCACGAGGCAGAGCAGGTCGACGACTTCTATGCCGCCGCCGACGACGCGAAGCTCAACCGCAAGAAGAACGCCCTGGACTTCCTTGACGCGGCCGACGACGCCGGCGCCGGCATGACCGGCTACCAGTCGCTGATCACCGGGACCTTCTACCGGCACGCCGTTCTCGATCGCGTGCGGCTGCGCAACAACCTCCGTGCCGCGGGCATGAGCATCGAGGAGGCGGAGGAGGCCTCCGTCGCCGCGGAGGAGGAGTTCGTCAACGCGTTCGTCGACGCCTTCCCCGAGGCCAAGCGGAACTCGACCGCCTCCACCGGCTCGCTGCCCGTGCTGGTTCTCGCCTTCGAGGGGGAGCGCCCGTACAACTACGCGGCGGCCTTTCAGACGCCGATCGACGAGCGGCCCCCGACGAAGGACGGCAACGGCGGCGACGGGCCGGCCGGCCCCGCAGCGGTCAGGCGGCTGCTGGAGCACCACGCCTTCGTCAGCGCTCGCCGCCCCGACATCGTCTCCGGCCGTGTTCTGACCTACGACCCGCAGATCGCCAAGCTCTTGACCACGCTGGGGGACCTCGGCGCGACCCCGGTGACCACGGCCAAGGAGCTGACGGCGTGAGCCACGTCCTGCTCGTCCGGCTGGCCGCCCCGCTGCAGTCCTGGGGGGTCGTGTCGCGGTTCTCCCAGCGCGACACCCACACCCGCCCCACCAAGTCCGCCGTCGTGGGGCTGTGCGCGGCGGCCCTCGGCCGGGACCGGACCGATCCGATCGACGACCTCGCCGAGCTCGTTTACGGAGTCCGCGCCGACCACCCGGGAACTCCCGTACGGGACTACCACACCGTCGGCGCCGGCAGATATCCCATCAGGCCGCGGGACGTCATCTCTGACCACCGGCGGGCCGCAGCCGTCGCCAAGAGCATGGAGGCGGCCGACGGCCCCGGCTTCGGCCACCACGAGCTGGCCGGCTGGTACGGCGCCCCGAAGAAGATCGCGGCCGACCCGGTGTCCGGGACTCTCGTCTCGGGGGAGCTCTCGCGACGGGCGATGATCACCGAGCGCTGGTACCTGTCGGACGCGGCTTTCCTCGTCGGGCTCCAGCACGAGGACAAGGGTCTGCTCGAGCAGATCGGGCATGCCTTGGAGCACCCGAAGCAGTTGCTGTGGCTCGGCCGGAAGTCCTGCCCTCCCTCCGGCACCCTCGCCGCGGGGATCGAGCCAGGCACGGTGTCGGAGGTGTTCGCCTCCAAGCGGCTGCTGCCGGGCCCCGACGGCTTCGTCACCTCCGGTCGCCGGCCCTGGGCGTGGCTCCAGGCGGCACCCGGCACCAGGGGTGCGGCACCGGTCAACGACCAGCCCGTCACCTTCGACCCGGCCCGTCGCACCCATGCCACGCGCTGGGAGACCCGTACGCGCGTCACCATCGCCCCGAACGCGACCGATTGGGACCTCATCCCGTGAATTCCGCGAACAGCACGCGCGCCTCCACGGCGCGCTTCGTGACCACCCACTCGGTCCTGTCTCTCGATGCCCGCCACCCGCTCGTCGCCAAATCGCTCGTCGATGCGCACGAGATGCACCGCACCGTCATGAGCGGCTTCCGCGGCTGGGTCCAGGACGGGGACTTGGACGCCCGGTCCCAGATGGGCGTCCTCTCGACGTGGTCGGTGGATCTCAAGGCCGCCGCCCTGGTGCTCGTCGTGCAGTCCAGGGTGCCGGGTGACTGGTCCCGGATACCGCGGGCCGCGTTCGCCAGAGCGCCGGACGTCATCACCGTGGACCGTACGTTCAAAGCAGGGGAGGTCGTGGGCTTCCGTACGGTCGTGAACCCGACCCGCAGTCGGCCGGGGAGGCCGACCGCGGAGAAGGTGCGCGGCACGCGGTCGGCCCACACGACGCCGGAGCACGTGAAGCGCTGGTTCGTTCGCCGCCTTCAGGACGACGGCGAGCCGCCGACTGCCGAGGACGGCGTCGTCCGGATCGGCGCCACGGCCGACGCGGACGCCCTCGGCATCCGCATGCTGCCGACCGTCTCCAGCGGACACCGCGGCAAGCCCGTGCGGATCGGGCGGGCGGAGATCCGCGGGTCCCTGACGGTCACCGATCCGAAGACGCTGGTCGGGGTGCTGGCGGGTGGGCTGGGGCATGCGCGGGCGTACAGCTGCGGGTTGATCCTCACGCGGTAAGGACAGTGCGGAGGACCATCCCCGCGGATGCGGGGAGCAGGACGCGGACACCGGCGACGTCCTCGCCGTCAAGGGACCATCCCCGCGTGCGCGGGAGTCAGGAGAGGCTCTGCCCGTAACGAGGGCCATCCCCGCGTAGGCGGGGCTCTGAACCCGGGTGAGGTTATGCCCTACGGCTTCGTAGGGCCAGCCGCGTCCGAAGTCAGCGCTTCTCGCCGCGACGGACCAGGATCCGCAGCGTCGCCCGGGCGTCGCGCCGGCGCTGCGGGTCGCGGAGGAGGACGGAGGACGCGGCAACCGTGACGACGCCGCCGGTGTAGGCGAGGCCGGTGGCGGCGGAGAGGGTGGCGGCCTCCTGGAGCACGGACTCGAGAACGGTCAGCAGGACGGACATGGATGGATCCCCCTGGGGTCGTCGCCCGGTGGCTGCTCCGCCGGGCGCGGTCCCACAGGTATCGGCCTTCCGGCCGGGATCCGGGGAAGTTCGACAGGGCTGAGAGGCCGTGCAGGTGCAGCTCAGGGAGGGGTAAGAATTTTTCCGGAGAAGTCGTCCGCGGACGGTGCGGAGAGCGTCGTCGGACCGGAAACACCGTTCGCCGAGTTCCTGCGACGGCTCTACGACGCCGCGGGTGGAGGCACGAACGATCTCAGGCATCGAGAACTCGTAGCCCACGCCAGGAGCTGCGGCTACAAGGTGTCAAACAGCAGCTTCAGCGAATGGCTCAACGGTCCGACGGTGCCGGACAAGAAGAACGGCCACTACTACTACGTCCGCGACAAGCTGATTCCATGGTTGGAGGAGCTGGCGGAGAAGCGCACTTCCGGCTACCGCCGGAGGCCGCCCGCAGCTTGGCATGCCCTGCTCGACGCCGCGCGGGCCCGCAACAAAAGCGGGCAAGGAGGTAAAGGGCCGCGCGTCGACGCCGCTTCCCGGGGCATTCTTCTGAAGGGAGCATCGCAGACCCTCACAGATGTCTTTCCGCTCGACTTCGTCGGACGGGAAGAGGAACTCGCCGAGCTGGAGGCCTTCGCCGCCGCACCCGACGGTGCCCCGCAATACCTCTGGCTGCAGGCTGGACCATGGGCAGGCAAGACCGCCCTGCTCGCCTGGTTCGCAGCTCAGCGCCTTCCTGCCGGGGTGGATGCCGCGCACTACTTCATCGTCGGCCGACTCGGCACCAACGTCCGCGAGGGGTTCGTCCGGGTCGTCGGCGAGCAGCTGGCGTCCGCCGCCGGACTGAGACGGCCACCGGCCGTGGACCCTGCAGCACCGGACCTCGGCCCCCTGTACGAGGCCGCCGCTCGTGCCAGGGCGACGCGGCACCGGCGTCTGCTACTGATCGTCGACGGGCTCGACGAGGACGCCGATGCCGACCAGAACGGCTGCGGAATCGCCGGGCTCCTGCCCAAGCACCCGCCGCACGGCATGCGGGTCATCGTGGCCAGCCGGCACCACCCACACGTTCCGTTGGACCTGGTCTCGGATCATCCCCTACGCAACCCGAGCGTCGTTCGTCAGCTGACCGAGTCGCCTGCGGCCCGGATCATCCGGGACTCTGCCATGCAGGAGCTGGAGGCGCTGGTGAAGGACCCGGCCGTCGGCCGCCGTCTCCTGGGGCTGCTCGCCTCCGCGCAGGGCGCCTTGAGCGGGCAAGATCTTGCCGATCTCATCGGGATCCCGCCGTTGGAGGTGGAGGAGAAGCTGCGCAGCGTGGTCGGCCGTTCCATGGCTCCGACCCGCGTCGACCTCCTGCCCTTGGACGCACAGTTGCAGGCCGAAGTCGACGCCGGGCTCCAAACGTTCGTTCTCGCCCACACCGAGCTGCAAAAGGCTGCGGTGACCGCCCTCGGCAGGACCACCATCGCCGCCTGCAAGACGCAGCTCCACGACTGGGCGGACGGTTTCCGTACCGAGGGCTGGCCGGAGGACACACCGAACTACCTTCTGACCGGCTACACCCGGCTCGTACGCGAAAGTTCAGACACCGGGCGACTCACAGACCTCATACTCGACCCCCGCCGCCAGCTCCGCCTCGCCGAACGCTCCGGGCCGGACGTCGCCCTCGCGGACCTGGACTTCGTCGCACCGCCCAGCTCGTCGCCGAGTCTCTCCACCGCGGTGCGTGCATCTGCCTCCCGGGAACTCCTGGTCCCGCACGTACGCCCTCTTCCCGGCGCGGTCTCTCGCACCATCGCCCGGTTGGGTGATGCCCGCCGGGCCAGAAACCTGGCGCTGGCCTCGGGATCCGCTGCGGCGAAGGCGGACAACCTGGCGGGCGTGGCCCGCGTACTGGCTGCCCTCGGCAACAAGCAGGCTGCTCAGACCGCCCGTGATGCGGCGCACTGGGCCCGGACGGCTCTCACCGCGACGGGAGGCCACGACTACGCAACGGACGAGGCCGAGGCGGCCGCCGGACAGGCCGCGCTCGCCCTGCTGGCGACAGAGCAGGAGCGGGACGGTCTGGTCCTGCTGCGCTCCACCCGCGGCTCGAGCACCGCGCGGAGCGAGGCATACGCGGAAGCCGCGCGGATGCTGCCCTCACATCGTCCGGAGCTTCTTGACGGCCTGGAGGAGCAGGCTGAGACCCTGGCCGCCGAAGCCATGGAAGGCGACGGCACCGGTGCTGTGGCCCTGGAGCTGTGGGCAACCGTCGCATCTGCGGACGACACACGAGTGAACCGGCTTCACGACCGCGTTCTGCGGCACGCTCACGCGGTCTGGGCGGCTGCGCCCACTCTGGCGAACGTCGCTGTCCTCGCGGCCACCGCGTCGTTCCTGTCGCAGGCCAGACCGCAGGAGGCGACCGACCTGGTGAACACAGCCTGCCGCCACATCGCCTCCACGCTGCTGGGCGACGTCCCATTGACCGCGGCCGATGCCTTCCACCTCGAGTTCGACCTCCGCCACACGCTTGCCGCTCTCGCCCGCGCGCGCGACGACGTCGGGGCGATGGGGCAAGAGTTCGACGATGTGCTGGCGAGAGTGGAGGCGCTGCTCCTGTCGGAGCGGACCTTCCCGGACGCCTCTGACGACAACGACGCCTCGGAGGCTGAGCGGCTGGCCGACGAAGCCTTCCGGCTCGCGGACCAGGGCGACGACAGCGAAGCCGAGCGCTGCCTCGAACAGGCGCTGGTCCTCCTGCCGTCCGCCGGAACGGCCACAGGCCACGCGCCCGTCTGGTTGCCTGACCTCGCCGGCGCGCTCGTCCGGACCGAAGCCGACGGAGACGTTGACGCGCTGCTCGAACTGGCGCAGAGCCCCGCTGACCGGACACGGGCCCACGCCGCGGTGGCTCTGGCCTACGCGGACAGCGGTCAGTGCGCGAAGGCACGGGAACACGCGCGGGAAGCAGCCCTGGGAGCGGCCCTCCGCTCGGCCCCGAACACGCACTGGCCGTTCGCGGCGCAGGCGCTGGCAGCCGCGGGCGACGCGGAAGCCGCGCTCGCTCTCATCGAGCAGCAGCGGCCGCCCGCCGACCGCAGCCGACGGGCCGAGTGGCGACAGACGGACCGCTCGACCCGCATCGCCGTCGCTGCGGAACTCGGCTACAGCCATCCACAGATGTCCACCGATCTGCTGCTCCCGCTTCTCGAGCAACTCCACGCCAGTCGCACCGCGCCCCGCAGCCAGGGCTTACTGGTCCGCCTCGCCGAACTCCTGCCGGCCGCTCCTCACGACCTCGGTCGTGTGGAGGAGCTGACCTCGGAAGTGAAGGCGGAGGCCCTCAACCGCAGCACCAGAGGCGGCCCGTTGACCTGGCAGCCCGAAGAGGTCCTCGTGCACGCCCTTCTGCGCATGGGCGACGGCCACGACCCCAGCCGGCAACTGAGTTGGCTGGAACAGGACATGAGACACCGCGGCACCGTCCACTTCCCCGTCGCCGCCCTCGCGGTTCTCCACGCGGCCCGCGGTGACGCCGAAGCCGCTGAGAGCGTCGCCGGCCGGATCCGGGATCCGCGACGCCGCGCAGCCGCGTTGAGTGCGGTCGCCCGCCATTTCACCCGCATCCCGGCCCGCCCCCTGCCAGGCACCGACCCCGCCCGCACGGATCCGTTCACCCGCAACATCCAGCACCTCGCGCTGAGCGTGACGCCCTCCGCTTCGGCAGACAGGAGGACGGCAGTCCGCTTCCTCTCACACGCGCTCAACACCTCCGGCTGGTACCACGGCTTGCGGGTACTGGCTCAAGTCGAACCAAAGGCGATATCCCCCGTCCGGGACATCCTGCTCGTACATACCCGCGCCGCGCTGGACCGCTGACCTTCGATATGACGGCAGAACATGCACGCCTATGACAGGCCAGTGGGATCGGGCTTCCTCGGATGCGAGCAGTCGCGACACGGATCTGATCGGCACAGTGCGCCACGCCGGCCGACCCCAGCCGGGCGCCCCCCTCAACGCGCCGTGGCCCGTGATCGAGCACCTGGCCGCACAGCTCGAACGCGGGTTTCAGGCTGGTCGATGCCAACTGCACCCGCGGAGATGGTCCCAGTCGGGGCCACGCGGTTAGTCTCACGCTGTAGCTGCTCCCCGCACCCGCGGGGATGGTCCCACCTGCTGATAGACAAGACGGTCCTCGGTGGGCTGCTCCTCGCACCCGCGGGGATGGTCCCCCGAGGCGGGCAAGGTCGGCGAGGACGTCGGCCTGCTCCCCGCACCCGCAGGGATGGTCTTAGGATCGCCTCGTTGCCGTTGCTCTTCCGAATCTGCTCCCCGCATCCGCGGGGATGGTCCCTGGGCGCCGGGCAGTACCGGGACGGTGGCGAGCTGCTCCCCGCACCCGCGGGGATGGTCCCGTCGGGGCCGCCGTCGGGTCCGTGGTGTAGATCTGCTCCGCGCACCCGCGGGGATGGTCCCAGCGGGTCGCATTGGACGCGGGCCCGGCCGCCCTGCTCCCCGCACCCGCGGGGAAGGTCCCCGGGATCAGCGGACGATGTGCATTGTGGAGCCCTGCTCCCCGCACCCGCGGGGATGGTCCCGACAACTTCGACGAGTTCCCGGCCAAGGAGATCTGCTCCCCGCACCTGCGGGGATGGTCCCACGGAGGCCTGCGAGCTGCACGAGGTCCTCGACTGCTCCCCGTACCCGCGGGGATGGTCCCGTGAGATTGGTGGTGCCGGGGGCGAGCGTGAACTGCTCCCCGCACCCGCGGGGATGGTCCGACCACGACCACCGGCCGCTGCATCATGGGCATCTGCTCCCCGCACCCGCGGGGATGGTCCCGCGGCGGGCCTGTGGACGCAGCTGCAGAGCGACTGCTCCCCGCACCCGCGGGGATGATCCCAGTCCGGCGAACTCGGCCGGGTCCCACTCGTCTTGCTCCCCGCACCTACGGGGATGGTCCTCAACTCGCCCCTCAACCCCTTATGGCCCCCGGGCTGCTCCCCGCACTCATCCGCCCCCCTGCTTCCCCGGTGCTCACCGTAATGATCCGCGCCACTTACTGAACTTGGGCATGGCGGGCCCCACAAAGAGGCCCGCCGCGCCGCGCTATCCGTCCAAGCCGCCGAGCGGCACCCGACGGCGGGACGCCTCTCGCTGAGAGGGTCCGGTCGCAGACCGTTTCAGTTCCGTCCAGCGGCCGCGTGCCCGTTCCGCTCCCGCAGCGCGGCACCCCCGCTGGTGGCGTCAACCGGACGAGCGGTCACAACTGAACGCAGAAGAGGGGCCGGTTCCGGTGTCTGGCGACACCGGAACCG
>NZ_JBHRWL010000002.1:0-428119 GCF_042647945.1 Streptomyces lusitanus
CAGGCGGATCTCTCCTCCGCGCAGTCGAAGCTGGCGTCGGCGGAGTCGTGGGTGGGGCGGGCGACGAAGGAGGCCGACAAGTACAAGGACGATCCGACGGGGTCGAAGTCGGACGCGGACAAGCCCGACGAGGCGAAGGTGCGGGCCGCGACGCGGGACGTGCAGAGCGCCAAGAGCGCGCAGGAGAAGGCGCAGTCGGACGTGACGTCCGCGCAGAGCGCGCTGGACGCGGCGAAGAAGATGGCCGCAGACGCGCGGAAGATGCGTGAGGAGGCGGCGCGGGACGCGAAGTCGAAGATTGACGAGGCCTCCGACGCGGGGATCCAGAACCGGTCGTGGTGGGAGGAGATCGGCGACTGGTTCACCGACAACTGGGACAACATCGTCGCGGCCTGCAAGATCGTGGTGGCGGTCGTCGGCATCGTCGCGATGATCATCGGCGGGCCGATCCTCGGCGCGATCGTCCTCATCGCGGCCCTCGTCGTCCTCGCCGACACGCTCTACAAATACAGCAAAGGCCAGGCGTCCCTGTGGGACGTAGGGCTGGCAGCGTTGGACTGCATACCCGGAATGAAGGGGCTCACCACCCTCGGCGGACTCGCCAAGGGGATGAAAAGCCTGGGCTCCATGGGGCTCAAGGGAATGGCGCTCGGAGTCAAGGGGCTGGGTAAAGGGGCCAGGTCTCTCCTGGGGGAAGGCGCCGCGGGTGCTTTCAGCCGCATGAGAACCAAGATCTTCGGCTGCGGGGACCCGGTCGACGTTGCCACCGGAGCGATGTACATGCAGCAAACCGACGTGGAACTCCCCGGTACCTTGCCCCTGACATTCGTGCGTCGCGCCGCGTCGAACTACCGCTGTGGCTGGTGGTTCGGACCCACCTGGTCGTCCACGCTGGATCAGCGACTGGAGGTGTCCGACGAGGGCGTCGTCCTCGTCACCGAGGACGGCATGCTGCTGTCGTACGAGATGCCCTCAGCCGTCGGCGTTCCTGCCTACCCGCGGCAAGGGCCGCGATGGCCGCTCACCGTCGTCGAGGGCGGGGGCATCGAGATACTCGACCCCGAGACCTCGCACACGCGCTGTTTCGCACGCCCTGCCGAGGGACTCGCGCCGCTTCAGAAGATCAGTGACCGCAATGGAAACACCATCACGTTCGACTACAGGGCGGACGGTACTCCCGAGGCCATGCGTCACTCCGGTGGATACCACCTTGCCTTCACCGTGGACGACGGCAGAGTCACCGAACTGATTCTGCGCGGAGCCGGCGCCCAGGGAGCGGATGTCACCGTGAAGCGGTTCCTCTACACGGAGGACTGCCTCACAGGAGTGATCGGATCCTCCCAGGTTCCGCTCACCTTCACCTACGACGAGCGGTTGCGCATCGCGCAATGGACCGACACCAACGGCAGTCGCTACCGGTACAGCTACGACACCCAGGACCGCTGTACCGCCCAGGGCGGGGAGGCGGGGCACGTCTCCCATACCTTCGTCTACGACGGCATCGACGACGACTGGCCCGGGCACAGGGTCACGACCGTGACCAGTGGTGACGGCACGGTGAATCGCTACGTCGTCAACGCCGACTCGCAGGTCGTCGCCGAGGTCAACGCGGTCGGCGCATGCACGACGAGGACGTACGACGTCCACCACCACCTGCTCTCGCACACGGACCCTCTGGGCCGGACGACGCGAGTGACGTACGACGGTCAAGGGCGTCCCACAGAGATCGTCCGTCCTGACGGGGAACGCACCACCTACACCTACAACGATCTCGGACTGCCTGTGCTGGTCACTCTGCCCGACGGCGCCACTGTGCGGAGCGACTACGACGAACGAGGAAACCGCACGGCCGTGACCGATCCCGATGGCGCCACGTCACGGTACTCGTACACGACCGACGGCCACCTGTGCGCGGTGACCGATCCGCTCGGCCGGACCACGGTGATCCGGACCGACCGAGCGGGGCTGCCCCTGGAGATCACGGACCCACTGCGCGGAACGGTCCGGCACGAACGAGATGCCTTCGGCCGCACCGTGAAACTGACCGACCAACTCGGCAGCGTCACAGAACTCGAGTGGACTCCGGAAGGACTGCTCACCCGGCAGACGGACGCGGACGGTACAGAGACATGGGCCTATGACGGCGAGGGCAACTGTGTTCGTCACGAGGACACCGCAGGGCATGTGACGACCTACGAATACACCCACTTCGACCTGCCGGCGGCGATGACCGACCCCGCCGGGGCCCGTACCACGTACACCTATGACGCCGACCTTCGTCTGACCGGGGTCACCGTGGCCGTCGGTCATGAGTGGACCTACGAGTACGACGCCGCGGGGCGCCTGGTGTCTGAAACGGACTTCGACGGCGTCACCACCCGCTACTCCTACGATCTTGCCGGGCAACTCGTCGAGCGTACGAACTCCCTCGACCAGACCGTTCGCACCGAGTACGACGTCCTCGGCCGTGTGGTCCACCGGCACGTCGACGGGAAGGACATCTCCTTCCGTTACGACCTGTGCGGTCGTCTTGTGGAAGCGGCAGGTCCGGACGCCGTCGTCGCCATGGAACGGGACGAGGTGGGGAGGGTGCTCGCGGAAACGACGAACAGCCGGCGCCTCACGCACACCTACGATCCCGTGGGTAACCGCCGTACCCGGACGACACCCAGTGGTGCGGTGAGCAGCTGGAGTTACGACGCCGCCGGCAGCGCGGCGGAACTCGTCAGCTCGGGCCAGGTGGTTCGCTTCGACCGGGACGGGGCAGGGCGGGAGCTGGTGCGCCACATCGGTGACCACATCGCGCTCGCTCACACGTACGACCCGGTCGGGCGCAGGCGTTCCCAGACGCTCACTCACCGCGGCCGCACCATGAGCACGCGCCGCTACCACTTCAGCCCCGAGGGGCACCTCAGCGCCGTGGAGAGCGAAGGCGCCGTCGTCAGCCGATACGAGACCGGCGCGACCGGCCGCGTCACCTCCGTGGATGGGCCCTTGGGCGGCGAGCGGTATGACTACGACCCGCAGGGCAACGTGACGTACGCCTCATGGCCGACCGGGCTTCCGGCTCCGGAGGCCGCGGGTGACCGCCGTTACCGCGGCACGCGCCTCGTGAAGGCGGGCCAGGTGCGGTACGAGTACGACGCCCAAGGACGTGTCACTCTTCGCCAGAAGACACGTCTGTCACGCAAGCGTGAAACCTGGCTGTACGAATGGGACGCCGAAGACCGGCTGACGGCGGTCACGACACCGGACGGCACACGGTGGACATACCTGTACGACCCGCTGGGACGCCGCATGGCCAAGCAGAGGCATGCGGAGGACGGCGTGTCCGTCGTCGAGCGGACGGACTTCGTCTGGGACGGCACCACGCTCTGCGAACAGACGACCTGGTCCGCCGGCCAGCCGCACACCGTGGTGGTGACCTGGGATCACGAGGGGTACCGGCCGATCGCACAGACGGAACGCATCCTCGACGCCGAGACACCGCAGGACGAGATCGATCGCCGTTTCTTCGGCATCGTCACCGACCTCGTCGGCGCCCCCACGGAACTCGTCAGCGGTGAGGGCGAGATCGTGTGGAAGTCACGGGCGACGCTCTGGGGCAACACGATGTGGAACCGCTCCGCGAGCGCGTACACGCCGCTGCGGTTCCCCGGGCAGTACTTCGACCCCGAGACCGGCCTGCACTACAACGTCTTCCGTCACTACGACCCTGAGACAGCGCGTTACCTCAGCGGTGACCCGTTGGGCCTGGCAGCGGGACTCAACCCGGTCGCCTACGTCTCCAACCCGCTGACCTGGTCGGACCCGCTGGGACTGACGCCCTGCGAGGACGCGGCCAAGCTGGCTGCGGCCAGGAACGAGACCGTTCTCGGACCGAACGTGCCCACACGAGCCGAAGCATCTGTGGGAAGCACCACGAGTCACAACTACAAGAAGACGTTCTTCGACGCCCACCCCCACCTCAAGGGCAAGGTCGTCGTGCACCATGCGATCGAGCAGCAGGTACTCAAGAGGTATCCGGGCCTCTTCTCGGCGGACGAGATGCATTCCCTTGAGAATTTGCGCGGGATACCCAAGGGGGACATCAACAGCAAGATTCACCTGAGCCAGATACGGGTCGAATGGAACAGGTTCTACGACGCCAATCCGAATCCGACCAGGCAAGAAGTATTGGATCAGGTGACGAAAGTCGATGATATGCTCGGAAACTGGTTCAGTCCGAGAATCCGGTAGCCGAATTCGACAAGATTGGCTTGGAATATGTGGCGTGACCTTATCGAGTCGTTCCCGTCGGCGGAGTCCGACGGCCCCGCCGACCCGTCCCTTCTGGACCGGATCGAGAGTGAGCTCGGGCAGTCGCTCCCGTCGGATCTGCGGTCGTTCCTCCAAGAGAGCGACGGATTGACGGACGAGTACGGAACCGACGTCGTCTGGTCGGCCGAGCGCATCCTGGACGACAACAGGCATTTTCGTGGAGACGAGCAATTTCGCTCGCTCTACATGGCGTTCGATCCGCTGATGTTCTTCGGCGACAACGGCGGGGGTGACCAGTTCGCTTTCGTTCGGGTTCCGGAGCGCAATGAGGTCTTCGTCTGGGACCACGAGACGGACAGTCGGAACTTCGTCTCACCCAACCTGGAGAGCTATCTGCGCAGTGCGCTGGGAAGTGCCGGCGAGGACTGGTACAGGTAGACCGGGTGTGCTGACGTCCGCGGCGCGTCGTCGGTACCGGCCTGAGGGCAGGAGACGCGCCCCGTAAGCCCACAGGGTTTGCCCGCGACCCCCCTAGGGGTACTCTCTTCCGCTCGATTGGCCAGCCCCCCGCCCTCTATGGCAGACTGTCCGAGTTGCTCGGTCGAGTGTTGATGCTGCGCGCCTCCCGCCGGGAGGACCGGAAGCGAGTCCCACAGTACTCGTCGTCCCTGATCAGGGGCGGACGTACGGGAATCTTCCGGGAAGTGTGGTGCGGCGCCGGCCAGGCGCCCGGTGGGCCTTTCGCCCCCGGTCCGCGGTTCTGGTAGGGCCGTGTCAATCCCGCAGGGATGTTCGAACAAGGGGCATCTGTGTCAGCGGGAGTGCGACACGCCCGACCGCGTGGGTCGGAGGTGGGGGGAAGCCGCTCCGGGTTCCAGAGCGTAAAGAGAGACAGGACTACGAAGTAGCCATGGCGGGACAGAAGATCCGCATCCGGCTCAAGGCCTACGACCACGAGGTCATCGACTCTTCGGCGAAGAAGATCGTCGAGACGGTGACGCGCACTGGTGCGTCGGTCGCGGGCCCGGTGCCGCTGCCCACTGAGAAGAACGTGTACTGCGTCATCAAGTCGCCGCACAAGTACAAGGACTCGCGCGAGCACTTCGAGATGCGCACGCACAAGCGCCTGATCGACATCCTCGACCCGACCCCCAAGACCGTTGACTCTCTGATGCGACTCGACCTCCCGGCCGGTGTCGACATCGAGATCAAGCTCTGAGGCCGGTGATCTGAAGAGATGGCTAAGCAGATCAAGGGCATCCTGGGCGAGAAGCTCGGCATGACGCAGGTGTGGGACGCGAACAACCGCGTCGTCCCGGTCACCGTCGTCAAGGCCGGCCCCAACGTCGTCACCCAGGTCCGCACGAACGACGTCGACGGCTACGAGTCCGTCCAGATCGCCTTCGGCGAGATCGACCCGCGCAAGGTGAACAAGCCCCTCAAGGGTCACTTCGCCAAGGCCGACGTCACCCCCCGTCGTCACCTCGTCGAGATCCGCACGTCGGACGCCTCCGAGTACACGCTGGGCCAGGAGATCACCGCCGAGGTGTTCGAGGCCGGCGTGAAGGTCGACGTGACCGGCAAGAGCAAGGGCAAGGGCTTCGCCGGTGTCATGAAGCGTCACAACTTCAAGGGCCTCGGCGCCGGTCACGGCACCCAGCGCAAGCACCGCTCGCCCGGTTCCATCGGTGGCTGCGCCACCCCGGGCCGTGTGTTCAAGGGCCTCCGCATGGCGGGTCGCATGGGCAACGAGCGGGTCACCACCCAGAACCTGACCGTCCACGCCGTTGACGCGGAGAAGGGTCTGCTGCTCATCAAGGGCGCGGTTCCCGGTCCGAACGGCGGCCTCGTCCTGGTCCGCACCGCGGCCAAGGGGGCCTGAGGTAACCGATGAGCACTGTTGACATCCTTTCGCCGGCGGGCGACAAGGCCGGTTCCGTCGAGCTCCCCGCGGAGATCTTCGACGTCGAGAAGGTCAGCGTTCCGCTGATCCACCAGGTCGTCGTCGCACAGCTGGCCGCTGCCCGCCAGGGCACGCACAAGACGAAGACCCGTGGCGAGGTCCGTGGTGGCGGCAAGAAGCCGTACCGCCAGAAGGGCACCGGCCGCGCCCGTCAGGGCTCGACCCGCGCCCCGCAGTTCGCCGGTGGTGGCGTCGTGCACGGTCCCGTGCCGCGCGACTACTCGCAGCGCACGCCCAAGAAGATGAAGGCTGCCGCCCTGCGTCACGCCCTCACCGACCGGGCGCGCCACAACCGCATCCACGTCGTCACCGGCGTGGTCGAGGGCGAGACCCCGTCCACCAAGGCCGCCAAGACGCTGTTCGGCAAGATCTCGGAGCGCAAGAACCTGCTCCTGGTCGTCGACCGCGCCGACGAGGCCGCGTGGCTGTCCGCCCGCAACCTGCCCCAGGTCCACATCCTGGAGCCGGGCCAGCTGAACACGTACGACGTTCTCGTCTCGGACGACGTGGTCTTCACCAAGGCCGCTTTCGAGTCCTTCGTCGCCGGCCCGAACAAGGCCAACGACAACGAAGGGAGCGAGGTCTGATGGCTGCCCGTCACCCCTCGATCGCCTCGAAGGCCGCCAAGGCGGCCAAGGCTGCGCGCGTCGCCAAGGCGCGTCGCCACGAGGCCGAAGGCAAGAACACCGTCGTCACCCCGGCGAGCAAGGCGTACACGGACCCCCGTGACGTCCTGCTGAAGCCGGTCGTGTCCGAGAAGAGCTACGCGCTCATCGACGAGAACAAGTACACGTTCCTCGTCGACCCGCGTGCCAACAAGACCCAGATCAAGGAGGCCGTCCAGGCGGTCTTCGAGGTCAAGGTCACCGGGGTCAACACGATCAACCGCGTCGGCAAGCGCAAGCGGACCCGCACCGGGTTCGGCCAGCGTGCCGCCACCAAGCGCGCGATCGTGACCCTCGCCGAGGGCGACCGTATCGACATCTTCGGCGGTCCGACCGCGTAAGCGGGCGGGATCGTCCAGATTTCGGAATAGCTTCCGAGGACTGAGAGACAATGGGTATCCGCAAGTACAAGCCGACGACTCCGGGCCGTCGTGGCTCCAGCGTCGCCGACTTCGTCGAGGTCACGCGGTCCACGCCGGAGAAGTCGCTGGTCCGTCCCCTGCACAGCAAGGGCGGCCGTAACAATTCCGGTCGTGTGACCGTCCGCCACCAGGGCGGTGGCCACAAGCGCGCCTACCGAGTGATCGACTTCCGTCGTCACGACAAGGACGGCGTGCCGGCGAAGGTCGCGCACATCGAGTACGACCCCAACCGCACCGCGCGCATCGCGCTCCTGCACTACGCGGACGGCGAGAAGCGCTACATCCTCGCGCCGCGTGGCCTCAGCCAGGGCGACCGCGTGGAGAACGGCCCCGGGGCCGACATCAAGCCGGGCAACAACCTCGCCCTGCGCAACATCCCGGTCGGTACGACGCTGCACGCCATCGAGCTGCGTCCCGGCGGCGGCGCCAAGTTCGCCCGCTCCGCCGGCGCCTCGGTGCAGCTGCTCGCGAAGGAGGGCCAGATGGCCCACCTGCGCATGCCGTCCGGTGAGATCCGCCTGGTCGACGTCCGCTGCCGCGCCACCGTCGGCGAGGTCGGCAACGCCGAGCAGTCGAACATCAACTGGGGCAAGGCCGGCCGTAAGCGGTGGCTGGGCGTCCGCCCGACCGTCCGTGGTGTCGTCATGAACCCGGTCGACCACCCGCACGGTGGTGGTGAGGGCCGCACCTCCGGCGGTCGCCACCCCGTGTCCCCGTGGGGCAAGAAGGAAGGCCGTACTCGTTCGCCCAAGAAGGCGTCGAACAAGTACATCGTCCGCCGCCGCAAGACGAACAAGAAGCGCTAAGGACGGGTTGAGATGCCTCGTAGCTTGAAGAAGGGACCCTTCGTCGACGACCACCTGATGAAGAAGGTGGACGCCCAGAACGAAGCCGGTACCAAGAACGTCATCAAGACCTGGTCCCGCCGCTCCATGATCGTCCCGGCGATGCTCGGCCACACGATCGCGGTGCACAACGGCAAGACCCACATCCCGGTGTTCGTCACCGAGTCGATGGTCGGTCACAAGCTCGGCGAGTTCTCGCCGACGCGGACCTTCCGGGGTCACGTCAAGGAAGACCGGAAGTCGAAGCGCCGCTAGGGCGCGGATCGCAACAGACACGTAAGTAACTGGAAGGACAACCATGGAAGCCAGGGCCCAGGCGCGGTACATCCGCGTCACGCCCATGAAGGCCCGCCGCGTGGTGGACCTCATCCGTGGCATGGACGCCACGGAGGCCCAGGCCGTCCTGCGATTCGCTCCGCAGGCAGCCTCGGTTCCGGTGGGCAAGGTGCTGGACAGCGCCATTGCCAACGCCGCGCACAACTACGACCACACCGACGTCGACAGCCTCTTCATTTCCGAGGCCTACGTCGACGAGGGCCCGACCCTGAAGCGGTTCCGTCCGCGGGCCCAGGGCCGCGCCTACCGGATCCGCAAGCGGACCAGCCACATCACCGTGGTCGTCAGCAGCAAGGAAGGAACCCGGTAATGGGCCAGAAGGTTAACCCGCATGGGTTCCGGCTCGGTGTCACGACCGACTTCAAGTCGCGTTGGTACGCCGACAAGCTGTACAAGGACTACGTCAAGGAAGACGTCGCCATCCGTCGGATGATGACGTCCGGCATGGAGCGCGCCGGCATCTCCAAGGTCGAGATCGAGCGCACCCGTGACCGTGTGCGTGTGGACATCCACACCGCGCGTCCGGGCATCGTGATCGGCCGCCGCGGCGCCGAGGCCGACCGCATCCGCGGCGACCTCGAGAAGCTCACCGGCAAGCAGGTCCAGCTGAACATCCTCGAGGTCAAGAACCCCGAGACCGACGCTCAGCTGGTCGCCCAGGCCGTCGCCGAGCAGCTCTCCTCCCGCGTCTCCTTCCGCCGCGCCATGCGCAAGAGCATGCAGTCGGCCATGAAGGCGGGCGCCAAGGGCATCAAGATCCAGTGCGGTGGCCGCCTCGGCGGCGCCGAGATGTCCCGCTCGGAGTTCTACCGCGAGGGCCGCGTGCCCCTGCACACGCTCCGCGCGAACGTGGACTACGGCTTCTTCGAGGCCAAGACGACCTTCGGCCGCATCGGCGTGAAGGTCTGGATCTACAAGGGCGACGTCAAGAACATCGCCGAGGTCCGCGCCGAGAACGCCGCTGCCCGCGCCGGCAACCGCCCGGCCCGTGGCGGTGCCGACCGCCCGGCCCGTGGTGGCCGCGGTGGCGAGCGTGGCGGTCGCGGTCGCAAGCCGCAGCAGGCTCCCGCTGCCGAGGCCCCCAAGGCCGAGGCTCCGGCGGCCGCTCCGGCTGAGAGCACCGGAACGGAGGCCTGACCACCATGCTGATCCCCCGTAGGGTCAAGCACCGCAAGCAGCACCACCCGAAGCGCAACGGCATGTCGAAGGGTGGCACGCAGGTTGCGTTCGGCGAGTACGGCATCCAGGCGCTCACCCCGGCGTACGTGACGAACCGCCAGATCGAAGCGGCTCGTATCGCCATGACCCGCCACATCAAGCGTGGTGGCAAGGTCTGGATCAACATTTACCCGGACCGCCCCCTCACCAAGAAGCCGGCCGAGACCCGCATGGGTTCCGGTAAGGGCTCCCCGGAGTGGTGGGTGGCCAACGTCAAGCCCGGACGCGTCATGTTCGAGCTGTCGTACCCCAACGAGAAGATCGCGCGCGAGGCCCTGACCCGTGCGGCTCACAAGCTGCCGATGAAGTGCAAGATCGTCAAGCGCGAGGCAGGTGAAGCGTGATGTCGGCCGGTACCAAGGCGTCAGAGCTGCGCGAGCTGGGCAACGAGGAGCTTCTGGCGAAGCTCCGCGAGGCCAAGGAAGAGCTGTTCAACCTCCGCTTCCAGGCGGCCACGGGTCAGCTCGAGAACCACGGTCGGCTCAAGGCCGTCCGCAAGGACATCGCGCGGATCTACACCCTGATGCGTGAGCGCGAGCTGGGCATCGAGACGGTGGAGAGCGCCTGATGAGCGAGAACAACGTGACTGAGACGAACACTGAGGCTCGGGGCTTCCGCAAGACCCGTGAGGGCATCGTCGTCAGCGACAAGATGGACAAGACCGTCGTCGTCGCCGTCGAGGACCGCAAGAAGCACGCGCTGTACGGCAAGGTCATCCGCAGCACGAGCAAGCTCAAGGCCCACGACGAGCAGAACGCCGCCGGCGTCGGCGACCGCGTCCTCCTGATGGAGACCCGGCCGCTGTCCGCCACGAAGCACTGGCGCGTCGTCGAGATCCTCGAGAAGGCCAAGTAAATCTCCTGCGGGGCATTCCTCGCAGGACAGTTCCGCCAGGCTCCGGGAGCCGCTCGCCGAGCGGCTCCCGGGGAACCGGCAGACATTCAGGAGATAGACGTGATCCAGCAGGAGTCGCGACTGCGTGTCGCCGACAACACGGGTGCGAAGGAGATCCTCTGCATCCGTGTGCTCGGTGGCTCCGGTCGCCGCTACGCGGGTATCGGTGACGTCATCGTCGCCACCGTCAAGGACGCGATCCCCGGTGGCAACGTGAAGAAGGGTGACGTCGTCAAGGCGGTCATCGTTCGCACCGTCAAGGAGCGCCGCCGTCCGGACGGCTCGTACATCCGCTTCGACGAGAACGCCGCCGTCATTCTCAAGAACGACGGCGACCCTCGTGGCACCCGTATCTTCGGCCCGGTGGGCCGTGAGCTGCGCGAGAAGAAGTTCATGAAGATCATCTCCCTCGCGCCGGAGGTGCTGTGAGCATGAAGATCAAGAAGGGCGACCTGGTCCAGGTCATCACCGGCAAGGACAAGGGCAAGCAGGGCAAGGTCATTGCCGCTTTCCCGCGCGAGCAGCGCGTCCTGGTCGAGGGTGTCAACCGGGTCAAGAAGCACACCAAGGCCGGTCCGACGGCTCGCGGTTCCCAGGCCGGCGGCATCGTCACCACCGAGGCCCCGATCCACGTCTCCAACGTCCAGCTGGTCGTGGAGAAGGACGGCAAGAAGGTCGTCACGCGCGTCGGTTACCGCTTCGACGACGAAGGCAACAAGATCCGCGTTGCCAAGCGGACGGGTGAGGACATCTGATGACGACCACCACCACTCCGCGTCTGAAGACGAAGTACCGCGAGGAGATCGCGGGCAAGCTGCGCGAGCAGTTCTCCTACGAGAACGTCATGCAGGTTCCCGGCCTCGTCAAGATCGTGGTCAACATGGGTGTGGGCGACGCCGCCCGCGACTCCAAGCTGATCGAGGGCGCCATCCGCGACCTCACCACGATCACCGGTCAGAAGCCGGCCGTCACCAAGGCCCGCAAGTCCATCGCGCAGTTCAAGCTGCGTGAGGGCCAGCCGATCGGTGCCCACGTCACGCTCCGTGGCGACCGCATGTGGGAGTTCCTGGACCGCACCCTGTCGCTCGCGCTGCCGCGCATCCGCGACTTCCGCGGCCTGTCCCCCAAGCAGTTCGACGGCCGTGGCAACTACACCTTCGGTCTCACGGAGCAGGTCATGTTCCACGAGATCGACCAGGACAAGATCGACCGCGTCCGGGGTATGGACATCACCGTGGTCACCACGGCGACCAACGACGAAGAGGGCCGTGCCCTTCTCCGTCACCTCGGCTTCCCGTTCAAGGAGGCGTGAGCGAGATGGCGAAGAAGGCTCTCATCGCGAAGGCTGCTCGCAAGCCCAAGTTCGGTGTGCGTGGCTACACCCGCTGCCAGCGCTGCGGCCGTCCGCACTCCGTGTACCGCAAGTTCGGCCTGTGCCGCGTGTGCCTTCGTGAGATGGCTCACCGCGGCGAGCTGCCGGGCGTGACCAAGAGCTCCTGGTAATCCGGGTCATCCCGGACTCCCAGGGCTCTCGGTAAGCAAGGGAAACGGCAGGGGGCCCGCTCCACATGGCTTAGGCTTGTGGGGTTGGGCGCCTGCCGTGCCCGTACGCCACGCGGGCAGCCGCCCGCCAATGTTTGCTTACTACGCCGTAGGTCCACCGCGCCGCACCCGTCCCGTCTCGGATCGGGGAGAGGGATGGCGCACCAGGAAACCCCGGCGAGAGAGGCCGAAGGCCAATTCATGACCATGACTGATCCGATCGCAGACATGCTTACGCGTCTGCGGAACGCGAACTCGGCATACCACGACACCGTGTCGATGCCGCACTCGAAGATCAAGTCGCACATCGCGGAGATCCTCCAGCAGGAGGGCTTCATCACGGGCTGGAAGGTCGAGGACGCCGAGGTCGGCAAGAACCTCGTCCTGGAGCTGAAGTTCGGCCCCAACCGTGAGCGCTCCATCGCGGGCATCAAGCGGATCTCCAAGCCCGGTCTCCGGGTGTACGCGAAGTCCACCAACCTGCCGAAGGTGCTCGGCGGCCTGGGCGTGGCCATCATCTCCACGTCGCACGGGCTCCTCACCGACAAGCAGGCCGGCAAGAAGGGCGTGGGTGGGGAAGTCCTCGCCTACGTCTGGTAGCAGAAGGGAACGGAGGAAACAGCTATGTCGCGCATCGGCAAGCTCCCCATCGCGGTTCCCGCCGGCGTGGACGTCACCATCGACGGCCGTACGGTCTCGGTCAAGGGCCCCAAGGGCAGCCTGACCCACACCGTCGTGGCGCCGATCGAGATCGCCAAGGGTGAGGACGGCGTTCTGAACGTCACCCGCCCCAACGACGAGCGTCAGAACAAGGCCCTGCACGGCCTGTCCCGCACGCTGGTGGCGAACATGATCACCGGCGTGACCCAGGGTTACGTGAAGAAGCTCGAGATCAGCGGTGTCGGTTACCGCGTTGTCGCCAAGGGTTCGAACCTGGAGTTCTCCCTCGGCTACAGCCACCCGATCACGGTCGAGGCCCCCGAGGGCATCACCTTCAAGGTGGAGACCCCGACCCGGTTCTCGGTCGAGGGCATCGACAAGCAGAAGGTCGGCGAGGTTGCGGCCAACATCCGCAAGCTGCGCAAGCCCGACCCGTACAAGGCCAAGGGCGTCAAGTACGAGGGCGAAGTCATCCGCCGCAAGGTCGGAAAGGCGGGTAAGTAAGCCATGGCATACGGGCAGAAGATCCTCAAGGGCGACGCGTACAAGCGTGCTGCTATCAAGCGCCGTCACATCCGGATCCGCAAGAAGGTCGCCGGCACCGCCGAGCGTCCTCGCCTGGTCGTGACCCGTTCCAACCGCCACATCGTGGCGCAGGTGATCGACGACCTGAAGGGTCACACCCTGGCGTCGGCGTCCACCCTGGACGCGTCGATCCGCGGCGGCGAGGGCGACAAGTCCGCGCAGGCCAAGCAGGTCGGCGCCCTGGTCGCCGAGCGTGCCAAGGCCGCCGGTGTCGAGGCCGTCGTGTTCGACCGTGGTGGCAACCAGTACGCCGGGCGCATCGCCGCCCTGGCGGACGCCGCCCGCGAAGCCGGGCTCAAGTTCTGAGCCGCTGAAGCTAGCGGAAAGAGAGAGGTAATCCAATGGCTGGACCCCAGCGCCGCGGTGGCGGCGCCGGTGGCGGCGAGCGGCGGGACCGGAAGGGCCGTGACGGCGGCGCTGCTGCCGCCGAGAAGACCGCGTACGTCGAGCGCGTCGTCGCGATCAATCGTGTCGCCAAGGTTGTGAAGGGTGGTCGTCGCTTCAGCTTCACCGCGCTGGTCGTGGTGGGCGACGGTGACGGCACCGTGGGTGTCGGATACGGCAAGGCCAAGGAGGTGCCGGCCGCCATCGCCAAGGGCGTTGAGGAGGCCAAGAAGCACTTCTTCAAGGTCCCCCGCATCCAGGGCACCATCCCGCACCCCATCCAGGGTGAGAAGGCTGCCGGCGTCGTGCTGCTCAAGCCCGCGTCGCCCGGTACCGGTGTGATCGCCGGTGGTCCGGTGCGCGCCGTGCTCGAGTGCGCCGGTATCCACGACGTGCTGTCGAAGTCGCTCGGCTCCGACAACGCGATCAACATCGTGCACGCGACCGTGGAGGCCCTGAAGGGCCTGCAGCGTCCCGAGGAGATCGCGGCCCGCCGCGGTCTGCCGCTCGAGGACGTCGCCCCCGCGGCCCTGCTGCGTGCGCGTGCCGGGGCGGGTGTGTGATCATGGCGCAGCTCAAGATCACGCAGGTCAAGTCCTACATCGGCAGCAAGCAGAACCACCGTGACACCCTGCGTTCGCTCGGCCTGAAGAGGGTCAACGACGTGGTCGTCAAGGAGGACCGCCCCGAGTTCCGCGGCATGGTGCACACCGTCCGCCACCTCGTGACGGTCGAGGAGGTCGACTGATCATGGCGGAGAACAACCCGCTCAAGATCCACAACCTCCGTCCCGCCCCGGGCGCCAAGACCGCCAAGACCCGTGTGGGTCGTGGTGAGGCGTCGAAGGGTAAGACGGCCGGTCGTGGTACGAAGGGCACCAAGGCCCGTTACCAGGTTCCGGAGCGCTTCGAGGGTGGCCAGATGCCCCTCCACATGCGTCTCCCGAAGCTGAAGGGCTTCAAGAACCCGTTCAAGACCGAGTACCAGGTCGTGAACCTGGACAAGCTCGCCTCCCTCTACCCCGAGGGCGGAGAGGTCACGGTCGAGGACCTGGTCGCCAAGGGTGCCGTGCGCAAGAACAGCCTCGTCAAGGTCCTGGGCCAGGGCGAGATCTCCGTGGCGCTGCAGGTGACGGTCGACGCCGTCTCCGGCTCCGCCAAGGAGAAGATCACCGCCGCCGGCGGTACCGTCACCGAGCTCGTCTGACCCCGTCAGGTGTCTCGATGACATAGAGCGATCCCGACCGGGGATACCCCACAAATGGGGTATCCCCGGTTGGTCGTTCCTAGGGCGGTGGTGTCGCCGGTAAGGTGGCCTGCGCTGCCCATTCACCTCGGGAGCCCCACGCGGGGCACTCAGGGCGGCAGTTGACCGTTAAGAATTCGTCCTCAGTCGGAATCTCAGACCATCACCCTTGACGCAGTTGCGCGGGGGGTCGCAGGAGGCACCGTGCTCACCGCGTTCGCCCGGGCGTTCAAGACGCCCGACCTGCGCAAGAAGCTGCTCTTCACGCTCGGCATCATCGTGGTGTACCGCGTCGGTACGCACATCCCCATCCCGGGTGTCGACTACCGGAACGTCCAGACCTGTATCGACGCCGCCCAGGCGAACCAGGGCCTGTTCGGTCTGGTGAACATGTTCAGCGGCGGCGCGCTGCTCCAGATCACGGTCTTCGCGCTCGGCATCATGCCGTACATCACCGCGAGCATCATTCTGCAGCTGCTGACCGTGGTGATCCCGCGCCTGGAAGCCCTGAAGAAGGAGGGGCAGGCCGGCACGGCGAAGATCACGCAGTACACGCGTTACCTGACGGTCGCGCTCGCCATCCTCCAGGGCACCGGCCTGGTGGCCACCGCCCGCAGCGGCGCCCTCTTCCAGGGCTGCCCGGTCGCGAGCCAGATCGTCCCGGACCAGTCGATCTTCGTGACCATCACCATGGTCATCACCATGACCGCCGGCACGGCCGTGGTCATGTGGCTCGGTGAGCTGATCACCGACCGCGGCATCGGCAACGGCATGTCGATCCTGATGTTCATCTCGATCGCCGCCACCTTCCCCTCCGCCCTGTGGGCCATCAAGGAGCAGGGCAGCCTGGCGGGCGGCTGGATCGAGTTCGGCACCGTCATCGCCGTCGGCCTGGTCATGGTCGGCCTGGTCGTCTTCGTCGAGCAGGCCCAGCGCCGGATCCCCGTCCAGTACGCGAAGCGCATGATCGGCCGCCGCAGCTACGGCGGCACGTCGACCTACATCCCGCTGAAGGTCAACCAGGCCGGTGTGATCCCGGTCATCTTCGCCTCGTCGCTGCTGTACATCCCGGCGCTGATCGCGCAGTTCTCCAGCGGCACCTCGGGCTGGAAGACCTGGATCGAGTCGCACCTCGTCCGCGGTGACCACCCGATCTACGTGACGCTGTACTTCTTGCTCATCGTCTTCTTCGCGTTCTTCTACGTGGCCATCTCGTTCAACCCCGAGGAAGTCGCGGACAACATGAAGAAGTATGGTGGCTTCATCCCGGGCATCCGGGCTGGCCGACCGACCGCTGAGTACCTGAGCTACGTACTCAACCGGATCACCTGGCCGGGTTCGCTGTACTTGGGTCTGATCGCTCTCGTACCGACGATGGCGTTGGTTGGTTTCGGGGCAAACCAGAACTTCCCGTTCGGCGGGACGAGCATCCTGATCATCGTGGGTGTCGGTCTCGAGACGGTGAAGCAGATCGAGAGCCAGCTCCAGCAGCGCAATTACGAAGGGTTCCTCCGCTGATGCGAATCGTCCTCGTCGGGCCGCCGGGTGCTGGGAAGGGCACACAGGCAACCCGCCTTGCCGAGAAACTGCGCATCCCGCACATCTCCACGGGCGACCTGTTCCGCGCCAACATCAGCCGGCAGACCGAGCTCGGCAAGCTCGCCAAGTCCTACATGGACGCCGGGAACCTCGTCCCCGACGAGGTCACCATCGCCATGGCCAAGGACCGCATGGCGCAGCCCGACGCCGAGGGCGGCTTCCTGCTGGACGGCTTCCCGCGCAACGTGTCGCAGGCCGAGGCGCTGGACGAGCTGCTGAAGACCGAGGGCATCAAGCTGGACGCGGTGCTCGACCTCGAGGCCCCCGAGGACGAGGTCGTGAAGCGGATCGCCGGGCGGCGTGTCTGCCGCAAGGACTCCGCGCACGTCTTCCACGTCACCTACAGCCCGCCGAAGCAGGACGGCGTCTGCGACCACTGCGGCGGCGAGCTGTACCAGCGCGACGACGACTCCGAGGAGACCGTCCGCACGCGCCTGGAGGTCTACCACACGCAGACCGAACCGATCATCGACTACTACCGGGCCCAGGGCCTGGTGGTGACCATCTCCGCGATGGGTCCCGTCGACGAGGTCACCGGCCGGGCGCTGGAGGCGCTGAAGAGCGGCCAGTAGTCCGTTCCGCCGCCCTGCACAGCCGCGGTTCCTCCCGAGGAGCCGCGGCTGTGGCGTGGGCGGGGTCGGTGCCGCCGTCCGCGCGGCAGCCGGGCGGCGCCCGCCCGTATCGTTGGAAGCGTCCGTACCCCACTGGTCCAGAAAGGCCGTCGTCCCCATGGTGCAGATCAAGAGCCCTGAGCAGATCGCCAAGATGCGCGAGGCGGGGCTGGTCGTCGCCGCCATCCACGCGGCCACCCGCGAGGCGGCCGTGCCCGGGGCGTCCACCAAGGATCTGGACCAGGTCGCCCGCAAGGTGCTCGCCGAGCACAACGCCAAGCCGAACTTCCTCGGCTACGGCGGCTTCCCCGCCACCATCTGCACCTCGGTGAACGAGGTCGTGGTGCACGGCATCCCGTCCGACGACGTGGTGCTCAAGGACGGGGACATCATCTCCATCGACTGCGGCGCCATCGTCGACGGCTGGCACGGCGACGCCGCCTACACCGCCTTCGTCGGCTCCGGTCACTCCCCGGAGCTGATCGAGCTCTCCCGGGTCACCGAGGAGTCGATGTGGGCCGGCATCGCGGCGATGAAGCAGGGCAACCGGCTGGTCGACGTCTCCCGCGCGATCGAGACGTACATCCGCCGCCAGCCGAAGCCCGGCGGCGGCAAGTACGGGATCATCGAGGACTACGGCGGCCACGGCATCGGCACCGAGATGCACATGGACCCGCACCTGCTGAACTACGTCGACCGCAAGCGCGGCAAGGGGCCGAAGCTGGTCCCCGGCTTCTGCCTGGCGATCGAGCCGATGGTCTCCCTCGGCACCCCGCGCACCGAGGTCCTCTCCGACGACTGGACGGTCATCACCACCGACGGCACCTGGTCCTCCCACTGGGAGCACTCGGTGGCCCTGACCGAGCAGGGCCCCCTGGTCCTGACGGCCCCCGACGGGGGCAAGGCGAAGCTGGCGGAGCTGGGCGTCACGGCGGCGCCGGACCCGCTGGCCTGAGACCGGTCCTCGCCGCGTCCGCCGCCACCGACCCGCTCGGTTAAGGATCTCCCGGGTGGGGCAGGATTCTTCGATTCGTGTTTCCGGGTGCGCTGACGTAGACTGACTCGTCGGCTCTGGTGCACCCGCATGTCCGCATGTGGTCACGGTGTACTGAAGAGTCGATCAAGGTAGTCGATTCGAAGGGCGAAGCGTGGCCAAGAAGCAAGGTGCCATCGAGATCGAGGGCACTGTCGTCGAGTCTCTGCCGAACGCCATGTTCAGGGTCGAGCTCCAGAACGGCCACCAGGTCCTGGCACACATCAGCGGCAAGATGCGCATGCACTACATCCGCATCCTCCCTGACGACCGGGTCGTGGTGGAGCTGTCTCCGTACGACCTCACGCGTGGCCGGATCGTCTACCGGTACAAGTAGATCTTGCCCGCGCCCCGGCCCGCCGGGGTGATGGCACTGACCCGGAGAACCTCACATCCCATGAAGGTCAAGCCGAGCGTCAAGAAGATCTGCGACAAGTGCAGGGTGATCCGCCGTCACGGTCGGGTCATGGTCATCTGCGACAACCCGCGCCACAAGCAGCGCCAGGGCTGACCGCAGCACTGATCCACCCTCTGCGCCTCCCGCAGACTTCGCGCGACGCGAGCAACACACGTTCATACGCAGGACCCGAGCCGCACGGCTCGACACCCCCGGCTCGGAGGCCGGGGACCCGGCCCGTACCTGGTACGGCGGGCGGGGAGCCGGTTCTGTGGAAGACCTCCGACAACCAACTGGAGCCATTGAATGGCACGCGTTTCCGGTGTTGACATCCCGCGCGAAAAGCGCGTGGAGATCGCCCTCACCTACGTGTTCGGCATCGGCCGGACCCTTTCGCAGCAGACGCTGGCCGCCACCGGCGTCGACCCGAACACCCGCGTCCGCGACCTGACCGAAGAGCAGCTGGTCGCGATCCGCGAGTACGTCGACAACAACATCAAGACCGAGGGTGACCTCCGTCGCGAGATCCAGGCCGACATCCGCCGCAAGGTCGAGATCGGCACCTACCAGGGTCTGCGTCACCGTCGCGGTCTCCCCGTCCGCGGTCAGCGCACCAGCACCAACGCGCGTACCCGCAAGGGCCCGCGTCGCGCCATCGCCGGCAAGAAGAAGCCGGGCAAGAAGTAGTCCTCAGCGGACTTCGCCGTCCAGCGGTCTTCGCTGTAGGACCGACCACCTCCCGTAGGAGTACAGATGCCCCCCAAGGGTCGTCAGGGCGCTGCCAAGAAGGTGCGCCGCAAGGAAAAGAAGAACGTCGCTCACGGCCACGCGCACATCAAGAGCACGTTCAACAACACGATCGTCTCGATCACGGACCCGTCGGGCAACGTGATCTCCTGGGCCTCCGCCGGCCACGTCGGCTTCAAGGGCTCCCGGAAGTCCACGCCGTTCGCCGCGCAGATGGCCGCCGAGTCGGCCGCCCGCCGCGCCCAGGAGCACGGCATGCGCAAGGTCGACGTGTTCGTCAAGGGTCCGGGTTCCGGTCGTGAGACCGCCATCCGCTCCCTGCAGGCCACGGGCCTCGAGGTCGGCTCCATCCAGGACGTCACCCCGACCCCGCACAACGGCTGCCGTCCGCCGAAGCGTCGTCGCGTCTGACGCACGGCTGCTTCGCGCAGGCTTCGGGTTCCGGGCGGTACGGCTCGTAAGGGCCGTATCGCCCGTACCCTTGCAGTACCCGCACTTGTCACCGGGTGCGGTTCCCGTCGGACGTCAAATAGCGGGCGTCCACGAAAGAAGGATCTGATCCACTCATGCTGATCGCTCAGCGTCCCTCGTTGACCGAAGAGGTCGTCGACGAATTCCGCTCCCGGTTCGTGATCGAGCCGCTGGAGCCGGGCTTCGGCTACACCCTCGGCAACTCCCTCCGCCGCACCCTCCTGTCGTCGATCCCCGGTGCCGCTGTCACCAGCATCCGCATCGACGGCGTCCTGCACGAGTTCACCACCGTGCCGGGCGTCAAGGAGGACGTCACCGACCTGATCCTCAACATCAAGCAGCTGGTCGTGTCGTCCGAGCACGACGAGCCGGTCGTGATGTACCTGCGCAAGCAGGGCCCGGGTCTGGTCACCGCCGCCGACATCGCGCCCCCGGCCGGTGTCGAGGTGCACAACCCCGACCTCGTCCTCGCCACGCTCAACGGCAAGGGCAAGCTGGAGATGGAGCTGACCGTCGAGCGCGGTCGCGGCTACGTCTCCGCCGTGCAGAACAAGCAGGTCGGTCAGGAGATCGGGCGCATCCCGGTCGACTCGATCTACTCGCCGGTTCTCAAGGTCACGTACAAGGTCGAGGCCACCCGTGTCGAGCAGCGGACCGACTTCGACAAGCTGATCGTCGACGTCGAGACCAAGCAGGCCATGCGGCCGCGTGACGCCATGGCGTCGGCCGGCAAGACCCTGGTCGAGCTGTTCGGTCTCGCCCGCGAGCTGAACATCGACGCCGAGGGCATCGACATGGGTCCGTCCCCGACGGACGCGGCGCTGGCGGCCGACCTCGCGCTTCCGATCGAGGAGCTCGAGCTCACCGTCCGGTCGTACAACTGCCTCAAGCGTGAGGGCATCCACTCCGTGGGTGAGCTCGTCGCGCGGTCCGAGGCGGACCTGCTGGACATCCGGAACTTCGGTGCGAAGTCCATCGACGAGGTCAAGGCCAAGCTCGCCGGTATGGGGCTCGCGCTGAAGGACTCGCCTCCCGGGTTCGACCCGACCGCTGCGGCTGACGCCTTCGGCGCCGATGACGACGCGGACGCGGGCTTCGTGGAGACCGAGCAGTACTGATTCGGCTGCCGGCCGGCTGTGGCTGGTCGCGCAGTTCCCCGCGCCCCTTCGGGGCGCGGACCCTCCGGGGCGTCGCAAGGCGCCCCGGATCTCCGACAGGCGACCGCCTGCTCGGATACTGACTCCGGTACCTGATACGGCCGGGGCAGACACCTAGGAGATACACCATGCCGAGGCCCACCAAGGGTGCCCGTCTGGGCGGCAGCGCCGCGCACGAGAAGCTCATGCTCGCGAACCTCGCGAAGGCGCTTTTCGAGCACGGCCGCATCACCACCACCGAGGCGAAGGCGCGCAAGCTGCGTCCGTACGCCGAGCGTCTGGTCACCAAGGCGAAGAAGGGCGACCTTCACAACCGCCGTCAGGTGCTCCAGGTGATCACGGACAAGAGCATCGTGCACACGCTCTTCACCGAGATCGGCCCGCGGTACGAGAACCGTCCCGGTGGCTACACCCGCATCACCAAGATCGGTAACCGCCGTGGCGACAACGCGCCCATGGCCGTCATCGAGCTGGTCGAGGCGCTGACGGTGCAGCAGGCCGCGGTCGGCGAGGCCGAGGCCGCGACCAAGCGGTCCGCCAAGGACGCGGAGGCCGTTGAGGCTGCTGAGGCTCCTGCCGAGGAGTCGAAGGACGCGTAAGCGTCTGCCGGGGGCTGTGCGAGTGCGGCTGCGGCGTTCGTCGTGGCTTGGCGCGCAGTTCCCCGCGCCCCTTGAGGGGTGTTGTCGGGCCCGCTTCTTTTACAGGAGCGGGCCCGCTTTCGTTGTACGAGGGAGATCTGGGTGAGTGGTGTGGTGCGGGTTCGGCTGGATCTTTCCTATGACGGGACCGAGTTCTCCGGGTGGGCCAAGCAGGCCGGGGGGCGGCGGACCGTGCAGGGGGAGATCGAGGACGCCCTGCGGACCGTGACGCGGTCCGCGACGACGTACGAGCTGACCGTGGCGGGGCGGACCGACGCCGGCGTGCACGCGCGCGGACAGGTCGCGCATGTCGATCTGCCGCGGGAGGTCTGGGCCGAGCACCGGCCGAAGCTGCTGAAGCGGCTCGCCGGGCGGCTGCCGAAGGACGTGCGGGTGTGGGCGTTGCGGGAGGCCCCGGCGGGCTTCGACGCGCGTTTCTCCGCGATCTGGCGGCGCTACGCCTACCGCGTCACCGACAACCCCGGCGGCGTCGACCCGCTGCTGCGCAACCACGTGCTGTGGCACGACTGGCCGCTGGACGTGGACGCCATGAACGAGGCGGCGCGGGGGCTGCTGGGCGAGCACGACTTCGCCGCCTACTGCAAGAAGCGGGAGGGCGCGACCACCATCCGGACGTTGCAGGAGCTGAGTCTCGTGCGCGGCGAGGACGGGATCGTCACCGCCACCGTGCGGGCCGACGCCTTCTGTCACAACATGGTGCGCTCGCTGATCGGCGCGCTGCTGTTCGTGGGCGACGGGCACCGCACGCCGGACTGGCCCGCGAAGGTCCTGGCGGCGGGCGTACGGGACTCGGCGGTCCATGTCGTACGCCCGCACGGCCTGACCCTGGAGGAGGTCGGCTACCCGGCCGACGAACTCCTCGCGGCCCGCAGCGCCGAGGCGCGCAACAAGCGGACGCTGCCGTCGGCCGGCTGCTGCTGACGCGCCCGGCCTGATCCGAACGAAAGGCCCTGGGTCAGCCGACCGCCGCCGCCGACGCCTGGGCCTCGCCCCTGCGGCGGATCTGACGGTACGTGAACTCCTGGAGGTCGTCGCCGGTCTTGAAGACGGCCTTGTCCTTCTCCGTCACGTCCTTGCCGCTGGTGAAGCCGGTCAGCGTGAAGTAGGCGTAGCGGCCGTAGGCGTTGGTGGTGGAGCGGCAGACCGCGCCGACGCAGAAGTCCTTCACCCCGCCGCCCGACAGCGACTTCACGATGCTCTTCGCGTCCGCCTGCTGCTTGGCCTTCGTCGCCTGCGCCTCGGTCGCGAAGACCGCCACGCCGACCGTCACCGCCACGCCGTCCCGGCTGTAGGTGACGCGGATCAGCCGCGTGCAGTCGTTGCCGGTGAGGACCTTGGGGAGCGTGGCCTTCGCCGCGGACGCGCAGTTCTTGGTGTCGGCGGTCGGGCCCTTCTTGTAGACCGTGTCGCCCATGGTCAGCTGCGTGCCCGGGAACAGGATGTCGGGGCTCAGCGGCGCCTTGTCCTTCTGGGCGCTGGCGACGAAGTCCTTCGGGTCCAGCGGGGGCGGCGCGCTCGTCGGCTCGAACGACGGCACCGTGCCGGTCTGGCTCGGCAGGTCGGAGACGCCGGGCAGCTGCGACTCGGCGCCCGGGGAGGCCTGGTTGGAGCCGCCCGCGGACACGACGGCGACCGCCACGGCGGTGCCTATCGCCACGGCGGCGAGTGCGCCGCCGCCTATGAACAGCAGCCGGCGCCGCTTGGCGCGCGCCTCGGACGCGTCGGCGAGCGCGGCCCAGTCGGGTGACCCGCCGGCGCTGCCGCCGCTCCACGGCTGCTGCTGGGAATTCGGTTTCCAGGGATCCCACTGCTGTGAGGACCCCCCCTGCCCAAAGCTCATGGGGCGCATCTTAGACGGGGCAAGGGGTGTGCTGGTCCGCCTCAACGGGCGCGCGAGGCCCTAGCGTTGCGCCCATGGCGACGGGCAAAAGCGACATCTCCGGGTGGTTGGTGCGTCCCGCGGGCCTCGGCTGGTGGGCCGGACTCGTGGCGGTCATGGCCGCTCTGACGACCCATACGGTGCTGGTGACCTCGGACGGAGGCATGGACAACGGCATCGTCGTGGACGCGGCGCGCACCTGGCTGGACGGCGGATCGCCGTACGACGACGCGCACTTCCTCTATTTCCCGAGCGCGGTCGTCGCGGCCGCCCCGCAGGCGCTGCTGCCGCGGTCCGTGCTGGACGTCCTGGTGCCGGTGGCGGTCGTCCTCGCGCTCATGGGGGGCTGGGTGTGCGCGCTGCTGACGCACCGGGTGCCGCTGCACAGCAGGCTCGCCGTGCTCGGGCTGATCGGGCTCGCGGCCGGGTTCGCGCCGTTCGCCCAGCTGGTGCGGCTGGGCAACTGGACGGTGACGGCCGTGCTGGCGCTGCCGCTGTGCCTGCTGCTGGCGAGCCGGGGGCGGTGGGTCGCGGCGGGCGCGGTGATCGGGGTGGCGGTGGCGCTGAAGCCGCTGCTCGCGCCGATGGCGCTGCTGTTCCTCTTCGCCCGCCGGTGGGGGGCGCTCGCCCTGGTGGTGCTGGTGCCGGCGGTCTCGTCGGTCGTGGCCGCGTTCTTCCTGCCGGACCCCACCGGGTTCCTCACCCGGACGCTCCCCTTTCTGTTCACCGCCGACGACGCCTTCCTGCGCCTGTACGAGGCGGGTCCCGCGGCGGTGCTGCCCCGGCTCGGCGTGCCGCAGGCTCTGGCCCAGGCGCTGGCCGTGGCCGCCGCGGCGGTCGGGGTGGGGTGCGCGTACCGGCGGTGGCGGGGTCCTGGACCCGAGCCGCTGCGGCTGGCGGAGACCTCCGCCGGGCTGATGCTGTCCGCGTTCCTGGTGTCGCGGCCCTCCTACAACCACTACCTGCTGGTCGTGCTGCCGCTGCTGCTCGCCGGACTGCCGTACGCGGGGTCGGTGACCCGGCGGCCGGGGTTCTGGCTGGCGCTGGTGCCGCAGCTGCCGGGGGTGACCTGGCCGTGGCTGGAGTCGGGGAAGCGGCGGGCGTTCCGGGACGCCGCCTCGCTGTGCCTGCTGGCGGGGTCGGTGGCGTACCACGCCGTGCGGGGCGCCCGGGGCGCGGGGGACGGGGAAGGGGCTGGTCGGGCGGCGGACGGGTGGCGTGCGGCCACGGGGGGTGCCGTGCGGTCGTAAAATGGGGTGCGCCCACGGGCGGCGGGCTCGTTTTGACCCGTCCGGCCGAGCGCGTATATCCTGCATGTTCGTTGTGTGTAGTGGCTTACTCATTCTCACGTGAGGGGCCCTTACACCGGTCCACCGGGCCGATGACCAGCGACCAGCACGCGGTTTGCGTCACCGCTGTGCGGTCAGGGCTGTCGTGATCGTCTTCGGTGACCTTGTCAGGACCATTCACTGAAGAAGCGAAGGCTACGAACCGTGCGTACGTACAGCCCCAAGCCCGGCGATGTGACGCGCCAGTGGCACGTCATCGACGCTCAGGACGTCGTCCTGGGCCGTCTGGCCTCCACTGCCGCCTCCATCCTGCGCGGCAAGCACAAGCCCATCTACGCCCCTCACGTCGACACCGGTGACTTCGTCATCATCATCAACGCCGACAAGGTGCACCTCTCCGGCAACAAGCGGACCCAGAAGATGGCGTACCGCCACTCGGGCTACCCGGGCGGTCTGCGTTCCGTCCGCTACGACGAGCTGCTTGCCAAGAACCCCGAGAAGGCCATCGAGAAGGCCGTCAAGGGCATGCTCCCCAAGAACACCCTGGGCCGTCAGATGCTCTCGAAGCTGAAGGTCTACTCGGGCGACCAGCACCCGCACGGCGCCCAGCAGCCGGTGCCGTTCGAGATCACCCAGGTCGCGCAGTAAGTCCGGCCACCCCCTAAGACCGAAAAGAATCTGAGGAGCATCGTGGCCGAGACCACTGCCGAGCAGCCGCTCGAAGAGCTTGACATCGACAGCTACACCACCGAGTCCGAGGCGCCCGTCGAGGGCGAGTACACCTCGGAGTCCATGGCGTCCCGCTTCGGCGAGCCCCAGCCGGCCGCCGGCCTGGGCCGTCGCAAGAACGCCATCGCCCGCGTCCGGATCGTCCCGGGCACCGGCAAGTGGAAGATCAACGGTCGCACCCTCGAGGACTACTTCCCGAACAAGGTGCACCAGCAGGAAGTGAACGAGCCCTTCAAGGTGCTCGAGCTCGAGGGCCGCTACGACGTCATCGCCCGCATCGCGGGTGGCGGTGTCTCCGGTCAGGCCGGTGCGCTCCGTCTCGGTGTCGCCCGCGCGCTGAACGAGGCGGACGTCGACAACAACCGCGGTCCGCTGAAGAAGGCCGGCTTCCTGCGCCGCGACGACCGTGCGGTCGAGCGGAAGAAGGCCGGTCTGAAGAAGGCCCGCAAGGCTCCGCAGTACAGCAAGCGCTAATCGCAGGGCGCTCGCGCGTACATCGCAGGCGCTCGCGCGTACTCCGAACGCCCCGGCGGCACGCCAACGTGCTGCCGGGGCGTTCGTTTATTCACTGGCGTGGGCGTATAACGGCACAAGGCGCTCAAACGCTAATGTGATCGGATGGTCGGGCGGTGACGCCGTGGTGTACGGCCGGTGGCGTTCCCGTTGCGGGAGGCGCCGGGTGCCGGACCGGGGACCGGGTGCTGGACGCCGGGAGCCGCGGTTGGTTCGCGACCGTCGAAATATCAAGAGCTCAGCTTTGTCAGTGGCACAGCCGTCGGCCGTACGGGCCGGTCCAACGCCTCGGCGGGACCTAGGTGGCGGGGCCCTGGAGGGCTGTCGGTACTGACGCATCCTCAGGAGGACAAGTGGGACGACTCTTCGGCACGGACGGCGTGCGCGGTGTCGCCAACGCGGATCTCACGGCGGAGATGGCCCTCGGCCTGTCCGTCGCCGCAGCGCACGTACTGGCCGAGGCGGGCACGTTCGAAGGGCACCGGCCCACCGCCGTCGTCGGGCGTGACCCGCGCGCGTCCGGGGAGTTCCTGGAGGCCGCCGTGGTCGCCGGGCTCGCCAGCGCGGGCGTGGATGTCCTGCGGGTCGGCGTGCTGCCGACGCCGGCCGTCGCCCACCTCACGGGGGCGCTCGGCGCCGACCTCGGCGTGATGCTCTCCGCCAGCCACAACGCCATGCCCGACAACGGCATCAAGTTCTTCGCCCGCGGGGGGCACAAGCTCGCCGACGAGCTGGAGGACCGGATCGAGGCGGTCTACGAGGAGCACCGGACCGGTGCGCCGTGGGACCGGCCCACCGGGGCCGGCGTCGGGCGCGTGCGGGACTACGAGGAGGGGCTCGACACGTATGTCGCCCACCTCGTGGGCGTGCTGCCGAACCGGCTCGACGGGCTGAAGATCGTGCTGGACGAGGCGCACGGGGCGGCGTCGCAGGTGTCGCCGGAAGCGTTCCGGCGGGCCGGGGCCGAGGTCGTGACCATCGGGGCCGAGCCGGACGGGCTGAACATCAACGACGGGTGCGGGTCGACGCACCTCGCGCTGCTGAAGGCCGCTGTCGTCGAGCACGGGGCCGCGCTGGGGATCGCGCACGACGGGGACGCCGACCGGTGTCTCGCCGTCGACCACACCGGGGAGGAGGTCGACGGGGACCAGATCCTCGCGGTGCTGGCGCTGGCCATGCGGGAGCGGGGGGCGCTGCGGTCCGACGCGGTCGTCGCGACGGTGATGTCGAACCTCGGGTTCAAGCTCGCCATGGAGCGGGAGGGGATCCGGCTCGTCCAGACGGCGGTGGGGGACCGGTACGTGCTGGAGGAGATGAAGCAGCACGGGTTCGCCTTGGGCGGCGAGCAGTCCGGGCACGTGATCGTTCTCGACCACGCGACGACGGGGGACGGGACGCTGACGGGGTTGCTGCTGGCGGCGCGGGTTGCCGAGAGTGGGCGGACGCTGCGGGAGCTGGCTTCCGTGATGGAGCGGCTGCCGCAGGTGCTGATCAATGTCCCTGATGTGGACAAGTCCCGGGTGAAGACGTCGGCGGAGCTGGCCACGGCGGTGGGTGAGGCCGAGCGGGAGCTCGGGGAGACCGGGCGGGTGCTGTTGCGTCCCTCCGGGACGGAGCCGCTGGTGCGGGTCATGGTCGAGGCGGCCGACATCGATCAGGCTCGGTCGGTGGCGGGGCGGCTCGCGGATGCGGTGAAGTCGGCGTTGGGCTGAGGTGCGGGTGCCTGCGGCGCAGGGTTCCCTCCGGTGGGGGTGCGGTCGGATGCCTGCGGCGCAGGGTTGCGCATCGGTGGGGGTCGCCGTAGCGCCTACCGGGGGTGCGTGGTGCGGGGCCGCGGTGGGGGTGGTCGTCCTCGGTCCGGCGCGATCGAGTCGCCTGACAAGGGAGGGCGCGGACGCGCCGGCCGCTGCGGGCGACCACCCCCACCCCGTCCCCTCCCCGCTGTACGCGGCTACACCGACGTGGTGCCGCGCCGGCGTCGTAGGCGCGCGTGCTGCTTGCGCCACAGGTGCTTCTGGGTCAGCAGGGTCAGCGTTCCCGCCAGGGTGATGCCCAGGAGGTTGAGCAGGAGTTGCTCGGTCGATCCCCAGGTCTGGGTTGTGTCGCCGTAGCTCAGGGCTACGGCTGCGTTTGCTGCGGCGGGGACTGTCGTTACGGAGATGGCGACTCCTACGAGCGCTCCTGACTTCGCGGACGTGAGGGAGAGGGTGCCTGCTGCGCCGGCCAACACCGCCACGACGAACGAGAACCAGTCGGGGGCGTAGACGAAGCCGGTCTGGGGGCGTTCGCCTTCGAGTTGTCGCTGGGTGAACAGGCCTACCGCGTCCATGAAGAGGCTGAAGAGCACGGTGAGCACTATCGCCGCGGCGAAGCCCACCAGGAGGGCGTTCAGCGAGCGGAGTGCCAGGCGTGGTTTGCGTTGGACCGCTGCTGTGGAGATGCCGGCCAAGGGGCCGAACTCCGGGCCTACCGCCATCGCCCCCACGATCAGGATCGCGTTGTCCAGCACCACGCCGCATGCCGCGATCATGGTGGCCAGGGTGAGGAACGCCAGGTAGGTGACCGAGAGGGTCGACTCCTCGTGGGTCGCTTCGGTGAGCTGCTCCCAGAGCACCGCGTCCGCGCCTTCGCCGGGTGCTTCCTTCTCGGCCCGGTCCGCGCGGTCCGAGAGGGACAGGTCGACGTTCTCCACGGCGATGGAGCCGGTCGTGTCCAGGTTGAGGTTCTTCAGGCCGCTCAGGAGGTCGTCGGCGGACTCGCGGGCCACGTCGCAGAGGATGACGTCCCCGGCGGGGTCGCGGGCGGCGCCCGTCAGCACGCACAGGTGGGCCGTTCCGACCGTCTTCTCGATCAGTCGGACCGCGTCCTCGGTTTGTCCGGGCGGTGTGATCAGGCGCAGGTGCAGCATGGCGGAAGGTTAGCCATGATCAGAGTTTGCGGAGGCTCAGCCGCTGGACCTTGTGGTCCGGGCCCTTGCGGAGGATCAGGGTCGCCCGGCCGCGGGTGGGGGCGATGTTCTCGACGAGGTTCGGCTTGTTGATGGTCCGCCACATCGTGCGGGCGTAGTCCAGCGCCTCCTCCTCGGAGACCTGCGTGTACGTGCGGAAGTACGAGGACGGGTCCTGGAACGCCGTCCGGCGCAGCTTGCGGAAGCGGTTCAGGTACCACTGCTCGATGTCCTCGGTGCGGGCATCGACGTACACGCTGAAGTCGAAGTAGTCGGCGAGGCCGACGCGGGTGCGGCCGTCCTTGCCGGGAAGGGCCGGCTGGAGGACGTTCAGGCCCTCGACGATCAGGATGTCCGGCCGCCGCACCGTGAGTTTCTCGTCCGGGACGATGTCGTAGATCAGGTGGGAGTAGACCGGGGCGGAGACTTCTGCCTTGCCGGCTTTGATGTCCGCGACGAAGCGGGTCAGCGCGCGCCGGTCGTAGGACTCGGGGAAACCTTTCCGCGACATCAGGCCGCGTGCCTGGAGTTCCTTCGTGGGCAGGAGGAAGCCGTCCGTCGTGACGAGTTCCACGCGGGGGTGCTCGGGCCAGCGGGAGAGCAGGGCTTGGAGCAGCCGGGCCACGGTGGACTTGCCGACGGCGACGGAGCCGGCGACCCCTATGACGAAGGGCGTGCCCGACTGGGAGCCCTTCTCGCCGAGGAACGTGTTGAGCGCGCCCCGCAGGCCGTCGGTGGCGCCGACGTAGAGGTTGAGGAGGCGGGAGAGCGGCAGGTAGATGTCTCGTACCTCGTCGAGGTCGATGACGTCGCCCAGGCCGCGCAGCTGTTCGACCTCCGCCGCCGACAGGGGCAGCGGAGTCTTGTCGCGCAGCGCGCTCCACTCGGCGCGGGTGAGGTCCATGTAGGGAGTCGCCTCCGGCCGCTGCCGGTGGGCGCTCCGGGGCATCGGGGAGACCGGAGAGATCACAGTCCATTGTTAACGGAGTTTGAACGGGGTGGCGGGTGGGCTGTGTCACGCCGGGATGCGGGACCCGGTGATCAACTGTGAAGTGGCTGTGTTTACAGTGCGCGCACATGATGCGGACCCTCCGCACCTTCGAGAAAGAGTTCCACCGTGAGAACCAGCTCCGTCCGTCGTACCGCGCTCGCCGCCTCCGCCGCCACGCTGGCCCTGCTCGTCACCGCCTGCGGCGGCTCCGGCGACGACCAGGACAAGGGCGACGAGGGCAAGGGCAAGCCCGCCTCCACCACCTCCGCCGCCGCCCCGGCGAAGGCGCTCACCGCCGCCGAGCTGGAGAAGGCCGCCCTCGCGCAGTCGGACGTCAAGAGCGGCAAGGTCGCCACCAAGCTCCCCGCGGCGGACGACATCGCCGACGAGAAGGTGGAGACGGAGGACGCCGCCTGTCTGCCGCTGGCGCACGCCCAGGCCGGCGTGGCGCAGGGCGAGCCGGCCGCGTCCGTGAAGCGGTCCTGGACCGGTGAGCCGGTGAAGCCGTCCGCGGACACCAAGCCCGAGGACGCCCTGGTGGCCGCGCTGGATCTGGAGAAGATGCTCATCAATCTCGCCTCGTACGAGGGTGACGGCGCCGAGCAGGCCGTGAAGGGGCTCGTCGCCGCGGCCGAGAAGTGCGCGGGCGGGTTCAAGGCCACCGTCGTCGGTGAGCCGATGAACGTCGAGAAGGTCGCCACGACCGACGCGCCCGAGGGTGGCGACGAGGGCGCCGCCGTCACGCTGACCGTCGCCGCCGACGAGGGCGTCAAGGCGCCCGCCAAGATCGTCGTCGTGCGCAAGGGCGCCACCGTGGTCACCTTCAGCGCGGTGAACCTCGCGTCCATGGCCACCGGCAAGGACTTCGAGGTGCCGGCCGACGTCGTCGCCGCCCAGGTCGGCAAGCTCGGCTGACGCGGAATCTGTCCCACCGGTGCCTCGCGCACCGGTGGGAATTTCCGATTTCGGGCACGCGGAGTCCGTTTTCGGCGGCTGACGGACCGTAGGCTGCCCGGCATGTGCGGAATCGTGGGTTACGTGGGGCCGCAGTCGGCGCTTGACGTCGTGACGGCCGGACTGAAGCGACTGGAGTACCGGGGCTACGACTCGGCGGGCGTCGCCGTGCAGGCCGACGGCGGACTGGCCACGGCGAAGAGGGCCGGGAAGCTGGTCAACCTGGAGAAGGAGCTGAGCGAACGGCCCCTGCCCGCCGGGTCGACCGGCATCGGGCACACCCGGTGGGCCACGCACGGCGGTCCGACCGACGCCAACGCCCACCCGCACCTGGACAACGCGGGCCGGGTCGCCGTCGTCCACAACGGCATCATCGAGAACTTCGCCGCCCTGCGCGAGGAGTTGACCGAGCGCGGGCACGAACTGGCCTCCGAGACCGACACCGAGGTCGTCGCCCATCTGCTCGCCGAGGAGTACTCCGCCTGCGCCGACCTCGCCGAGGCCATGCGCCTGGTGTGCCGGCGGCTGGAGGGCGCCTTCACGCTCGTCGCCGTGCACGCCGACGAGCCCGACGTGGTCGTCGGCGCGCGCCGCAACTCACCGCTGGTGGTGGGCGTCGGTGAGGGCGAGTCGTTCCTCGCCTCCGACGTCGCCGCCTTCATCACGCACACCCGTGAGGCCATCGAGCTGGGGCAGGACCAGGTGGTCGAGCTGCGCCGGGACACGGTGACGGTGACGGACTTCGACGGGGCGCCGGCCGACGTCCGCGAGTACCACGTCGACTGGGACGCCTCCGCCGCCGAGAAGGGCGGCTACGACTACTTCATGCTCAAGGAGATCGCCGAGCAGCCCAAGGCGGTCGCCGACACGCTGCTCGGGCGGATCGACGGGGCGGGCTCGCTGACGCTGGACGAGGTGCGCATCCCGGCGAACGTGCTGCGCGAGGTCGACAAGGTGGTCATCGTCGCCTGCGGCACGGCCTTCCACGCCGGGCTCATCGCCAAGTACGCCATCGAGCACTGGACGCGCGTGCCGTGCGAGGTGGAGCTGGCGAGCGAGTTCCGCTACCGCGATCCGATCCTCGACCAGCAGACCCTCGTCGTCGCCGTCTCCCAGTCCGGCGAGACCATGGACACGCTGATGGCGCTGCGGCACGCGCGGGAGCAGGGCGCCAAGGTGCTGGCCATCTGCAACACGAACGGTTCGACGATTCCGCGCGAGTCGGACGCCGTCCTCTACACGCACGCCGGCCCCGAGGTCGCCGTCGCGTCCACCAAGGCCTTCCTGACGCAGCTGGTCGCCTGCTATCTGGTCGCCCTCTATCTCGGGCAGGTGCGCGGCACCAAGTACGCCGACGAGATCCGCGCCGTGGTCCGCGACCTCGCCTCGATCTCCGGGGCCGTCGAACGGGTCCTGGAGACCATGGAGCCGGTACGGGAGCTCGCCCGCTCGCTGGCCGGGAAGAACACCGTGCTCTTCCTGGGGCGGCACGTCGGCTACCCGGTCGCCCTGGAGGGCGCGCTGAAGCTGAAGGAGCTCGCCTACATGCACGCGGAGGGCTTCGCGGCGGGCGAGCTGAAGCACGGGCCGATCGCGCTGATCGAGGACGACCTGCCGGTGGTCGTCGTCGTGCCGTCGCCGCGCGGGCGGTCCGTGCTGCACGACAAGATCGTGTCCAACATCCAGGAGATCCGGGCACGGGGCGCCCGGACCATCGTGGTCGCGGAGGAGGGGGACGACGCGGTCGTCCCGTACGCCGATCATCTGATCCGCGTTCCCGTCACGCCGACGCTGCTCCAGCCTCTGGTGGCGACCGTGCCGTTGCAGGTGTTCGCCTGCGAGCTGGCCACCGCCCGCGGCAACGAGGTCGACCAGCCGCGCAACCTCGCCAAGTCGGTGACCGTGGAGTGAGGTGGGGGATGAGGCGTGGGTAGCGGGGTGGCCGGGGACGTCGATCTAAGGTGCCCGCATGAGCATCATCGGAGTCGGGATCGACGTCGCCGAGATCGAGCGGTTCGCCGCGTCGCTGGAACGCACGCCCGGGCTGGCGCGGCGGCTCTTCGTGGAGAGCGAGCTGCTGCTGCCCAGCGGGGAGCGGCGCGGCATCGCCTCCCTGGCGGCGCGGTTCGCCGCCAAGGAGGCCCTGGCCAAGGCGCTCGGTGCGCCCGCGGGGCTGTACTGGACCGACGCCGAGGTGTGGTGCGAGGACAGCGGGCAGCCGCGGCTGCGGGTCAAGGGGACCGTCGCCGCCCGGGCGGAGGAGCTGGGCGTGCGCTCCTGGCACGTGTCGCTGAGCCACGACGCGGGGGTCGCCTCGGCGGTCGTGATCGCGGAGGGGTGAGCCTTCGCGCTCCGCGGAAAAGTTTTTTTGAGGCACGTGCGTGTAACCCAGAAGTGGGGGTACAGGCAGGGAGCCGGTATCGGAGCGGGGGCACGAATGAGGGAGGGCTTCACTGTGACGTCGACAATGGCACGGACGGACCAGGCGCAGAGCGTGACCGAGCTGCCGGAGGTCGCGAATCCCGGCCAGGTCGCGCCGCAGGACGCGCGTGAACTGTCCAGGCAGTTCTTCCGTCGGCTGACGGAGCTGGAGGAAGGTACCCACGAGTACCAGTACGCGCGCAACACGCTGATCGAGATGAACATGTCCCTTGTCCGCTACGCGGCCGGCCGGTTCCGCAGCCGCGGCCCGGAGGAGATGGAGGACATCGTCCAGGTCGGCATGATCGGTCTGATCAAGGCCATCGACCGGTTCGAGCTCTCCCGCGAGGTCGAGTTCACCTCCTTCGCGATCCCCTACATCGTCGGCGAGATCAAGCGTTTCTTCCGTGACACCTCGTGGTCCGTGCACGTGCCGCGCCGGCTCCAGGAGGCCCGGGTGCAGCTCGCCCGCGCCACCGAGGAACTGCGCAGCCGGCTGGGCCGTACGCCCACCACCGCCGAGCTGGCGACCCTGATGAGCCTCACCGAGGCCGAGGTCAACGAGGCCCGGCTGGCCGCCAACGGCTACAACTCCGCGTCGCTGGACGCCGCGATCGGCAGCGAGCCGGACGGGGAGTCCGTGCTCGCCGACTTCATCGGCGCCGAGGACGCGGCGCTGGGTCTGGTCGAGGACTTCCACGCCCTCGCCCCGATGATCGCCGAGCTGGACGAGCGGGAGCGGAAGATCGTCCACTGGCGGTTCGTGGAGGAGCTGACGCAGGCGGAGATCGGGGAGCGGCTGGGGTGCTCGCAGATGCATGTGTCGCGACTGCTGTCGCGGACTCTCAAGCGGCTGCGGGCCGGGATGCTGTGCACCAACTGACGGGCTGAGGCTCGCTTTGCGGGGTGCGGTGCCTTTGGGTGCCGCACCCCGCTGTGTTGTGTGCGGCTAGCAGATCGACTGTGTGCTGTTCACCAGGCGGTTGTTGCGGAACGTCGTGTTCTCGCCGCAGGGGCTTTCGCGGAGGGACGAGTTCGTCACCGTGAGGTTCTGGATGGTGATGTCCCTGTTGTTCGGGAACTCCGAGCGGGCCGCCAGGCGGATCTCGCCGCCGCCGGTGACCGTGCCGCTCTGCGCCGCGAGGTTCACGTTGGAGCAGTTCTCGATCAGGATCGCGTTGTTGCCGGTGTCGGAGAGCGTGATCCTGTCGATCGTCGCTCCTCCGCTCTCCGAGACGCAGAACACGCCGCGTCCGCCGCCGCGCGCGATCACCTCGCCGACGCGGATGTTCGTGGGGTAGCCGCTGCCGATCCGGCCGTTGCGGTTGGCCATGCGGAACGCGGCGTAGCCGGTGCCGGCGCCGGCGTTCTCCGCGTCCACCTTCGTGACCGTGGCGTTGATCGTCTGGTTGAGCAGCAGGCCCGACTCGCCGACGTTGCGGGCGGTCACCGTGCCGACGGTCAGGCCGTCCACGCCGTACGTCTCCACCGCGTGGCTGGACGCGCCGGAGACGTGGACGTTGTCGATGCGCACGTTGCGCGTCCACTGGCTGGTGTCGCCGCGGTTGTCGATGCGGACGCCGAGGCCGGAGGAGAGGCGCATGTCGATCTGGCCCAGGACCACGTTCTGCACGTTGCGCAGGAAGATGCCGTAGAGCGGGGCGCCGGTGACGTTGAGGTGCTGGACCTCGATGTCGCGCGTGCCCCGTGAGTAGACCGGCGCCTGGTCGCCCGAGCCGGTGCCGGTGACGTCGATCGTGCCGCAGACGTCGAGGACCGTGTAGCTGGGGAGGGAGATGCGGGAGCCGGCGGAGACGGTGCCGGAGCCGCGGACCACGACGCGTTCCTTGCTGGTGCGGTTCGCCGTGAGGGCGCCGATCGCCGCCTGGACGGCCGCGCGCATGTCGGTGCCTGTGTAGACCGTGCTGCTGCCTCGGCGCGCGGTCCAGGTGGAGCCGGAGCGGACGGCTTCGGCGTGGTAGGTGCCCTCGCCGCAGGCCGCGGCTGTCACTGCGCGGGCGGGGGTGGGGGTGGTGGTGGTGAGGGTGGCCGTTGCCGTGAGGAGGGCCGTTGCTGCTGCGGTGAGTAACGCGGCTCTGCGTCGCATGGGGGGTCCTTCAGGGAGTCCTTCGGGGGGCCTTGTCGGGTTGTCGAACCCGTTCGAGTGAATCGATTCATTCGGTGGGGGCGCGGAGTGTGGCAAGGGTGGTGGGCCGAGTCAAGAGGTCCGGGAGGGGCAGGCAGGGAACGGCACTTGGGGGGAAACTCAGGGGTATGCGGACTGCTTACAGCGTGGAGACGGTCAGGGCGGCGGAGCGGGAACTGATGGCGCGGTTGCCGGAGGGGGCGCTGATGCAGCGCGCCGCCGCCGGGCTCGCCGCGGCCTGCGCGGATGTGCTGGGGCGGGTGTACGGCAGCAGGGTGGTGCTGCTGGTGGGGAGCGGGGACAACGGGGGTGACGCCCTGTACGCCGGGGCGCGGCTGGCTCGGCGGGGGGCCGGGGTGCGGGCCGTCCTGTTGGCGCCGGGGCGGGTTCATGCGGGCGGGCTGGCCGCGTTGCGGCGGGCGGGGGGTTCCGTGGTCGAGGCGGGGGCGTCGGGCGTACGGCTTGTCGAGCAGGCCGATCTCGTCGTGGACGGGATCGTGGGGATCGGAGGGAAGGGCGGGCTGCGGGAGGAAGCGGTGCCGTTGGCGGAGGCGGCCCGGCGGGGGCGGGGGGCCGTCGTCGCCGTCGATCTGCCGAGCGGGGTCGACGCGGACACGGGGGAGGTGCGGGGGGCCGCCGTGCGGGCGGACGTCACGGTCACCTTCGGGGCGTACAAGCCGGGTTTGTTGATCGATCCGGCCCGGGAGTACGCGGGGGTGGTGCGGTTCGTCGACATCGGGCTGGAGTTGGGGCCGGCGGGTGGGGCTGGGGCTGGGGCTGGGGCTGGGGTAAGGGCTGGGGCGGGGGCGGCTCAGGTGGAGGCGCTTCAGCATGCGGATGTGGCGCGGTTGTTGCCGGTGCCGGCTGCGGAGAGTGACAAGTACCGGCGGGGGGTCGTGGGGATCGCGGCCGGGTCCGCGCGGTATCCGGGGGCCGCGGTGCTGGCGGTGGCCGGTGCCTTGCGGGGCGGGGCGGGGGCCGTGCGGTACGTGGGGCCGGCGGGCGGTGCGGTGCTGGCCCGGCATCCCGAGACGCTGGTGTCGGAGCGGGGGCCGGCGCGGGCGGGGCGGGTGCAGGCGTGGGTCGTCGGGCCGGGGGCGGGGGACGACGCGGCGACCGTGGGGGAGGTGCTGGCGGCGGACGTGCCGGTGCTGATCGATGCGGACGGGTTGCGGTTGGCGGAGGTCGGTGCGGTGCGGGGGAGGGGGGCTCGGGGGGTGCCGACGCTGATGACTCCGCATGCGGGGGAGGCGGCGGCGTTGCTGGAGGTCGAGCGGGAGGTGGTGGAGGCGGGGCGGCTGGCGGCTGCGCGGGAGCTGGCGGGGCGGTACGGGGCGGGGGTGCTGTTGAAGGGGTCCACGACCGTGGTGGCGGAGGCGGGGGGTGGGGGTGCGGTGCGGGTGAACCCGACGGGGACGCCGTGGCTGGCCACGGCGGGGAGCGGAGATGTGCTGTCGGGGCTCGGGGGGTCGTTGCTGGCGGCGGGGTTGTCGGCGGTGGACGCGGGGAGTGTGGCGGCGTATCTGCACGGGCTGGCGGGGCGGTTCGCGGCGGAGGGGGCGCCGGTGAGTGCGGAGGATGTCGCGGGGCGGATTCCGGAGGCTTGGCGGAGCGTGGTGCGGGGCTGAGGTGCGGGTGCCTGCGGCGCAGGGTTGCGGTGCGGTGGGGGTGCGCGTAGCGCCTACGGGGGGTGGGTGGTGCGGGGCCGCGGCGGGGGTGGACGTCCTCGGTCTGGCGCGATTGACCTTGTTCGTACGGGAAGGGCGCGGACGCGCCAGCCGCTGCGGGCGCCCACCCCCACCCCGACCCCTCCCCGCCGCGGGCGACAACACCGACACCGGTGGCGGGGCGGCGGCAGGCTGCCGCCCAGCGCGGGCATTCGTGCCGCCTAGGGCGGCACGGGTGGGCGCGGCGGCACCTCGTTGGCGCCGAGGTGCGCCGACACCCCCGGCCAGCACCCGCGCGCGGTACCTACTGGGCACCGGCGGTGCAACCCACCCGCCCCGCACCCACGCCGGGTGCACAAGAAGCGCCGTGCGTGCAGCCACCCCGAGGGTGACCTGCACAAACGGTGCTTCGAGACAGACCCCTCCCCATCCGGCCCCCGGAGGGAAACCGCACGGAGTGCAAACGCCCCGTGCGGAAGAGACGTGCACGCGCTCTGAGAGACTGTCCGGGATGAAAGAGACAGCTGACCCGCACGGCGCCCAGCTCCGAGCCCGCGCTGTGATCGATCTGGCCGCCGTGCGGGCCAACGTCCGCACGCTGCGTGAGCGCGCCCCCCGCGCCGCCCTGATGGCCGTCGTCAAGGCCGACGGATACGGGCACGGCGCGGCCCCCTGCGCCCGTGCGGCCGTGGCGGCCGGTGCGACCTGGCTGGGCACCGCCACTCCGCAGGAGGCGCTGGCCCTGCGGGCGCCGGGGTCCGGGGTGCCGGACGGCGTCCGGGTCATGTGCTGGCTGTGGACGCCCGGCGGGCCCTGGCGTGAGGCGATCGAAGCCGACGTCGACGTCTCGGTGAGCGGGCTGTGGGCGCTGGACGAGGTCACCTCGGCCGCCCGGCTGGCCGGCCGCCCCGCGCGGGTGCAGCTCAAGGCGGACACCGGGCTCGGGCGCGGCGGCTGCCAGCCCGGGGACTGGGCCGAGCTGGTCGCGGGCGCGCGGCGCGCCGAGGCCGAGGGGCTGCTGAAGGTCACCGGGCTGTGGTCGCACTTCGCCTGCGCCGACGAGCCCGGGCATCCCTCGATCGCCGCTCAGCTGGTCACGTTCCGGGAGATGGTGGCGTACGCCGAGGCGCGGGGCGTGGAGCCCGAGGTGCGGCACATCGCCAACTCGCCCGCGACCCTGACGCTGGAGGAGAGCCACTTCGACCTCGTGCGGCCCGGCATCGCGATGTACGGCGTCTCGCCCAGCCCCGCGATCGGCACGCCGACGGAGCTGGGGCTGCGGCCCGCGATGACCCTGACGGCGTCGCTGGCGCTGGTGAAGAACGTGCCGGGCGGGCACGGGGTCAGTTACGGCCACCACTACGTGACCCCCGGGGCCACCACCCTCGGGCTGGTGCCGCTCGGGTACGCCGACGGCATCCCGCGGCACGCCTCGTCCGCGGGGCCCGTCATGGTCGAGGGGAAGTGGCGGACCGTCGCGGGGCGGGTCGCGATGGACCAGTTCGTGGTGGATCTGGGGGGTGACGAGCCCGGTCCGGGAGCTGAGGCGGTCCTGTTCGGGCCCGGTGACCGGGGTGAGCCCACCGCGGAGGACTGGGCGCAGGCGTCCGGGACCATCGCGTACGAGATCGTCACCCGGATCGGCAGCCGCGTCCCGCGCGTGTATGTGAACGGGGAACAGAGCGGGTAAGCGCCCTGCGTGGGGTCCGGGGAAGAGGAGCGGTACGTGAGCGAGAGCAGTGCGCAGGCCGTGACGGCCGCGTCCGCCGGGGGATGGCGCCGGGCGACCGGTGTCGCGGGCCTCGCGATAGGCGTGCTGGCCACCGGGGCCGCCGCCGGCGTGGCCATAGAGCGGATGACCGTCGGGCGCGGCATGCGCCGCAAGGCCCGGATGGTGCTGGACTCGGCGGGGCCGTACGGGTCCCTGCGGGGGACGCCCGGCAGGGCGTACGCCGACGACGGGACCGAGCTGTACTACGAGGTCGACGAGGTCGAGGCCGAGGCGGAGAGCGGCAGGCGGCGGCGGTTGTTCGGGCGCCGGGCGCCCGCGCCGGTGACCGTGGTGTTCAGTCACGGGTACTGCCTCAACCAGGACTCCTGGCACTTCCAGCGGGCCGCGCTGCGGGGTGTGGTGCGGACCGTGCACTGGGACCAGCGCAGTCACGGGCGTTCGGCGCGGGGCGCCGCGCAGATGGAGCGCGCCGAGCCGGTGACCATCGAGCAGCTCGGGCGGGATCTGAAGGCCGTCATCGACGCGGCCGCTCCCGAGGGGCCGCTGGTGTTGGTCGGGCATTCCATGGGCGGGATGACCGTGATGGCGCTCGCCGACCAGTTCCCCGAGCTGATCCGGGAGCGGTGTGCCGGGGTCGCTCTGGTGGGGACGTCGTCGGGGCGGCTGGGCGAGGTCAACTTCGGGCTGCCGGTGGCCGGGGTCAACGCCGTGCGGCGGGTACTGCCCGGGGTGCTGAAGGCGCTGGGGCAGCGGGCCGAGCTGGTGGAGAAGGGGCGGCGGGCGACTGCCGATCTGTTCGCCGGGGTCATCAAGCGGTACTCGTTCGCCTCGCGGGACGTCGATCCCGCCGTCGCCCGGTTCGCGGAGCGGATGATCGAGTCCACGCCCATCGACGTGGTGGCCGAGTACTACCCGGCCTTCGACAGTCATGACAAGGCCGAGGCGCTGGCTCACTTCGCGGACCTGCCGGTGCTGGTGCTCGCCGGCGTGGGCGATCTCGTCACCCCCAGCGAGCACAGCGAGGCCATCGCCGATCTGCTGCCCGGGGCCGAGCTGGTGCTCGTGCCGGACGCCGGGCACCTGGTGATGCTGGAGCATCCCGAGCAGGTGACCGACCGGCTCGCCGACCTGCTCGTCCGCGCGGGGGCGGTGCCCGCAGGGGCTACCGTGGGTGGCTATGGAAGCAGCAGCACCGCACAGCACCGCTGAACTGACCGTCACCTCCCCCGAGCAGATGCGCGACCTCGGCCGGCGGCTCGCCAAGCTGCTGCGCGCGGGTGACCTCGTGCTGCTCTCCGGTGAGCTGGGGGCCGGCAAGACGACCCTGACGCGCGGGCTCGGCGAAGGGCTCGGGGTGCGGGGCGCGGTGACCTCGCCGACGTTCGTCATCGCCCGGGTGCACCCCTCGCTGGGGGACGGTCCGCCGCTGGTGCACGTCGACGCCTACCGGCTGTCCGGCGGGCTCGACGAGATGGAGGACCTGGACCTCGACGTCTCGCTGCCCGAGTCGGTGGTCGTCGTGGAGTGGGGCGAGGGCAAGGTCGAGGAGCTGACCGAGGACCGGCTGCATGTGGTGATCCACCGGGCGGTCGGCGACACGACCGACGAGGTGCGGCACGTGACCGTGCGGGGGATGGGCGCCCGCTGGGACGGGGCCGAGCTGGGGTCGCTGTCCGCCTGAGCGTTCCGACAGGGTGTCGGCACAGTGTTGCGTCCGCGGCGTCCGGCGTGGTCACATGGAGTCCAGCTCGTGGTTAGGTATGCCTAACCAGCTCCCAGCGTTCAGGAGGCGACCATGCCGGCCGTCCCGAGCAGTGAGTCCACGCCGCGACCCGTGCCCATGCGCGACCTGCTCGCCGCCTGCGCGGCCGCGGCCGCCGTCTCCACCCCGCCGCCCGCTCCCGAGCCGCCGACGGAGGAGACGGCGGTACGGCGAGAGGCCGCCTAGGTCACGGCACCACGACGACCGTGCGGCCGATCGTCGCGAACTTCCACATCGCCGTGCCGTCCGCCCGTGTCTCCCGGATGCCGCCCGTGCGCTCCTGCGGGTCCAGGACGGGCGCCGAGCCGTCGACCGCCGCGCTGAACCCGATCACCGTGCCGTCCACGCTCGCGAAGCGCACCACGTGTTCGACCGGGACGCCGTCCGAGCCGGTGACCTTCCCCGAGCGGGACGTCACCCGGTAGGAGCCGGGGGCCGGGTCCACCGTGCTGGGGCTGACGCCGAACGTGCGGCGCACCGTGTTGTTCTCGTTCACCAGCCACACCCGGTCCCGGCGCAGCGAGTACACGACCCGCTGCCCCAGCCCCGAGCGCGGGGGCAGCGCGGCCGGGTGGGTGCCGCGGGGCGCCTTCGCCGCGGGGGCCGGGGTGCCCGACGTCCGCCGGCCCAGGTCGGGCGGGACCGTCTCCGCCGCCCGGTGGCCGAGGTAGCCGACCGTCGCGAGGGCCGCCGCGGTCAGCCCCGCCACGATCGTCGAGCTGGTCCCCGCCATCGCCGTCACCTCTGTCCTGATGTGTGCGGATGTGACGCGACCGTAGCAGTCGGTGACCGTCCGGCCGGTGCGGCCGTGGGCGGGGCGTCGGAGCCGTAGGCTGTTTGCGTGCTCTTGCTCGCTCTGGATACCGCCACCCCCGCCGTCACCGTCGCGCTGCACGACGGCGACGACGTCATCGCCTCGTCGAGCCAGGTGGACGCCCGCCGCCACGGTGAACTGCTGCTCCCGGCCGTCGACCGGGTGCTCGCCGAGGCCGGTGTGCGGCTCGACGCCGTCACCGGGATCGTGGCCGGCACCGGCCCCGGCCCCTACACCGGCCTGCGGGTCGGCCTGATGACCGCCGACACCTTCGGGCTCGCCCTGGGCGTGCCCGTGCACGGTGTGTGCACGCTGGACGGCCTGGCCTACGCGGCCGACCTGGACGGCCCCTTCGTCGTGGCGACCGACGCCCGCCGCAAGGAGGTCTACTGGGCGCGGTACGCCGACTCCCGCACCCGCCTCACCGACCCGGCCGTCGACCGGCCCGCCGACATCGCCGGCGAGGTCGCGGGCCTGCCCGCGGTCGGCGCGGGCGCGCTGCTCTACCCGGACACCTTCCCCCAGGCGCACGAGCCGGAGCACGTGAGCGCCGCCGCCCTCGCCCGGCTCGCCGTGGAGCGGCTGAAGGCGGGCGAGGAACTGCCCGCGCCCCGGCCGCTGTACCTGCGGCGGCCCGACGCCCAGGTGCCCAAGAACTACAAGGTGGTCACCCCCAAGTGACGGGAGCCGAGACGGTGGAGCTGCGCGAGATGCGCTGGTGGGACATCGACCCCGTGCTGGAGCTGGAGCGCGACCTCTTTCCCGAGGACGCGTGGTCGCGCGGCATGTTCTGGTCCGAGCTGGCCCACTCCCGCGGGCCCGGGGCGACCCGGCGCTACGTCGTCGCCGAGGAGGGCGGCCGGATCGTCGGCTACGCCGGCCTGACCACCTCCGGCGCGGAGGGCGACGACGGCGCCGCCCCGGCGGCCGACGTCCAGACCATCGCGGTCACCCGCGACCACTGGGGCACCGGGCTCGGCTCCCGGCTGCTGACGGAGCTGCTGCGCGCGGCCACGGCGTTCGAGTGCGTCGAGGTGATGCTGGAGTGCCGCGTCGACAACGTCCGCGCCCAGAAGCTCTACGAGCGCTTCGGCTTCGAGGTCATCGGGGTCAGGCGCGGCTACTACCAGCCGGGCAACGTGGACGCGCTGGTCATGCGCTTGACCGACCCGTCCGCCTCCGTGACCCCGGACAACCCCGTGAACGGCGTACAAGGAACCGAGATCCATGGCTGACGAACCCCTGGTACTGGGGATCGAGACCTCCTGCGACGAGACCGGCGTCGGCATCGTCCGCGGCACCACCCTGCTCGCGGACGCCGTCGCCTCCAGCGTCGACGAGCACGCCCGCTTCGGCGGCGTCGTCCCCGAGGTGGCGAGCCGCGCCCACCTCGAGGCGATGGTCCCCACCATCGAGCGGGCGCTGAAGGACGCCGGGGTGAGCGCCCGGGACCTCGACGGCATCGCCGTCACGGCGGGACCCGGGCTGGCCGGCGCGCTGCTGGTCGGCGTCTCGGCGGCGAAGGCGTACGCCTACGCCCTCGGCAAGCCCCTGTACGGCGTCAACCATCTCGCCTCCCACATCTGCGTCGACCAGCTGGAGCACGGGCCGCTGCCCGAGCCGACGATGGCGCTGCTGGTCTCCGGCGGCCACTCCTCGCTGCTGCTGTCCGCCGACATCACCTCCGATGTGCGCCCGCTCGGCGCGACCATCGACGACGCGGCGGGCGAGGCCTTCGACAAGATCGCCCGGGTGCTGAACCTCGGCTTCCCCGGCGGCCCCGTCATCGACCGGTACGCCCGCGAGGGGGACCCGGAGGCGATCGCCTTCCCGCGCGGCCTGACCGGCCCCCGCGACCCCGCGTACGACTTCTCCTTCTCCGGGCTCAAGACGGCCGTGGCGCGCTGGATCGAGGCCAAGCGGGCGGCCGGCGAGGAGGTCCCGGTGCGGGACGTGTCGGCGTCCTTCCAGGAGGCCGTCGTGGACGTACTCACCCGCAAGGCCGTGCGGGCCTGCAAGGACGAGGGCGTCGACCATCTGATGATCGGCGGCGGAGTGGCCGCCAACTCCCGGCTGCGGGCGCTGGCCCAGGAGCGCTGCGAGGCGGCCGGCATCCGGCTGCGGGTGCCGCGCCCCAAGCTGTGCACGGACAACGGCGCGATGGTGGCCGCCCTCGGCGCGGAGATGGTCGCCCGCAACCGCGCGGCCTCCGACTGGGACCTCTCGGCGGACTCCTCCCTCCCCGTCACCGACCCGCACGTGCCGGGCGCGGCCCACTCCCACGACCATGTCCACGAGACCGCCCGGGAGAACCTCTACTCATGAACGTCGCGCTGATGTGGGAGGCCCGCGCGGTCCCCGGCCGCGGCCCGGACCTGCTGGCCTGGGCCGAGGAGCGGGCCCGCGAGCTGCCCCGGCGCCCGGTGCGCCGGGAGACCTTCCGCGCGCCGCAGGACCGCGTCCTGGTCATCACCTGGTGGAACGCCCCCCTCGACGCCGACCTGCCCGAGCTCCCGGAGCCGGAGAGCACGCTGGTCACGCGGGCCGTGCACCGGTGGCGGTTCGAGTCGCTGGGGAGTGTCTGAGCGTCTGACCGGCGGCGGGGCCGGGACGCCGGGGACGGCGGGGATGCGGCGCGCGTGAGGTGTGGGCGCGGTGAGGGTGCGGTGCGAGGGGCCGTGTAACGCGAATGTTTCGTCATACGTTTCGAATGTTCCGGATCGCCGCAGGTCTTCGCCCGCGCGGCTCGCGGAGATACGATCGCCGCCATGACTTCCCCGCAGCCCGCTGAGACCCGGACCCACGGGCGCAGCACGCAGACCGCGACGCTCGCCGAGATCGCCCGCGAGGCGGGTGTCTCCGCGCCGACTGTTTCGAAGGTGCTCAACGGCCGCGCCGACGTCGCCCCCGGCACCCGGTCCCGGGTCGAGCAGCTGCTGCGCACCCACGGCTACCGGCGCCGCCGCGCCGAGGCCAGCCGCTCGCCCCTGATCGACCTGGTCTTCCACGAGCTGGAGAGCGCCTGGGCGATGGAGGTCATCCGGGGCGTGGAGAACGTCGCCCGGGACGCCGGGCTGAGCGTGGTGCTGTCCGAGAGCGCGGGGCGGCTCACGCCCGGCCGCACCTGGGCCGACCAGGTCGCCGCCCGCCGCCCGCACGGCGTGATCCTCGTGCTGTCCGGCCTCGACGAGTCCGGGCGCGCGCTGCTGACCAGCCGTTCCATCCCGTTCGTGGTGATGGACCCGGCCGGCGACCCGGGCACCGACGTGCCCTCCATCGGCGCGACCAACTGGCAGGGCGGGCTCGCCGCCACCCGGCATCTGATCGAGCTGGGCCACACCCGCATCGGCGCGATCAGCGGGCCGTCCCGGATGATGTGCAGCCGCGCCCGCGTCGACGGCTACCGCGCCGCCCTGGAGACCGCCGGGCTGCCGGTCGACCCGGAGCTGATCGTCACCGGCGACTTCCACCACGACGCCGGCTACCGGCAGGGTCTCGCCCTGCTGCGCCGCGAGGACCGGCCCACCGCCGTGTTCGCCGGCAACGACCTCCAGGCGCTCGGGCTGTACGAGGCCGCCCGCGAGCTGGGGCTGCGGATCCCGGAGGACCTGAGCGTGGTCGGCTTCGACGACCTGCCGGTGGCCCGCTGGGTGGGCCCGCCGCTGACGACCGTACGGCAGCCGCTGACGGAGATGGCGGAGGCGGCGGCCAAGCTGGTGCTCGACCTGGGCAAGGGGGAGGACACCGCCGCGGCGACCCGCGTGGAGCTGGCGACCAGCCTGGTGGTGCGGAGCAGCACGGCCGCGCCGGCGGTGCGCTGAGCCCGCGGCCGGTTCGGTTCGGAATCTGAGAATTCGACGAGAAAAACGTCCGGGGTGCGTCGGCTGTCATAATTCGGACGTACGTTCCTGCTTGTGACGGGACATCAGGGGACAAGCGGGGACAGTGACGGAGAGGACGACGCCGGGGGCGCGGACATACGGCCCGGCCGGCGCAAGAGACGGACGCTGAGAGTCGTCGGGGGTGTGCTGGCCGGGCTGCTGGTGCTGGGCGCGGGCGCGGCGGCCTGGGCGTATCTGCGGCTGGACGGCAACATCCGCGGTGTCGACATCGACCAGGCCCTCGGCGACGACCGGCCGGCCCGGGGCGCGGCCACGCCGGCCCCGTCGCCGTACGGGGACGCCTCGCCGCTGCCCGACGGGGCGCTGAACCTGCTGGTGCTGGGCTCCGACGCGCGCAGCGGCGCGGAGAACCGGGAACTGGGCGGCGGGGAGGCCGGCGGCGCGCGGTCCGACACCGCGATGGTCGTCCACCTCGACGCCGGGCGGACCTCCGCCACCGTGGTCAGCATCCCCCGCGACACCCTCGTCGACCGTCCGTCGTGTCCGCTGGAGGACGGGGACGCGACACGGCCGGCGTCCGGGGTCATGTTCAACACCGCGTACGAGGTGGGCGGTCCGGTGTGCGCGGTGAAGACCGTCGAGACCCTCACCGGCGTCCGCATGGACCACTACGTCGAGATCGACTTCGCCGGGTTCGCCCGTCTGGTCGACGCGCTCGGCGGGGTCACCGTGACCACCCGTCAGGACATCGACGACGACCGCAGCCACCTCACGCTCGACGCCGGCACCCACCACCTCGACGGCAGGCAGGCGCTCGGGCTGGCCCGCACCCGGTACGCCGTCGGCGACGGCAGCGACCTGGGCCGGATCACGCTCCAGCAGGACCTGGTGAAGGCGCTGGTCGGCCGGATCACCGAGCTGGACCTGCTGACGAGCCCGACCGTGCTGTTCGAGGCCGCCGACGCCGTCACCGAGGGCCTCACCACCGACACCGGCCTGGACTCGCTCGGCGAACTGGTCACCTTCGCCCGCAGCCTGGGCGGGCTGACCGCCGACCGCGTCACCACGGTGACCATGCCGGTGCTGCCCGCCCCCTCCGACCCCAACCGGGTGGTGGCCGACGAGCCCGAGGCGGGGCGGCTGTGGGCCTCGCTGAAGTGACGCGAAGATTCTTCCGGCCGGGTGTCGATTCTGGTCCGTGCCGTTCGACGCAGGGGTGAGAGGCCGGGAAGGACCCGGCCCGCACACCACGAGGAGCCGTCATGCCGCGCTATCTCTCCCTCATCCGGATCGACGAGAACAACGCCCCCGAGGGCGGACCCAGCCCCGAGCTGATGCGGCGCATGGGCGAGCTCATGGAGGAGATGACCAAGAACGGCGTCCTGCTGGACGACGCGGGACTGACCCCCACCGCCCAGGGCTCCCGCGTCCACTACGAGGGCGGCCGGCTGTCGGTGACGGACGGGCCGTTCACGGAGACCAAGGAGGTCATCGGCGGGTACGCCCTCCTCCAGGCCAAGGACAAGGCCGAGGCGATCGAGTGGACCAAGCGGTTCCTCAAGGTGCACGAGCCGCACTGGACGGTGACCTGCGAGGTCCGGCAGATCGTGGAGGGCTGACGCCCCGGCCCGCGGGCCTCGCTTGGCCTCACCGCCGTACGGGTGTCTGATGGTGGGCTGTGACACCACAGCCCACCGCCGGACCGGGCGAGACGGACCAGACGCGCGGGGCGGGCGGACACGAGCGGACCGCCGGAGCCGTCGCGACCGTCTTCCGCATGGAGTTCCCGCGGGTCGTCGCCGGGGCGGCCCGGATCGTGCGGGACGTCGGCATCGCCGAGGAACTCGCGCAGGACGCCCTGGTCGCGGCCCTGGAGCAGTGGCCGCGCGACGGGGTGCCCGACAACCCGGGCGCCTGGCTCATGGCCACCGCCCGCCACCGCGCCGTCGACCTGGTCCGCCGCCGGGAGACCTACGCCCGCAAGCTCGCCGGGATCGGCCGGGACGCCGGCCTGGTGACGGCCCCGCCGGAGGATCCCCCAGGCCCGGACGACATCGACGACGACCTGCTCCGGCTCGTCTTCACCGCCTGCCATCCCGCCCTGTCCGCCGAGGCGCGCACCGCCCTCACGCTGCGGCTGCTCGGCGGCCTGACCACGGCCGAGATCGCCCGCGCCTTCCTCGTGCCCGAGGCGACCGTGGCGCAGCGGATCGTCCGCGCCAAACGCACGCTGGCCCGGAAGAACGTCGCCTTCGAGGTGCCGTACGGACCCGACCGCGAGGCCCGGCTCGGCTCGGTCCTCGACGTCATCTACCTGATCTTCAACGAGGGGTACGCGGCCACCGCCGGCGACGACTGGCTGCGCCCGGCGCTGTGCGAGGACGCGGTGCGGCTGGCCCGTGTGCTGTCGGCGCTGATGCCGAAGGAGCCCGAGGTGCACGGGCTGACGGCGCTGCTGGAGTTCCAGGCGTCCCGGACCGCCGCCCGCACCGGCCCCGACGGCGAGCCGGTCCTGCTGAAGGACCAGAACCGCGCCCGCTGGAACCGCATGCTCATCACGCGCGGCACAGCCGCCCTCACCCGCGCCGACGCGGTCGCCTCCGGGCCCTGGGGGCCGTACGTCCTCCAGGCCGCCATCGCCGCCTGCCACGCGCACGCGTACCGCTACGAGGAGACCGACTGGCGCCGTATCGCCGCCCTCTACGGACTGCTCGCCGCCCGGGTGCCATCCCCGGTGGTCGAGCTCAACCGGGCGGTCGCCGTCTCCATGGCGGAGGGACCGGAGGCCGCGCTACCGTTGGTGGACGCGCTGTCCGCCGAACCGGCGCTGAGCGCCTACCACCTGCTGCCCAGTGTCCGCGGCGACCTTCTGGCCCGCCTGGGGCGGGCGGACGAGGCGCGGCAGGAGTTCGCCCGGGCGGCGGGTCTTGCGACCAACGCGCGGGAGCGGGAGATGCTGCGGAGGCGGGCGGAGGGGGCGGGCGGCTGAGCGTTCCGCACGGGCGTGCGTCAGCGGACCGGGTGGCCCAGCAGCATCGTGGGCGCGCCGGCGACACGGGTCAGGAAGACCGTGACCGCTGCCGTGCCGTGCGGCTTCGGCAGCGCCTTGCGGCGCAGTTCCTCCGGTTCGACGGCCGAGCCGCGCTTCTTGACCGTGAGGACGCCCACCTCACGCTCCCGGAGCAGGGCTTTCAGCTTCTTGACGTTGAACGGGAGCCGGTCGGTGATCTCGTAGGCGGTGGCGTACGGGGTGGGGGTCAGGGTGTCCGTGGTGACGTAGGCGATCGTCGGGTCGATCAGGCCGCCGTCGAGGGTCTCGGCGACCTCGGCGACCAGGTGGGAGCGGACGACGGCGCCGTCGGGTTCGTACAGGTAGCGGCCGACGGGACGGACCTCGGGGTCGGGGATGCCCCGGGAGACCAGGGTGCGCGGGCCCGGGAGCAGGGTCGCGCGGATCGTGCCGGGGGCGGTGCCGAACCACAGGACCGCCTCCTTCACGTCCCCGCCGTCGGAGATCCACTCCGCCTCGGCCTCGGCCGGAACCGCCTCGTGCGGGATGCCGGGTGCGATCTTCAGTGCGGCGGCCCGGGACGCCCCCAGCGCCGCCCGCACCGCCCAGGACAGGGGCGGTGAGTACGCCTCCGGGTCGAAGATCCGCCCGCGCTTCGACGAGCGGCGGGCCGGGTCCACGAACACGGCGTCGTAGCCGGACGTGTCGACCTCCGTCACGTCCGCCTCGCGCACCTCGATGAGATCGGACAGTTCCAGCGCCTCGGCGTTGGCGCGGGCGGCCGCGGCCGTCTGCGGGTCCCGGTCCACCGCGAGCACCCGGATCCCGGCCCGCGCCAGCGCGATCGCGTCCCCGCCGATCCCGCAGCACAGATCGGCGACCGACCCTACGCCCGCCGCCCGCAGCCGCTCCGCCCGGTACGCGGCGACGCTGCGCCGCGTCGACTGCTCGACCCCGTTCGGCGTGAAGAACATCCGCGCCGCGTCCTCCACGCCGAACTTCGCCACCGCACGCTGCCGCAGCCGCGCCTGGCCGAGGGCCGCCGACACCAGGTCGGCGGGGTGGTCGCGGCGCAGCCGGGTCGCGACGGCGAGTTCGTGCGCGGGGTCGGTGTCGCGCACCTCGTCGAGGAGGGCGCGGCCTTCGGGGGTGAGGAGCGGGGCGAGGTCGTTCACCGGGTCATTGTGGGCCAGTCGGTGGACCGTGCGCCTCCGGCCGCGGTGTCGGGCCGGGCGGGGGCCGGGCGGCTGGGAGGATCCGGCCCCATGCGAGTAGTAGGACAAAACGATAAGAAGCGGATGCGGCGCCTGAGGACGCGGACCGGTCTCGCGGCGCTCGCGCTCGCCGTCCTCGCCTCGGGCTGCGGCAAGGACAGCGACACGGTCGAACCCGCCGGCGGCCAGCCCCTCCAGGCGCCCCCGGCCCGGGCCCTCGACTCCTACGCCGACAAACTGCGCGCCGCCCAGGCCGCACGGGCCGCCGCGGCGAAACGGTGGGGGCTGAAGAAGGTCCCGCTGGCCGCGCCGCCGCCCCCGGCGAAGAAGCCGCGCATCACCACCCGCGACGGCTTCGAGGTCGACGGACACGAACGGCTGGACCTCCCGCCGGTCTTCACCACCGTCCCGGTGAAGGAGAAGGTCGTCTTCCTCACCATCGACGACGGCGCCGAGAAGGACCCCGAGTTCCTGCGGATGATGACCGAACTGAAGGTCCCGTACAGCGCGTTCCTCAGCGACTACCTCGTCGAGGAGGACTACGGCTACTTCAAGGACATGCAGAAGCGGGGCGTGGCCCTGCACAACCACACCCTCCACCACCCCTACCTGCCGGCCCTCTCCCGCACCAAGCAGAAGCGCGAGATCTGCGGCATGCAGGACGTCATCGAGAAGCGCTACGGCACCCGCCCGGTCCTCTTCCGCCCGCCCTACGGCAACTACGACAGGACGACCCTGCGCGCCGCCAAGAGCTGCGGCATCACGCACGTCCCGCTGTGGAACGCCGAGGTCTTCGTCGACCACTGGGAGTACCGCGAGTGGGACCGGGAGATCCACCCCGGCGACATCGTGCTCTCCCACTTCCGCGGCCGGGACGACTGGGACGGAACCATGCGGGACATGGTCCGCCGCTTCCTCGACAAGGTCACGGCCGAGGGGTACGCCGTGGCCCGGCTGGAGGACTACCTGTGAGGCGGCGGCGCGGGACGACCCTTCCGGCCGTCCCGGCGGTCCTCGCCCTGCTCGCCGCGACCGCCGGGTGCGCGGGCGCGGCCGGCGCGGGAGACGTGTCCTCCCGCGCCGGGGGGACGGCGACCGCCGTCGCCCCGGCGCCGCTCCCGCCGGTCGTCGACCACGTCACCACCGACGACCCCGTCGTCTTCCTCACCTACGACGACGGCGCCGAACGCGACCCCCGCTTCATCGACCTGGTGCGCGAACGCAGGCTGCCGGTCGGCATGTTCCTCACCGACAGCGTGACGGGCCCCGGCTACGGCCACTTCGCCCGCCTCCGCGCGGTCGGCGCCACCCTCCAGAACCACACCCTCGACCACCCGGCCCTGCCCGGCCTGCCCCTCGCCGCGCAGCGCGCGCAGATCTGCGGCCAGCAGCGCAAACTCGCCGCCCGTTTCGGCGTCCGCCCCCGCCTCTTCCGCCCGCCCTACGGCCGGTACGACACCGGCACCCTCCGCGCCGCCGCCGAGTGCGGCATCGCCGCGGTGGTCCTGTGGCGCGTGACCCTGGAACCCGACGGCCACCTCACCTACCGCCACGGCCCCCACCACCTGATCCCCGGCGACATCATCGCCGTCCCCTCGGGCGAGGCCCCGCCCTTGAGTTTGGCGGAGCGTACGGTGCGGCTGCTGCGGGAGCTGGAGAAGCGGGGGCTGGAGGTGGGACGCCTCGAGGACCACGTGGGCAGGCATCCGAGCCCGGCGGCCTCCACCTCGCCGGCTGCTTCGGGCCGGTCCGGGGCCGCTTCCGCCTCGTTGGCTGCTTCGGGCTGGTCTGGGGCCGCTTCCGCCTCGTTGGCTGCTTCGGGCTGGTCTGGGGCCGCTTCCGCCTCGTCGGCTGCTTCGGGCCGGTCTGGGGCCACCCCCACCTCGTTGGCTGCTTCCGGCCGGTCCGGGGCCACTTCCGCCTCGTTGGCTGCTTCGGGCCGGTCCGGGGCTACCCCCGCCTCGTCGGCTGCTTCGGGCCCGTCCAGGGTCACTTCCAGCCCGTCCGGCGTTTGAGGACGAGGCCCGGAGGGCCGATCGGGGGTCCGGGGGCGCAGCCCCCGGGGACGGCCACACCAACACGCGGCACCACACAACCCCGCGCCCGAAAAACACCCCCACCCCCCGACGCGCCGCACGGCAATTGGCACTCCGCTTGACCGAGTGCTAATCCCGGTCATAGTCTCGGGTCTGGCACTCCCCCCTGGAGAGTGCCAACAACGCGACGGGCAGGTCCGGCACCCGCGACGACGGATCGACCTGGTCGCCACCTCAGACAGTTAACCCCGTGAGATCTCCGAAGGGGGAGGTCGGATCGTGACGACCGCCAGCTCCAAGGTTGCCATCAAGCCGCTCGAGGACCGCATCGTGGTCCAGCCGCTCGACGCCGAGCAGACCACGGCTTCGGGCCTGGTCATTCCGGACACCGCGAAGGAGAAGCCCCAGGAGGGCGTCGTCCTGGCCATCGGTCCGGGCCGCTTCGAGGACGGCAAGCGCGTCGAGCTCGACGTGAAGGTCGGCGACGTCGTTCTGTACAGCAAGTACGGCGGCACCGAGGTCAAGTACAACGGCGAGGAGTACCTCGTCCTCTCGGCCCGCGACGTCCTCGCGATCGTCGAGAAGTAGTCGAGAAGTAGAGGGGACCCCGGGGCCCGCCCCGGAGACCCCGGCCTCGTAGCAAGTACTTCTGCTCGAACACTGCGCCCCTGGCCCCAGCATCCGACAAGGAGCCGGGCGGCCCAGGGGCGCAGTGATTTCATCTAGATTTCCGAGAGGGCTCCCGCTGCCATGGCGAAGATCCTGAAGTTCGACGAGGACGCCCGTCGCGCCCTCGAGCGCGGCGTCAACAAGCTTGCCGACACGGTCAAGGTGACGATCGGCCCCAAGGGCCGCAACGTCGTCATCGACAAGAAGTTCGGCGCCCCCACCATCACCAACGACGGTGTCACGATCGCCCGCGAGGTGGAGATCGAGGACCCGTACGAGAACCTCGGCGCGCAGCTGGTGAAGGAGGTGGCGACCAAGACCAACGACATCGCGGGTGACGGCACCACCACCGCCACCGTGCTGGCCCAGGCGCTGGTCCGCGAGGGCCTGAAGAACGTCGCCGCCGGCGCCTCCCCGGCCGCCCTGAAGAAGGGCATCGACGCCGCGGTCGCCGCCGTCTCCGAGGACCTCCTCGCCACCGCGCGCCCGATCGACGAGAAGTCCGACATCGCCGCCGTGGCCGCGCTGTCCGCGCAGGACCAGCAGGTCGGCGAGCTCATCGCCGAGGCGATGGACAAGGTCGGCAAGGACGGTGTCATCACCGTCGAGGAGTCCAACACCTTCGGTCTCGAGCTGGACTTCACCGAGGGCATGGCCTTCGACAAGGGCTACCTGTCGCCGTACTTCGTGACGGACCAGGAGCGCATGGAGGCCGTCCTCGACGAGCCGCAGATCCTGATCACGCAGGGCAAGATCTCCGCCATCGCGGACCTGCTGCCGCTGCTGGAGAAGGTCATCCAGGCCAACGCCTCCAAGCCGCTGCTGATCATCGCCGAGGACGTCGAGGGCGAGGCCCTGTCGACCCTGGTGGTCAACAAGATCCGCGGCACCTTCAACGCCGTCGCCGTCAAGGCGCCCGGCTTCGGTGACCGCCGCAAGGCGATGCTCCAGGACATGGCGGTCCTCACCGGCGCCACGGTCGTCTCCGAGGAGGTCGGCCTCAAGCTCGACCAGGTCGGCCTGGACGTGCTCGGCTCCGCCCGCCGCGTCACCGTCACCAAGGACGACACCACGATCGTCGACGGCGCCGGCAAGAAGGAGGACGTGGAGGGCCGCGTCGGCCAGATCAAGGCCGAGATCGAGGCCACGGACTCCGACTGGGACCGCGAGAAGCTCCAGGAGCGCCTCGCGAAGCTGGCCGGCGGCGTGTGCGTGATCAAGGTCGGCGCCGCCACCGAGGTGGAGCTGAAGGAGAAGAAGCACCGTCTGGAGGACGCCATCTCCGCGACCCGCGCCGCGGTCGAGGAGGGCATCGTCTCCGGTGGTGGCTCCGCGCTGGTCCACGCCGTCAAGGTCCTCGAGGGCAACCTCGACAAGACCGGCGACGAGGCCACCGGTGTCTCCGTGGTCCGCAAGGCCGCCGTCGAGCCGCTGCGCTGGATCGCCGAGAACGCCGGCCTCGAGGGCTACGTCATCGTCTCCAAGGTCGCCGAGCTCGAGAAGGGCAACGGCTACAACGCCGCCACCGGCGAGTACGGCGACCTGATCAAGGCCGGCGTCATCGACCCGGTCAAGGTGACCCGCTCCGCCCTGGAGAACGCCGCCTCCATCGCCTCCCTGCTGCTCACGACCGAGACCCTGGTCGTCGAGAAGAAGGAAGAGGAAGAGCCGGCCGCCGCGGGTGGCCACGGCCACGGTCACGCCCACTGACGACCTGAGGTCGCCAGAGCCTGAGGCGTCTGAAGCGCCTAAAGCGCATGCAGCGCCTGCAGCGCTTGAAGCGAGGGCCCGGCGCCCCGTCCGCACGGACGGCGGCACCGGGCCCTCGCCGTACCCCGCGACGCTGTCCGTCGATCATGGAACCGCACCGCGCCCGTACGGACTCTCTACAGACGGCGGTCGAAGTGACAGGGGGACGGCGATGGACCAGGGCCTGGTGCTGTACGGGGAACACTCCCGCAACCCGCTCGCGCGCACGGTGCGTCTGACCGAGGACGCGCTGCGCCGCGGCGGGCGGACGACCCCGCTGGAGGAGCTGAACCTCGCCGCCATGGCGGAAGCGTTCCTGCGGGGCGCGTGGCTGGGCGGCGGAGGCGCCGAACGCCCCCTGGCGTACCTCCCCGAGGGCCCGGGCCTGGTCCCGGTCACCCGGGCGACCGGAAGCTGCGTCCCCCTGAAGGTGCGTCAGGCGGCGCCGTTCGCCCGCGCGCTGGGCGAGCTCGCGGTGCGCCGGTGCGGCGGGCCCGAGCAGGTCGCCGCCCTCGCGGCACAGGCGCAGGCGGAGGGCGTCCCGCTGTGGATCGCCCGCCGTTACGCGTACGGCCCCGCCGGTCTCGTAGCGGTCGCCGTGGACCGCCGCCAGGTCCGTGTCGACGTCTGGGGCCCGCACGCCCCCGCCGTACGCCTGCGGGCGCCGTACGGCTTCCTGGGCAACGGCGACGGGGACACCGGTCTGATGCTGGCCGTGGGGGACGGCTTCGCCCAGCTCGTGCTGCGCAAGAAGCTCCGCAGGTCCAAGAGCACGGTGGAGATCCGGCTGCCCGACCGGCAGTGGACCCTGCGCCGCGTGGACGCGGTCAGTTCCCGGCTGCTGCGGGACGAGACACCGGTCGCGCTGCTGATCCGCCCGCCGCGCGGAGCCGTCCCCGCCCCCGGCACCGTGCTGCTGCCGCTGGCCGAGGTCCGCCACGAGAGCCCCGACCCGCTGGACGCGGTCATGGCCCACGCGGTCGCGGTGTCCTTCGGCCTGGGCGATGCGACGGGCCTGGCCCGCTTCCGCGTCACCCGTCCCCGTCACAACCCCGGCGACGACGGCTGGGGCCAGCCCTGGTTCAGCAACCTCGGCCGCGGCCGCGACGACAACGAACCCGGCGGCGGAGACGGCTGGGGCAGCGACGGCGGCGACGCCGGTGACGGGGGCGGCGGAGACGGAGGCGGCGGCGACGGCGGCGGTGGGGGAGACGGCGGCGGGGGCGGCGGGGGCGACTGACCCGGACGCCCGGACGCCGCCGCGTGAGGCGGGCTGGAGCCGGCGGCCTCAGCTCGCCCAGACCTCGGCCTCGTCGGCCGGGACGGTGGTGGCGAGGCCCAGTTCCTTACGGGCGGGGACCGACGTGTTCGGGTCGATCAGGGTGAACCCCTGGTCGTAGGCGAGGTAGAAGGTGTCGACGTCGGGGGCATTGGCAGCCTTCTCCCACTGGCCGGCCGCCTTGGCGAGCGTCGCGCGGAGCTTGCCGACCTCGGTCCCCTCGATGCCGTCCAGTCCTCCGACATGCGTGTCGAGGGCCTCCGCGACGGCCTTGGCCTGCGCCTTGTAGTCCTTCAGCTCGGCCTCGATGTCGTCCGACACGGGCTGGTGGGCCCACAGGGCCTCGTAGACGCCGTTCGACCCCTTGAGATAGGTGAGCTGGTCGGGCTCGAAGGACTTCGCGGTGTCCAGCGAGCCCGTGAAGGTGCCCTTCTCCACGGTGTACGTGCAGGTCACGGCGCGGTCACCGGTCGCCCAGCTCTCCTTGGTCGGGGTGTAGTGCGAAAGCCCGACGCCGCGGGGAAGCGCCCAGGTGTCCGGGGCGTACTTCTGCGCCTCGGCGGGGCAGCGCTCGTCCGCGATCGCGGTGACCTTCTCGTCCCCGGGGTACGCGGGACCGCCCTCGACGTCGAACTCGCCGACGACCTGCCCCTGATGCGCCTCGTCGCACGGCACGACCTCGACGAGATACGCCTCGCCCTGGGCCTTCCCGTTCGGGTTGTAGCAGTCCCCGACGTCCAGCGAGAACACCGACCGCTGCCGCGCCGCCTTCTTCGCCCCGTCCGTGGCGTCGTCGACGACCTCGGACGCCTCGGAACAGCCGACGCCGGCCAGCGCGACCAACGCGACGACAGCGGAAAGCCCGCGCAGTGAACGGTACGGGGCACGGGTCATCATTGTTTTCCCCCTCTTTTCTGTGAGCTGTGACCTGTGAGCAGGAGAGAAGGTTGCAAGGTGCGTACGGGTGCGTGCCGTCGGCGGACCTAGGATGCGTGCATGCCAGACCCGAGACGGAGGAAGCACCGCACCTGGTTCATCGCCTGGGCGGTGCTGTGCGCGGCCGGCTTCGCCGCCACCGAGGCGCTGACCCGCTCCCCGCCCGCCGACGAGCCGTCCGTCAGCACGGACTGCGCCGACTACATCGCGCAGGTGGAAGCCCGCCTGGCCGAGCAGTGGACCGACGCGGAAGGCACCGTTGTGGCCGTCGCCGGAATATCGAACGGCACGGACCATGATTGCAGCCAGGAACTGCGCGAGCACTTCGACGCCGACTGAGCTGCACAGGCACTGCCTCAAATACCGACCATCAGGAAGCGCACCGGCTCACTCAAAACCGCTTGCGCCCCCACGGAGTCACCCAGTCGCGCCGCGAGGGTGGCCTCCGCGAGCCGCGTGGGCAGCGCCTCCGCGAACTTCAAGCCCCGCACGGCGTGCGGGTCCACGTCCGGCAGCGTCAGTCCCGTACCGGCGTCCTCCACCGCTGCCCGCCACCCCTGCAGGGTGACGTCGTCGCGCAGCCGGACGAAGCGGTCGTCGACGGTCCGGTGTCGCAGGACGACGGAGGGGAGCGACGCGGCCAGGGTCGCGTTCGCCCGGTGCCCGGCCCAGGTCCACCAGCGCACGTCATCGCCCCGGCGGGTGATGACGGTTCCGGTCGGCCGGACCACGTCCAGGTGCCTCTCCCGGGCCGCCGCCAGCCTCGCCTCCGCCCGGCGGGTCAGGGACACGGAAGGATCCTCGCCGAGCAGCACGTCCCGGACGGCACGGGCCAGGGTGGAGGACCGCGCACTGCGCCGAACGATTCGTGGAGGTATGCGGCGTACGAGGAGTTCTTGCGGACGGCACCGCGGATCAGTTTCAGCGCCTTGCCGCACTGCTCCTGGAGCTGCGGCGTGACCACGTACTCCTTGACCCGCCCCGCCGACCGGCCGCTGAACCCCTGGGACAGCTCGACCTTGAAATCGCCGGCGTAGACGTCCTCCTCGATGTCGAATACGTCCCTCGGTACGACCGTCTCGCCCGCGCCCCTGGCCATCGACTGATCCCGCTCCCCATGTATCCCTCATACGACCCATTCATCCTGCCAAGTGCGCGGCAGGTGGCTGGAGGGGTCTGCGGGGAGTGGACCGTAACGGGCGGCCGAGCCGCCACGCTACGGCGTGCCGGCACCGCGAACACCGCCCAGACGGTCTTACGAGGGGCGCCGGGTCGCGGGGCCGTACCCCACTCCTCGGCCAAGGCGGCGACGAGGAGGAGCCCTCGCCCGCAGTCCTCACCGCTTCCGGCGTCCCGCGCCTCGGGCCACCGCTCGCCCCGCGCGTCGCTTACCTCGATGCGGACGTACCCGCTCACCCTGCTGAGCCGCAGCTCGGCGTTCCAGCGGGGGAAGTGGTCATGCCCCGAAGATCTCGTGAGCAGACCTTCGCCCACCAGGTACGACGCCCCGACGGCGGTGCTCCGTCGGGCGTCGGGCGAGGCTGTCGGGTTTGTCAGGGCGGTCGGCCGCCGGCCTGCTTCGACGGATGTCCGCTGCAGCCGTAGGCGCGGTCAAACAGGCTCGAGAAGGCCCCCGACGGAGAGCCCGGTTTCGCCGTTGACGACATTCGGGGCGACGTCGGCGCGAGCGGCGAGGGGGAGTGGATCAAGGCTTTCGACGTAGTCGGCGTGGATGATCCGGTCCAAGCCCGCGCCAACCAAAGGGGCGGCGGTGCGTAGCGAAGCTTCCAACGCCACGCCCTGGGTTGCGCCGCCGTGCAGGATGATGTTCCTGGTCCGGTACAGGCGGCGGAGCGCAATCCGGAAGGCGCCGGCGACATCGTTCAGAACCGGGCGCGGATTCTGCACCAGGTCGGCCATGCGCTGCGCGGCGGGACGGTCGCTGTACTTCGTGGAGGCGCCGGTGAAGTCCAGCGCCGTGGCCCCGTGACCGGTCCGGGGGCTCGTGGTGAGGGGCCGGGGCAATTTGATACGTCCGTACAAAACCCCCTGCTCGCTGCGGCGAGCAGGCGCGAGGCCCGCCAAGAACTCAGGTGGGCCTCTGCTTTCTTGACCACCCGCACCATGGCGGGCCGCCGGACGGGGGCGCGGCGAGCCTCTTGCGGGGCGTGGTCTGCTGGAAGCGGCCGTAGTTCAGGGGTGCCGGGGGCAGCGCGCCGACGGCTGCAACCGTCGCGGGGGCCGAATTTGTTGCGACGGTACCGCACGGAGAGTGCATGCGTGGATGTGTTGGGTGAAGTAATCGAAGCTCCCTGTTCGATCCGCCGAACCGTGACGGTCCAGCCAACTTCTGCTGCGATCACGTCAATCCACCCTCCTAAGCCCAATATCGATCGTTTATTCGATAGATCTGGTGATCGACCCGGTGGCGGGCAACAGGCCCGGCACCGTCCGAGAACCGGGGGTTCGACCGGATGCAGCGGGAATCGTTCAGACGTACCGGCATACAGATGCTGGCCGTGACAGCGGCGGCCGCCGTCCTGCCGATGGCGGCGCCCTCCACGGCCGACGCGGACACGACCGCGGATCTGCGGGTGGAGTCCTACGTACTGCCCGCCGGTGCGGCAGTACCGTCACTGGAGGAACTGCAAAGCGCGGAGGGCAGGGAGCGTCTTCGCCGAACGGCGACGGCGGCGGAGCCGGGGGCGGCGCTGGCGCAGGAGACGGTGGGCCCTGCGGCCTCGTCCGCCCCGCTGTCCCGACGCCCGTCCGGATCACCGCCGGCGGACGCCTCCACGGGGGTACAGCTGCGCGCCGCCCTGGGCCCGACGGCCACGGCACCGGAGCCCGCGCGGACGATGACGTACGACGAATGCGTCAAGGGCCTGGGCAGCGACAAGAAGTTCTACGTCAAGTCCCGCTTCGCGGTCTGCAACGGGGCGTCCTTCCTCCAGACGTGGACACGCAACGGCCGGCCGGTCGGCACCAGCATGTTCAACGTGCGAGCGGTCGGCACCATCGCCAAGAACAGCCGCACGATCACCTTTCAGTACTACTTCACCGACTTCACCACCGCCGGCACCACCGGCGCGGCCTCGATGCCGATCACGACGAAGGCCGACATCCCGCAGAGCTGGCCGTCCGGTGCGCGCTACACCCGCGGCGGGAGCATGCCGGGGACGAAGACGTTCACCCAGCTCAAGACGCAGCGCACGTTCAAGGACACGGTGACTGCCAAGCCCGGACAGGGCAGCGGATCCGCCGACCTCCTCTTCGCTGTGTACGAACCGGCCATCAGCTACACCCCGCCCGCGCCCTGGAAGCTGAGCGGTGCCCTGGGCGGCAAGCTGTTCATGCTCGCCCCGCGCTGGGACGCCGCGTCGTACCTCGCCAACTCCACCGGCGGTGGCACTCCTGCCAAGAAGGGGGCGGCCACCTTCAGCTACGTCACGCCGCTCACCCTGAGCGCGAAGCAGGGAGCGGAGGAGCGGGCCGAGGCCGCCCACATCAGGCAGGCGTTCCTCGCCCCCCTGGACACCAAGCCGTACATGTCGGCGAAGAAGGTCCCCGGCCAGACGGCGAAGGAACCCCTGCACCGCACGGTGAGCGCCGCCCGCATCGACAAGAACCGCGCGGCTGCGGTCAAGCAGTGCAAGCGGTACTGGGGTGCCAACTACACCCAGGGTGGCACGCTCGAGTGCGACGAGTACCCCTTCGCCAGCACCTACGAGGGGGCCGCCGAGCCCGAGTTCGACGCGGACGCCAAGAAGTTCAACTTCTCCGCCAAACCCATAGCGAAGGACGACAACCAGGCCGGCGGATTGATCCTCAAGAGCTACTACGCCAAGAACCGCATCATCGACGGTATGGACGACGGGTTCGTCGTCGAGATCGTCACGTGATCAGAGGCGCCCATACCTGCGGCGGGAGCGGAGCGCGTCCGCTCCCGCCGCGGTACTGCCTCCTCACGCGCCGGCGGGCCAGAACCGGATGATGTAACGCTCCACACCGTGACCGGTGCCCTCGCCCTCCGACAGGGCGGCGGCCTCGGCCCGGCCCGCGCAGCTGACCCGGACCCGCCACGAACCGCCGGAGTCCCCCAGCAGGATGACGTCGTCCGCCCGGCCCGTGTGCATGGACCACACGGCGACCTGACCGCTCGTCGACTCGAAGTCGGCCTCGGCCTGCTCGTCCCAGCCCGCAGGGTCCTCCTGCGGCGGCGGCCCGTCCCACACCTCGACGGTGACCGTGGCAGTGTGCGTGTGACCGCCGCTGGTGATGTCCAGACGGCCGGGGTGCGTGCTGAGGAAGACGCTGTGGTCGAAGTCGTCGGGGAACGGGACCGGCAGGTCCGCGTCATCGGACTCCTGCAGACCGAAAGCGTGGTACCCCACGTACGCGTCCACGCGCTGCTGCCGGACAAGCTGGCCCATGAGCACCCCTTCGGGATTCCGATGCCGGTTGTCTTGCCGGAATGGTAGGCGGGAGTGGCCGGTCGGCTGCGGCGAGGGTGTTCACCCGTGAGCCGGAACTTGCCTGGTGCTCAGCGTGGTTGATGTGCGTTTGTCCTGCGGTGCGAGCACGGGTGACCGGTGGACGGATGGATGTGCTGAGGGGGCGGATGCGATGGAGTCGGGAGTGGACTCGGGCGCGGGCGTGGAGGGCGGCGCGGGTGCCGCCGATTCCAACGGGGGGTTCCTGTGGCATTCGGACGGCAGATGAAGCTGCTGCGGGAGGTCGCGGGGCTGACGCAGGCGCAGTTGGGCGAGCGACGTCCGCTGTTGGACGAGGAAACGATCGAGCAGGGCGTGACTGCGCGGACGGAACGCCGGAAGCTTTTCGCCCGTCGGCCCGCTCCGTTGCTGAGCTTCGTCATCGAGGAATCTCACGCACGGTTCACCACCCATGCCGGATCCGCTGTCGAAAACGTACCCGGGACCTCGCCCGTGGACGGCGACCCGTGCGACGGCCGTTGAGGAACGACCGGGCGACGGGCCGCCGGAGAACGCGGGAACACCCGGACCTGACGGAAGACGACCGGCCCGACCACGGAAGCGGAACGACCAGGTCGCGCGCGTAGACGTCTCAGCGGGGCGGTGTGACACCGGCCGGTGGGCCCTTCCTCCCGACGTGCGTCCACCCTCGGCGCTGCTACACGGCTCGGCCCACCGGTCTGAGCACCGCACTAACAGTCGTCTCAGGTTCGCTCCGTAGGAATCAGGCATCCAGACAAGCGCTACAACCCCTATGCAGGAGGCTAGTGATGGCAGTCGACGCAGCGCCGTCCGGGCAAGCGCCGGCCGGCCGGTTGGCAGGCCGGTGGGTGCCGTGGTTGGTGATCGGCCTGTGGCTGGTGCTGGCGGCGGGCATGGTGCCGCTGAGCGGAAAGCTGAGCTCGGTCACCACCGACAGCGCCGTGGACACCCTGCCGGCCGGTGCCGAGTCCACCAAGGTGGCGGCGCTGGACGACAGTCTTCCCGGCGGTGAGGACAGCACGTTCGTCTTCGTGTACCACCGGGCCGACGGCTTGACCGACGCCGACCGCGCGGCGGTCGAGCGCCACTACGACACCCTTGCCAAGAGGTACCCGCCGAAGACGACGACGGAGGCCGGCGAGGACGACGAGGGCTCTCCGACGAGCCTTTCCACCGACGGCAAGGCGATGACGTTCACCCTCGATGTGAGCACGGAACACGGCCCACCGGAGGAGCTCGTCGGCCCGTTGCGTGACGCCGCGAAGGACCGCCCCTCCGGCCTGGAACTCGACGTGACCGGACCGGGCGCGATCGACGGCGACATGGATGCCGTCTTCGACGGCATCGACGAGCAGGTCCTCCTCACCACCCTCGCCGTCGTCACGCTTCTGCTCATCCTCACCTACCGCAGCCCGGTGTTGTGGATCATCCCGCTGGTGGCCGTCGGCGCTGCCGCACTGACCGCGATGGGGACCGTCTACCTGCTCGTCAAGGGCTTCGGCATCGTGGTCAACGACCAGAACTCGGCGTTGCTGACGATCCTGGTGTTCGGCGTCGGCACGGACTACGCGCTGCTGCTCATCGCCCGGTACCGGGAGGCACTGCACCATCATGAGAACGTCCGGGTCGCGATGGTCCACGCGCTGCGCGGCGCGGCGCCGGCCGTCGTCGCGTCCGCGGCCACCGTGGTCGCCGGCCTGCTCTGCCTGCTCGTCGCAGACCTGAACAGCACCAGCGGGCTGGGCCCGATCGGCGCGGCCGGCATCCTGTGCGCGCTGGTGGCCATGCTGACGCTGTTCCCGGCGGTGCTCGTGGTGCTCGGCAGGCGGATCTTCTGGCCGGCCGTCCCGCGCTTCAGCACGGCCGTGGAGGAGAAGCCGGGGCTGTGGGGACGGCTCGGCACCGCCATCGGCCGCCGCCGTTGGGTGGCGGCGCTCGGCTCGCTCGGAGTCCTCGGCGTGCTCGCCCTCGGGCTGGCGGGCAACACCGGCGCCCTGCGGGAGCAGGACCAGTTCCTGTCCGCGCCGGAGTCGGTCACCGGCTTCACCGTTCTCCGCGAGCACTTCCCGGAGCTCGGCGGCCAGCCGATGACGGTCTTCGCGCGGCCGACGCACCAGGAGCAGGTGATCGACGTCGTCAAGGACACTCGCGGTGTGGCCATGGCCGTCCCGGAGGGGACCAGCGGCGGCTGGTCCAACATCTCCGTCTTCCCGAAGGACGCGCCGGACACCGCCGCGGAGTACGACACGATTCGGCGGGTGCGCACCGCTGTGCACGCGGTGAGCGGGGCGGAGGCGATCGTCGGCGGGCCGAGCGCGGAGAACCTCGACACCGAGGTGACGACCAGGAGCGACGAGAAGCTGGTGATCCCGCTGGTGCTCGTCGTCGTCCTGATCGTCCTCGGGCTGCTGCTGCGCGCGATTCTGGCCCCGCTGGTCCTGATGGCCACCGTGATCGTCTCGTTCGCCGCGGCCTTCGGCGGCAGCGTGTTCGTCTTCGACACGATCCTCGGGTTCAAGGGCGTCGACTATTCGGTGCCGCTGCTGGCGTTCCTGTTCCTGGTGGCGCTCGGCGTCGACTACAACATCTTCCTGGCCAGCCGGGCCCGGGAGGAGACCGTGCGTCTCGGCACCAGGGAGGGCATGCTCAAGGCCCTCTCCGCCACCGGTGGCGTCATCACCTCGGCAGGCCTGGTCCTGGCGGCCACGTTCGCGGTCCTCGTCACCCTCCCGCTGGTGATGCTGGTCGAGGTCGGCTTCCTGGTGGCCTTCGGCGTGCTGCTCGACGCCCTGCTGGTGCGGTCGGTCCTGGTGCCCGCCCTCACCTTGCTGATCGGCCGCCGGATGTGGTGGCCGAGCCGGCTGTCCCGTCCGGCGGCCAAGCTGCCGGACGGTCGACAGCCGCTCACCGGCGACGAGGAGCCCGCGCTGCAACGGTGAGCGCGGCGGCACGGACGAGATCCGGGACGGGCCCAGGCCCGTCCCGGATCGTTTTCATGCTGCCGCTGCCGCTGCCGCTGCCGCTGCCGCTGCCGCTGCCGCTGCCGCTGCCGCTGCCGCTGCCGCTGCCGCTGCCGCCGCCGCCGTTCGGTCCTGCGCGGTGCGCTGGGGCCGACGGCGGCGTGTTGCGGTGTCCAGCTCGACGGTGAGTCGCGCGCAGCGCGCGGAGGCGATCGCCGGGACCGTTCCCGAGGCCGCCGCCCCTTGCCCTGGGCTGCCCTGGGCCCGCCCCACCGCGGGGCGGGTCAGGACGCCGCGGTGTCCTCCCCGGTGGTGAGCCGCGCGACCAGGGCGGGCGCCGCAGCAGGAAGGCCGACCCGCAGCAGCGCGCCACCGCGTGCGGAACGGGCGACGGTGGCCCGGCCGCCGTGCGCGTCGACGACCCGCTGCACGATCGACAGCCCCAGACCGGATCCCGGCAACGCCCGGGCGCTGTCGGCACGGTAGAACCGGTCGAACACCCGCGGTACGTCGGCGGCGTCGATGCCCGGCCCGGCGTCGTCGACCTCGAGCACCGCCGACGCGCCCTCGGCACGGAGCCGGACCTCGACCGGCCGGCCCACGGGGGACCACTTGCCGGCGTTGTCGATGAGGTTGAGCACCGCACGCTCCAGCGCGGCGGGACGCCCGCTGACCCACACGGAGGTCACGTCGAGCGCCACCTCGATGTCGGGCATGCGGGAACGCGCCCGGGTCGCGGCGGCCACCACCACGTCGGCGAGGTCGAGCACCTCGGTGCTCTCGTCGCTGACGTCACCGCGCGCCAGGTCGGTCAGCTCGGCGACCCGGGTGCTCAACTCGTCCACCTGGGCGCCGAGATCGTTGAGCAGCCGGGTCCGGCTCTGCGCCGGCAGTGCGCTGTCCAGGGTGCCGCGCCGATCGAGCCGGATCAGCAGTTCGACGTTGAGGCGCAGGCTGGTGAGCGGGGTCTTGAGCTCGTGGGCGGCGTCCTCGGCGAGCAGCCGCTGGGCCTGCCGGGAGTTCCGGAGTGCGGCGAGCATGTCGTTGATCGACCGGATCAGCCGCCGGATCTCCCCACCGCCCTCGTCCGGGATGGCGGCGTCGAGCTCCCGGGTGTGCGCGACACGTACCGCGGCGGCGGTCAGCCGGTCGATCGGTGCCAGCCCGGTCCGCGCCACGGTCCGCCCGACAAGGGCGCCGCCGACCATGCAGAGCAGCCCGATCAGCAGCATGCCGAACCCGAACCGGTTGATCGGGCTGTCGTCGACGGGCCGGGCCACCTGGACCGCGCCGTCGCCCGCCCGCAGCGTGTAGACGGCATAGCCTTCCTCGTCGCTGCCGTCCGACTCCATCAGGTCGGCCGACGCGCCCCGCGCCACGCGCTCGGCGTTCTCGCTGACCGGGGGCAGCGAGGGCTGGCCGGGCGGCGTCCGGGTCGAGCCGTCGGGCAGGACGACCCGCACCAGCCGACCGGATCCTGGATACGGCGGCAGCTCGACCTTCGCGAGACCGGCGCGCTCGGCGTTCGTCGCCAAAACGCGGGAGTCGGCGCGCAGCTGCTCCTCGGCGGTGTCCCGCAGCTCCCGGTCCAGCAGCTCGCTGGCCACCTGGAAGGCCGCGAACACGCTGACCGCGATGGCCATCGCCGCGATCACCGTCAGCCTGGTCCGCAGGGACTGCCGGCGCCACCATCGGGCCGGCCGGCCCGGTTCCCGGCCGGCGCGCCTGCTCACGGAGGAGTCTCCCGCAGTGTGTATCCCAGGCCGCGCAGCGTGTAGAGCAAGCGCGGCTCACCTTCGGCCTCCATCTTGCGGCGCAGGTAACTCACGTACACCTGGAGGTTGTTGGCGGTGGAGCTCATGCCGAAGCCCCACATCGCCTCGAACAGGGTGTCGCGGGTCAGGACTCGGTTCGCGTTGCACATGAGGACATGCAGGAGGGAGAACTCGGTCCGGGTCAGACGCAGCGGCCGCCCGCCCCGCCATGCCTCGAACCTGTCGGGATCGAGCCGGATGTCGGCGAACGACAGAATCTGCGACTCCTCGTCGGCGGGCGCGCGCCGGCGCAGCAGGGCCCGCACCCGGGCCAGCAGCTCCTCGGTGGCGAACGGCTTGGGCAGGTAGTCGTCGGCGCCCGCGTCCAGCCCCGCGACCCGGTCGGTGACCTGGTCACGGGCGGTCAGCATCAGCACCGGCAGATCCCGGCCCGCGGCCCGCAACCGCCGGCAGGTCTCCAATCCGCCGAGGCGGGGCATCATCACGTCGAGGAGCAGCAGATCCAGCGTGTCACCACCGGCCCCACCGAGCCCGTCGAGCACGGCGAAACCGTTGGCGACGGTGCTGGTTTCGTACCCCTCGACCTGGAGCACCCGCTCCAGCGACTCGCGGATGGACACGTCATCGTCCGCGATCATGATCCGCACGCCGCCCGCCCCTTCCGGTCGATGTTTTTGCCGCTCAGTGTCTCCGGTCAGCCTGAGACCAGTATTAGAGCGTCGCCGGGAAGCACGCTCGTGCGACGGGACTCCGTCGGCCGGGCGGACAGCGCCTCACGGAGGTCACGGCCGTCGGCGAGCCGTCACGGGCGGCCGCGGGCCCGTCTCACAGCTCCGGCGCCTCCAGCGCCCCCAACTGCCCCAGCAACCCCAGCCGGTCGTACTGCCACCAGCCCTCCGCGACCTTGCCGGAGGTGCTGAAGCGGAGGATGGTCATGCCGGTCATGGCGACCTGTTCGTCCGTGGCCGGGATGCCGAGGAAGTCGCCCCTGTGGATGCCCTCCCAGCTCCAGCGGACGCTGACCCGGTCGCCCTGGGCCACGTGGTCCTCGACGCGGAACCGGAAGTCGAAGCCGGCGCGCCACTGGTCGATCTCGCGGCGGAGCTGGTCCAGGCCGACGAGGTCCTGCTCGTTCGCCGGGTCGTGGTGGCGGTAGTCCCGCTCGACCAGGCCCGTCAGCGGGGACAGGTCGTCCGAGGTGATCGCCACCTCGAAGAAGCGGCGGGCCGTGTCCGCGTTCAGCCGCGCGTCGCGCACCACGTCCAGGTCGGTGAAGGTCGGCTTCCCCTCGCACAGGGCGCTCATCTCCCGGAAGATCCGGTCGGTCTCCGGGAGCTTCGAGTTGCGCACCGCCTCCTCGTACGAGGGGAACTCCACGATTTCCACGAGGTGCGACGTGTCGCCGCGGTCCTTGCCGACCACCGCGTGCGTCGCCGTCCGCCTCCCCCTGGTCTGCTCGACCCACTGGTCCATGAGCCGGTCCAGTTCCTCGAACCGGTTGGTCCTGCAGTCGATGAGCTGTACGAAGGTCATGACGTCACCTCCGGCCCCCTGGGCACGGGCTGGTCCTGTCACGCCCATTGTCCTGCGGGGACCGGCCCGCGTCAGCGGGGCCCGTACTTGCGGCCGGTCCTCGAGGAGATGCCGCCCAGCAGGTTCCGCGGGACCAGCTTCGACGCCCCCATCAGCACCTTGTACCGCGGGTCCGGGACGGACACCGACTTGCCCCGGGCCAGGTCCGCCAGCGCCGTCGCGGCGACCTTGTCCGCGTCCAGCCACATCCACCGCGGGATGTTGTCCGTGCCCATGCCGGCCCGCTGGTGGAACTCGGTGCGCACGAAGCCGGGGCACAGCGCCATCAGGCGTACGCCGTGACCGGCCAGGTCCTGCGCCGCGCCCTGTGTGAACTGCACGACCCACGCCTTCGACGCCCCGTACGTCCCGCGCGGCACGAACGCCGCGGTCGAGGCGACGTTCACCACCCCGCCGCGTCCGCGCTCCCGCATCGCCTCCACCGCCGCCGACGTCAGCCGCAGCACGGCCTCGCAGTGGACCTTGAGCATCGTCAGCTCGTCGGACATGGGGACCTCGAGATAGCGGCCCTTGTGCCCGAACCCGGCGTTGTTGATCAGCAGGTCGACCGGGTTACGGCGGTCGGCGAGCCGGCGCTCCACCGCCTCGATGCCCTTGTCCTCGGCCAGGTCGGCGGTCAGCACCTCCGCCTCGACGCCGTGGCGGTCGTGCAGCTCGGTCGCCTGCTCCCGCAGCCGGGCGGTGTCCCGGGCGACGAGCACCAGGTCATGGCCGTCGGCCGCCAGCCGCCGCGCGAACGCGGCACCGATCCCCGCCGTCGATCCCGTAATCAGAGCCGTTGTCATGGCCCAAGAGTAGTTACCCGGAGCGGGGCCGTCCGCTCTGCGGTCCGGGCCGACACCGGGCCTGCACCAAGGCCACACCGGCCCCGGAGGGACACGGGCCGACGTGCGGTCAGGCCTCCACGGCCGCGCCGGACTTCCGCACATGCTCCCGCGCCGTCCTCAGCACCTCCGCGTGCAGCGCGTCCCCCGCCGCCAGCACCCGCGGGAGCAGCTCGCGCTCCGTCGTCACCGCCCGGAACTGGAGCGCCACCGTCACGTCGTGGTCCGGGCGGTGCACGATGCGTACGGCGTCGCCCGCGCGCACCTCGCCCGGGGTGATCACCCGCAGGTACGCCCCCGGCGCGGCCCGCTCCGTGAACCGCCTGACCCAGCCCTTCTCACCCAGATGGCCCTGGAACGTACGGCACGGGATACGCCCGGACGTGACCTCCAGGACGACGTCGGGACCCACCGCCCACCGCTCGCCGATCAGCGCGCCGGAGACGTCGACGCCCAGGGTGGTGAGGTTCTCGCCGAACGAGCCGTCGGGCAGCGTGCGCCCCAGGGTCCGCTCCCACTCGTCCAGGTCCTCGCGGGCCACCGCGTACACCGCCTGGTCGTCCCCGCCGTGGTGCCGCGTCTCGCACACCGCGTCCCCGGCCAGACCGCTCCCGCCGATGCCCTTCGGGCCGGGCGCCGACACCCGCACCGGCCCGTCCGCCGGACGCTTGTCGATACCGGTCAGGCCGTCGGGCTGACCCGTGTAGGGCACGGGCTTCGGGCGGCCCAGGTTCACAGACAGAAGCTCCATGCGCTGCACCGTAGGGCATGCGCATCAAAGCGTCGACGTATTAATCCGCTGTTGATCAAAGGCAGGCTTATCCCTGCGCGTATCCTGGCAGGGTGATCGAAGCCCGCCACCTCCGCGTGCTGCGCGCCGTGGCCTCCACCGGTTCCTTCTCCGCCGCCGCCCGCGAACTGGGGTGCACCCAGCCCGCCGTCAGCCAGCAGATGAAGGCGCTGGAGGCGTCCGCCGGTACCCCGCTGCTCATCCGCTCCGGCCGCGAGATGCGGCTGACCCAGGCCGGTGAGGCGCTGGTACGGCACGCGGCCGGCATCCTCGCCGGGCTCACCGCCGCCGAGGAGGAGGTCGCGGCCATCGCCGGGCTGCGCGCGGGACGGGTGCGGCTGGTCTCCTTCCCCAGCGGCAGCTCCACGCTCGTGCCGACCGCCCTCGCCGCACTGCGCGACGCCCACCCCGGCACGCGCGTCTCGCTCGAGGAGGCCGAACCGCCCCGCTCCGTGCGGATGCTGCGCGAGGGCGACTGCGACGTGGCCCTCGCCTTCCGCTACGAGGGCGCGGCGGGCGCGGAGGAGTGGGACGACCTCGTCGTGCGGCCGCTGCTGTCGGACCGGCTGGTCGGACTCGTGCCGGAACGGCACCGGCTGGCCCGCGCGGGGTCGGTCGCCATCGGCGAACTCGCGGAGGAGCCGTGGATCGCGGGCTGCCCGCGCTGCCGGGGACAGCTCGTCGAGGTGTGCGAGACGGCGGGTTTCACCCCGCGCATCGACTTCGCGACCGACGACTACCCGGCGGTCGCCGGTCTGGTCGGCGCGGGACTCGGGGTCGCGGTCCTGCCGCAGCTCGCGCTGGAGTCACTGCGGCCGCGCGGCGTACGCACCGTGGGCCTGGAGCCCGCCGTACGGCGGGAGATCGTCGCGCTCACCCTGCCGGACCTCGCGCAGGTGCCGGCGGTCACCGCGACGCTGGAGAAGCTGGCGGCGGCCGCCGCCAGGTGAGGGACGCCGGCCGACGGCGGCACGTGGGCATCTCAGGGGTTCTTCTTCGGGCTTTTCAGGAGAAACGTTCCTTCAGGTGTTCGAGGCGGTGGCGTGTCCGCCGGCGCCCGACGCCGACACCAGCCGGTTGCGCGCCCGCCCCATCAGTTCTTCGCGCTCGTCCTCGGTCAGGCCGCCCCACACGCCGTACGGCTCGCGCACGGCCAGCGCGTGCGCGGCGCACTCGGCGCGCACCGGGCACCTCATGCAGACCTCCTTGGCCGAGTTCTCGCGAGCGCTGCGGGCGGCGCCCCGTTCGCCCTCGGGGTGGAAGAAGAGCGAGCTGTCCACCCCGCGGCAGGCGGCCAGGAGCTGCCAGTCCCACAGGTCCGCGTTCGGTCCGGGAAGGCGGGAGAAATCTGCCATTACGTGACCCCTTGTAGCCGTTACTGGGCGGATCCGGTGTCCACGACCGTACAACTACGATCAAAGGAGATGAAAATATGACTCATTGCGAATCTAGCTCCGGACACCATCGAAGGGGAAGAAAAGGGTCTAAATGGGGCATGGGTTGTGATGAAAGTTCGGGGGTCGGTCGCGCATGTCTCCACCGTGAACGCCTCCTCACGTAGAGTGCCGAAGATGGCAGACGGCCCCGTAACTCTTTCGAGTGACCGTCGTTGAGAGTGCGAGGCGGTTGAAGGAACAAGCGCTCGGGCGGGCGTCCGAGACGGTCGACCGCAAGGTGACGATTTCGTACCAGCCTGGAGGCTCAAGGTGACGCGCATCAGCTGCGGAGGGCGGCCATGACTTCCGTCCTCGTCTGCGACGACTCCCCGCTTGCCCGAGAGGCGCTCCGCCGCGCGGTCGCGACCGTGCCCGGCGTCGAGCGCGTGACGACGGCGGCCAACGGCGAGGAAGTCCTCCGCCGCTGGGGTGCCGACCGCTCGGACCTGATTCTGATGGACGTGCGCATGCCCGGTCTGGGCGGCGTCGAGACAGTGCGGCGGCTGCTCTCCGCCGACCCCGGAGCACGCATCATCATGCTCACGGTCGCCGAGGACCTGGACGGTGTCGCCCTCGCGGTGGCCGCCGGGGCCCGCGGCTACCTGCACAAGGACGCCTCCCGCGCGGAGCTGCGCGCCACGGTCACGCAGGCGCTCGCCGACCCGACCTGGCGGCTCGCCCCGCGCCGGCTGCGCTCGGCCGAGATGGGCGCGGCGCCCACGCTCACCGCGCGCGAGATCCAGGTGCTGGAGGGGATGAGTCACGGCCGCTCCAACGCGGAGATCGGCCGCGAGCTGTTCCTCTCCGAGGACACGGTGAAGACCCACGCGCGCCGTCTGTTCAAGAAGCTCGGCGCCTCGGACCGGGCCCACGCGGTGGCGCTCGGGTTCCGGTGGGGCCTGGTGCGGTAGCCGTCCCGTCCTCCGGGCCGGGCCGGCGACCGGAACGCGGGGCGCCGGGTCGGTGCCGGGTTCGGATAGGCATCCGCGTCGGGAACAGGCGTGCGGTCGCCGGTCGGGACGCCGGTACGGGGATGTCACGGAGCGTGGCAGGACCCGCGGGACCGGTTCGCGGGCGTCGCGCGCCGGTCGTACGGCGTGCGGTGAGCGGGCGGTGACCCGGCGAGGGTCGTCGGGCACGGTGCGCGTGTCGCGCTGCGGTGGTGCGGCGCCGTGCGTCCCCCACGGGACGCGCGCGTGCCGCCGCCTTCACCGGCCCGGTGATTTCCCGCACGGTCGTGTGCCGTGCAGGCGACGTCGTACCCCCGTGCACGGAACCCTCGTCCGACGGCGGGCGGGCCCGTTGCCAAGGGCCCGCGGGGCCACTCGGCGCGTGGCCCCGCGCACAGGACGGACGTGGTGTTCGCCGCCGCCGGCAGAGGGCCACTGCTCGTTTCGCGGCGGATGCCGCATCCTTGAGGTGTGGAGTTCCTCGGGGACGAGTCGGTCGAGCGGAAGGGGAGGGCGCAAGGGATGACTTCCGGCGCACCTGCTCATAACGCTTCGGTGCACAACCAAGGACACGGTGCGACGGACCCCGCGTCCGCAGGGCACCATGGACCGATGCGCGACGACGAGGCGGGCACGGCCCAGGGGGCGATCGGTGCGCTCGTCCACCGCGCGGTCGACGGGGACGAGCAGGCCACGCACGACCTGCTCGCGCACGTCCACCCCCTCGCGCTGCGCTACTGCCGCACCCGTCTGTCCCGCCTTCCGGGGGATGCCCGGCACTTCGTCGAGGACCTCGCGCAGGAGGTCTGCGTGGCGGTGCTGCTCGCGCTGCCCCGCTACAAGGACACCGGCCGGCCCTTCGAGGCGTTCATCTTCGCCATCGCCTCCCACAAGGTCGCCGACCTCCAGCGCGCCGCGATGCGGCACCCCGGTTCGACCGCCGTGCCGTCCGACGAGATGCCGGAGCGGCCCGACGACTCGCTCGGCCCGGAGGAGCGCGCCCTGCTCAGCAGCGACGCCGAGTGGGCCAAGAAACTGCTGGCCAGCCTGCCCGAGAACCAGCGCGAGCTGATCCTCCTGCGCATCGCCGTGGGGCTCACCGCGGAGGAGACCGGTCAGATGTTGGGAATGTCACCCGGCGCGGTCCGGGTGGCGCAGCACCGCGCGCTGAGCAGACTGCGGGCCCTGGCGGAGCAGTAACACCCGCCCCCGCGCCGCCTCTTCGCGTGCGCATCACCCGTACATGAACGGACGATCAGCCGTTCCCGTACGAACATACGAAGCCGGGGACCGTGCGGAACCGTGGAATCAGACACCCACGCTTCCCGTTAGCATGGACATCCGCACCGATCAAGGCCATTTGGGGAAGGTGTCATGACTGCCAACGTCGACGGAGTGCCCGGAAAATTCGCGACACTCGGGCTGACCTACGACGACGTGCTGCTGCTGCCGGGCCCGTCGGACATGGCACCCGACGAGATCGACACCGCCTCGTACGTCTCCAAGAACGTGCGGGTCAACATCCCGCTGCTGTCCGCCGCCATGGACAAGGTGACCGAGTCCCGCATGGCCATCGCGATGGCCCGCCAGGGCGGCGTCGGCGTGCTGCACCGCAACCTGTCCATCGAGGACCAGGCCAACCAGGTCGACCTGGTGAAGCGGTCCGAGTCGGGCATGGTCACCGACCCCATCACGATCCACCCCGACGCCACGCTCGCCGAGGCGGACGCGTTGTGCGCGAAGTTCCGCATCAGCGGCGTCCCGGTGACCGACGGCAACAAGAAGCTGCTCGGCATCGTCACCAACCGTGACATGGCCTTCGAGACCGACCGCTCCCGTCAGGTGCGCGAGGTCATGACGCCGATGCCGCTGGTGACCGGCAAGGTCGGCATCTCCGGCCCGGATGCCATGGAGCTGCTGCGCCGCCACAAGATCGAGAAGCTTCCGCTGGTCGACGACCACGGCGTCCTCAAGGGCCTGATCACGGTCAAGGACTTCGTGAAGGCGGAGAAGTACCCGAACGCCGCCAAGGACGGCGAGGGCCGGCTGCTGGTCGGCGCCGCGGTCGGTGTCGCCGGTGACGCGTTCGAGCGCGCCCAGGCCCTGATCGAGGCGGGCGTCGACTTCATCGTCGTCGACACCGCGCACGGCCACTCCCGGCTGGTCGGCGACATGGTCGCCAAGATCAAGTCGAACTCCTCCGGCGTCGACGTGATCGGCGGCAACATCGCCACCCGCGACGGGGCCAAGGCGCTCGTCGACGCGGGCTGCGACGGCATCAAGGTCGGTGTCGGCCCCGGCTCCATCTGCACCACCCGCGTCGTCGCCGGCGTCGGCGTCCCGCAGGTCACCGCGATCTACGAGGCCGCGCTGGCCGCCAAGGAGGCCGGCGTGCCGGTCATCGGCGACGGCGGTCTTCAGTACTCCGGCGACATCGCCAAGGCGCTCGTCGCGGGCGCCGACACGGTGATGCTCGGCTCGCTGCTCGCGGGCTGCGAGGAGTCGCCGGGCGAGCTGCTGTTCATCAACGGCAAGCAGTTCAAGTCGTACCGCGGCATGGGGTCGCTGGGCGCCATGCAGACGCGCGGCGACCGCAAGTCGTTCTCCAAGGACCGTTACTTCCAGGAGGGCGTCGCCTCCGACGAGCAGCTGGTGCCCGAGGGCATCGAGGGCCAGGTGCCCTACCGCGGCCCGCTGTCGTCCGTCGTCCACCAGCTGGTCGGCGGTCTGCGCCAGTCGATGTTCTACGTCGGCGGCAGGACCGTTCCCGAGCTTCAGGACAACGGCCGGTTCGTCCGGATCACCTCGGCGGGTCTCAAGGAGAGCCACCCGCACGACATCCAGATGACGGTCGAGGCGCCGAACTACAGCCGCCAGTAGCGGCGGGCTTCCCGAGGGCGGCTCCGGACCACCGGGGCCGCCCTCGCCGTACGCCGGGGCGGTGGGCGCCGTGGCCGTCGGGGATACTGGAAGGCGCTGCAACGCATCAGGGAAAGGCCACAGACGTGACTGAGATCGAGATCGGGCGCGGCAAGCGCGGCCGCCGGGCGTACGCCTTCGACGACATCGCCGTCGTCCCCAGCCGCCGTACGCGGGACCCGAAGGAGGTCTCGATCGCCTGGCAGATCGACGCCTACCGCTTCGAGCTGCCGTTCCTGGCCGCTCCCATGGACTCGGTCGTCTCCCCGGCCACCGCGATCCGCATCGGCGAGCTCGGCGGCCTCGGCGTGCTGAACCTCGAGGGCCTGTGGACCCGCCACGAGGACCCGCAGCCGCTGCTGGACGAGATCGTCGGCCTGCCCGACGAGGCGGCCACCCGCCGCCTCCAGGAGATCTACGCCGCTCCCATCAAGGAGGAGCTGATCGGGCAGCGCATCAAGGAGGTGCGCGACTCCGGCGTCGTCACCGCCGCCGCGCTCTCCCCGCAGCGCACCGCCCAGTTCTCCAAGGCCGTCGTCGACGCGGGCGTGGACATCTTCGTCATCCGCGGCACCACGGTGTCGGCGGAGCACGTCTCCGGCTCGCACGAGCCGCTGAACCTGAAGCAGTTCATCTACGAGCTGGACGTCCCGGTGATCGTCGGCGGCTGCGCCACCTACACCGCCGCTCTGCACCTGATGCGCACCGGTGCGGCGGGCGTCCTGGTCGGCTTCGGCGGCGGCGCCGCGCACACCACGCGCAACGTGCTGGGCATCCAGGTGCCGATGGCCACCGCGGTCGCCGACGTGGCCGCGGCCCGCCGTGACTACATGGACGAGTCCGGCGGCCGGTACGTGCACGTCATCGCGGACGGCGGCGTCGGCTGGTCAGGCGACCTGCCCAAGGCGATCGCCTGCGGCGCGGACTCCGTGATGATGGGCTCCCCGCTGGCCCGCGCGACGGACGCGCCGGGCCGTGGCCACCACTGGGGGATGGAGGCCGTCAACGAGGAGCTGCCGCGCGGCAAGAAGGTGGACCTCGGCACGGTGGGCACGCTGGAGGAGATCCTCACCGGCCCGTCCCACACCCCCGACGGCTCCATGAACCTCTTCGGCGCCCTGCGCCGCGCGATGGCCACCACCGGCTACAGCGAGCTGAAGGAGTTCCAGCGCGTCGAGGTGACGGTGGCGGACTCGCAGCACCGGCGGTAGGCGCGGGCGGGGTTCGACACGACACGCGACACGGAAGAGGCCGGTCACCTGGTGAGGTGACCGGCCTCTTTCGCGTGTCCGGGGGCGCGCGTGGCGCTCGAGGGGCGCGCGGTTGCCTTCGGGACGAAAGCGTGCCGAAGGGGTGATTCCGGTCGGTGAAGTCTGTGCCCGGCGACCCTCGCGACGTCCCGCCCACCACCAGCCTCTGTGGCGCGGGCGGCGCCCGCGCGCCCCCTCACAACCGATGCGCCGCCCCCGTAGGCGTGGCTCCTCGCGTGTCCAGCAGGAGCTGGGCCTTCACCGACAGGCCTTGGAGGTCGTACGTGCGGTGCTGCTGGAGCAGGATCGTGAGGTCGGCGTCGGCGGCGGCCTCGTAGAGGGAGTCGGCGCGGGGGACGGGGCGGTCGAGGACGTTCCAGGACGGGACGTGCGGGTCGTGGTAGCTGACCGAGGCGCCCAGCTCCATCAGACGGACCGCGATCTCCTGTGCGGGGCTGCCCTGGAGGTCGGCGAGGTCGGCCTTGTAGGTGACCCCGAGGAGCAGCACGCGCGCGCCGCGCGCCGACTTGCCGTGCTCGTTGAGGAGGGCGGCGGCGCGCTGCACGACGTAGCGGGGCATGCGGCCGTTGACCTCCTGGGCCAGTTCCGCCATGCGCAGGGTGCGGCCGGCGTGCGCGGTGAGGTCCTGGGGGACGGTGTGGCCGCCGACGCCCGGTCCGGGGCGGAAGGCGAGGAAGCCGAAGGGCTTGGTCTCCGCGCAGCGCAGCACGTCCCACAGGTCGATGCCGAGGTCGTGGCAGAGGGCGGCCATCTCGTTCACCAGGGCGATGTTGACGTGCCGGAAGTTGGTCTCCAGGAGCTGCACGGTCTCGGCCTCGCGCGGGCCGCGGGCGCGGACCACCTTGTCGGTGATGCGGCCGTAGAAGGCCGCCGCCGACTCGGTGCAGGCGGGGGTGAGGCCGCCGATGACCTTCGGGGTGCCGGCGGGGGTGAAGTCGCGGTTGCCCGGGTCGACGCGGGTGGGGCAGTGGGCGAGGTGGAAGTCGCGGCCCGCGCGCAGGCCGGACCCGGACTCCAGCAGCCGCAGCAGCGGCCCCTCCGTGGTGCCGGGCGGCACGGGGGACTCCAGGATCACGGTGGTGTGCGGGCGCAGCTGCGCGGCGAGGGTGCGGGCGGCCGCCTCGACCTGGCCGAGGTCGAGCCCGCCGTCGGCGGCGGGCGCGGTGGGCGCGCAGATCACGGCGGTGCGCACCCGGCCGAGCTCGGCCGCGCTGGTGGTGACCCGGAAGCCCTGCGCGAGCATGCGGCGCTGCTCGGCGGGGCTGAGGGAACCGGGCTCGGGGCCGGTCCGGTACCCGATGGTGGGGATGCCGGCGGCGACGGCGGCCTGGGCCAGGGGCAGTCCGAACGGGCCGAGTCCGATGACGGCGAGATCTGCGGGCATGGCGTGGGCCGTCCTTCCCAATAGCCGGAGTGCGACAGGTGCGCAAGCGCTGTGGACTGGACAGGCGAGCGCAATGTCAGACTAGGAGTAAATATGACCGTTATGCGGGATTGGTCGGCTGGTTTTCGGTGAGTCGTCCGGTCAGTGGCCCGCCGGTGTCTCCCGTGGTGTCTCCGGCGGTGGCTCCAGCGGCGTCTCCGGCGGGGTTGTCCACAGGCTGTGACCCGCGGTTGTCCACAGGCTGATGCGGCGTGTGGCTGAAGTCGGGCAACCCGGTCAGAATTTGGGCATGAGGGTGGGAGACCGGGCTTCGCCCGACGGGTGCGGCCGATGCGACCGATGAGCGGGAGGCAGCGGTGAGGACAGCGACACTGGGGCCGGCGCAGCGCGCCGAATCACTGGCGTCCATGGCGGAGCGCGAGCTGGACGTACTGGTGGTGGGCGGCGGCGTGGTCGGCGCGGGCACGGCGCTCGACGCGGCGACCCGCGGCCTGTCCACGGGACTGGTCGAGGCGCGTGACTGGGCGTCGGGCACCTCCAGCCGCTCCAGCAAGCTGATCCACGGCGGTCTGCGCTATCTCGAGATGCTGGACTTCGCCCTCGTCCGCGAGGCGTTGAAGGAGCGCGGCCTGCTGCTGGAGAAGCTCGCCCCGCACCTCGTGCGCCCGGTGCCGTTCCTGTACCCGCTTCAGCACCGCGGCTGGGAGCGGCTCTACGCCGGGGCGGGCGTCGCGCTCTACGACACCATGGCGATGACCCACGGCCACGGACGGGGCATTCCCGTGCACCGTCACCTGAGCCGCCGTCACGCCCTCAGGGTCGCGCCCTGCCTGAAGAAGGACGCGCTGGTCGGAGCCCTTCAGTACTACGACGCCCAGATGGACGACGCCCGCTTCGTGCTCACCCTCGTGCGCACGGCCGCGGCGTACGGCGCGAAGACCGCCAACGGCGCCCGCGTGACCGGGTTCCTGCGCGAGGGCGAGCGGGTCGTCGGCGCCCGCGTGCAGGACGTGGAGGGCGGCGGCGAGTACGAGATCCGCGCCAAGCAGGTGGTCAACGCCACCGGGGTGTGGACCGACGACACCCAGGCGATGGTCGGCGAGCGGGGCCAGTTCCACGTCCGCGCCTCCAAGGGCATCCACCTGGTCGTGCCCAAGGACCGCATCCACTCCACCACCGGGCTCATCCTGCGCACCGAGAAGTCCGTGCTGTTCGTCATCCCCTGGGGCCGGCACTGGATCGTCGGCACCACCGACACCGACTGGGACCTCGACAAGGCGCACCCGGCCGCGTCCAGCGCCGACATCGACTACCTGCTGGAGCACGTCAACTCCGTCCTCGCGGTGCCGCTCACCCGGGACGACGTGGAAGGGGTGTACGCCGGGCTGCGCCCGCTGCTGGCTGGCGAGTCGGACGCCACCAGCAAGCTGTCCCGGGAGCACACGGTCGCGCACCCGGTCCCCGGCCTGGTCGTCGTCGCGGGCGGCAAGTACACGACGTACCGGGTGATGGCCAAGGACGCGGTGGACGCCGCGGTGCACGGACTCGACCTGCGCGTCGCGGACTGCGTCACCGAGGACACCCCGCTGGTGGGCGCCGAGGGCTACCACGCCCTGTGGAACGGCCGCGCCCGCACGGCGGCCCGCACCGGCCTGCACCCGGTGCGGGTGGAGCACCTGCTCCAGCGGTACGGGGCGCTCGCCGAGGAGGTGCTGGACCTGGTCGCCTCCGACCCGTCCCTGGGCGAGCCGCTTCAGGCCGCCGACGACTACCTGCGCGCCGAGGTCGTCTACGCGGCCTCGCACGAGGGCGCGCGGCACCTGGAGGACGTGCTGACCCGGCGCACCCGCATATCCATCGAGACGTTCGACCGGGGCACGCGCAGCGCGCGCGAGGCCGCCGAGCTGATGGCGCCCGTGCTGGGCTGGGACAGCGGCCAGATCGACCGCGAGGTGCGGCACTACGAGAAGCGGGTGGAGGCGGAGCGGGAGTCGCAGCGGCAGCCCGACGACCTGACGGCGGACGCGGCCCGGCTGGGGGCGCCGGACATCGTGCCGCTGTAGGCGGCGGGGCGCCCGGCTCGCCCACAGCACGCAGGGCCGTGCCTCGGCCCGTCCGGTACGCAACCAGGCCGGTCGCGTGGCCGGTTCCGCGCCGCCGGCGGCCGTTGGACCCGCACCCCGCACGCCCGCCGACCTGGGCGACGGCCCGTCAGAACGGCCCAGGTGTGACCGAAACGGCGCGCTTCGGGTCCGTCTTTGTCGGGACCCGTACGGCAGAGTGGAGGAATCCTTCGTTCCCTCGTCGGTCCGTCCGCCGCGTCCGGTGGGCGGACAGGGGCACCCTGGGCGTCGGGCGCTTGTCGGGTGAGGGACAATGAAGGCTCTGTCAGGGCGGGTTGCATGAGGGGACGCATGTCGGAGGCGGAGCGGGCGGGGACATCCCGTCAGGACAAGAGCGCACGTCTCCTCGCCGGGCGGTACCGGCTGGGAGACGTGCTCGGCCGCGGCGGCATGGGGACGGTGTGGCGGGCCGAGGACGAGACCCTCGGCCGTACGGTCGCCGTCAAGGAGCTCCGCTTCCCGTCGAACATCGACGAGGAGGAGAAGCGGCGGCTGATCACCCGGACGCTGCGCGAGGCCAAGGCGATCGCGCGGATCCGCAACACCAGCGCCGTGACCGTGTTCGACGTGGTCCAGGAGGACGACCGGCCCTGGATCGTCATGGAGCTCGTCGAGGGCAAGTCGCTCGCCGAGGTCATCCGGGAGGACGGCCTGCTGGAGCCGCGCCGCGCCGCCGAGGTCGGGCTCGCCGTGCTCGACGTGCTGCGGTCCGCGCACCGCGAGGGCATCCTGCACCGCGACGTGAAGCCGTCCAACGTGCTGATCGCCGACGACGGCCGGGTCGTGCTCACGGACTTCGGCATCGCCCAGGTCGAGGGCGACCCCTCCATCACCTCGACCGGCATGCTCGTCGGCGCCCCCAGCTACATCTCCCCGGAGCGCGCCCGCGGCCACAAGCCCGGCCCGGCGGCCGACCTGTGGTCGCTCGGCGGCCTGCTGTACGCGGCGGTCGAGGGCACCCCGCCGTACGACAAGGGCTCCGCGATCGCGACGCTCACCGCGGTGATGACCGAGCCGCTGGAGGAGCCGAAGAACGCCGGCCCCCTCCGGGACGTCATCCACGGGCTGCTCAACAAGGACCCCGCCCAGCGGCTCGACGACCGTGCCGCGCGCGCCATGCTGACCGCCGTCCTCAGCGCGCCCGGCGCCGACGACGCCGACGGACAGCCGGCCGACGCCACCCGGGTCGTGCCGCTGCCCGAGCAGCCCGGCACGCGGGACACCGGGGCCAAGCGGGGCGAGGAGGCCGCGGAGAAGCTGCGCGGCGCGCTGCGTTCCGTGCGCAAGGCGGCGGTGGCGGCCGGCGCGGCCGGCGCCGCCCGCACCAGGTCCGGCGGCACCCCGTCCGCCTCGGCGTCCGGCGCGGCGACCCGCACCCCGGACACCAAGCCGACCGCCGCCACACGGTCCACCACACGCTCCGCGACCGCCGCGAGCCCCGCCGCCGGGACCGCCGGAGACGCACGCGGGACCGGAGGCGCACGCGGCGCCAACGCCCCCACCGGCGGCCGCAGTTCGGGCTGGCCCGTGATGACCCCGCCGGACCTGCCCGCCCGGCCCGCGCCGCGCGCCTCGATCACCGACGTGGTGCCGCGCCGCACGCTGGTCGTCATCGCGCTGGTGGTGGTGCTCGCCGTGATCGGCACCGTGCTCGCCCTCACCCTCGGCGGCGACGACGAGGACGGCAAGGGCGCCCGGGGCGCCGGCGGCGGCCGGACCGTGGCGGAGAGCACCCCCAGCGCCGAGACCAGGAAGGACGACAAGAGCGGCGCCCACACCGACGGCTCCGCCACCGCGTCCCCGGGCACGGGCTCGGGCGCGGGCAAGGAAGCCTCCCCCGACGCCAGCGGGAAGGGCGGCGACGCGTCCGGCGGTTCGGCGGACGCCGGCGACGGCGGCGCGGGCACGTCCGCGGCGCACACGACGTACCAGGGGCAGCAGGGGTACTCGATCGGTCTCCCGGCGGGATGGAAGTACAAGTCGTCCGACGAGGCCGGCGACCGCTTCACGGGACCGAACGGGCAGAAGCTGCTCATCGGCTGGACCACCACGCCCAAGGACGACCCGGTCGCCGACTGGACCAACCAGGAGCGCCTCATGGTGCGTCCCCAGTACACGCGCATACGGATCGTGGCGGTGGAGTACCGCGGCTGGAAGACGGCCGACTGGGAGTTCACCTACGTCGACGGCGGCGTCAAGTACCGCTCCGTGGACCGGGGCACCGTCGTCAACGACGGCCTGGGGTACGGGCTGATGTACACGGCGAGGGCCGACGCGTGGGACGGCGAGCAGCGCAGGAACACGTGGCGGACGCTGACGCAGACGTTCCGCCCGAAGTCCTGAGCGCGCCCGGCCCGCGGATCGGGGATCCAGATGTGGCATCCCCTCTCTGCGGGTTGCCTCCGGCACGTATCGTGAGTGGTTGCGGACCGTACGGAGCGGGAACGGGCCGTCCGGGGAACGGAACTGACCGACCGTAGTGCCGGGGGAGGCAACGTGGACGACTATGCGGGACGGGTTCTCGCCGACCGCTACCGCCTGCCCCTGCCGCCCTCCGACGAGTACGAGCTGACCGAGAGCCGTGCCTTCGACACCTACAGCGGTCAGGAGGTCCTGGTCAGGCAGGTGCCGCTGCCGGAGGTCGTCGAGGCCGAGGTGCTGGACGCGGAGGGGCTGCCCGAGGGCTTCACCGCCCGGGACGGCGCGCGGCGCGGCAGGGGCGTGCCCGGCGCCGCCAGGGGCGCGGTGCGCCGGCCCGCCGACCCGGTCGTGCGGCGCGCCGTGGAGGCCGCGCAGGCCGCCGCGGCCCTGCCCGACCATCCGCGCCTGGACCAGGTCTTCGACGTGTTCGCGGAGGGCGGTTCGCTGTGGATCGTCAGCGAGTACGTCGCCGCCCGTCCGCTGGCCGCCCTGCTCGCCGAGAAGCCGCTGTCCCCCTACCGGGCCGCCGAGGTCGCCTCCGACGTGCTCACCGCCCTGCGGGTGCTGCACTCCCACGGCTGGGTGCACCGCAACGTCACCGCGCGCACGGTTCTGGTCTGCGACGACGGCCGGGTGATGCTCACCGGGCTGGCCGTCGGCGCGGCCGAGGAGGCGCTGTGCGGCTACGACCCGGTGCCGCCCGCCGACGACGAGGAGCCGGAGCCGGGCGCGGCGCTCGAGGCGCTCGGCCCGGGCGCCGGACCGGACGGCGGGCGCGGACCGGCCTGGCCGCCCGGGCTCACCGCCGGCCCCGACCCGGACGCGGCGCGCCGCGCGGCCATCGAGGCGCGGGCGGGACGGCTGCCGGGCGGCGGCGGGACCGGCGGGCCCGGCGACCTCTCGCCCGTGGTGGCGCCCCGCGCCCTGGACAGCGCGGGCGACGTGCGGGCGGCGCGGGCCGGGGCCATCGCCGCCTATCGCGCGGGCGCCCGGGCCGCGGCCCGCGTGCAGGAGGCCCAGCAGGGCTCCCGCGCGCTGCCCGGCGCGCGACCCGCCCCCGACGAGGACGCCGGGCAGCGGCCCTCGTCGCCCCCGGGACAGATAGCCGACCCGTACGGGGTGGCCGCCCCCGGCCGGCCCGGGGCCGCGCCCCGCGTCGGCGCACAGGCGAGCGGCACCCCGGAACCCGCGCCGGATGCCTCCGGAGCGGCGTCCGCCGGGAGCTGGGACGCGCCCGCCCCGCACGCCCCCGCGCGCCGGGGCCCCGCCACCGCGCTGGCCGCCGAGCGCGCCCGGCAGGCGCGGATGGCCGTCGTCGGACCCGTCACCGAGCGCTGGGCGCCCGAGCAGGCCGGCCCCGTGCACGAGAACTGGCAGCTCGCTCCGCCCATCGGACCCGTCACCGACCTGTGGGCGCTGGGCGCGCTGCTGTTCCGCGCCGTCCAGGGGCACGCCCCCTACCCGGAGGAGTCGACGGCCGAGCTGGTGCAGATGGTGTGCGCCGAGCCGCCCGCCTTCGCCGAGGAGTGCGGCCCGCTGCGTCCGGTCGTGGAGTCGCTGCTGCGTCAGGACCCCCTGGAGCGGCCCGACTTCGAGGAGCTGCGCGGCTGGCTGCGGTCGCTGGTGCGCTCGGCGCCCGAGCCCGAGGCGGGCCTGAACGTCATAACGGCCCCGCCGGTCGACGCGAAACGTCTGCCGGTCATAAGGCGCCGGGGCGAGCTCGTGCGCAGACGGCGCGCCGGACTGCCCGCACGGCACGGACGGCACAAGAAGGAAGCGCCGCAGGCCGGTTCGCCGCGTCGCCTGGGCCGCACCCTGCTGCTGCTGGTGCTGCTCGCCCTGGTGGCGGCGGTCGCGTACGCGGTGCTGTTCATGCCGAAGGCCGGCGAGGAGACCACCGGGTCGCCCTCCGCCGACCGCACCCCGGCCGCCGGAGGGGCCGCGCCGAGCCCTTCGGACGACGCCGGCCGCCCGGACGGCGACACCTCCCCGAGCGGCGGCGAGGGCCCGCGCAGCAGCCCCGAGACGTCGGCCGCGTCCACCGAGACGCAGACCACCGGCCCCGAGGTCGCCGACGGCTTCACGCTGCGCAAGGACCCCGAGGGCTTCCAGGTCGCCGTCGCCGAGGGCTGGCAGCGCACCGGCAAGAACGGCAGCGGCCAGGTCGTGTACTCCCAGGGCGACTTCGAGCTCATCGTGGTGCCGGGCCGGGACAGCGCCCAGCAGTTCGGCGGCGACCCGATGGCGTACCAGCGGGACGCCGAGCGCGAGCTCCAGCCGTACCGCGACTCCAGCTGGGCCACCTCCACCGGGCTGAAGACCATCGAGGTCGGCGGACGGGTCATGGCCGAGGGCCAGTTCACCTGGACCGGCGACCGGGGCGAGCTGTACGTGCGCAACCTCGCCGCGCTGATCGACGGCCGCTACCACGTGCTCCAGGTGCGCGGCCCGGACGGCGAACGGGACGAGGTGACACGGCTCTACGAGCAGGCGGCCGCCACGTACCGGCACACCGGCTGACCACCGGCGACCGGGAGGGGCGGCGCGACGCGGGGGGCGCGACAAACCATCACAGTGCGGTCTCTCTGGCACCCCCTCGGTTCCCAGGACGGGCCGGGGTACCTACCCTGACCCTGTCAAGACCATTGCGGGGCAACGTGAATCAGATGCAGGGCTCGCTCGTCGCGGGCCGCTACCGACTCGGCGACTCCATCGGGAGCGGTGGCATGGGCCGGGTGTGGCGCGCACACGACGAGGTGCTGCACCGTTCCGTCGCCATCAAGGAACTGACCGCCGCGCTCTACGTCTCCGACAGCGAACAGGCCACCCTGCTGGCACGCACCCGCGCGGAGGCGCGGGCCGCCGCGCGGATCAACCACTCGGCCGTCGTCACCGTGCACGACGTGCTGGAGCACGACGGCCGGCCGTGGATCGTCATGGAGCTGGTCGAGGGCCGCTCGCTGGCCGACGCGGTCAAGGAGCAGGAGCGCGTCGAGCCCCGCGAGGCCGCCCGTATCGGCCTGTGGGTGCTGCGCGCCCTGCGCGCCGCGCACGCCGCCGGCGTCCTGCACCGCGACGTCAAGCCCGGCAACGTGCTGCTCGGCCGGGACGGCCGGGTGCTGCTCACCGACTTCGGCATCGCGCAGATAGACGGCGACGCGGCCATCACCCGCACCGGCGAGGTCGTCGGGTCCGTCGACTACCTGGCGCCCGAACGGGTCCGTGGCCACGATCCCGGCCCCGCGTCCGACCTGTGGGCGCTCGGCGCGACCCTCTACACGGCGGTGGAGGGCATATCGCCGTTCCGCCGCACCTCGCCGCTCACCACCATGCAGGCCGTCGTGGAGGAGGAGGCCGATCCGCTCGAGCACGCCGGCCCGCTCGCGCCCGTCATCGGCGCGCTCCTGCGGAAGGATCCGGCCACTCGGCCCGACGCCGCGACGGTCGAGCAGATGCTCGCCGAGGCCGCGGAGGGACGCCGGCCCCGCGCGGCGCAGGAGTACGTACCGACCCAGGCCGTGAACGCCCACGTCCCGCAGCCGCGCCAGGCCGGACCGCACCCCGCCGCGCCCGCCCCGGTGTACGGCCCGCCGGTCCCCCCGCAGGGCAGCGGCTCCACGGCTGTTCAGGCGCCGTACGGGGCGCCCGCGGTGGCGCGCCGGCGCTCGCGCGGGCGGACCATCGCCCTGGTCGTCGCGCTGGCCGCGATCATCGGCGGGGGCACGGCGGTGGTGCTCCAGCAGCAGCACGACCGCGGCGGCACCACGGCGTCGCCGACCGAGACCGCCGACCCCGGGAAGACTCCCGGCGTGTCGGACACCGGCGGGGCCACGGAGGGCAGCCTGCCCGAGGGGTGGGTGCGCCGCAGCGACCCCTTCGGGTTCACCGTCGTCCTGCCCGGCGAGGACTGGGAACGGGTGGTGTTCGACGAGGAGACCCGGCAGGTCGACTACACCCCCGACGGCGGCGAGCACTTCCTGCGCATCGCCGCCGACGACGCCCCGGACTTCGACGACCCGTTCGACCACCTCAGCGACCTCGACCAGCAGATCGGCGGCCGTCTGGTCGACTACCAGCGGATCGACCTGAAGCGCCTGACCTACCGCGACCGCGAGGCGGCGCGCCTGGAGTACAGCTGGACCGCGCTGCCCAAGGACACCGAGTTCCCCGGGCCGCGCCGGGCGGTGGACCAGATGTACCTCACGCGTGACGGCGTGGAGTACGCGCTGTACATGTCCGGGCCCGCCGAGGACTGGGACACCACCAGGCAGCAGTTCGAGACGATCCTCAGAGGCTGGCGCGAGCCCTGACCGCCCCCGGCGTGCGCGGACGTGCGCCCGTTGGCCGAATCGCCGTACCGGAGCGAACACATCCGGTGGGGCATGATGGGCGCATGGTGACCGAGGGGGAGCCGGACTACGGGACCGACGGGGCCAACGCCCGCGTCGTGGCGGGACGTTACCGCTTGGAGGAACTGCTCGGACGCGGCGGCATGGGCGTGGTGTGGCGGGCCACGGACCAACTGCTCGGCCGGGGCGTCGCGGTGAAGGAACTGCCCTTCGACGACACGCTCACCCCGGCCGACGCCCGCCGGCAGCGGGAACGCACCCTGCGCGAGGCGCGCGCCCTGGCCCAGCTCAGCCACCCGAACATCATCGTCGTGCACGACGTCGTCGAGGACGACGAACGGCCGTACATCGTGCTGGAGTTGATTGACGGGCCGTCCCTCGCCGAGCGGATGGCCGCCGACGGGCCGGTGGACGCGGCGGAGGCCGCGCGGATCGGCGTCGACCTGCTGGGCGCGCTGCGCGCCGCGCACGCGGCCGGGGTGCTGCACCGGGACCTCAAGCCCGCCAACGTGCTGCTGGAGAACGGCACCGACCGGGTGCTGCTCACCGACTTCGGCATCGCCCAGATGCCCGGCTCGACCACGCTCACCGAGAGCGGTTCGTTCGTCGGCTCCCCCGAGTACACCGCCCCCGAGCGGATGTCGGGGGCGCGGACCGGGCCGGAGTCGGACCTGTGGTCGCTGGGCGCGCTGCTGTGCGCGGCGCTCAGCGGCGAGTCGCCGTTCCGCCGGGACTCGCTGAGCGGCGTGCTGCACGCGGTGGTGGTCGACGAGATCCGGCCGCCCGCGCAGGCCGGACCGATCCTGCCCGTGGTGCGCGGCCTGCTGGAGCGCGACCCGGACCGGCGGCTGGACGCCGACCGGGCCGAACGGATGCTGCGCGCCTTCCTCGCGACCGGCCGTACGCCCGAGACGGCCCCGCTCGAGATGCTCCCGGACCGCGAGCCGCCCCGCCGCCGGCACCCGGTGTGGCGGGAGGTGCCCGAGGCCGCCCCGCAGGACGCGCCGGGCGGCCGTCCCGTACGCCGTCAGCCCACGCGGGGCGCGCTGGTGGCGGCGCTGGTGATCGCCGCGCTGGCCGGGGCGGGCGTGACCGCGGGGGCGCTGCTGCTCCAGGACCGGAACGGCGAGGGGGGCGGCGGCACGCCGAGCACCACCGCGCCCGACACCTCCGTGACCGGGTCGACGCCCGGGCCCGTGCCGCCCGCCACCACCCCGCGGCGGACTCCGCCGACGCCCACGGGGGCCGGCGCGACGCCGTCGGGGAGCGGGACGCCGACGCCACCGGGGTCCTCGCCGTCCGCCTCGGCCGCGTAGCCGTACGAAGCACGGCGGCACGGCTGTACGAAGCACGGCGGCACAGCCGGATGAAGCACGGCGGCACAGCCGTGTGGAACACGGCGGCACAGCCGTATGAAACGCGGCCGCATAGCCGCATAAATACGGCATAAGTTCCGGCGTCGGTCACGGGTCTGTGACCGGTGGCGGCCCGCTGTGGAACGGCGGCGGTCCGGCACGATATGGATGGACCCATGAGCAGTGACGGGGGAGCCCACAACGGGGCGAACGAGCCGACCAGTTATGGTCTGCAACCGCCCAACCCGAACCCGCCGGCGGCCGTGCCGCACCCCGGCAACCCGTACGCGGCGCCGACCGTCTCGGTCCCGCCGCAGGGGGACGGCCACGCGCCCGCGCACGACCGGGCGGGGCAGTCCGCGCCGGACGGCGCGCGCGGACGGGAAGACGCGCCGGGGCCCGCCGGGCCGCGGCAGACCGCCTCCGACCCGGCGGGCGACAGGAGCGGCGCGCCCGGCGCGTCCGGTGCGCCCGCCGCCGACCCCGGCGCCGGACGGGTCATCGCCGGGCGCTACCGGCTGCTCGCCAAGCTCGGCCACGGGGGCATGGGCACCGTGTGGCGGGCCAAGGACGAGACGATGGACCGCGAGGTCGCCGTCAAGGAGCCGCGGGTCCCCGACCACCTTCCCGAACGTGAACGGGCCAACACCTTCGAGCGGATGCGCCGTGAGGCCCGCGCCGCCGCCCGGCTCGACCACCCCGCCGTGGTCAACGTCCACGACGTCGCCGTGGTGGAGGGCCGGCCGTGGATCGTGATGGAGCTCGTCCGGGGGCGTTCGCTCGGCGCGGTGCTCCAGGAGGAGGGCACGCTCTCCGCGCGCGAGGCCGCCCGCGTCGGTCTTGAGGTGCTGGGCGCGCTGGAGGCCGCGCACGCGGCGGGCGTCCTGCACCGGGACGTCAAGCCGGACAACGTGCTGCTGGGCCGTCACGACCGGGTCGTCCTCACCGACTTCGGCATCGCCCGGATCGAGGGCGACACCAATCTGACCGACACCGGCGGCTTCGTCGGCTCGCCCGAGTACATCGCCCCGGAGCGGGTGCTGGGCCAGCGCCCCGGTCCCGCCTCCGACCTGTGGTCGCTCGGCGTGGTGCTGTACGCGGCGACGGAGGGCGTGTCGCCGTTCCGGCGCAGCAACACGCCGGCCACCCTCCAGTCCGTCCTCAACGCCACACCGGCGCCGCCCGCCTCCGCGCGGGGCCCGCTGGCCGACGTCATCACCGCGCTGCTGCAGAAGGACCCGGCGCGCCGTCCCACCGCCCCCCAGGTCCGCGCCGCGCTGGAGGCCGCCGCGAACCCGCCCGCGCCACAGCCCACCCAGGTGGTCCGGTTCGCCGAGGGCGGCAAGGGCGTACGGATCGGCCGCAAGACGCTGATGGGGCTCGGCGCGGCGGTCGTCGCGGGAGCGCTGGCCGCGTACCTGCTGATCGCCGACCCGTTCGCGGGGCCGCTGCCGGACGGCTGGAAGCGGTACGACCTGGGGGACCGGGTGGGCGTCGCCGTCGCGGTGCCGGAGGGCTTCGTGAAGAACAAGCAGCCCGCGGACTCGGACGGGACCGTCGCCTCCTTCACCGACCCGAGCGGGCTGGTGAGCGTCGAGGTCAACCGCGACCTCAAGGCCGAGGACACCGACGGCGCGATCGAGGGCTCGGCCTCGGAGCGGGCGTTCGCCCACTGGGAGGAGCTCAGGGACGGCGAGTACAGCTGGGGCATCGCCGACACGCCCGCCCCGAAGGGCAAGCCGCGCGAGACCACCTACAAGGACCGCGAGGCGGCCACGAACACCATCGTCTACACGACGACCACCGATCCGGCGACGGTGCGCGAGGTGCGGGTCATGTACTACCGCAACAAGAGCGGCGACATGTACCGGCTGTGGATCGTGTACCCGGGCACGGGCCACTTCGCCGACGACGGCCGGGAGATCGCCCGCACCGTCATCGACTCCTGGGACATCCACAAGCTCTGAACCGAAGACGTGCGTCAACGCCCTGATCAGGGGCTTCGCTGCCAGCGTTCACTGGCGGCGTGTGAGCGGTCGGTGAATCTGTTACCGACGGGTACACAAAGTGTTCCGCCAGGCATACCCTGCGCCTCATGACGGACGCGCAGACCCGGGAAACGACCGGCACCAACCCCCTGGCCCCCGCCCCCCAGGGCGCACGCACCGCTGCCGACGTGGTCACGCCGGAACTGGTCGCCCAGCTCACCAAGGGCGTCACCGGCTCCGGCCGCACCGCGAGCCACACGCCCTTCACCGGCGCGAAGCTGGCCGACCTGCCCGAGTCGACGCCCGAGGACGTGGCGAAGGCGTTCGACGCGGCCCGCGCCGCCCAGGCCGTGTGGGCGCGGACACCGGTCCGGGAGCGCGCCGCCGTGCTGCTGCGCTTCCACGACCTGGTGCTCAGCCGCCAGGCCGAGGTGCTGGACCTGATCCAGCTGGAGACCGGCAAGGCCCGGCTGCACGCCCACGAGGAGGTCCAGGCGGTCGCCGTCGCCTCCCGCCACTACGGCCGCCGCGCCGCCGCCTATCTGCGGCCCAAGCGGCACACGGGCGCCGTGCCGGTGCTGACGAAGGTCTCCGAGCTGCGCCACCCGCGCGGCGTCGTCGGCCAGATCGCGCCCTGGAACTACCCGCTCGAACTGTCCGTCGGCGACGCCCTCCCGGCGTTCGTCGCGGGCAACGCCGTCGTGATGAAGCCCGACACGGAGACCTGCCTGACCGCGCTGTGGGCCCGCGACCTGCTGATCGAGGCCGGACTGCCCGCCGACGTGTTCCAGGTGGTGCTCGGCGAGGGGCCGGTCGTCGGCCCCGAGGTCGTCCGGCACGCCGACTACGTCTCCTTCACCGGCTCCACCCGCACCGGCCGCGAGGTCGCCCAGGGAGCCGCCGCCCGCCTGGTCGGCGTCTCCCTCGAACTCGGCGGCAAGAACGCCATGCTGGTGCTGGAGGACGCCGACCTCGACAAGGCCGCCGCCGGCGCCGTCCGCGCCTGCTTCTCCTCCGCCGGCCAGCTGTGCATCTCCATCGAGCGGCTCTTCGTCCACGAGTCGGTCGCCGACGCCTTCCTGGAGCGCTTCGCCGCCCGCACCAAGGCGCTGCGCCTGGGCGCCGCCCTCGCCTACGGCGCCGACATGGGCTCCCTGGTCGGGCAGCGCCAGCTGGACGCGGTGACCCGGCACGTCGAGGACGCCGTCGCCAAGGGCGCCAAGGTCCTCGCCGGCGGCACCGCCCGCCCGGACATCGGCCCCTACTTCTACGAGCCGACCATCCTCGACGGCGTCGAGGCCCCGATGAGCGTGTGCACGGAGGAGACCTTCGGCCCGGTCGTCTCCGTCTACCGCTTCTCCTCCGACGACGAGGCGGTCGAGCGTGCCAACGGGACGCCGTACGGGCTCAACTCGTCGGTGTGGACGAGGAACGCCCGCCGCGGCCGGGAGATCGCCGCCCGCCTGCGCACCGGCACGGTGAACGTCAACGAGGGCTACGCGCCCGCGTACGGCAGCGTGCAGTCCCCGATGGGCGGGATGAAGGACTCCGGTCTCGGCCGCCGGCACGGCTCGGAAGGGATCCTCAAGTACACCGAGGCCCAGACCGTCGCCCAGCAGCGGCTGCTGCCGATGGCGCCGTCGCTCGGCATGGACGACGAGAAGTACGCGGCCTTCATGAGCCGCAGTCTGCGCCTGATGAAGGCACTCCGGTTCAGGTGAGATGCGCGAAGGGGCGCGGGGAACTGCGCGACCAGCCACACACGACCCGCACGCGAACAAAAAGGGGAGCCCTCCGTGCCTGAAGATGCTTACGACTACGACGTCCTCGTCGTCGGCTCCGGCTTCGGCGGCTCCGTGACCGCCCTGCGCCTGACGGAGAAGGGATACACGGTCGGCGTCCTCGAAGCCGGCCGCCGCTGGACCCGCGAGGCGCTGCCGAAGAACTCCTGGGACCTGAAGAACTACCTCTGGGCGCCCAGGCTCGGCATGTACGGCATCCAGCGCATCCATCTGCTGGGCAACGTGATGGTGCTGGCCGGCGCGGGCGTCGGCGGCGGCTCGCTGAACTACGCCAACACCCTGTACGTGCCGCCCAAGCCGTTCTTCGAGGACCCCCAGTGGGGCGCCATCACCGACTGGCAGGAGGAGCTGGCGCCGTACTACGACCAGGCGCGGCGCATGCTGGGCGTGCGGCTCAACCCGACGATGACCCCCTCGGACGTGCATCTGAAGGCGGCCGCCGAGCGGATGGGCTGCGGCGACACGTTCCACTTGGCACCGGTCGGGGTGTTCTTCGGGGACGGCGAGGACGCCGACGGGAAGGTGCGGGCCACGCCTGGGCAGGAGGTGCCCGACCCGTACTTCGGCGGGGCGGGACCCTCGCGGCGGGCCTGCGCCGAGTGCGGCGAGTGCATGACGGGCTGCCGGCACGGCGCGAAGAACACCCTCAACGAGAACTACCTGTACCTCGCCGAGAAGGCGGGCGCGGTCGTGCACCCGATGACCACGGTCGTGTCGGTGACGGAGGACTCGCGCGGCGGGTTCGCCGTCGCCACCCTGCCGACCGACGACCGCCGCAAGGGCAAGGGCCGGATGTTCACCGCCCGCCGGGTCGTGCTGGCCGCCGGCACCTACGGGACGCAGACGCTGCTGCACCGGATGAAGGCGGGCGGTCAGCTGCCGTACCTCTCGGACCGGCTGGGCGAGCTGACCCGTACCAACTCCGAGGCGCTCGTCGGCGCGCAGACCGACGACCGCCGCTACCGCAAGGCCACCGGCGCGCCGAAGGCCGACTTCACCCAGGGCGTGGCCATCACGTCGTCGATCCACCCCGACGCGAACACCCACATCGAGCCCGTCCGCTACGGCAAGGGCTCCAACTCGATGGGCTCCCTGTCGATCCTCCAGGTGCCGTACGCGGGCGGGGGCTCCGGCGCCGCCCGGGTGCTCGGCTGGCTGGGCAACGCGGCCCGCCACCCCTGGCTGCTGCTGCGCTCGCTGTCCAACCGGCGCTGGTCGGAGCGGACCATCATCGGCCTGGTGATGCAGTCCCTGGACAACTCCCTGACCACGTACGTCAAGCCGTCCGGCATGGGCCGCGGGCTGCTCACCGCGCGGCAGGGACACGGCACCCCCAACCCCAAGCAGATCAAGGCCGCCACCGACGGGGCCTCCGCGCTGGCCGCCGAGATCAACGGCTTCGCCGGCTCCAACGTCGGCGAGCTGACGGGCATGCCGCTCACCGCCCACTTCCTCGGCGGCTGCGCGATCGGCGACTCCTCCGAGACCGGCGTGATCGACCCCTACCACCGGCTCTACGGACACCCCGGCATCACGGTCGTCGACGGTTCGGCGGTCTCCGCGAACCTCGGGGTGAACCCCTCGCTGACCATCACCGCGCAGGCGGAGCGGGCGATGTCGTTCTGGCCCAACAAGGGCGAGGAGGACCCGCGTCCGGCGCAGGGCGAGGCGTACCGGCGGCTGAACCCGGTGGAGCCGAAGTCCCCGGCCGTCCCGGCGGACGCCTTCGGCGCGCTGAAGCTGCCGTTCCTGGGGATGCCGGCGGTGCCGCCGAAGCGGAACTGAGACCGCCGGGGAAGACGGCCAGGGAAACGGCCAAGGAAAAAGGACCTGTGCCCCCCTCCGAGCTCAGGTCCTTCTTCCTTGTCCGTGTGGTCCGTGAGGATCTCAGTGAGTGTGATCAACAGGGCGTACGGATGGTTGTCCTGCCCCACAGGGGATATTTGTGTGATCTGGATCACATGTGAGCGGTGATCATGGCCGGCGTACGCTCGGCCGCCTACGACCGCCACCGGGAGAAAGCCCGCGACCCCGTGGCCGAGCGCGCGCATGGTGACCGAGCGGCTGCGGGCCATGGACGAGGCGCAGGCGCGAGCGGCCGCGGGCGGCAAGCGCCGCACGGGCAGGAAGCGGAAGGCGGTCGGCCCCGCCCCGCCGGAGGGGTGGCGTACGGGACGTCAAAGGCGAGATGTCCAACGACGACTGCCGGGACGGCGGCGGCGTCATCCGTCCGCAGTTCCTCGCCGACCGGCAGGGACGCCCCCGGGCCGACCGGCCCCGCCCGCGACCCGTACGACCACAGCGAGGACCTTCAGCCGGGCGACGGCGAGGCGGGCTGCGGAGTCGTGACCCGCACCTGAGACGTCCGGCGGATCCCCCGCCGGCCGGTCCCGGGCGTCCCCGGGACCGGCCGTTCTCTGGGGTGACCGGGCCGCTGTCCCCTGCCGTCCGGTCACGTCCCCGGAGCGAGGTCCCACGACGTGCGGCACGATCCGCACGTCTCATCGCCCCGGCGAGTCACACGTGGTACTGCTCGGATCCGCCCCTGGCCGACGCGGACACCGGGACCAACGAGGCGGTGCCGGTAGCGGTCACGCGCCGTACGGGTGAGACGCGTCCCGCACGCACCGTGGCGTCAGATCCTGCCCCGGCACAGCTCCAGCAGGGTCATGGCGAGCGCGGTGCCCGGCTTGCCCAGGGCGTCCCGGTACGTGGCGAGGATCTCCATCTCGCGGGAGAGGTTCACGCGCCGGCCGCCGGAGGCGATCCGTTCCCTCTGGATCACGGCGGACACCGCCATCCGTTCCTGCACCAGACCGATGATCCGGTCGTCGAGCGCGTCGATCCGCTCACGGGCGTCACTGATCAGCTCGGCGGCCTCGGCGGTGCGGGCGCCGGTCTTCTCGGTCGGCTCGGTGGTGGCGGCGGTCATGTCGGGGCTCCTCGGTGAGTGGCGGTCGGGCCCCGGAGCGACATGGTCCGGTGAAACGCCAGGCGCCCCGGACCTGTCGGCCCGGGGCGCCTGGGAAGTCGCTTGTCAGTTGCTCAAGCAGCACGACCATGGCAGCCGGCGGGCCGGGTGCCATAGGTAAAGAGGAAGGTCGGGTGCATGAGCATGGGGCCAGTATGCCCGGTCGGCCCGGTCCGTCCAACGCGGGGCCCGCATGCTGAGACGTGGCGCGGGACGCCGGGCGGCGAGCGGCCCGGGACGGACCTTGCCGCCGTCTCGGTAGAATCGGGAGGCACAAGACCCCCTCCCCACCGCCGGAAGGCACCTCGTGTCATCAGCGACTCCCGCTGCCAACGCGCCCGACACCGTCCTGGTCGTCGACTTCGGCGCGCAGTACGCCCAGCTCATCGCCCGTCGCGTCCGCGAGGCGCGGGTCTACAGCGAGATCGTGCCGAGCACCATGCCGGTCGCGGACATCCTCGCCAAGAACCCGGCGGCGATCATCCTCTCCGGCGGCCCCTCGTCCGTGTACGAGGAGGGCGCCCCCCGCCTCGACCGCGAGCTCTTCGAGGCCGGCGTCCCCGTCTTCGGCATGTGCTACGGCTTCCAGCTCATGGCCCAGACCCTGGGCGGCCAGGTGGACAACACCGGCGCCCGTGAGTACGGCCGCACCGACCTGCACGTCGCCAAGAACTCCTCCACCCTCTTCGAGGGCACCCCCGAGGAGCAGGCGGTCTGGATGTCGCACGGCGACGCCTGCTCCGCCGCCCCCGAGGGCTTCACCGTCACCGCGTCCACCGACGTCGTGCCGGTCGCCGCCTTCGAGAACGACGAGAAGAAGCTCTACGGCGTCCAGTACCACCCCGAGGTGATGCACTCCACGCACGGTCAGCAGGTGCTGGAGCACTTCCTGTACCGGGGCGCGGGCATCGAGCCGAACTGGACCACCGGCAACGTCATCGACGAGCAGGTGGCCGCCATCCGCGAGCTGGTCGGCGACAAGCGCGCCATCTGCGGCCTGTCCGGCGGCGTGGACTCCGCCGTCGCCGCGGCCCTCGTGCAGAAGGCCATCGGCTCGCAGCTGACCTGCGTCTACGTCGACCACGGCCTGATGCGCAAGGGCGAGACCGAGCAGGTCGAGAAGGACTTCGTCGCCGCGACCGGCGTCCAGCTCAAGGTCGTCGACGCCGAGGAGCGGTTCCTGAAGGCGCTGGCCGGGGTCTCCGACCCGGAGCAGAAGCGCAAGATCATCGGCCGTGAGTTCATCCGGGTCTTCGAGCAGGCCCAGGCCGAGATCATCGCCGACGAGGGCCCCGCGGTGGAGTTCCTGGTGCAGGGCACCCTCTACCCGGACGTCGTCGAGTCCGGCGGCGGCACCGGCACCGCCAACATCAAGTCCCACCACAACGTGGGCGGCCTGCCCGAGGACCTCGAGTTCCAGCTGATCGAGCCGCTGCGCCAGCTGTTCAAGGACGAGGTCCGGATGGTCGGCCAGGAGCTCGGCCTGCCCGAGGAGATCGTCCACCGCCAGCCCTTCCCCGGCCCCGGCCTCGGCATCCGCATCGTCGGCGAGGTCACCAAGGAGCGGCTCGACCTGCTCCGCGAGGCCGACGCGATCGCCCGCGAGGAGCTGACCGCGGCCGGCCTCGACCGGGACATCTGGCAGTGCCCCGTGGTGCTGCTCGCCGACGTCCGCTCGGTCGGCGTCCAGGGCGACGGCCGCACCTACGGTCACCCGATCGTGCTGCGCCCGGTCTCCAGCGAGGACGCCATGACCGCCGACTGGTCCCGGCTGCCGTACGACGTCCTCGCGAAGATCTCCACCCGGATCACCAACGAGGTGCGCGACGTCAACCGGGTCGTGCTCGACGTCACGTCCAAGCCGCCGGGCACCATCGAGTGGGAGTGACCCTTCCGGGTCCTCAGGTCCGCTTGAGGGTGCGCACCGGCTCTCCGGGCTTCCAGACCTGGACGACGAGATACTTCTCGTCCTCCACGTAGGTCCTCACGACCTCCGTCAGCTCGGTGCGGAAGAGGTGGAACGGCTCCGGCGGTTCCACCTCTTCGGCGTACCGGCGCCGGGTCTCCGTGTCGTCGTCGGCGATCTCGACCGCCCGTCCGGCGATCCGCACGTCGCCGCCGCCCATGCCCGTGCCGTCGCCCGGGTTGGCCTGGAGCGAGAAGCGCGGATCACGGCGCAGGTCCAGCGCCTTCATCGACCGCGGCATCATCCCGAACCACAGCTCGCCGTTCAGGAAGCGCACCTCCAGGCCCGTCGTGCGGGGCGAGCCGTCCTTGCGGAGGGTCGCGAGGACGTGGTGCGTGAAGGCGGCGAAGCGCTCCTCGACGGTCCGCGCGAACTCCGGCTCGGCCGCGGCGAAGGCCCCCCAGTCCACGGCGGCGTTCGCCGGGGTGTCTGTGTCCGTGTACGTGCTCATGGTGCGAGTGTGACGCGGATACCCGACATCTTCCGTCGGGTATCCGGGCGACCGCCCCGGGTATCCGGGAGGGGTCCGGTGTTACGGAACAGAGCTGTCGTACGGCGCGCCCCACGGGTAACTTCCGCCCCGTACGCGACCCCCGCGGGAGGACTCATGCACGGGCCCACTCCGCCCCCGCCGGTGCCCACCGACAAGCTTCGGTTCGCCATGCCGCCCATGCACGAGTCCCTCGAGGACGAGCGCAGGCACCGCAAGGAGCGGCTGGCGGGCGCGCTGCGCCTGTTCGGACGGCTCGGCTACGAGGACGGCGTCTCCGGGCACATCACCGCACGCGACCCCGAGTACAGCGACTGCTTCTGGGTGAACCCGTTCGGCATACCGTTCCGGCACGTCACCGTCAGCGATCTGGTGCTCGCCAACCAGGACGGCCAGGTCGTCGAGGGCGGACACCACGTCAACCAGGCCGCCTTCGCCGTCCACGCCCAGGTGCACGCCGCCCGGCCCGACGTCGTCGCCGTCGCCCACTGCCACTCGGTGCACGGCCGCGCCCTCGCCGCCCTCGGCGAGCTGCTCGACCCGATCACCCAGGAGAGCTGCGCCTTCTACGAGGACCACGCCCTCTACGACGCCTACACCTCCGTCACCGTAGACCCCCAGGAGGGCCGCCGCATCGCCGCCGCCCTCGGCACCCGCAAGGCGCTGGTGCTGCGCAACCACGGGCTGCTGACCGTGGGCGACTCGGTGGACGCGGCGGCCTGGTGGTTCATGACCATGGAACGCTCCTGCCAGGTGCAGCTCACCGCGCGGGCCGCCGGCCGTCCCGTGCTGATCGACCACCGCCAGGCGGTGGCCACGCGGGAGCAGCTGGGCGGGGACCTCGTGGCGTGGATCAACTTCCAGCCGATGTGGCGGGAGATCACGCGGAGCGAGCCGGATCTCCTGGACTGAGCCGCCTCCCGTGGGGGCGCGTCAACACGGCGCCTCGGGATTCATCCGTGGCGACCGGGCCCGGCGGACGTGACGGGCGTGGCGTAGGGCACAATTCGCTTCCGATGCGGGGGAGTTGTCCGGTGGCCGTCGACGGCGGTCAGTGTGTGTCGAGATGTGTCGGGTAGTTGGGGAAGGCGGCTTCGGGCGTGGCGGTGCAGGAGGCGAGACAGGGCGGAGCGGACCCTGCTGCCCACGAGGGCGGCTGCACCTGCGGGGACTGTCCGCACGGGGCGCGTGAGGGGCATCGGCGCGCGGTCGCCGCGTTCCTGGTGAAGCGGGACGAGTACGCCACCGGCCAGGGTCTTCCTGCCGCGGTGGCCCACTCCGCCTCCGCCTCCCGGCAATGGGTCTCCGAGGAACTCGCCCAGGCCGCCGAGGCGGTGGCCGAACGCGGCCGGGCCGAGGGCGCCGCCTGGCTGGCCCGCCTGTGGCGGCGGACGGCGGTGGTCGTCTGGGCCGGGGTCGTCGTGCTGCTGCTGGTGCAGGCGCTCACCGCGATCGGCGCGGGCTGGACCTCCGCGCGCACCGCGGGACTGCTGTCGGCGGTGCTGGTGGCGGGGGCGCTCACCGCGGCGTCCTGGTTCCACCGGGCGCGGGGCGGCGCGCTCGCCCCGGTCGTCGGCGAGGACAACCGGCTCTCCACGTCACGCGCGGTGGCCGGCTCCTGGGTGCTGTTCCTGGCGTTCGCGGTGCTCGTGCTGGTGGGGCGGCTGGCGGCCGCCTCCGGTCACCGGGAGCGGGACGCGCTGATCGACGGCCTGGAACTCGCCCGCGGCGCCGGCGTGGTGACCGTGCTCGCCGTGGTCTGCGGGATCGCCGTGCTGGTGCGCCGCGTGGTCGGGCTGCGGGTGCAGGGTCAGCGGCTCCAGAAGGTGCGCGCCCACCGGCCCAGGGCGGCCGACCTGCTCACCGACGACTCCGGACGCGGCAGCTTCGCCGACATCCAGTACGTCGTCATCAACGGCGTCGCCCTCGCCTTCGCCGCCGTACGGCTGGCCCGCCGCCCTGACCAGCTGCCGGACCTGCCGTGGGGACTGGCCGTGGTGGTGCTGGTGTCGGCGGGAACCTATCTCGCCGGCAAGTACGCCGAGGGCGGGCGCCCGGTGATCCTCTCCGTGGTGCGGGCCCGGGAGGCCGGCGACCTGGACGCGCCGATCCGGACCGGCGACGACATCGAGATCCGCGGCACCGGATTCGTGCCGGCCGGTGCGCAGGGCGCGGACCGGCTCGCGCGCATGGTGGTGCGGGTCGGCGCGGTGAACGTCCATGTGCCGCTGGTGCCGGTGGTCGGCGGCTTCGACAACCCCACCGACGACCTGCTGACCGTGCCGGTGCCGGCCGAGGTGGAACCCGGCCGGGTCGACGTCCAGGTGGTCACCGCGGCCGGCGTGGAGACCAACCGCTACACCATCGACGTCACGGAGTGACGGGCTGACCGGCTGACGGGACAACGGGGTACCGGGCCTGACGGGTCGGCGGCGGGCGGGGGAGAGCCGCGCAGGCGGCTTCTCCGCGGAGCAGACGGCCCCTTTCCTGGCCGCCCGCTGTCGCTTCGCTGAGAAAACGCTGTCGACCGGGTTCAACCGGCGCCGATTGCCGTACGTTCGGTCTGTCCAGGTGGGCCAGGAGTCGAGAGGCAGCGGCGACATGACGCACGGCATGCGCGCAGACAGTTACACCCCCCGTCCCGACGGCGACGGCGGGCTGCGGGACACCGCCGCCCGCTACGCCCTGCTGCCGCTGCGGATCTTCCTCGGCGTCACCTTCGTCTACGCCGGCCTCGACAAGCTCACCGACAGCGCCTTCCTCAAGGACTCCGGAGCCGGGTCGATCGGCGACATGATGCGCGCCGTCCGCGACTCCTCCGCCATCCCCGCGCTGGTCGACATGGCGCTGGAGAGCCCCGTCGGCTTCGGCTACGCCATCGCCTTCGGCGAGCTGGCCGTCGGCATCGGCACCCTGCTCGGGCTGCTCACCCGGATCGCCGCCCTCGGCGGGGCGCTGATCTCGCTCAGCCTGTGGCTGACCGTGAGCTGGGCCGCCGAGCCGTACTACTACGGCAACGACCTGCCGTACCTCATGGCCTGGACCCCGCTGATCCTGGCCGGAGCCCCGCTGCTGTCCGTGGACGCGGCCCTCCGCGCACGGCGCCGGCGCGGAGCCTTCTAGCCTCCCCTCGTCCGCGCGTGGTCCGCCGGGTCCGTTCCTTCCGTGGCCGGGCGGCCGCGGCGGCGGCGCACCTGTCCGGTCACCACACCCACCGCGCCGGCCAGACAGAGGCCGCCCACGACGAGCGGGATCACCACGAACCACGGTGTCTCCCACACTCCTCCCGCGTCCCCGCCGTAGATCACCGCGGCCGTGACGAGGGCGGTGCCGGCGACCAGCCGGCCGGGCCGGAACTCATGACGCAGCACGGCTCACCTCCGCCTGCCCCGCGCCGACCCTGAGGTCGAGCCGCAGCGTGCCCGCCTTCCCCGCGCCGGCGGGCGGCTCCAGGGTCACCTCCTCGTACTTGCCCGGCGCCACGTCCACGTCCTTCCGTCCGTCGCCCGGCACCTGGATGTCACCGAGCCCCACCTCGACGTGCAGCCGCACGGTCACGTCCCGCGGGACGATCACATGGATACGGCCCAGGCCCACCTCGACGTGGGTGGAGACCGTGTCGCCCTCGGGGACACGGACCGCCGACAGGTCCAGCTCGCCTTCGCCGGCCCCCAGGTCGTACACCGGGCGTATCTGCCCGACCGAGGCGGGCTGCCAGCCCGTGCGGGTCCAGTCGGTGCCGATGTCCTTCGGCATGGCGGTCGACCCGGCGAGCAGGCCCGCCGTGAGGACCGCGAGGACGATCGACCCGGCTCCCGTGCGGCCCAGGAAGGCGCTGACGGCGATCCCGAGGCCGATGACGCCGAGGGCGCACGCCAGACCTGTCTGGAGGCTGGTGCCGAGGGGCTGCGTCTCCCAGGTGAGGCCCGTGCCCAGGCCGGCCGCGAGCAGCGCGAACAGGAAGACCCAGCCGCCGATCCCGCGCGGCCCCCGCGGCTTCGGCGGGCGCGCCGGCGGCGGGCGCCACACGTCCTTCGCCCCGCCGGTCCCGGAGCGGACCCCGACGCCGACCGCGGTGGCGATGTCCAGGTCGCGGGCGTCCTCGGGGCCCCACAGATAGCCCGTGCCCCCGACGTAGGTGCCGTCCTTCACGATGGGCTCGCGCCACCACGAGGGGTACGCGGCCGGGACCGGCGGGGCCTGCGGCTCCGGCGGGGCGTCGGCGGCGGCCTGCGCGGCTATCGGGTCCGGGCTCGGCGTGCCGCGCCGCCGCGACCAGTAGGCGGCGCCCGCGAGCAGCAGGGACAGTATGACGGCGAAGCTCAGCACCCCGTCGTTGCTCAGCATGGACAGGAAGACGCCGCAGCCGACCAGCGCGAACAGCACCGCGGCCAGCGTGTGGCCGTCGACCCGGCCGGTGAGCAGCCGGCGGACCTGGTTCTCCTCCTCGTCGTCGTAGGGGACGAACAGCCAGGCGAAGCCGTAGAAGATGAGGCCGATGCCGCCGGTCGCGGACAGCACGGCGAGCGTGATCCGGAAGATCACCGGGTCCATGTCGTACTGCCGGGCGAGCCCGGAGCAGACCCCGCCGAACATCTGGTGCCGCCGGTCCCGCCGGAAGTGCCGTCCGGGGTCGACAGGCCCCGCCCCGCCCGCGGTCGCGTCCGGTGCGCCGGCCGTTGGGCCGGCCGTCCCCTCCTTCCCCGCGCCCGTACGCCCGCCCGCACGCGAGGGGTTCGCGGCGGGCGCGCCGGGACCGGACCCGGGACGCGGGCCCGAGCCCGGTCCCGGATCCGACGCGGCATGCTGGTGATCCGTCATGGGTCCATGGTGACGGGCGAGCCGCCCCGACGGCAGTCGGAACGACCCTGGCCGGACCCTGATATCCGCCCCTGAGGCAGGCCTCGGGGCCGAGGGCCGAGGGTCGGGGGCCGAGGGGCTGGGGCGTGGGGGGCGCGCCTTGGCCGGACACCGCGACCCGGAGCCGGCCGGGCCCGCCTTCCGAGATCAGGGGAGTCTCCGGGGCGGACCCTGATGCCCGGGGTTGCGTGGCGTGTGACCATCGTTGGCATGCCGGAAGCCGCAGCAGCGCCCCTTGTCGAGCCGCGGCCGCCGCGCAAGCTCTACCGCAGCAGTGACGGACGCTGGCTGGGTGGGGTGGCGCGGGGGCTCGCCGGGCATCTCGGCCTGCCCGTGATCTGGGTGCGCCTCGCGTTCGTCGCCCTGTTCATGGCCGACGGTCTCGGGGCCCTGCTGTACGCCGCGTTCTGGTTCTTCGTGCCGCTCGGGGTGGGCGGCGTCGACGCGCAGAAGCCGCCCTCGCCCGTCAGCACCGAGACCACCCCGGACGGCCGCCGCAGACTCGTCACGCGCAAGCCGGACAAGGGCCAGATCGTCGCCCTGCTCCTCATGGTCGTGGTGGCCATGATCTTCGTCGGCAGCGTGGACCTCACCAACGGCGCCCGGGCCTACCTGTGGCCGACCGTCCTGGTCGGCGCGGGCGTGGCCCTGGTGTGGCGGCAGGCGGACAACGCGCGCCGCGCCCGCTGGATGGAGGTCGGCCGCCGCCGGCGCACGGTCACGCTGCTGCGGGCGGTGGCGGGGGTGCTGCTGGTGACGGCGGGCGCCTCCGGCATCTTCGTCCTGCGCGGCTCCGGCAGCCACCTCGGCGCGGTGCTCCAGGCCGCCCTCGCGGTCCTGGTCGGCATCACCCTGCTCGCCGGCCCCTACCTCGTGCGCATGACCCAGGACCTCTCCGAGGAGCGCCTGATGCGCATCCGCGCCCAGGAGCGGGCCGAGGTCGCCGCCCATGTCCACGACTCCGTGCTGCACACGCTCACGCTGATCCAGCGCAACGCGGACAGCCCCGGCGAGGTGCGCCGCCTGGCCCGGGCCCAGGAGCGCGACCTGCGCGCCTGGCTCTACAAACCGGAGGGGAACGGCAAGGACGAGGACGAGGAGCCCGCCACCCTCGCCGAGGCCGTGAAGCGCAACGCCGCCGAGGTCGAGGACAAGCACGGCGTCCCCCTGGAGGTCGTCGTCGTGGGCGACTGCCCCCTGGACGAGAGGATCGGCGCGCAGATGCAGGCCGCGAGGGAAGCGATGGTCAACGCCGCCAAGTACGGTGGCGAGGGAGGCGCGGTCCAGGTCTACGCGGAGGTCGAGGGGAGGACGGTGTTCGTGTCCGTCCGGGACCGCGGTCCCGGGTTCGACCTCGACTCGATACCCGCCGACCGCATGGGCGTCAGAGAATCGATCATCGGCCGCATGGAACGCAACGGCGGCACGGCGCGGCTGCGCGCGGTGCCGGACGGCGGCACGGAGGTCGAGCTGGAGATGGAGAGGGCGGAGAAGACGTCATGAGCGAGCCGACCGAGGCGAACGCAGCGGCACAAGCGGCACCGGGGGACGGGCCCGCGGAGCCGGCCGGCGGCACCGGGCGGCGCCATGTGCGCGTGGTCCTCGTCGACGACCACCGCATGTTCCGCACAGGTGTCCAGGCGGAGATCGGGCAGACCGAGCAGACGGGCGTCGAGGTGGTCGGTGAGGCCGCCGACGTCGACCAGGCGGTCACGGTCATCACCGCGACCCGCCCCGAGGTGGTGCTGCTCGACGTGCACCTGCCCGGGGGCGGCGGCGTGGAGGTCCTGCGGCGCTGCGCCTCGTTGACGGGGGACGCGGAGCGGCCGGTGCGGTTCCTCGCGCTGTCCGTGTCGGACGCGGCGGAGGACGTCATCGGCGTCATCCGGGGCGGCGCGCGCGGCTACGTCACCAAGACGATCACGGGTGCCGACCTGATCGACTCGATCTTCCGGGTGCAGGAGGGCGACGCGGTGTTCTCGCCGCGGCTGGCCGGGTTCGTGCTGGACGCCTTCGCGTCGACCGACGCCCCGCCGGTGGACGAGGACCTCGACCGTCTCACCCAGCGCGAGCGGGAGGTACTGCGGCTGATCGCCCGCGGCTACGCGTACAAGGAGATCGCCAAGCAGCTGTTCATCTCGGTGAAGACGGTGGAGTCGCACGTCTCCGCGGTGCTGCGCAAGCTCCAGCTGTCCAACCGCCACGAGCTGACCCGCTGGGCGACGGCCCGCCGCCTGGTCTGAGCCGTCCGGGGCCCGCCTGGGCCACGGCGGGTCCGGTCGCGGTCGCCGGCCCGGTCACACCACGCGTGTCGCCCCCGCGAACGGCATCTGGTCGACGGGCGCCACGCGGACCGGGGCCGACGGGTTGGGGGCGTGGATCATCTGCCCGTTGCCGATGTAGAGGCCGACGTGGCTGATGCCGGAATAGAAGAAGACGAGGTCGCCGGGGAGGAGTTCCGACCGCGAGACGCGGCGGCCCGCGCCGATCTGCGCGTAGGTCGTGCGCGGCAGGGAGACGCCGGCGGAGCGGTACGCGGCCAGGACGAGGCCGGAGCAGTCGAAGGCGTCCGGGCCGGTCGCGCCCCAGACGTAGGGGCTGCCGAGCTTCCGGTGGGCGTAGGCGACGGCCTGCGCGGCGCGCGCGTTAGGCGCCTGCGACGGGGCGGCGGCGTCCCGCACCGCACCGGCGGCCGAGCGGGCGGCGCGGTCGGAGCCGCCGGTGATCCGGGCGCGTTCCTCCGGTGACATCCGGGACAGCTCCAGGCGCGCGGCGGACAGCTTCTCGGTGATCGTCTTCTTGTGCCGCTTCAGTTCGGCCCGGCGGGCGGTGAGCGTCTTCGCCTCGACGCGGGCCGCGCCGCGCAGCTTCTCGATCTCCCGGAGGCGGGCGCGGGCCCGGCCCAGTTCGGCGTGGTGGCGGCTGCCGGCGCGCTCGGTGAGGGCCGCGCCGTCGAGGTAGGCGTCCGGGTCGTCGGACAGGATCAGCCGCAGGGCGGGGTCGAGGCCGCCGGCGCGGTACTGGGCCGCCGCGACCGTGCCCAGGGCCTCCCGGGCCTCGTTGAGCCGCGCCTGGGCGCGGGCCGTCTCGTCCTGGAGGTCGCGCAGCCGCTGCCGCGCCGAATCCGCCTTTTCCTTGGCGCCGTTGTACTTCTCGGTGGCGACCTCGGCCTCGCGGTACAGGCGGTCCACGTCGGCACCGGTGAGGGCGGGCGCCGGCTGCGGCGCCGCGTGCCCCGCTCCGTCGAAGCCGGCCGCGGTGGCCGCTCCGGCGAGGACGACGGTGGCGGCCGCACGGACCGTGGTGCCGCCCGTCGGACGCTGCCGTGACCTGCGGTGCGCTGCCACCCTCGCTGCCGTCCTTCCCACTGGCGTCCGCCGGGGCCGGACGTCTGCCCGGCAGTCCGGCGGCGGGGTGACGGGGGAGCCGCCCGCCGCCGGACCCTTTCTTCGGCGGTGGTGTCCGGCCGCCGCTCCTGGCCCGAGCGGCGATGCGGAGCCGGTCACCTGGGGCAGGACGCTAGGCCGGGCCGTGCGGGGCGGGATACGGGTTGTGCGGAACTGTCGCCCTCGGACCGCCGGGTGACCGTAAGTGACCGACGGGCCGCTCACGCGGCTTCGCTCTCACTCAGGGTGATGACCGATGTGGTGAAGGCGGGAAGGGTGAGGGCGGCGGAATGCTATGGGGCGCCCCTGGCTAGGCTCCGGCCTCATGGACGTACTCATCCACATCTTCGTCGGTCTGCACATCATCGGTATCGCGTCGCTGCTCGGCGGCTTCCTCACCCAGATGAAGGCGATGGGCGCGGGCACCGCCCGCTTCGTCCCCGCGATGCTGCACGGCGCGCTGACGATGCTGGTCACGGGCGTGGTGCTGGTGGGCCTCAACCAGGCCCAGGACTACTCCGTGGACAACATCAAGATCGGCGTGAAGCTCGCGCTGCTGGTCGTGATCCTCGGCCTGGTCTACGTGAAGCGGGACGAGGAGAAGGTGGACAAGGGGCTCTTCGGCCTGGTCGGCCTGCTGACCGTGACGAACATCTTCATCGCGGTCCTCTGGACCTGAGCCCGCGTTGCCGGCCGTCAGGCCGGGCGGACGATGCTGTGGATCGCGGACTCGCCGTCGTAGTAGACGGACTCCTCGCGGACGTACGCGCCCGGCTTCGGGGCGTGGATCATCATGCCGTTGCCGATGTAGATGCCCACGTGCGTGACGTCGTCGTAGAAGAAGACCAGGTCGCCGGGCTGGGCCTGGGACACCGGGACGGTGGTGCCCGCGTTCACCTGGTCGTAGGTGGTGCGCGGGAGGGAGACGCCGGCGGCCTTCCAGGCGGCCTGGGTGAGCCCCGAGCAGTCGTAGGAGCCGGGACCGGTCGCGCCCCAGACGTACGGCTTGCCGATCTGCGCGCGGGCGAAGGCGAGGACCTTCTCGGCCTTGGCGGCGTACGAGGAGTCGGCCGGGGGCGTGTCGGCCGAGCCCGTGGACCCCGACCCGGAGCCCTCCGAGGAGCCGCCACCCTGCTGCGCGGCCTCCTCACGCTCCTGCTGCTCCGCCTGCTCCTGCTCGGCCTGCTGCCGGGCCAGCTCCGCCGCCTTGCGGGCGGCCTCCTGCTGCTTGCGCTTCTCGATCGCGGCGAGCCGCGCCTTCTCCTCGGCGGTCAGCTCCGACAGCAGTTCGCGCGCGTCGGCGAGCTTCTTCTGGACGGTGGCCTTGGCCGTCTTCAGGTCGCCCTGCGTCTCGGTGAGCGTCCGGAGGCTCTCGGTGGCCTCCTGCCGCTTCTTCATCGTCTCGGTCTGCTGGGAGACGTAGTCGTCCACCGCCGCCTTCTGGCGGCCGGTCATCCGGTCCAGCACCTGACGCTGGTCGAAGACGTCCTGCGGGGTCTCCGCGAGCAGGAACGTCGCGGTGTCGGGCATGCCCGCGCCGGTGCGGTACTGGGCGGCCGCGTAGGAGCCCAGTTCCGCGCGCGCCTCGTTCAGCTTCTGCGTGCGCTGCGCCACGTCGTCGAGGAGGGTGTCGACCTCCTTGCGCTGCTTGGTCGTCTTCTCCTTGGCCGCGTTGTACTTCTCCGTCGCCGACTCGGCCTGGCGGTAGAGGTCGCCGACCTTCTTCTCGACCTCCTCCAGGCTCGGCCGGTCGTCGCCGGGGGCGGCGTCGGCGGTCTGGGAGAGCAGGGCCACGGAGGTGAGCGCGGCCGTGGCGAGAGCAGGGGTGCGTATGCCGGCCACGCGCGCGCCGGGAGTGCGCGACTTACGGTGCGACGCCAAGGGAGGCGACTCCTTCCAAAGCTCCGCCTACCGGGTTAGCTGTCGGGTTCGGGCGGGTGTATTGATCGGAAGGGTTGCCCTACGGCCTGCTCCGAAGAGTGGGCCGATTCACCCCAAGTCTCGGTGGGTCCCCGGCTCCGGCTGCCACGGCGGACAGTGACGGACTCGGCGGAGGCCGCGCGGTCCGGCGAGGTTCGCCGGCGGGGGACGAGCGGCCCGGACGGCACGGTAGCCAACTGGTGTGGCCCTTGTGAAGGTTGATGGGCGATATGCCCGATACATTTTCGTGACCTTGTGGGCGGTGTCACGCAGGGTGAGCCGGTGACCGTGGAGGGTGCCCGGCGGCGGGTCGCCCGGCGGAGGGGCGGGATGTTTCCGGGGCGGGCCCGGGTTGTCGGTGGAGCGCCCTAGACTCGGAGAGCGATGAGCAGCCTCTTTGACGACAGCTTCCTGGCGGACCTCCAGGCCCAGCGCGGCCCGGCGGACGAGCCCCCGCCGCCACCCGAGGACGAGCATGCGCCGGAGCCCCTGCCGGACGACCTGTTCGGCGGGAAGTTCGACGTGCCCCCGGACCGGGACACGTACTACCGGGACGGCGCCCCCCGCCCGGTGATCGACTCCGCCGCGCTGCTGGAGGGGCTGAACGACAACCAGCGCGCCGCGGTCGTGCACTCCGGCTCCCCCCTGCTCATCGTGGCCGGAGCCGGGTCGGGCAAGACCCGTGTGCTCACCCACCGCATCGCCCACCTGCTCGCCGAGCGGGGCGTCCACCCGGGCCAGATCCTCGCGATCACCTTCACCAACAAGGCCGCCGGCGAGATGAAGGAGCGCGTCGAGCAGCTCGTCGGCCCGCGCGCCAACGCCATGTGGGTCATGACGTTCCACAGCGCGTGCGTGCGCATCCTGCGCCGCGAGTCCAAGAAGCTCGGCTTCACGTCGTCCTTCTCGATCTACGACGCCGCCGACTCCAAACGCCTGATGGCCCTGGTCTGCCGGGACCTGGACCTCGACCCCAAGCGCTTCCCGCCCAAGTCCTTCAGCGCCAAGATCAGCAACCTGAAGAACGAGCTGATCGACGAGGAGGACTTCGCCGCCCAGGCGACCGACGGCTTCGAGAAGACCCTCGCCCAGGCCTACGCGCTCTACCAGTCCCGCCTGCGCGAGGCGAACGCGCTGGACTTCGACGACCTGATCATGACGACGGTCAATCTGCTCCGCGCCTTCCCGGACGTCGCCGAGCACTACCGCCGCCGCTTCCGGCACGTCCTGGTCGACGAGTACCAGGACACCAACCACGCCCAGTACGCCCTGGTGCGCGAGCTCGTCGGGGGCGCCTCCGAGCACCCCGTCGACGTCCCGCCGGAGGCCGAGGTGCCGCCCGCCGAGCTGTGCGTGGTGGGCGACGCCGACCAGTCCATCTACGCCTTCCGCGGCGCGACGATCCGCAACATCCTCCAGTTCGAGGAGGACTACCCGGACGCGACGACGATCCTGCTGGAGCAGAACTACCGCTCCACGCAGACGATCCTGTCCGCCGCCAACGCCGTCATCGAGCGCAACGAGTCCCGCCGCCCGAAGAATCTGTGGACCAACGCCGGCGCCGGCGCGCTCATCACCGGCTACGTCGCCGACACCGAGCACGACGAGGCGCAGTTCGTCGCCGACGAGATAGACCGCCTCACGGACGCGGGCGAGGCCAAGGCGGGCGACGTCGCCGTCTTCTACCGCACCAACGCCCAGTCCCGTGTCTTCGAGGAGATCTTCATCCGCGTCGGCCTGCCCTACAAGGTCGTCGGCGGCGTCCGCTTCTACGAGCGCAAGGAGGTCCGGGACGTCCTGGCCTACCTGCGGGTGCTGGCCAACCCTGAGGACTCGGTGCCGCTGCGCCGCATCCTCAACGTCCCCAAGCGCGGCATCGGCGACCGCGCCGAGGCCATGATCGACGCGCTCGCCCAGCGGGAGAAGATCAGCTTCCCGCAGGCGCTGCGCCGCGTCGACGAGGCGTACGGCATGGCCGCCCGGTCGGCGAACGCGGTCAAGCGGTTCAACACGCTGATGGAGGACCTCCGTACGGTCGTCGAGTCGGGAGCGGGACCGGCGACGGTCCTCGAGGCGATCCTCGAACGCACCGGCTATCTGGCCGAGTTGCAGGCCTCCACCGACCCGCAGGACGAGACCCGCATCGAGAACCTCCAGGAACTCGCGGCCGTCGCCCTGGAGTTCGAGCAGGAGCGCGGCGAGGGCGAGACCGGCACGCTGGCCGACTTCCTCGAGCAGGTCGCCCTGGTCGCCGACTCCGACCAGATCCCCGACGAGGAGGACGGCGACGGCGTCATCACGCTGATGACCCTGCACACCGCCAAGGGACTGGAGTTCCCGGTCGTCTTCCTCACCGGCATGGAGGACGGCGTCTTCCCGCACATGCGCGCCCTCGGCCAGACGAAGGAGCTGGAGGAGGAGCGCCGCCTCGCCTACGTCGGCATCACGCGCGCCCGGGAGCGGCTCTACCTCACCCGGTCGACGATGCGCAGCGCCTGGGGCCAGCCGTCGTACAACCCGCCCTCGCGGTTCCTGGAGGAGATCCCGGCCGCGCACCTGGAGTGGAAGCGGACCGGGGCGAGCGGGCCGCTGGCCTCCGGTCCGGCGTCCGGGGTGGCGGCGTCGCTGTCGTCGTCCCGCTCCCGGTCGTCCGCGTCGGGCGCGTCCGGCTTCGCCACCCGGCGCACCTCGGAGAAGCCCGTGGTGTCGCTGGCGGTCGGCGACCGGGTCACGCACGACCAGTTCGGCCTGGGCACGGTCGTCGCGATGAAGGGCACGGGGGGAAACGCCGAGGCGACGATCGACTTCGGCGACGACAAGCCCAAGCGCCTGCTGCTGCGGTACGCGCCGGTGGAGAAGCTCTAGCCCTCGTCGAGGCCCGTCGTGGGGCCGGGGTCCGCCTCGGCGTCGCGACGGGCGGGGCGCACCGGGGCGTGGGAGGGCTTACGTCGGTTCGAGGCCGTGGCTGCGGAACCAGGCGAGCGGGTCGATCGACGAGCCGCCGCCGGGGCGCACCTCGAAGTGCAGGTGCGGGCCGGTCGAGTTGCCGGAGTTGCCGGAGAACGCGATCTGGTCGCCGGCCTTGACGGTCGCACCGGAGGGCACCTGGTAGCTGGAGAGGTGGCAGTACCACGTCTCCGTGCCGTCCATCGCCGTCACGATCAGCATGTTGCCGTAGGCGGAGTTGTACTGGGTGCGCACCGTGCCGTCGGTCGCGGCCATCACGGGCGTGCCGTACGAGACGGGGAAGTCGATGCCGGTGTGGAGGGACATCCAGTTGATGCCCGACTGGCCGTAGTAGGCGCTGAGTCCGTGCTGCCCCACCGGGAGCGCGAACTTCGGGCGGAGGCGCTCCTTGCGGGCCGCCTCCTCGGCCGCCCGCCGGCGCTCCAGCTCCTGCTGCGCCTCGAGGTCGATGCGGCCCTGGGCGCGGCTGGCCCGGTCGGCGAAGTCGTCGGCGCCCGCGGCGAGGCTCTCCAGCTGGGTGTCCAGCTTGACGTTGGCGGCGGAGGGCTGGACCGGCTGGGCGTCCGCGGCGGTCGTCCGCGCGTCCTGGCCGCCCTCCTCGGACAGATCGCCCACCGAGGCGGCGGCGATGCCGGCCACCCCCATCACACAGGCCGAGGGCACGGCGACGGTCAGCAGCGCGGAGCGCTTGGGCGGCGTGCGGCGGCGGGAGCGGGACGCGGAACGGGAGGCGGCGCGCGGTGCGGGGACGACCTCCTCCTGGTCCTCGAGGAGGGAGACGGCGGGCAGTGCGCCGGTGTCGGCCGGTTCACCGGCCCCGGGTTCGTCCGGACCTGGCTCGCCGCGGTACGCGTCCTCCGCGTACGGCTGGTCGGACGCGTCCTGGCCGTAGGACTCCTGCCCGTAGGACTCCTGCGCGAGGTTCTCCTGCGTGAAGTCCTCCGGCGTGAAGTCCTCCGGCGTGAAGTCCTCCTGACCGAAGGCTTCCTGCGCGAAGGCCTGCTGCTCGTACGGCTCGCCGCCGTACTGCGCGTCCGGTGCGGGCGTCTCGCCGCCGGCGGAGTTCCACTGCGTGGCGTCGTAGACGCCGCTGTCGAAGGTCTGCGTGCCCCAGTCCCACTGCTGGGTCGGGTCCGCCGGCTGCTCGGGCTGGAGCCAGGCGTTCGCGTCCCACTGGCCGGTCTCGGGGGATCCGCCTTGCTGGGGGATCACCGCCATCGGCTGCTGGCCGGTCGTCCAGGCGGTCGCGTCGTGGGCGCCGGTGCCGTACGCGGCCTGCTGGAAGGCGTAGGCGTCGTAGTGCCCGGTGTCCTGCGTGCCGGCCGGCCACTGGCCGGAGGTCCAGGCGGCCTGCGCGGGGTCCTCGCCCGGCATGCTCCCGAAGAGGGGGTCGGCGGCGAAGGTGCCGGCGGCGTGGTCGCCGGTGCCGTAGTAGGTGGCGTCGTAGCCGTAGGAGGTGACGTCCCCGTACGGGGCCTCCTGGCTGCCGTACGACGCGTAGGGCGCCGAGGCGGCATCGGAAGCCGGGGCCGGGGTCATGGTCCCCGACGGGTGACGGTCGTTCACCAACTTCTCTTTCGCCTCGACAACAGGGGCTGCCAGAGCAGTGCGGCGACTGTACCCGGCGGTATGCGGGCGCGACAATCTTCCCCAGGTTTCACGACCGCAGGAAACGGGCATTCGGTCGGGTTTTGGCGGTCGGCGGGCGCGGTCTTGGCTCTTTGTTCGACGGGTGTTCGAAAGTGTGAGGTGCGGGCGGCGACAAGTCGGCCGTCCCTGACCGATGTTGATCGCTTGTGGGCGCGAAAGATCGCTCCGCCCGGAGGGAGCGGCGCCGGGCGTGTCGGGCGTCCCGGCCCTCAGGCCACCGTGAGGCCGTTCGCCCGTCCGCCGGACGGTTCACCCGGATGCGCCGTGTCCAGCGCCTCCCGTATGCCCGTCGCCACCGCCGGGTGCACCGGCAGCGCCAGGTGGCCCACGCCGCTCACCCGCACATTCACCGCCTTGAGGTCCGGGTGCTCGACGCAGGCCGTCTCCAGCGGATCCATGATGTGGTCGAGGTCGCTCCAGAACGCCACGAAGTACGTACGGCAGCCGGGCGCGGGCTCGGCCAGCTCGTCCAGCACCGGAGAGCCCGGACGCATCTGCCGCACGATCGGATGGGCGTTGGCCAGTGGCGCCACGCGCGTGCCGGAGTGCGGGGTGCCGAGCGTGACCAGCGTCCTCACCCTCCGGTCGCCGCCCAGCCGCTGCACGTAGTACCGCGCGATCAGCCCGCCGAGGCTGTGCCCCACCACGTCGACCTGCGCACTGCCCGTGCGCTCGCAGACCTGCTCGACATGGCGGCCGAGCAGCTCGGCCGCCGTGCGGATGTCACACGTCAGCGGGGAGTAGTTGAGCGACTCGATCTGCTGCCGGCCGTGCTGGGCCAGGCTGCGGCGCAGCAGGACGAAGACCGAGCGGTTGTCGATGAAGCCGTGCAGGAGCACGACCGGGGGCTTGGCCTCCGTCGGCAGCTGCGCCGTCCCCTCCGGGGCGGTCAGCGCGGAGCGGTCGGGGCCGCGCCGCTCCTGGATGATGCCGGCGGGATAGAGGAGGACATGGCCCGCGAGGATCGCCAGCTCCAGGGCGGTCGCCTTCAGCAGGCTCACGGAGAGATCCGCCAGCCGGGCCGGCAGCAGCCGCCGGCAGAGGGGCAGGAACGGAAGAGCTGCCTGGGTGACCTTCATGGCCGACCTCCTGTCGGCACACGAGGGGACAGCCTCGTCCCCCGTGCGCCCTCGTGGAATGGCGCTCCGAGAGCGGTCGACGGCGCGCGCCGGTGACGCGTGGACGGTGCGCGGTGGTGGGTCGACCTCGAGGCGCATCCCTTATGCGCATGTTCCCACTGATGTCCCTGTGTCGCACGGGCACTCGGCTCGACGGCCGGGCCCGGGAACGCTGCGCGACGGACGTGTCCCACCGTGTGATTTCCCCCTCCCTGTGCACCGCGAAACTGCCGGTTGCGGGATGCTGGGGATAACGTTCGTTCACTTCCACGGCCGGTTCGGGCCGGGGTGTCCGTGCGATGTGTGCGGTACTGGTCGATACGGATGGATGTAGTCGCTTCATGGAGGCAGTGATGGGTGTGGCAGCCGGTCCGATCCGCGTGGTGGTGGCCAAGCCGGGGCTCGACGGCCACGATCGCGGGGCCAAGGTCATCGCGCGGGCCCTGCGCGACGCCGGTATGGAGGTGATCTACACCGGGCTCCACCAGACCCCCGAGCAGATCGTCGACACCGCGATCCAGGAGGACGCCGACGCGATCGGCCTGTCCATCCTCTCGGGCGCGCACAACACGCTGTTCGCCGCGGTCATCGCCCTGCTGAAGGAGCGGGACGCGGAGGACATCCTGGTCTTCGGCGGCGGCATCATCCCCGAGGCCGACATCGCTCCGCTGAAGGAGAAGGGCGTCGCGGAGATCTTCACGCCGGGCGCCACCACGGCGTCCATCGTGGACTGGGTACGGGCGAACGTCCGCCAGCCGGCGGAGGCGTAGCCGCACGGGCACCGGGGCGCCGGGCGCCCCTCCCGTGACGGGCGCGGGTGCCCGAGCCGCGTGGGCGTCCGGTGCCGGCGCGGTCCGGGACCCGGGAGCCGGTGCTGTCGGTGCCTGTGCTGCGGGAGCCGGTGCCGGTACTGGTGCTGTGGGAGCCGGTGCCGCCCGGGGGACGGTGGGCGGCGGGATGCCGGTCGCCGGACGCCGGTGCTGCGGGCGTGCGGGGCCGGTCAGGGCGCCGGTTCCCCCGGAGCCAGCTCGGCCAGCATCTCGCCGCGCAGACGCAACGTGGTCACCAGACGCTGGAACGCCTCCGACCAGTAGCCCCCGGCGCCGGGCGCCGCGTCCTCCGGCTCGTCCGGCACCGCGAGCAGGGCGTCCAGACGGCTCGCCTCGGAGGGGTCGAGGCAGCGCTCGGCCAGGCCCATGACTCCGCTGAAACTCCATGGATAACTCCCTGCGTCCCGCGCGATGTTGAGCGCGTCGACCACGGCCCGCCCGAGCGGCGGCGCCCAGGGCACCGCACACACCCCGAGCAGCTGGAACGCCTCGGACAGGCCGTGCGTCTCGATGAACCCGGCCACCCACGCCGCCCGTTCGCCGGGGCCCAGGGCGGCCAGCAGCCTGGCCCGCTCGGCCAGGGACACCGCCCCCGGACCGCCCGCCTCGGGCGCGGACGGCTCCCCGAGCAGCGCCCGGGACCACTCCGCGTTCCGCTGCCGCACCGCCGCCCGGCACCAGGCCGCGTGCAGTTCGCCCTGCCAGCCGTCGGCGACCGGCAGCGCCACGATCTCCTGGGGGGTGCGCCCGCCGAGCCGCGCCGGCCAGGTGCCGAGGGGCGCCGCCTCCACCAACTGCCCGAACCACCACGACCGTTCACCGCGCCCGTGGGGCGCCTTGGCCGCGATGCCGTCGCGCTCCATCGCCGTGTCGCACTCGTGCGGCGCCTCCACGACGATCGTCGGCACGTCCCGCGTACGGTCCACGGCCACGCACGCGGCGGCCCGCACCGCCATCCGCGCGGCCAGCGCCGACGCGGGCAGCGCCGACAGCAGCTCGGCGGCCGTCGCCCGTACGTTGCGGCTGCGGTCGGCCAGCGCCCGCTCCAGGAAGTCCTCGTCGTCCGGGCCGAGTCCGGCGCGCAGTGAGTCCAGGAACATCAGCCGGTCCTCGGCCCGCTCGGTCGCCCAGGTCTCCTCCAGCAGGGCGCGCGCGGCGGCCGCGTCACGGGAGCGCAGGGCGGTGAGCAGCGTGACCCGCTCGGCGAAGAGGCCCTCCTGCCAGAGCCGCCGTATGCCCTGCGGGTCGCGGAGGTCGGGCGCCGAGGGGCCGCCGCCGGGGGCCGCGCGCAGGGCGAACCGCCAGTCCGGGTTGAGCCGGGCCAGCCACAGCGCGCGCGGGCCCGCGAACCGCAGCGCCGCCGGGCGCAGGTCGGTGCGGCCCCGCGTGGCGTCGAGCAGGGCGGGCAGCGCCTGCGGGGGCGCCGCGTAGCCGCGGGCGTTCGCCGCGTGGAGCCACTGCGGCAACAGCTCCATCAGGTCCGGAGCCGTGCCCCGGCGGCCACCGCCGGACGCGCCGGGACGGTCGGCGAGCAGCGACGCCAGCCGGCGCGCGGCGGCGGGCGGCAGCGCGGGACGCGGGTCCTCGGGGGCCGGGCGCAGCCGCTCGGCGGGCTGCGCGGGGCGCAGTCCGGCCCGGCGCCGGACGGTCGCCGCGGCGGCCGCGTCGAGCAGGGCCGACGGCGCCTGCGGGCCGGGCTGCGCGCCCGGCGGGGTGCGCCGGTCGGTGCCCAGCAGAGCCGTGGTCACCAGTTCCTCCCAGTGGTCCGGGAGGGACGCGGCCACGGTGGCGGTCGTCCTGCTCATGAGCTTCCTTTCCGACGGGCGTCCCGGCGCGGTCGAAGACTCACGCGCACCGAGTGTCCAGTGATGTCCGAAAGATGCATGGGGGTGGCGGGGCCGGTGGCGGCCGTGGGGCGGTCGTGGCTGGTCAGCACAGGGGTATCGCCTCTCCGGGGCCCTGCGGCCAGGCCGCCAGAGGGGTGAAACCCCGGGGGCCGCACTCGCCGAAGACCCGGACCGGGGCGCCGCCGGACAGGGCGACCAGCCGCCACAGCCCCGGGCGGGTCCGGGCCGCCGCGCCGACCGGCAGGGCCAGGTCCTCGTCGGCGTCGGCCAGCTGCCAGCCGTCACCGTCCGGGACCGGCACGACACGGTTCAGCGTCACCGGGACCGACTCCCGCCACGGGTCGTCGCGCAGCGCGGCGCCGTACCGGGCGAGCGCCCCGGACGTCGTCGTGCCCGGCGGGCGCACCGTCGTCGGGGCGGGAGACGCGAACCGCTCGGTCAGCGCCATCCGCGGCTGCCCGGCGCCCGGATAGGGCGTCAGCTCCGCGTCGAGCGCCAGCCCCGCCGGAAGCGTCAGGTCGGGGGCGCGGCCGGCCGCGCCGTAGGAGAGGAGCAGCGCCGTACGGCCGGACGCCGCGCCGTACAGCCAGATGCGACGAGTGGTCAGGCGGCTGTCGGCGGTGTCGTACTGGGCGAGGACGAGCCAGTCGTCGCGGATCGCGGGGCCGTCCGGCGAGGCGGTCAGGCCGACACGGGAACGGACCGTCGCCGCCAGCGGCGCCGGCAGCCGGTCCCGGCGCAGCCAGGCCCGGGCGAGGAGGTGGAGCAGCGCGCACTCCTCCAGCAGACGTACGGGGGCGTCCGCGCCGGAACCCGCGAGCGCGCCCAACTCCCGCGCGCGGTTGGCGAGTCCCGGCGCCTGCGCGTCGACCATGCGGGCCGCGGTCTCCTCCCACAATGCGGGGCCGGACTGCTCGGCCGTGATCAGCCCGCCGCGCAGCAGGTCCGCCAGGCGCTGCTCCAGCTCGGTCGCCCCCGCCGTGATCCGCTCGGCCCGGCGCTCCGCCCGCCGCAGGGCGGCCGGGGACACCGGCGGTGCGGACGCGGCGAGTTCGGCCCGCGCCTCGCCGGCCGCGGGCTCGTCCGCGCCGCCGGGCACACGCCCGTCCGCCCCGCCGGGCACAGGTCCGCGCGACCTGTCCGACGCGGCGTCACACGCCGGTGCCGGCACCTGGTCCACGGTCCGGCGCACCCCCTGATCAGTCATGTCCTCGACGGTAGGTCCCGCCACTGACAGTGCGCCCCCGGTGGGCATGTGTGCAGGTCGGGGCCGATTGTCAGTGGCGTGGTGCACGGTGGGTGACAGATCCGAACCGGCCGAGCTGGAGGGGGGACCCAGCCATGTCTGTGTCCGCAGAACCGACGTCCGTCGACCCGCGGCGGCACGGCTCCGCGCCCGCGGACACCGGCCCCGCGCGGACGGACACCCTGCGTCCGCACGCCGAGCACGCCTTCGCGGACGAACTGGCCGCGCTGGCCGCCCAGGACGACCGCCCGCGCCCGGCCCGCTGGCGTCTGTCTCCGTGGGCCGTCGCCACCTACCTGCTCGGCGGGACGCTGCCGGACGGGACGGTGATCACCCCCAAATACGTGGGTCCCCGCCGGGTCGTGGAGGTCGCGGTGACCACCCTCGCCACCGACCGCGCCCTGCTGCTGCTCGGCGTGCCCGGCACGGCCAAGACGTGGGTGTCCGAGCATCTCGCCGCCGCCGTCAGCGGCGACTCCACCCTGCTGGTGCAGGGCACGGCCGGCACCCCCGAGGAGGCCATCCGCTACGGCTGGAACTACGCCCGGCTGCTCGCCCACGGCCCCAGCCGCGACGCCCTCGTCCCCAGCCCCGTGATGCGGGCGATGGCGGAGGGCAGGACGGCCCGCGTCGAGGAGCTGACCCGCATCCCGGCCGACGTCCAGGACTCCCTGATCACAATCCTGTCCGAGAAGACCCTGCCGATACCGGAGCTCGGGCAGGAGGTGCAGGCCGTCCGCGGCTTCAACCTGATCGCCACCGCCAACGACCGCGACCGCGGCGTCAACGAGCTGTCCAGCGCCCTGCGCCGCCGGTTCAACACGGTGGTGCTGCCGCTGCCGGAGACACCGGAGGCGGAGGTCGGCATCGTGACGCGCCGCGTGGCGCAGATCGGGCGGTCGCTGGACCTGCCGGCGGTGCCCGACGGCGTCGACGAGATCCGCCGGGTCGTCACCGTCTTCCGCGAGCTGCGCGACGGGGTGACCGCCGACGGCCGGACGAAGCTGAAGTCGCCCAGCGGCACACTGTCCACCGCCGAGGCGATCTCCGTCGTCACGGGCGGGCTGGCCCTGGCCGCCCACTTCGGCGACGGCGTGCTGCGGGCCGGCGACGTCGCCGCGGGCGTCCTCGGCGCGGTCGTCCGCGACCCGGCGGCGGACCGCGTCGTCTGGCAGGAGTACCTGGAGACCGTCGTCCGCGAGCGCGACGGCTGGTCCGACTTCTACCGGGCCTGCCGCGAGGCCGGCGTATGAACGGCGTCCAGGCACCGGCCGCCGGGCAGCCGCTGCTGCTCGGCGTGCGGCACCACGGCCCCGGGTCGGCGCGGGCCGTGCGGGCCGCGCTGGACGCGGCCCGGCCACGCGTCGTGCTCGTCGAGGGCCCGCCCGAGGCCGACCCGCTGATCCCGTCGGCCGCGGCGGAGGACATGCGCCCGCCGGTCGCCCTGCTCGCGCACGCGGTGGACGAACCCGGCCGGTCGGCGTTCTGGCCGCTGGCCGCGTTCTCCCCGGAGTGGGTGGCGCTCCGCTGGGCGCTGGAGCACGGGAGGCCCGCCCGTTTCATCGACCTGCCGGCCACCCACACGCTGGCCTGGCAGCGGGACGAGGAAGAGGAGGAAGAACGGGAGGACGTGGGGGAGGAGAAGGGCGCGGAGACCGGGGCGGGGCAGGACGCCCTCGACGAGCACGTGCGGATCGACCCGTTGGGCGTGCTCGCCGACACCGCCGGGTACGACGACGCCGAGCGCTGGTGGGAGGACGTCGTCGAACACCGGGGCGCGGGAAAGGGGGACGCGCTCGCGCCGTTCACCGCCCTGGAGGAGGCCATGACGGCGCTGCGGGAGACGTACGGCAGCGGCGGACACCAGCGGGACCTGATCCGCGAGGCCCATATGAGGCTGCGGATACGGGAGGCGCAGCGGGAGTTCGAGGACGGCGTGGCCGTGGTCTGCGGGGCGTGGCACGTGCCGGCGCTGCGGCGGCGCGCGGGCGTGACCGCCGACCGGGCGCTGCTCAAGGGGCTGCCGAAGGTCAGGACGGACGTGACCTGGGTGCCGTGGACGCACCGCAGACTGTCCCGGGCCGGCGGATACGGCGCGGGCATCGACTCGCCGGGGTGGTACGCACACCTCTACGCCGCCCCCGACCGGCCGGTCGAACGCTGGCTGACCAAGGTGGCGGGACTGCTGCGGGCCGAGGACCGGACCGTCTCGCCCGCCCATGTCATCGAGGCGGTGCGGCTCGCCGAGACCCTCGCCGCGCTGCGCGGGCGGCCGCTGCCCGGCCTGGGCGAGGCCACCGACGCCGTACGGGCGGTGATGTGCGAGGGCTCCGACGTGCCGCTGGCGCTGGTGCACGACCGGCTGGTCGTCGGCGACGTGCTGGGGCAGGTGCCGGACACGGTGCCCGCGGTCCCGTTGCAGCGGGACCTGGAGCGCACGCGGCGCCGGCTGCGGTTCGAACCGCAGGCGGACGAGCGGGAGCTGGACCTCGACCTGCGCAAGGAGACCGACGCGGAGCGCAGCCGGCTGCTGCACCGGCTGCGGCTGCTCGGCATCGACTGGGGCCGGCCTGCCGTCCCGCGCTCCGGCACCGGCACCTTCCGGGAGACCTGGCGGCTGCGCTGGGAGCCCGAGCTGGCCGTACGCACCGCCGAGGCGGGCGTGTGGGGGACGACCGTGCCGGCCGCCGCGACCGCCAAGGCGGAGGCGGACGCGGTCGCCGCGCGCGGCCTCGCCGACGTCACCGGCCTCGCGGAGCAGTGCCTGCTGGCCGCCCTGCCCGACGCCCTGCCGGTGGTGATGCGCGTCCTCGCCGACCGAGCCGCCCTCGACACCGACGTCGCCCGGCTCGCGCAGGCGCTGCCCGCCCTGGTCCGCTCGCTGCGCTACGGCGACGTCCGGGGCACCGGCACGGCGGCCCTCGCCGAGGTCGCCGCGGGCCTCGCCGAGCGGGTCTTCGTCGGACTTCCCCCGGCCTGCGCCGGGCTGGACGCCGACGCGGCCGAGGAGATGCGGCGCCATGTCGACGCGGTGCACAGCGCGCTCGGCCTGCTCGGCGACGCCCCCGCGGCGCGCGCCGGGAGACTGCGCGCACGCTGGCGGGCCGTCCTGCGGACGCTGTCCGCGCGGGACACCGTGCCGGGGGTGCTGCGCGGGCGGGCCGTGCGGCTGCTGCTGGACGAGGGCGAGCTGGCGCGGGAGGAGGCGGCGCGGCTCATGGGACTCGCGCTGTCGCCCGGCACGCCCCCGGCGGACGCGGCGGCGTGGACCGAGGGGTTCGTCGGCGGCCCCGGCGGGGGGTTGCTCCTGGTCCACGACGAGCGGCTGTTCGGCCTGGTCGACCGGTGGCTGACGGCCGTCCCGGCGGAGGCGTTCACCGATGTGCTGCCGCTGCTGCGGCGGACGTTCTCGGCGTACGAGCCCGGGGTGCGGCGCACCCTCGGCGAACTGGTGCGCCGGGGACGCGGGCGGCACGGCCGCACGGACGCCGCCACGGCCGGCGCGCCCGGCTTCGGCCCGGGCGTGGACGAGACGCGGGCGGACGCCGTCCTGCCGGTGCTGCGGCTGCTGCTGGGGCCGGACGGCGACGAAGAGGTACCGGCGGCTGACCGGGTGGAGGTGCGGCGATGACGGGGGAGGCGAGGACGACGGCGAGGGAGGACTTGGCGGAGGAGCGGACGGAGGATGCGGCGGAGGGGCGGCCGGGGGAGCTCACGGAGGATCCGGCCGGGGAGCGGCTGCGCCGGTGGCGGCTCGTGCTCGGCGGGGACGCGGCCGACGGCACCGGACACACGCTGTCCGGGCGGGACGCCGCGATCGACGACGCCCTCACCGCCCTCTACGGCAAGGACGACACCTCCAGGACGGGGCGTGAGCGGGCGGGAGGGCTGGGGGCGTCGGCGCCCTCGGTGGCGCGCTGGCTCGGCGACATCCGCACGTACTTCCCCACCTCCGTCGTCCAGGTCATGCAGCGCGACGCCATCGACCGGCTCGGCCTCGGCACGCTGCTGCTGGAGCCCGAGATGCTGGAGGCGGTCGAGGCCGACGTGCACCTCGTCGGCACGCTGCTCTCCCTCACCAAGGCGATGCCGGAGACGACGAGGGAGACGGCACGGGAAGTCGTGCGCAAGGTCGTCGCGGACCTGGAGCGGCGGCTCGCCACCCGCACCCGGGCCACCCTCACCGGCGCGCTCGACCGCAGCGCCCGCGTCCGCCGGCCCCGCCATCACGACATCGACTGGAACCGCACCGTCGCGGCCAACCTCCGGCACTACCTCCCCGAGCACGGCACGGTCGTGCCCGAGCGGCTCGTCGGACACGGGCGCGCCTCGCGGTCGGTGACGAAGGAGGTCGTGCTCTGCGTGGACCAGTCCGGGTCGATGGCGTCGTCGGTGGTGTACGCCTCGGTGTTCGGGGCGGTCCTCGCGTCCACGCGGGCGGTCGCCACCCGGCTCGTCGTCTTCGACACGGAGGTCGTCGACCTGACCGAGCGTCTGGACGACCCGGTCGACGTCCTCTTCGCCACCCGGCTCGGCGGCGGCACGGACATCAACCGGGCGCTCGCGTACTGCCAGTCGCGCATCACCCGCCCCGCCGACACGGTCGTCGTGCTGATCAGCGACCTCTACGAAGGGGGGATACGCGACGAGATGCTCAAGCGGGTGGCGGCGATCAAGGCGTCGGGTGCGCAGTTCGTGTCGCTGCTCGCGCTGTCCGACGAGGGCGCCCCCGCCTACGACAGGGAGCACGCGGCGGCCCTCGCGGCGCTGGGGGCGCCGGCGTTCGCCTGCACCCCCGACCACTTCCCGGAGGTGATGGCGGCGGCGATCGAGAAGCGGCCGCTGCCGGTACCGGACGCGTGGGCCGGAGCGGACTCCTCGCGCTGAAAGCGGACATGAGTGCCCATCGGTGACACGGGGGTTGCGGAGTCGCGGGCGTCGCGTGCAAGGATCGGGGCCGTTCGATCGAGGACCCGTGAAGGTGTCCGGTGGTCCCGCAGTCCGGAGAGGGAACGCCCTGTCGACCTGGCCAGCAACATCCCTGCCCTGGGCCGCCGTGCGCGTGGTGCGCGCGGCGGCCGAGTGGCGTGCGGTCCGGCTGGCGCTGGTGGTGGGGGCGGTGTTCCTTTTCGGCGTGCTGTGCGGCGAGGAGGCGCGGGCGGCGGACGGCCCGCCGTCCGCCGGAGGGCCGGTACGGGAGGACGCTTCGGGTGTCCGGTCCGTGCTGGAGGGCCTCACGGCGGTGGTGGCGGACGGACCTGCGGCCCCAAAGCAGACGGAAGGCTCCAGTCGCCTCGCGGACGACGGACGGGCGGTGCGCGAGCGGGGCTCGCGGGCTGACGCCGGGGCCGTCGGGCGGCCGGTGGTTAAGTCGGGCGTGGCGTCCGGTGGTCAGCGGGCGGAGTCCGCTCAGGCTGGTGCGCGGGCAGGGGAGAAGCCCGGGTTGCCGTCCCCTGGGCAGGCGGTGCGTGTCGCGGGTGAGCCCGTTGTCGCGTCGGTGACGCGTTCCGCGGGTGAGCGTGCGGGCGTGGAGTCCGATCGGGTGTCGGGGGCGGAGGGGGCCACGCCTGCCGAGTCCGGTGTGGGGCGCGTTCTGCGGCCCGTGGGGCAGGTGGTCGGTGGCCTGAGCGAGGAGCTGGACGCCGTCACCGCGGACCTGCCCGTGCTGGAGCAGCCTGCGGTGCTGCCCCCGCAGGTGTTGCCGAGCCTCCCCTCGCTTCCGGAGCTTCCGGAGCTTCCCGGGCTGCCTGGACTTCCGGATCTCCCCGGAACCCCGGGCCTTCCGGAACTTCCTGGGCTCCCGGGCCTTCCGGGCCTCCCGGGACTCCCTGACGTCTCCGCGCCTCCCGCGCACGTTCTCCCCGCTCCCGTCCTTCCCGCCCCTCCCGCCGCCCCCAGCGCCGAGGCGCCCGCGCCCCCGCCGGCCACGGCTCACGGTCCTGCCGTACCGGCGGCCCTCCACGGCCTCTGGCCTCGCGCGGCCGTAGGCGCGGACGCCGGCCTCGCCACCCCGCCCGCACCCGCCGCCCCCCGGGCCACCCCCGCCCCGCCGCAGGCGCCCGGCACCGGAGGGGTCGAGAGCGGTGGTGCTCTCGGGGGCCGGTCGTCCGCCGATCAGGGCGTCGCCCGGCACGTCGATGCCGGTGCCGTGACCGCTCCGCGCCGCCCCCTGCCCCGGCTCGTGCCCGGTGCCACCGCGCCCGCGGAGACTTCCGGCACCCGGGAGCACAGCCGGGACGTGCACGTCCCGCCCGCCTAGGCCCTGCGGCACCGCGTACGGCACCTCTCCGTACCTCTCCCAGCCCCCTTTCACTCCCGCGCGCGGGCGCACACGCCACGGCACGCACCCGCCTGCCACCCGTTGCTGACCCACGGGTAACAAAGGACTCCGCGGGGCATCAGGACCCGGACAGCCGAAAGCCGTCGGCTCGTCCGGCCGCGACCTCGCGGAGGGGAGGCCGGCCTGCATTGGGGAATGGAGGCCGGCGTCCCCGCAACCCCGGATCACGGGCGTCACCGCCCCGTCCGGGTTGCTCGGCAGGGCCTCACCGGGCCAACCCCAGCCCGGTGAGGCCCCTCACGCGCGGCACGGGGTGCCGGAGAAGGCGACATCATGTGACAGGTATCACCGCTCACGTGTGACTCGCGATTTAGAGGCTCCCCCCATGCGGCGATAACCTGCGAGACGGACATGCCGCGCGCTCGGACACCGTGTGCGCCTCCCTTGTGACACAGCGGACGTCACGTTGCCCTTCGCGGCACGCCCACGCATCCAACGAACCGCGAGATCACTGATAGGGACGGAAGCGCGTGGACCTGTTCGAGTACCAGGCGAGGGACCTCTTCGCCAAGCACGATGTACCGGTGCTGGCCGGTGAAGTCATCGACACGCCTGAGGCGGCCCGCGCAGCCACCGAGCGTCTCGGTGGCAAGTCCGTCGTCAAGGCCCAGGTGAAGGTCGGCGGCCGCGGCAAGGCCGGCGGCGTGAAGCTCGCCGCCACCCCCGACGAGGCCGTCGCCCGCGCGACGGACATCCTCGGCATGGACATCAAGGGCCACACGGTCCACAAGGTGATGATCGCCGAGACGGCCCCGGAGATCCTGGAGGAGTACTACGTCTCCTTCCTCCTCGACCGTGCCAACCGCACCTTCCTCTCCATCGCGTCCGTCGAGGGCGGCATGGAGATCGAGGAGGTGGCGGCCACCCGTCCGGACGCCGTCGCCAAGATCGCGATCGACGCCATCGACGGCGTGGACGAGGCCAAGGCCCGCGAGATCGTCGAGGCCGCCAAGTTCCCGGCCGAGGTCGCGGACAAGGTCGTCAACGTCCTGATCAAGCTGTGGGACACCTTCATCAAGTCGGACGCCCTCCTCGTCGAGGTCAACCCGCTCGCGAAGGTCGCCTCCGGTGACGTCCTCGCCCTCGACGGCAAGGTGTCGCTCGACGACAACGCCGAGTTCCGTCACCCCGAGTACGAGGAGCTCCAGGACAAGGCCGCGGCGAACCCGCTCGAGGCCGCCGCCAAGGAGAAGAACCTCAACTACGTCAAGCTCGACGGCGAGGTCGGCATCATCGGCAACGGCGCGGGTCTCGTCATGAGCACCCTGGACGTCGTCGCGTACGCCGGTGAGAAGCACGGCAACGTCAAGCCGGCCAACTTCCTGGACATCGGCGGTGGCGCCTCCGCCCAGGTCATGGCCAACGGTCTCGAGATCATCCTCGGCGACCCGGACGTCAAGTCCGTCTTCGTCAACGTCTTCGGCGGCATCACCGCCTGCGACGAGGTCGCCAACGGCATCGTCCAGGCCCTGAAGCTGCTGGAGGACCGCGGCGAGAAGGTCGAGAAGCCGCTCGTCGTGCGTCTCGACGGCAACAACGCCGAGCTCGGCCGGCAGATCCTCACCGACGCCGACCACCCGCTGGTGCAGCGCGTCGACACCATGGACGGCGCGGCCGACAAGGCCGCCGAGCTGGCCCACGCCGCCAAGTAAGCACTCAGGACGAGGACACAACACACCATGGCTATCTGGCTCAACAAGGACAGCAAGGTCATCGTCCAGGGCATGACCGGCGCCACGGGCATGAAGCACACCAAGCTCATGCTCGGTGACGGCACCAACGTCGTGGGCGGCGTCAACCCGCGCAAGGCGGGTCAGACCGTGGACTTCGACGGCACCGAGGTACCCGTCTTCGGGACCGTCAAGGAGGCCATCGAGAAGACCGGCGCCAACGTCTCCGTCATCTTCGTGCCGGAGAAGTTCACCAAGGACGCGGTCGTCGAGGCCATCGACGCCGAGATCCCGCTGGCCGTCGTGATCACCGAGGGCATCGCCGTGCACGACACGGCCGCCTTCTGGGCGTACGCCGGCAAGAAGGGCAACAAGACCCGCATCATCGGCCCGAACTGCCCCGGCATCATCACCCCGGGCCAGTCCAACGTCGGCATCATCCCGGGCGACATCACCAAGCCGGGCCGCATCGGCCTGGTCTCGAAGTCCGGCACGCTGACGTACCAGATGATGTACGAGCTGCGTGACATCGGCTTCTCGACCGCCGTCGGCATCGGTGGCGACCCGATCATCGGCACCACGCACATCGACGCGCTCGCCGCGTTCGAGGCCGACCCCGACACCGACCTGATCGTGATGATCGGTGAGATCGGCGGCGACGCCGAGGAGCGGGCCGCGGCGTTCATCAAGGAGAACGTGACCAAGCCGGTCGTCGGCTACGTCGCGGGCTTCACCGCGCCCGAGGGCAAGACCATGGGCCACGCCGGCGCCATCGTCTCCGGTTCCTCCGGCACCGCGCAGGCGAAGAAGGAGGCCCTCGAGGCCGCCGGCGTCAAGGTCGGCAAGACGCCGACCGAGACCGCCAAGCTGGCGCGCGCGATCCTCGCCGGCTGAACCGCCGGCGCGGCAGCGCATCGTTCGGGTGGGCCCGTTCCCCTGGTGGGGGACGGGCCCACCCGTCTTCGCCGCCGTCCGCGCGGTTCAGTAGGCCTGGGGGGTGAGGCGCCCCGGGCCGTCGTGCAGGGCCTCGCGCAGCCGGTCACGCAGCTCGCGCTCGTCGTCCGAGAGCGGGCCCGGCGCCACGCGGGGCGGCACGCCCCGCACCGTCTCGCCCGGCGGTACCGGCGGTACGTAGTGGGTGGGCGCCGTGCGCAGCGTCATCGCCGTGCTGCCGATCAGGACGACGGTGACGGCCGCCGCCGTCCGCGTCCACAGGCGCGCCCGGCGCTCGCTGCCGCCGCGGACCGCCGCCGGCTCCTGCGCCCGCGTCCGTCCGGTGGACGCCAGTTCCGCGAGCCGGGCGTGCAGTTCCGCCGGATCGGCCAGCTCCGGGAGCGCCTCCGCGAGGATCTCACGCGCGTGCATCAGCCGCCCGGCCGCGGCCCGCGTGCTGGCCTCCGTCTCCGCCGCCGTCTCGGGCAGGTCCAGGCCGACGCCGTCGTACAGCACGAGCGTGCGGCGGTACGGCGGCGGCAGGCTCAGCAGCGCGTCCAGCAGCGCGCGGTCGTCCTCCTCCGGCGGCGGGGGCTCGGGGTGCCGGTGGCGACGGCGGAAGCGGTGCCAGGGGGAGAGCGCCCAGTCGTGCGTGGCCGCACGCACCCACCCGGGCGGATCCGGGTCGCGCGCCACCTCCGGCCAGTGGTCCCACGCCCGCTGGAAGGCCCGCTCCACGGACTCGTGCGCGAGGTCGCGACGGCCGGTGAGCAGGTACGCCTGCCGGACGAGGGCGGGCGCGCAGTACGCGTACAGCGCGTCGAAGGCCTGGGCGGGCGTCACGTACGGCCCCACGTCCCGAGAGACGGCCGGCACCGGACGCCTCTCGCCTGCGGGCCGCAAGGCCCGCGCCCATGAGGGGCGCCGTCTCCTGCGCCTACGCGGCGCGGCGGGACGGGACGCGCGGGGTCCGCGCGACTCCGCCCCGCCTTCCGGCGCGGGTCCGCTCTCCGACACCGGGTCACATCCCGATTCCGGTCCGCCGGCCACGTCCGGCCCGTCCGTCGGTGCCGGTTCGTCGGCCCGGGCCGGGTCTCCCTCGGGTGATTCCGGGCCGTCCGCCGAGGTCGGGGTCACGATGTACGTGGTGGGGTTCGAGGGAGCGTCCCCGCGTGAGCCCTCGGCGCCCTCGGCCGGTGCCGTACGGATCGTCAGCACGTGCGGTGTCTGCGGTTCCTGCGGTTCCTGTGGCGCCTGATGGGGTGTCAACCCCTCCGCCTCGGCCGTCTCCGCCGCCAGCGCCGACAGGAGTTCCGCGTACGCGACCCTGTTGCGGCCGCGCGGGGTGCTGCGACCCGATTCCCAGGACCGCACCGTATCGGGGCGTACCCCGAGCCGCTTCGCGAGGTGAGCGCGCGTCAGCGCGCATGCCTCCCGCAGGCGTCGGCGTTCGTTCGGCGGGGGAAGCGGAAGGGCAGGGCTCCGTGTCACTGGGCATCCCTCAGTACAGAAAAGTACATAAACGTATATTGAGCGACACAGCCAAGGTTCGCCCGTTACGCCCGTAAAGCGCGTGTCGTTGGGAGCATGGCGGGCGTGATCCAGACGACCGTACGCCGATCGATGCCGGCCTCCCTGCTCCTCCGGGTGCGTCACCGCTCGCCCGGGCTGGCCTCCTGCCTTGTCGGCGGCGCCCTCGCGGCCGGGCTGGGCCTCGCGGCGTTCACCGTGATGGTGATGCTGCTGTGGGTCAGCTCGCCCTACCCCGACAGCGGACCCGGCGGCGCCCTGCACATCGCGGCGTCCCTCTGGCTGCTGGCGCACGGCGCCGAACTGGTCCGTGTCGACACCCTCTCAGGCGCCCCCGCCCCGATGGGCGTGCTTCCGCTGCTGCTGGTCGCGGTGCCGGTGTGGCTGCTGCACCGGGCGGCGCGGGACACCGCCGAGGGAGGCGCCCGCGCCGACGCCCGGCTGGTGCCGGGCCGTACCGCCTGGGCGGGGGTGGTCCTCGGCTACCTCGCCGTCGCCGCCCCCGCCGCCCTCTACGCCGCCGGCGGTGCGCTGCGGCCCTCGTGGACGTGGACCGTGACCTGCGTGCCGCTGGTCGCGGTGGTGGCCGCCGGGACGGGAGTGTGGACGGCGTACGGACGGCCCAGCGGACCGTTGGAGCAGGTGCTGGGCGCGGTGCTGCCCCGGGGCGCGCGGCATCTGGTGCTGGGCCCGGACGGCCGTCCCGGTGTCGCGGCGCGTGCGGCGGCGGCCGGGGCGACGGTGCTCGTCGCGGGCGGTGCGGTGCTGCTGACGGTGTCGCTGGGACTGCACGTCGGCGAGACTCGCCGGGCGTTCGGTCGGCTGACCGAGGGCTGGTCGGGATGGGCCGCGGTGCTGCTGCTCTGCGTCACGCTGCTGCCGAACGCGGCGGTGTGGGCCGCCGCCTACGCCCTCGGCCCCGGTTTCCTGCTCGGCGCCGGGACCTCGGTGACGCCGCTCGGGGCGCAGGCCGCGCCACTGCTGCCGCCGTTCCCGCTGCTGGCGGCGGTGCCGGACCCGGGCGCGGGCACCGCGCTGCACGGGACGGCGGCGGCGCTGCCGTTGACGGCCGGGGTCGTGGTGGGGTGGTTCGTGGGCCGGGGGGCCGTGACGGGCAAGGGACGGTTCGGCGTCTGGGCGGCCGGGCGGACCGCCGGTGCGGCGGCTTTCGCGGCGGGGCTGTGCGGGGTGCTGCTGGCGGTGCTCGCCGGGCTGGCGGGGGGCCCGCTGGGCACGGCCGCGCTGGCCCGGTTCGGCCCGGTGTGGTGGCAGGTGGGCCTGGCGACGGCGGCGTGGCTCGGGCTGACCGCCGCCGCGACGGCCCTGACCGTACGGGGGTGGCGCCTCCGGCGGACCCGCGGGCGGGGCGGACACTGTCACCGTCCGGGCCGCGCGGGCCGTGCGGTCGCGCTTCCGCGCCCGGCCCGGAAGATGCCGCGCCCCCGCCGTAGCTGGTTCGGCGGCCGGAAGCCCGGGCGAAGCGCCGCTCCCGTCGCCGAGGACGAGCCCTACCTGCTCCTCGACCACGACGGCGACGACCGTGACCACGACGGCTTCAGCGAAGACGACCCGAGCGAAGACGCCCCGAGCGCCGCCGGCCTCCGCCCACGCCCCGCGCCGCCCCTGACCGCCCTCCCCGACCCCTCCCCCTCACCCTCCGTCCGGGACCCCCGCGCCCGACGCCCCGCCGCCGGAGACACCGAGCGCCCGGGCACCCGAGACGCCTGACACACCGGATCCCGGAGACGCGGACCCTCGCGGACGCCGGAGCGCCCGGGCCTCCGCGCTACCTGACGCGCCGGACCCCGGGAGACGCGAAGCGCACGGAGCGCGGAACGCTGGGTGCCCGGCACCCCGAGAAGCCCGACGCGTCCGAACACCGCAGACTCGGAGCGCCCCGACCCCGAAGACGCGGAACGCCCGGGACCTCCAGAAACCGGCGGGCCCCGGCCCCGGGAAACCTGACGCGCCCGGACCCCGAAAACACCGGACCCCGCCCACCCGGGTGAGCGGGTGGGCGGGGTCCGGTGTTTTCGGGGTCCGGCGGCGAACCGGGCGGCGGCCGGCGGGCGCCCCGTCAGGTCCGTCCTCAGCCCTCCTCGCCCAGCACCCCCCGCAACTGCTCCGGCAGATGGTCACCGCACGACTGGCGCGCCTGTTGCGTGAGGGCGTCGCTGGTGCACTCGTAGTAGTCGCTGTAGACCAGGCGGGCGCCGAAGACGCCGGCCACCAGGAGCAGCGCCAGACCCGCCATGACCATGCCGCTCACCGCCGCCGTGGTCTGCGGGCGGCCCTTCTGCTCGGGCGCCGGGACGTCCGGGTCCTGCCCGCGTGGCTTGGCGCGCAGGGCGCTGATGCTCCAGTACAGGGCGAGCGCGCCCAGCAGCAGCGCCAGGTACGGCCAGTTGAAGAGGGCGAAGAAGAACGCCCACAGGCCGCCCAGCAGGGCGTACCGCGCGCGGCGCTGGGCGGGGTCCGTGGGGTCCCAGCGCATGCCCGGACCCTGCTGGCCGCCTCCGCCCTGCCCCTCCGGGCCGCGCGGGCGCTCGCCGAAGCCGCCGGGGGAGCGGCCGGGCTGCCGGTCGCTCCAGTTGCGGCCCCACGGGGAGCGGCCGCCGCCCTCGCCCTCGCCGCCCGACGGGTGGCGGGGCTGCCAGGGACGGTCGGGCGCGCCCTCCGGCGGGGGCGCGAACGGGTTGTCGTCCTGGCCGTCCCCGGAGTCCCGGCGGCGGTCGTCGCCCTCGCCCTGGGGGGCGTCCGGAGGTGAGGAGGGGCGCTCCCGCAGCAGCACGGCGCCACGCTCCCCTCCCTGGGCCGACTGCTGGGGGAACGTGAGGAGTCGCAGGCTGCGGTCCGGCATCAAGTGAGCGTCTTCCCCTTTGTGAAGCACGGCGTGGGTGCGGTGTGACCGCCTCGCACGACGTATCGACTACGAGTGAGCGGTGAGCTGGTGCGTTCCCGTCAGCTCCGCGCGGCCCGGGTCCGTCGCCCTGTGAACGAACGGTGCGCGGTCGGCGTTCCCGTGCGCCCCGGTGTCCAGGACCTGCGTACCCCGGCCGGCTCCTCCCAGACGCTACCTTCCGGCCACGCCCCCGTCCCGTGGGGGCCCGTCGGGAGTGCCGGTATCGTTGCTGCCGGTCGGCCGCTTCGTAGGCTTCCCCGTATCCGGGGGCGCGAAGCATTCGTAGGAATGTACAAAGCGCTGTGCCGCCGGCCGTGCAGACGCTCCCCGAGAAAGGGCCCCACCGTGGCCGCCAAGCCCGTGGCCGAGCGCGCCAGGCGTCTCGTCGTGCTGGTCTCCGGATCCGGCACCAATCTCCAGGCGCTCCTCGACGAGATCGCCGCCGTCGGACACGAGGCCTACGGCGCCGAGGTCGTCGCCGTCGGCGCGGACCGCGAGGGCATCGAGGGGCTGGCCCGGGCCGAGCGCGCCGGGCTGCCGACCTTCGTGTGCAAGGTCAAGGACCACCCGACCCGCGAGGAGTGGGACGCGGCGCTCGCCGAGGCCGTCGCCGCGTACGAGCCCGACCTCGTGGTGTCCGCCGGGTTCATGAAGATCGTGGGGAAGGAGTTCCTCGCGCGCTTCGGCGGGCGGTTCGTCAACACGCACCCCGCCCTGCTGCCCAGTTTCCCGGGAGCCCACGGCGTGCGGGACGCGCTCGCGTACGGCGCCAAGGTCACCGGCTGCACCGTCCACTTCGTCGACGACGGCGTCGACACCGGTCCGATCATCGCGCAGGGCGTGGTGGAGATCCGGGACGAGGACGACGAGAGCGCTCTGCACGAGCGCATCAAGGAAGTCGAGCGAAAGCTGCTCGTCGAGGTCGTGGGGCGGCTCGCCCGCAACGGCTATCGCATCGAGGGACGAAAGGTAGTTATCCAGTGACCGCCGAGAGCAACAAGCGGGCCATTCGACGGGCGCTCGTCAGCGTCTACGACAAGACCGGCCTGGAGGATCTCGCGCGCGGCCTGCACGAGGCCGGGGTGGAGCTGGTCTCCACCGGGTCCACCGCCGCGAAGATCGCCGCCGCGGGCGTCCCCGTGACCAAGGTCGAGGAGCTGACCGGCTTCCCCGAGTGCCTGGACGGCCGGGTCAAGACGCTGCACCCGAAGGTGCACGCCGGCATCCTCGCCGACCTGCGCCTCGCCGACCACGAGCAGCAGCTCAAGGACCTCGGCGTGGAGCCGTTCGACCTGGTCGTCGTGAACCTCTACCCGTTCCGCGAGACCGTCGCCTCCGGCGCCACGCCCGACGAGTGCGTGGAGCAGATCGACATCGGCGGCCCGTCCATGGTCCGCGCCGCCGCCAAGAACCACCCGTCGGTCGCCGTCGTCACCAGCCCCGCCCGCTACGGCGACGTCCTCGCCGCGGTCCAGGCCGGCGGCTTCGACCTCGCCACCCGCAAGCGGCTCGCCGCCGAGGCCTTCCAGCACACGGCCGCGTACGACGTGGCGGTCGCGAGCTGGTTCGCGTCCGAGTACGCGCCGGTCGACGACTCGCAGTTCCCCGACTTCCTCGGCGCCACCTGGGAGCGCAAGAACACCCTCCGCTACGGCGAGAACCCGCACCAGCCGGCCGCGCTCTACGTCTCCGGCACCGGCGGTCTCGCCGAGGCCGAGCAGCTGCACGGCAAGGAGATGTCGTACAACAACTACACGGACACGGACGCCGCGCTCCGTGCCGCGTACGACCACGACGCCCCGGCCGTCGCGATCATCAAGCACGCCAACCCGTGCGGCATCGCGGTCGGCGCGGACGTCGCCGAGGCGCACCGCAAGGCGCACGCCTGCGACCCGCTGTCCGCGTTCGGCGGCGTGATCGCCGTCAACCGCCCGGTGTCGAAGGAGATGGCCGAGCAGGTCGCGGAGATCTTCACCGAGGTCATCGTCGCCCCGGACTACGAGGACGGCGCGCTCGAGGCCCTCACCAAGAAGAAGAACATCCGCGTGCTGCGCGCCCCGCAGGCGCCGTCCGCCCCGGTCGAGGTCAAGCCGATCGACGGCGGCGCGCTGCTCCAGGTCACCGACCGGCTCCAGGCCGAGGGCGACGACCCGTCCACCTGGACGCTGGCCACCGGCGAGGCCCTGTCCGAGGCCGAGCTGGCCGACCTGGCCTTCGCCTGGAAGGCGTGCCGCGCGGTGAAGTCCAACGCGATCCTGCTCGCCAAGGACGGCGCCTCCGTCGGTGTCGGCATGGGCCAGGTCAACCGCGTCGACTCCGCGAAGCTGGCCGTCGAGCGGGCGGGCGCCGAGCGCGCGGCCGGTTCCTACGCCGCCTCGGACGCGTTCTTCCCCTTCCCCGACGGCCTGGAGATCCTCACCGGGGCCGGTGTGAAGGCCGTGGTCCAGCCCGGCGGTTCGGTCCGCGACGAGCAGGTCGTCGAGGCCGCGAAGAAGGCGGGCGTGACGATGTACTTCACGGGCACGCGTCACTTCTTCCACTGATGGCGTGATCGACGGCGGTGGTCCCGGCCCGGGAAGGGGCCGGGGCCACCGCCGTCGCGCGTGGCGCCCCCGCCGGGGTCATCTCCGGCCGGGCGGGGCGTATTCCTTCAGATAGTGGGCGACGCGGCCGGCGTACGCGCGGTACTCGGCGGGGACGCCGCCCGCGTCGTTCACCCTGTCCCACGACGTGCGGTAGGCGGCGGCGATCAGGACCCGCCGGTCCTCCCGCAGCTCGTCGTCGAGCCGCGGCGCGATCCAGCACAGGTAGCGGCCCATCGCGGGCACCGACTCGGCGGGCGGGAACGGCGGTTCGGGCACGGTCTCGCCGGGTGTGCCGTCCTCGTTCATCCACCAGCGCAGCACCTTCGGCGTCCAGCGGGCGATGCCGTACTCGTTCTTGACCGGGTCGGACAGGTCGGGGTCGAAGTCGCTCTCCACCTTCAGCATGGCCGCGATCAGCGGCGCGGTGACGTCCTCGCTGGGGCAGTCGTGCGCCGTCTCCACGATCAGCAGCCGGTACGCGGCCGGCACGCCCCGGTCGGTGCGGAGCACATCGGCGCCGTACGCGGCGGCCGCGGCGTTCGGGCCCGCGTCCGGGCCCGCGCTCGGCTCGCCGCCGGACAGGGCCCACCGGTCGACGCCGTACCCGAGGAGGGCCACCGCGGCGGTGGCGAGGGCCGCCGAGACGGCGACCGCCCGCCGCGAGCGCCGGCGCCGCGCGGGCAGCAGCCGGGGCAGCCGGAACGGGCGTCCCGCGCCGGCCGCCTCCCGCACCCGGCGCAGCAGGTCCTCCACGCCGATCCGCTCCGCGTGCGTACGGGTCAGGCAGGCGCGGACGACGTCCCGCCAGGCGTCGGGAAGTCCGGGGGAGAGCCGCAGCTCGTCGGTGCCGGAGGCGTACGCGGCGGCGGCCGTGCGGCGGGCCGCCGGGGTGGCGCCGGGCAGCGGGAACGCCCCGGTGAGGACGAGATGGGCGAGCACGCCGAACGCCCACACGTCGGCGGACGCGCGGATCCGCCGGCCCCGCTCGCCGATCCCGGACCACAGCAGCTCGGGCGGGGTGTAGTCGGGCGTGGAGAAGGCGGACGTGTAGGCGTGCGTGCCCTCCAGCTCGGCGGCCATGTTGAAGTCGGCGAGGCGGACCGAACCGTCCGCCATCAGCAGCACGTTGGCCGGTTTCAGGTCGCCGTGCACCCAGCCCGCGCGGTGCAGCTGGGCCAGCCCCTCGCAGATCTGGGCGAGCAGGCCGGGACCGGCGTCGGGCCGGGGCGTGACGGCCAGCAGCGCGGACAGCGAGCCCTCCGCCTTCTCCAGCACCAGCACGGTGGCGCCGTCCAGCTCCGGCCGGCCGGGGTCGTCGACGGTCAGCGTCTCGACCATCCGGATGAGGCGCGGCTGCTTCAGCCGGCGCAGCACGTCCACCTCGCGCTCGGCGAGTTCGCGCAGGTGGTGCAGCTGACGCGGGGTGCGGGTGCCGGTCGGCAGGAACTTCAGCGCGACCTCGCGCGGCCCGTCCGTGCCGCCCCCGGTGCGCCGGCCGGCGTACACGCTGCCGAACGCGCCCGTGGCGATCGGCTCGCGCACCTCCCACGCGCCCACCCGGTACCCCTTGGGCACCGGCACGGCGTACGTCTCGGTCACCGGGCCCCCTTCACCGCCGGGCGGCCGGCGGTCCACCGTGGCTCGGCGGGACCGACGGGTACGTCGGGTACGTCGGGTACGACGACGAGGCTGTTCACGGTGCATCCCCCCATGCGCCCATGCCTGACAGCTACTCGGCCAGGGTAGGGGGGACACCCTGCCGCCGGACCTCCCCCGATCGGGTGCGACACGGGTGTGCGGTGGGATTGGCGCGAAAGGCGCGGGTCCCGCACGCCGGGCGCGGGGGGACACACGAAGGCCGTGTCCTCGACAGGGGGAGGACACGGCCTTGTGGGGGCGGGACGCGGGCGGGCGGACGCCCCCGGGGGTCAGTACTCGGGGTCAGTACCTCAGGCTCAATACCTCAGGCTCAGTACCTCGGGCGCCGGAACCATTCGGCGCTGGCCCGCTTGGCGCAGAACACGATCACCAGGATCGCGACGACGATGATCAGCAGGCCGAGCAGGTAGATGCCCAGCGCGAAGATGCCGCTGACGATCGCGAACGACGCGTACACGATCGAGCAGACGCGCACCGAGCTGCCGCCCTTGGCGTACTGGAGCAGCAATATGAGACCCAGCAGCGCGAAGACCGAGGCCAGGCCGACGAAAAAGACGATGACGCCCTTGCCGAGGTCGGCGAACTGCTCGGCGTCGACGTCGCCCGCGATGCCGGCCTCGTCCACCAGCTCGTCCCACTGGGCCAGCGCGACGCCGTACACGGCGGCGATGATCACGTGGGCGACGGCGATCACGGCGAGCAGGATCTGCGCGGCGCGCGTGATGCCGGGCATCTGGGTGGGGACGTACCCGCCGCCGTAGGGCTGGCCCACCGGCGGGGCCGCGGGGTAGCCGTATCCGGGCTGGGCGGGCTGGGCGGGCTGGCCGGGCTGCTGGGGGTAGCCGTAGCCGGGACCGGGCTGGGGCTGCTGGGGCGGCTGCCCGTAGGGGTTGTTCGGGTCGCCGAAACTCATGGCGGTCCTTCCTCCGTTGCGCTCCTGGTGCGGGGACTGCGCGAGACACGGCGCGGAGGAAGTACTACAGATGCGGTCCGTCCCCCCGGTTCTGTCCGCGGCACTGCGGATTCATCGTTCTTGACCGTTCCTTTCCTTGTCCAGCGCTACGACATATGTGTTGTGCAAGTGCAACATCGCGATCTTGCTCGCATTGAGACCGATAATGATCGAATGCCTGGTACGGGCGCCACGGCCGACCGGAATGCGGGCTGATTGGAACAGCGGCCCGGTCATCCGCGAGGATGGGGGCCATGACCGCCCAGATTCTCGATGGCAAGGCCACCGCAGCCGAGATCAAGTCCGATCTGACCGCCCGCGTGGCGGCGCTGAAGGAGAAGGGCGTCACGCCCGGCCTCGGCACGATCCTCGTGGGGGACGACCCCGGCAGCCAGAAGTACGTCGCCGGCAAGCACCGCGACTGCGCCCAGGTGGGCATCGCCTCCATCCAGCGTGAACTGTCCGGCACCGCCACGCAGGAGGAGATCGAGGCGGTCGTCCGCGAGCTGAACGAGGACCCGGCCTGCACCGGCTACATCGTCCAGCTGCCGCTCCCCAAGGGCATCGACGAGAACCGCATCCTCGAGCTGATGGACCCGGACAAGGACGCCGACGGCCTCCACCCGATGAACCTCGGCCGGCTCGTCCTCAACGAGCCCGCCCCGCTGCCCTGCACGCCGAACGGCATCATCACCCTGCTGCGCCGCCACGGCGTGGAGATCAAGGGCGCCGAGGTCGTGGTCGTCGGTCGCGGCGTCACCATCGGCCGTCCGATGCCGCTGCTGCTGACCCGGCGCAGCGAGAACGCCACCGTGACCCAGTGCCACACCGGCACGCGTGACCTCGCGGCCCATCTCCGGCGCGCGGACATCATCGTCGCGGCGGCCGGCAGCGCCCACCTGATCCGTCCCGAGGACGTCAAGCCGGGCGCGGCCGTCCTGGACGTCGGCGTCTCCCGCAGCGCCGAGGGCAAGATCGTCGGCGACGTGCACCCGGGCGTGGCCGAGGTGGCCGGCTGGGTCGCTCCCAACCCCGGCGGCGTCGGCCCGATGACCCGGGCGCAGCTGCTCGTCAACGTGGTCGAGGCGGCGGAGCGCAGTGTCCGCTGAGCGGAAGGCATCGGACGCCCCCGAAGCCCCCGCGACGGCGGAGGGGACCGGGAAGGCCGCGACGCCCGAGGAGTCCGCGGAGGACGTCACCGTCCGTGACCCGGTCAGCGCCCCCGGCGCGGACGGCGCCCCGCGTCGGGCCACGCGCAGGTTCCCGCTGTTCACCCGGGACACGGCGCGCCCCGAGGGCGGCGGCCGGGCGGCCCCCGGCGACGCGCCCGCGCCGGCGCGGCAGTGGCCGATCCTGGCCGTGCTGCTGACCGTGGGCCTGGGCCTGCTGCTGACCGCGCTGGACGTGTTCCGGGTCGGTCTGCTGCTGATCGGCGCGGCGCTGCTGGCCGGGGCGGCCCTGCGCTGGGTGATGCCGGACGTCGGCATGCTCGCCGTGCGCTCCCGCTTCACCGACATGGTCACGTACGGCGGGCTGGGGATGGCGATCGTGCTGCTGGCGCTGATGATGCAGCCGCATCCGCTGCTGGAGTTCCCGTGGCTCCAGGACATGCTGCACGTCACGGTCGACAGCTGAGCCGCCCGCCGTCGGCGGTTGAGCCGCCGACCGGCAGCCGAGCCGCCGGTCGACGGCCGGGTCGCCGGTCCGCGGACGAGACTCGGGCCGGTGGCTGGAATGTCGGCCGGCAGTCGGGCCGCGGGCCGATGGTCGAGCCTTCGGCCGACGGCTGAGCTGCCGGTCGGCGGCCGAGGCTCGGGCAGGTGGGATGAGCCGCCGGTCGGCGTGCGAGCCGTGGGGTGGCAGTCGGGCCGCTGGCCGACGGCCGAAGTTCGGGTCGGTGGCTGAGTCGCCGGTCGGCAGGCGAGCGGCGGGTCGGGGGGCGCTGGTTGAGCCGCCGTTCGACGGCCGGGACTCGGGCTGCTGGCTGAAGTGTCGGTCGGCAGTCAAGCTGCTGGCCGATGGCCGAGCCGCCGTTCGACGGCTGAGCTGCCGGTCGGCGGCCGAGGCTCGGGCAGGTGGGATGAGCCGCCGGTCGGCGTGCGAGCCGTGGGGTGGCAGTCGGGCCGCTGGCCGACGGCCGAAGTTCGGGTCGGTGGCTGAGTCGCCGGTCGGCAGGCGAGCGGCGGGTCGGGGGGCGCTGGTTGAGCCGCCGTTCGACGGCCGGGACTCGGGCTGCTGGCTGAAGTGTCGGTCGGCAGTCAAGCTGCTGGCCGCTGGCCGAGCCGCCGTTCGACGGCCGGGTCGCCGGTCCGCGAACGAGGCTCGGGCCGGTGGCTGGACCGCCGGTCGGCGTGCGAGCCGTGGGGTGGCAGTCGGGCCGCTGGCCGACGGCCGAAGCTCGGGTCGGTGGCTGAGTCGCCGGTCGGCAGGCGAGCGGTGGGCCGGCAGTCGGGCCGGGGGGCGCTGGTTGAGCCGCCGGTCGACGGCCGGGTCGCCGGTCCGCGGCTGAGACTCGGGTCGGCTGCCTGAGCCGTCGGTCGGCAGGTGAGCCGGCAGCCGACAGTTGAGCCTCCGGCCGGAGGCCGGGTTCGCCCGCAGGGCAGGGGCGGCGGCCCGTCCACACCCCCGTGAGCGGACGGGCCGGCGCCGCGCACCACGTTCCTGCACGGCGGACGGCCCGATCAACGGGCGCCCGGCCGCTGTGGCACGGAAGTGACCGTTCCGGTACGTGCCCCGGAATCCCCGTACACCCTTGCGATGACTTCGACGTCCGTGCGAGGCGCGGGTGTCCGCCGAGGGGTGATGTGGCCGCGGACACGTCCACACGAGGGCGCCGAAGTGGTAGGACATGAGGACAGTGGGACGGTCGTACAAGCCCCGTTCACCCGGTCCTTCGGTTCCGGGGTTCCGTTCGGGCGGGCGGACGACCGGTGGGACACTGGAGCGCAAGCGACTGGGCGTGCATCGCCGCACGCGCCCTGTTGCTCCCGTGCGCCCCCACCCCGGGAACTGAGACCCGTCCCGGCGGCATCCCTGTGGGTAGCCAGACGGGACGTGGCAGCGGGCACCATGCGCGAGGGAAAGACCAGCACGAACCGGGGGGAAGAGGGGGAGAGCAATGCCTCGTTGGAAGGCCTTGCCGGATGAACTCGATCCGCAGATCAGGGAGTTCACCAGTCAGCTCAGGCGGCTGGTGGACCGCAGCGGTCTGGGCGTCGCGGCGGTCGCCGACCGCACGGGCTACAGCAAGACGTCCTGGGAGCGCTATCTGAACGGCCGGCTGCTCGCGCCGAAGGGCGCGATCGTGGCGCTGGCCGAGGTCACCGGGACCAACCCGGTGCACCTGACCACCATGTGGGAGCTCGCCGAACGCGCCTGGAGCCGCTCGGAGATGCGGCACGACATGACCATGGAGGCGATCCGGATCTCGCAGGCGCGCGCCGCGCTGAGCGAGCTGGCCGGGCCGCCGTCCGGCGGGGGCGGACGCTCCCGCGGCGGCGGGGCCCGTACGGGGGTCGCCGGTCCTGCCGGGGTGTCGCCGAGCGTGCCGCCCCAGCCGACCGCCACCGACGTGCGGGACGCGTCGGGCAGCGGCAACTCCTGGGGGGTCACGAACCCGGACGCCGGTTACCCGGGGGCGTACGGCCCCGGGGCGCCCGCGGCGGGCGGGTACGGCCCGCCGCCCGCGGAGCCGTCGGGTCCGGGCGGCGGTTCCGGCCGCCCCGCGGGCAAGCGGCGCACGGCGATGTTCCTCGTCGGCGCGCTCGGCGCGCTGGTGGTGGTCGCCGCCGGGCTGTACGTCACCCAGACGCAGGGCGACACCAAGGAGGCCAAGCCCTCCCCGTCGCCCACCGTCACCAAGGAGGCGAAGCTGCCTCCGGGCGTGAAGTGCAGCGGCGACAGCTGCGAGGGCAAGGACGCCGAGGTCATGGGGTGCAGCGGTGACCTGGTCACCACGGCCGGCTCCGCGGTCGTCGGCGCCACCACCGTCGAGGTCCGCTACAGCAAGGTCTGCGGCGCCGCGTGGGGGCGCATCACCCAGGCCGCGCAGGGGGACACGGTCGAGATCACCTCGGGCACGTCCAAGGAGACCGACTCCGTGGACGCGCCCGGCGACACGGTGGCGTACACGATGATGGTGCCGGCCGCCGCGGCGACCGACGTCACGGCCTGCGCGGTGCTGGCCGCGACGGGTGAGAAGGGCTGCACGGACTGACGGCCCGGCCGCTCCCCGGGGCGGCCGGACCGTGGATGCCGCAGGCGGCCGTTTTCCCTCGTCCGGGTGGACCGCGGCCGATTCCCTCGTCCGGGTAGACCGTCCGGGTCGTGACATGTGAGGGAACCGTGGTGACGTGAATGCGGGCGCGCGGGGCGGGCACGCGAGAAGTACCCCCACGGGATGCCGGCACGGTCGGTCCCGACGGCGGCCGCCCCGCCCCCACCTCTCCCGGACGGAGCGGCCGCCCCCTCGTTCCCCCCTTTCTCCGAGGCCGGTTGCCCGTGTGCGCGGGCGGTCACTCTGTGGGACGGGCCACAGGGAGCCCGGCCGTGCGCGCTCACGGATGCGCGATAGCCTGACCGCTGGATCTCTCTTGACGCCAAGAGATCGATCATTCGAACCGGTGATCGATCATCGTGGCGGTCACCGGTCACGAGCCGGAGCGGGGATCCCGCACCAGGGGGCAGGGACCGCCCCACCGCCAGCTGTCATACGGAGAACGCCATGACCCGCACTCCCGTGAACGTCACCGTCACCGGCGCGGCCGGCCAGATCGGTTACGCCCTGCTCTTCCGCATCGCCTCCGGCCAGCTGCTCGGCGCGGACGTGCCGGTCAAGCTCCGTCTCCTGGAGATCACCCCGGCGCTCAAGGCCGCCGAGGGCACCGCGATGGAGCTGGACGACTGCGCGTTCCCGCTCCTCCAGGGCATCGAGATCACCGACGACCCGAACGTGGCCTTCGACGGCGCCAACGTCGCCCTCCTCGTCGGTGCCCGCCCCCGCACCAAGGGCATGGAGCGCGGTGACCTCCTCGAGGCCAACGGCGGCATCTTCAAGCCCCAGGGCCAGGCCATCAACGCCCACGCCGCGGACGACATCCGCGTCCTGGTCGTCGGCAATCCGGCGAACACCAACGCGCTGATCGCCCAGGCCGCCGCGCCGGACGTCCCGGCCGAGCGCTTCACCGCCATGACGCGCCTGGACCACAACCGCGCGCTGACCCAGCTCGCGAAGAAGACGGGCTCCTCGGTCTCCGACATCAAGCGCCTGACCATCTGGGGCAACCACTCCGCCACCCAGTACCCGGACATCTTCCACGCCACGATCGCCGGCAAGAACGCCGCCGAGGTCGTGAACGACGAGAAGTGGCTGGCCGAGGACTTCATCCCGACCGTCGCCAAGCGCGGCGCCGCCATCATCGAGGCCCGTGGCGCCTCGTCGGCCGCCTCCGCCGCCAACGCCGCCATCGACCACGTGTACAGCTGGGTCAACGGCACCGCCGACGGCGACTGGGTCTCCATGGGCATCCCGTCCGACGGTTCCTACGGCGTCCCGGAGGGCCTCATCTCCTCCTTCCCGGTCACCGTCAAGGACGGCACGTACGAGATCGTCCAGGGCCTGGAGATCAACGAGTTCTCCCGCACCCGCATCGACGCCTCCGTCAAGGAGCTCGAGGAGGAGCGCGAGGCGGTCCGCTCCCTCGGCCTCATCTGAGCCCGGCCGGCACGGCCTTCGCGGGGCCCCGTACCGGTTCGTCCGGTACGGGGCCCCGCGCGCGTCCGGGGCGGGCCGCGCGTGCGTCCGGTAAGGGGCCCCGTACTGTCGCCGTCGCACAGGTCACCGCCGTCAAACCGGTTCGCTCCCGCCCGCCCTTCCCCTATGCTGATGCCCCGTCACACCGCGTGGCGGCGACGTTCGTTCGCGTATCGGGGGATCCGCGTGAGCACTGCCTTCGTCCCGCAGCAGCAGCCGCAGCACCCGGGCGGGACGCCGGACGGCCCGCCGCCCGTACCGCCGTACGCCAGTGAGGCGTCCCGGCTGCTGTGCGCGGGGACCTACCTGGACGCCGGCTACCGCGACCGGGTCATCGAGGAGCTGTACCTCCACGAACAGCGGGTCGTCGCGCCCTCGCTCGGCTTCGACGCCGCCCGCGTCCTCGCCCACGCGCTGCGGGCCCGGCGCCTGGAGATGCTGTGGGCGGCCGCGGTCGTCGGCCTGTGGATCGTGGGCACCCCGATCAGCGGCAACCTGCTCCTGTACTTCGTGTGGCCCAGCCTGCTGCTCGCCGTCGCGCCTGCGCTGCGCGGCCGTGACGCCCGGCCGCCGTGGTACCGCTCGCTCACCGCGTTCCTGGCCCGCTGGGGCGGGCGCGTCATGACCGCGTTCGCGTTCTGGACCGTGTTCTCCGTGGCGTTCGGCAGCGAGGACGAGAGCTCCTCGTACTCCTCCTCGCCGTACAGCTCGTCCGGCGACGACGATCTGTGGGGGGCGGTCACCGACGAGCTCACCGGGGGCGCGAAGCCCTGGCAGGGGTGGTTCGGGATCGGCGTGCTCGTGGTGATCGGCCTGTGCGTCGCGGGGCGCCGCACCCAGTTCGCCCGGGTCATCGCCGCCGAACTGTCCCCGGCGCGGTTCCCCGACGCGGCCGGCGACCCCGCCGAGCAGGCCGACGGGCCCCGGTTCCGGCGGCTGTCGCAGCGCATCCGGCTGGAGCAGCACACCCCGCTGGTCATGTACCACGAGGCCCGCCCCTTCTGCGGGGCCGGCCAGGCGCACGACACCTGGGTGCTCGCCGTCGAACTGCGGCCCGACGAGGACGCGGACCAGCAGCCGCTCGGCAACCGGGCGATCCTCGACCGGGTCAGGCCCCTCGTCGAGCAGCTGCGGGTGCCTGCCGAGCACGCGGGCCCCGGCGTACGGGACCGGCTGCGGCGGCTGGAGATCGACGAGTGCGTGTTCCTGCCCGTCGATGGGCTCCTGCGCCGTGAGGAGGCGCCGTACGGGCCGGCCGAGTTCGAGCAGCACCGGGCGCGGGCCGTCGAGGAGGGCGGCGAGAAGCGGCGGCACTTCCTGCGCGTCCGCGTCGGCGGCTGGGAGGAGGAGCTGGTCGTCACGGTCTTCGTCCGCGTCCACACGCAGGGCCGGATGCTGATGCTGGAGATCGCGCCGCACGTACTGCTGCCGGTTCGTGAGGACTTCAAGGACGCCGACCGCACCGCGCACCGGTTCCTGTCCGACCTGACAGGCCGGATCACCGGCTCCGCCGTCCTGGTGCCCCGCTCCGCCGGCGACTCGCTCATCACCCTCGGCCGGGGTGCGGCCTACCTGTGGCGGCTGCTGACCGGCGGGCACGCGCACGCGCTGCCCGACGGGCCCGCCCTGTCGGTGCGGGAGCTGGCCGCGGCGCCCGCCGGGTCCACGTTCCAGGACATGGACGTCGCCCGCTACCTGCGCAGCGTGCAGGACCGCATCAGCCGCGGGGTGCGGCTGGCGCTGGGCGAAGCGGGCTACGAGACCGGCGAGTTCGTGCAGAAGATCGTCAACATCAGCAGCGGCGCGGTGCACATCGGGCGCGCCGACAACTCGTCGTTCGCCTTCGGCGACCACGCACGCGCCGAGACCACGACCGGCGGCCCCGGGCCGCAGAAGGGATCCGACTGACCATGGCGTCCGACGAACCGAACGTCAGCATCGGCCGCGCCGACAACTCCGCCTTCGCGTTCGGCGCCCACGCGCGCGCCGAGACGCACAACACCACGGCCCCGGCGCGCGACGAGTCCGCCGAGCAACTGCTGGCCGCCGTGCGGGAACTGCGCGCCGACCTCACCCGGCTGCGGGAGAACGAGCAGGCCGCACGGCTGGACACCACCCTCGCCGACACCGAGGAGGAGATCACCCGCACCGGGACCGCCGGTGAGGGCCGCATACAGCGGCTGCGCGAGGCGCTCACGGACGCCCAGAGCATCCTGACCCTGTTCGCGTCGGCCGGGGCCGTCGCCGGGCTGCTGGGAATGTGAGAGGGACGCCATGACCGGGGGACAGCGGTACTGGAACGAGGACGCCCAGCGCTGGGAGGACGGCGACGGCGCGACCACCGCCCCGGTGACCCCGCCGCCTCCTCCGCCGCCGTCCTTCGAGCCGGCCGTGCCCGCCCCGCCCCCGGGCGGCGTGACCGACCCCGACACGTCGCCGGTCGGAGGCTGGTCCACGCCGGAGCCGCCCGTCCCCGGCGCCCGGCCCCAGGCCGGCCGGCGGCGGCTGGTGTGGGGCGTGGTGGGCGGGGCCGCGGCGGCGGGGGTCGCCGTGGCGCTGGTCCTGACCCTGGTCGTCAGGGACGACGACGCGGGCGGCACGGACGACCGGGCGGGCGGTACGACCACCACCACTCAGGCGTCGCCGTCCGCGGAGGGAGAGCCGGAGCCGGTCCCGACGGAGGACTCCTCCGACCCCGTCGAACCGTCGTCGGAGTCCTCCGGCCCCGAACCGTCACCGCTGCCCGAGGGCTACGCACTGCACCGTGACCCCGAGGGCTTCACCATCGCCCGCCCCAACGGCTGGGAGCGGGAGTCGGTGCCCGCCCAGCACGGCTTCGACGTCGTCAACTACCGCAGCCCCGACGGCTTCCGCCGCCTCCAGGTGTACGAGGTCGCCGAGCCCTCGCCGGAGGAGTCCTTCGAGCTGTTCCTCGCGGACGGGACACCGAAGGCGGACGGCTTCCAGCAGGTCGAGCTGGTGCGGCTGGACGCGGAGGGGGTGGACGGCATGCGCCTCGAATACCTCGCCGACTCGCTGCGCGGCGAACCCGAGGTGGGCAGCTGGCACGTCCAGGACATCCGCTTCCGCTCACCGGCCGACGGCAAGGTGTACGCCGTCGCGGCGTACGGCGCGCCCACGGACGGCATTGACCCGGAACTCGACCTCGCCCTCACGGCGGTCACCCACTTCTGCCCACCGTCCGCGACGTGCGCGAGCCCGTCCCTGACCTGAGCCACGTCAACCCGGCCCGCCGGACCGGACGCCCGGCGCGTGCGCGCCGATGAGGCCGCCGCGTTCGCCATGACGGACGCCGGCACCTGCTCCAGGCGGCACGCGTGGCGTGGGGCGCGCGGGTCGGCTGCCGCCCGTTGGGGGCAGCTGTGTCTCCGCGCGGCCGGCGCCCGGACCCCCGGTATCTCTGGCCTCGGCCGCCCGTGTCGCCGTCCACCCGGCCGCCCCCGCAACCCCCTCCCATCCGTACCGGATGCACCCCCCGGAGGGACCCGCCGGCGGGGGCACCCCCGCGCCGGCGGGTCGTGACGAAGCGCACTCCATGCGCGGATTCCGCATGCATTCCGCGTGACAGGGCAGGGGCACCCGGTCCCGGGGGTAACACGCATGTGACTCACGGGCGTGGCGAAGAACGGAAGGCAGTAACCGATCATGGCGGACAGCACAGAATTGCGGGCGCGCGACACCATCCACGTGGGAGGGGAGTGGCGGGCCGCCGTCTCCGGGGCCACCCGGGAGATTCTCGACCCGGCGGACGCCCGGCCGTTCGCCCTGGTCGCGGAGGGCGACGAGCGGGACACCGACCTCGCGGTCGCGGCGGCGCGCCGCGCCTTCGACGAGGGGCCCTGGCCGCGCACCCCCGTCGCCGAGCGGGCCGCGCTCCTGCGCCGCGTCGCCGACCTCCTGGTCCGGGACCGCGAGGAGCTGGGGCTTCTGGAGAGCCGGGACGCGGGCAAGACCGCCGAGGAGGGGCGCGTCGACATCGACTGCGTGGCCGACGCCTTCCGCTACTTCGCCGACCTGGTCGCCGCCGAGGCGCCCGGCCGGGTCGTGGACGCGGGCTCGCCCGACGTCCACAGCGTGGTCGTGCACGAGCCCGTCGGCGTCTGCGCCCTGATCACCCCCTGGAACTACCCCCTTCTCCAGGCCAGTTGGAAGATCGCCCCGGCGCTCGCCGCGGGCAACACCTTCGTGGTCAAGCCCAGTGAGATCACCCCGCTGACCACCGTCGCCCTGATCGGCCTGCTGACCGAGGCTGGCCTGCCCGCCGGCGTCGCCAACATCGTCACCGGCCCCGGCCACACCGTCGGCGCGCGGATGGCGGAGCACCCCGGCGTCGACCTGGTCTCCTTCACCGGCGGCCTGGTCAGCGGCGTCAAGGTCGCCCAGGCGGCCGCCCCGACCGTGAAGAAGGTCGCCCTCGAACTCGGCGGCAAGAACCCCAACGTGGTGTTCGCCGACGCCTGCGCCACGGAGGAGGGCTTCGACACCGCCGTCGACCAGGCCCTCAACGCGGCCTTCATCCACAGCGGCCAGGTCTGCTCGGCCGGGGCGCGCCTCATCGTCGAGGAGTCCGTGCGGGACCGTTTCGTCGCCGAACTCGCCCGCCGCGCCGAGAAGATCAGGCTCGGCCGGGGCACCGAGGACGGCGTCGAGTGCGGTCCGCTGGTCTCCGCGCAGCAGCGCGAGAAGGTCGAGGCGTACGTCGAGTCCGCGCTCAAGGAGGGCGCGGTGCTGCGCTGCGGCGGCAAGCGGCCCGAGCCGGCGCCCGAACGCCCCGCGTCCGGCTACTTCTACGAGCCCACCGTCCTCGACCGCTGCCACCGCGAGATGCGGGTGGTGCGTGAGGAGGTCTTCGGGCCGGTCCTCACCGTCGAGACCTTCCGCACCGAGGACGAGGCGGTCGCCCTCGCCAACGACACCGAGTACGGCCTGGCCGGCGGCGTGTGGACGGCCGACCCGGGCCGCGCCCGCCGGGTGGCCGGGCGGCTGCGCCACGGCACCGTGTGGATCAACGACTTCCACCCCTACCTCCCCCAGGCCGAGTGGGGCGGATTCGGCAGGAGCGGCACGGGCCGCGAACTCGGCCCGGCCGGGCTCGCGGAGTACCGCGAGACCAAGCACGTCTACCAGAACCTGGCACCGGTGCCCGTGCGCTGGTTCCGCGGCTGACGCCCCCGATTCGCCGGTGCCGTGGCGTCGCGGGGCGGCCGCGGCGCCGTGGGTGCTGATCGCGCGCACGCGGCGGAGCCGCATGTCGACGAAGCCTCGCACCCCTGGGGGGGCGCCCCTCCAGGGCGCCCCCCAGGGGGCGTCCTTCCCGTCCGAGCCCTTGGAGCAGCCCATGACCCAAGAAACCCATGAATACGACTACGTCGTCATAGGCGGCGGCACCGCCGGTTCCGTCATCGCCTCCCGACTCACCGAGAACCCGGACGTCACCGTCGCCGTCGTCGAGGGCGGCCCCAGCGACGTCGGCCGCGACGACGTGCTGACGCTGCGCCGCTGGATGGGCCTGCTCGGCGGCGAGCTCGACTACGACTACCCCACCACCGAGCAGCCACGCGGCAACTCGCACATCCGGCACAGCCGCGCCCGCGTCCTCGGCGGCTGCTCCTCGCACAACACGCTCATCGCGTTCAAGCCGCTGCCGTCCGACTGGGACGAGTGGGAGCAGGCCGGCGCCAAGGGCTGGGGCGCCGTGCAGATGGAGGCGTACTACGCCCGGCTGAAGAACAACATCGTCCCGGTCGACGAGAAGGACCGGAACGCCATCGCCCGCGACTTCGTCGACGCCGCGCAAACCGCGCTCGAGGTGCCCCGCATCGAGGGCTTCAACAAGAAGCCCTTCCACGAGGGCGTCGGCTTCTTCGACCTGGCGTACCACCCCGAGAACAACAAGCGGTCCTCCGCGTCGGTGGCGTACCTGCACCCGGTGATGGACGAGCGGGCCAACCTGACGCTGTGGCTGGAGACCTGGGCGTACCGGCTGGAGCTGAACGGCACCCGCGCCGAGGGCGTCCATGTGCGCACCAAGGACGGCGAGGAGGTGCTGATCCGCGCCCGCAACGAGGTGGTGCTGTGCGCCGGCGCCGTCGACTCGCCGCGGCTGCTGCTGCACTCCGGCATCGGACCGCGCGCCGACCTGGAGGCGCTCGGCATCCCCGTGGCGCGCCATCTGCCCGGGGTCGGCGAGAACTTGCTCGACCACCCGGAGTCGGTGATCGTGTGGGAGACGAACGGGCCCATCCCGGAGAACTCGGCGATGGACTCCGACGCCGGTCTGTTCGTGCGCCGCGATCCCGCACACGCGGGCCCCGACCTGATGTTCCACTTCTACCAGATCCCGTTCACCGACAATCCGGAGCGACTGGGCTACGAGCGGCCGGAGTTCGGGGTCTCCATGACGCCGAACATCCCCAAGCCGAAGAGCCGCGGCCGGCTGTACCTGACCAGCGCCGACCCCGAGGTGAAGCCGGCGCTGGACTTCCGGTACTTCACCGACGAGGACGACTACGACGGCCGCACGCTCGTCGACGGCATCCGCATCGCCCGGGAGATCGCGAGGACCGAGCCGCTGGCCGGCTGGCTCAAGCGCGAGGTGGCGCCGGGTCCCGACGTCACCGGCGACGAGGAGCTGAGCGAGTACGCCCGCAAGGTCGCGCACACCGTCTACCACCCGGCCGGCACCTGCAAGATGGGCGCCGCCGACGACGAGACCGCGGTGGTGGACCCCGAGCTGCGCATCCGGGGCCTCCAGGGCATCCGCGTCGCCGACGCCTCCGTCTTCCCGACCATGACCGCCGTCAATCCGATGATCGGCGTCCTGATGGTCGGCGAGCGCGCCGTCGAGCTGATCGGCGGTGACGCACGATGAGCGCGACGACCGTGGCCGGCTCCGCCGCATCCCCGTCCGACGCGGGCACCCCGCCCGTCTTCTCCGTCGACGGCCTGTGGAAGGTCTTCGGGCCCCGCGCCGACAGGGTGCCCGCCGACCCCTCGCTCGCCGGCCTCGACGCGGCCGAACTGCGCGCCCGCACCGGCTGCACGGCCGCCGTGCGGGACGTCTCCTTCGACGTCCGCAAGGGCGAGGTCTTCGTCGTCATGGGCCTGTCCGGCTCCGGCAAGTCCACGCTGGTGCGCTGTCTGACCCGGCTGATCGAGCCGACCGCGGGCGCCATCGCCATCGACGGGGAGGACGTGCGCGCCATGGACAAGGCGCGGCTGCGGGAGCTGCGCCGCCATCGCGCCGCCATGGTCTTCCAGCACTTCGGCCTGCTGCCGCACCGCACCGTCCTCGACAACGTCGCCTACGGCCTGGAGATCCAGGGCATGGGCCGCGCCGAGCGGCGCGAGAAGGCCGCCGAGGTCGTCGCCAAGGTCGGACTCGCCGGTATGGAGCAGCGCCGGCCCGCCCAGCTCTCCGGCGGCCAGCGGCAGCGGGTCGGGCTGGCCCGCGCGCTCGCCGTCGACCCCGAAGTCCTGTTGTTCGACGAGCCGTTCAGCGCGCTCGACCCGCTCATCCGGCGGGACATGCAGGACGAGGTGGTGCGGCTGCACCGTGAGGAGGGCCGCACGATGGTCTTCATCACGCACGACCTTCAGGAGGCGCTGAAGCTGGGGGACCGCATCGCGCTGATGCGGGACGGGCGTGTGGTGCAGCTCGGCACGCCGGAGGAGATCGTGGGCGCGCCCGCCGACGACTACGTGCGCGCGTTCGTCCAGGACGTCCCGCGCGAGCAGGTGCTGACCGTGCGTACGGCCATGCGTCCCGCCTCGGCGGCGGAACAGGCGGCCACCGGCCCGACGGTCGCCCCCGACGCCACGGTCTCGGAGGCGATAGAAGCGGTCTCCGCCGCCGGCGCCCCGGCCCGGGTCCTGGACGCGGGCACGTGCGTGGGCATGGTCGACGCGGAGACGCTGCTGAACGTGGTGGCGGGCACAGATCCGGCACGGGCCGGCGCCGACACGGTCCCGCCCCGGGCCGACACCGGGGCGGTTCCGCCCGCCGAGGCGGACGATCCCGCCGCTGACGGAGGCGCGGAGCCCTCCGCCGAGCGGGGTGCGGCCGGTCCTGCGGCCGCCGCGAGCCCCGGCACCGCCGTGCCGGAGGCGGACGCCTCCGCCGGCGGAGCACCGGACGAACCGGCCGCTCCCGTCGGAGGCGCGGATGCGTCCGCGAGCGGCCCGGACGCCTCCACCGCCGTGGACGGCACCGCCGCCGCCCCCGGCACCGACGCCCCCGCAGCGCGGGCCGCAGGGTCCGACACCCCTGCCCCCGCCCCCGGCACCGCGACACCCCCCGCCGCCGGTGAGGAGGCCGTCTGATGGCCGCCCTCACCGCCACCGCGCCGGGCGCCTCGGCGTGGCACGGCGTGTTCCGCAAGCCCGCCGTGCGCAAGCTCGGCGTCCTGCTCGTCCTCGCCGCCCTCCTCGTGCCGTTCGCCGCCGCGCGGTGGGGGAGTGGGGCCTGGCCCGGGGCGCTGACCGTCGACCTGTCCGAGCCGCTCGGCACCGCCAGCGACTGGATCGTCGACAACCGCGACTCCCACCCCCTGTTCCTCTACTTCCTCGGCCACGTCAGCAACGTCGTCGTCATCGCCGTACGCGCCGTCTATCTCGCCCTCCTCGCCGTCGGCTGGGCGGGAGTGACGGCGGGGGCCGCGCTGACCGCCTGGCGTGTCGCGGGGGTCCGGGCGGCGCTCGGGACCGGCGCCGCGTTCCTCGGCTGCGGGCTGCTGGGCATGTGGGTGCCCACCATGCAGACGCTGGCCCTCATGGTGGTCGCGGTCGCCGCGTCCGTCGTGGCGGGCGCGCTGCTCGGGCTCGCGGCCGGGCTGTCCGACCGTATGCACCGGGCGCTGCGGCCGGTCCTCGACACCATGCAGGTGCTGCCGGCCTTCGCCTACCTGCTGCCGGTCGTGCTGGTCTTCGGCATCGGCGTCCCGGCGGCCGTGCTCGCCACGGTCGTCTACGCCGCCCCGCCGATGGCCCGGCTCACCGCGCTCGGGCTGCGCGGCGCGGACAAGGAGGTGCTGGAGGCCGTCGAGTCGCTCGGGACGACCGCGCGCCAGCGCCTGCTGACCGCCCGCATCCCGCTGGCCCGCAAGGAACTCCTGCTCGGCCTCAACCAGACGATCATGATGGCGCTGTCCATGGCCGTCATCGCCTCGGTGATCGGCGCGGGCGGCCTCGGCGACCGCGTCTACCAGGCTCTCGCCTCGGTCGACGTGGGCGCCGCGCTCGCCGCCGGCATCCCGATCGTGCTGCTGGCGGTCGTCCTCGACCGGGTGACCGGCGCGGCCGGCGCCCGCCTCGGCGAGGCGCCCGCGCCGAACGCCCGCGCGCTGCGGTCCTACGCCCTGATCGCCGCCGTGGCCGTCGCGGTCGCAGGGCGGCTCGCGGGCCGGCTGGAGTGGCCCGAGAGCTGGGTCGTCGGCATCGCGGAGCCGGTCAACCGGGCCGTCGACTGGATGACCGCCCACCTGTACTCGGGCGTGCCCGTGGTCGGCGGCACCGCCGACTGGGCGGGCCGCTTCACCACCTGGGTGCTCGACCCGCTCCGCGACGGACTCCAGTGGCTGCCCTGGTGGAGCGTGCTGCTGATCGTCGCCGCCCTGGCCTGGCTGATCGGCACCGGGGGCACCGCGCTCACCGCCGTCCTCGCCATGGCCGCGATCGGCGTGCTCGGCGTGTGGAAGCCGTCGCTGGACACGCTGTCGCAGGTCATCGCGGCCGTCGCCGTGGCCCTCGTCGTCGGCTTCGCGACCGGGATCGCCGCCGCCCGCAGCGACCGCGTCGAGCGGTGGCTGCGCCCGGTGCTGGACGTGTTCCAGACGATGCCGCAGTTCGTGTACCTGATCCCGGTGGTCGCCCTGTTCGGCGTGGGCCGCGCCCCGGCGGTCGCCGCCGCGGTCGTCTACGCGCTGCCCGCGGTCGTCCGGATCACCGCCCAGGGGCTGCGCCAGGTCGACCCGGCCGCCCTGGAGTCGGCGCGCTCGCTCGGCGCGACCGGCGCCCAGCAGCTGCGGCAGGTGCAGCTGCCGCTGGCCCGCCCGGCCTTGCTGCTCGCCGTCAACCAGGGCGTGGTGCTGGTCCTGGCCGTGGTCGTCATCGGCGGCCTGGTCGGCGGCGGCGCGCTCGGCTACGACGTCGTCTTCGGTCTGGCGCAGGGGGACCTGGCGACCGGCCTGGTGGCCGGCGCCGCGATCGTCTGCCTGGGCCTGATGCTCGACCGGGTCACCCAGCCCACCGGTCGCCGCGCACGGAAGGGAGCGTGACATGCGGATCCGTACGATTCCCGCGGTGGCGGCGGGCTGCGCGCTCGCGCTGCTGACCGGCTGCGGGGCCGCCGACATGACCAAGCAGGCCTCGCCGTTCGCCAACGCGCGCGGGGCGAGGACGGTCACCCTGTCGGTGCAGTCCTGGGTCGGCGCCCAGGCCAACGTGGCCGTCGCCCAGTACCTGCTGGAGCACGAGCTGGGCTACCGCGTCGACACCGTGCAGGTCGACGAGGTGCCCGCCTGGGACGCCCTCAGCCAGGGCCGCGTGGACGCGATCCTGGAGGACTGGGGCCACCCCGAGCAGGAACAGCGGTACGTCGAGGACAAGAAGACCATCGTGAACGGCGGCGACCTGGGCGTCACCGGGCACATCGGCTGGTTCGTGCCGACGTACTTCGCCGAGCGGCACCCGGACGTCACCGACTGGAAGAACCTCGACAAGTACGCCGACCGGTTCCGCACCCCGGAGAGCGGCGGCAAGGGCCAGCTGCTCGACGGCTCCCCCTCCTACGTCACCAACGACAAGGCGCTGGTGAAGAACCTGAAGCTGGACTACCAGGTGGTGTTCGCCGGCTCCGAGGCCGCGCAGATCACCCAGATCCAGCAGTTCGCCAAGGAGAAGAAGCCCTTCCTGACCTACTGGTACACGCCCCAGTGGCTGTCCGAGCAGGTGCCGATGACGGAGGTGAAGCTGCCCCCGTACGAGGAGGGCTGTGACGCGGACCCGGAGAAGGTCGCCTGCGCCTACCCGCACACCCCGCTCCAGAAGTACCTCAACGCGGACTTCGCGCGCGACGGCGGCAAGGCGGCGGAGCTGCTCAGGAACTTCGAATGGACGACCGAGGACCAGAACGAGGTCTCCCTGATGATCGCCGAGCAGAAGCTGTCGCCCGAGGAGGCGGCCCGGACATGGGTGGACAGCCACCGCTCCGTCTGGGAGAAGTGGCTGTCCTGAGGGACGTTCAGTGATGCTGTCCCGGCTGGTAGTGGCCCGGCGTCACGCGGCAGGTCACGCCGAACCGGTTCCAGGCGTTGATCACCGCGATGGCGGCGATCAGCTGGGACAGCTCCGCCTCGTCGAAGTGCTCGGCGACCCGCTGGTACACCTCGTCCGGCACGAAGCCGTCGGTGAGGACCGTCACCGCCTCGGTCAGCTCCAGCGCAGCGAGCTCCTTCTCCGTGTAGAAGTGCCGCGACTCCTCCCACGCGGAGAGCTGGATGATCCGCTCGACGCTCTCGCCCGCCGCGAGGGCGTCCTTGGAGTGCATGTCCACGCAGAGCGCGCAGTGGTTGATCTGCGAGGCGCGGATCTTGACCAGTTCGGCCAGCTTCGGGTCGAGGCCCTGCCGGGCCGCGACGTCCAGCCGGACCATCGCCTTGTAGACCTCGGGGGCGTGCTTCGCCCACTCCAGGCGGGCGGGCTCCTCCGCCGCGTACGTGACCGTCCCGGTCGTGTCGGTGGTGTTCGTCATGCCCTCGACCCTAGGAGCCGGGCAGCCCAGGAGTATGGTCCATTTCCATGGCGGAACGCTGGGCCACTTTCGGCATGGACCTCCATCTCGACCCGAGCGGGCCCGGACTGCGGCGCGGTCTCACCGACGCCCTGCGGGAAGCCGTCCGCGGCGGCCGGCTCGCCCCCGGCACCCGGCTGCCCTCCTCCCGCTCCCTCGCCGCCGACCTGGGCATCGCCCGCAACACCGTCGCCGACGCCTACGCCGACCTGATCGCCGAGGGCTGGCTCACCGCACGCCAGGGCTCCGGCACCCGCGTCGCCGAGCGCCCCGTCCCCGCACGCCCGGCCGCCCCCACGCCCCGCCGCGCCCCCGGCCCGCTCCCGTACAGCCTGATGCCCGGCATCCCCGACCTCGCCTCCTTCCCGCGCGCCGAATGGCTGCGGGCCACCCGCCGCGCCCTCGCCGCCGCACCCCACGACGCCTTCGGCTACGGCGATCCGCGCGGCCGCCCGGAACTGCGCGAGGCGCTCGCCGGATACCTCTCCCGGGTCCGCGGCGTGCGCGCCGACCCGGAGCACGTCGTCGTCTGCTCCGGCTTCGCCCACGGCCTCCAGCTGCTGTCGGGGGTGCTGCGCGCCCGCGGCGCCCGCACCCTCGCCGTCGAGTCCTACGGCCTCGACGTCCACTGGGACCTGGTCCACCGCGCGGGCCTGAGGACCGTGCCGCTCGACCGGGACGCCCTCGGCACCCGCGCCGAGGACCCGGGCGACGCCGACGCGGTGCTGCTCAACCCCGCCCACCAGTTCCCGCTCGGCGGGGCGCTGCGCCCGGAGCGCCGGGCCGCCGTGGTCGAGTGGGCGCGGCGCACCGGCGGCCTGATCCTGGAGGACGACTACGACGGCGAGTTCCGCTACGACCGCCAGCCCGTCGGCGCCCTCCAGGACCTCGACCCAGGGCGCGTGGTCTACCTCGGCACCGCCAGCAAGGCCCTCGCCCCCGGCCTGCGGCTGGGCTGGATGGTGGTGCCGCCGTGGCTGCTGCCGGACGTCGTCGACCACGGCGGCGGCCGGACCGTCGGCGTCGTGGAACAGCTCGCCCTCGCCGAGTTCCTGACCTCCGGCGCCTACGACCGCCAGGTCCGCGCCGCCCGCCTGCGCTACCGCCGCCGCCGCGACGCCCTCGTGCGGGCCCTCGCCGACGGGGCGCCCCACGTCCGGGTCACCGGCATCGCGGCCGGACTGCACGCCGTGCTGCAACTGCCGCCCGGCACCGAGCAGTCGGTCCAGCGGTCGGCCACCTGGCAGGGGCTCCTCGTCAAGGGCCTGGGCTATTTCCGCCACCCCGGCGTCACCGACCCCGTCGGCGACGCCCTCGTCGTCGGCTACGCCACCCCGCCCGACCACGCCTGGGCCGGCACCCTGGACGCACTGCTCCGCGCACTGCCGTGAGCGGAGCACCCGAGGTGGTCCCCACCTGTGGAGCTTTCGTGACCGCCGAACGGGCGTATCCCCGGCACAAGGTGACAAACCCTCAGCGTCAACGCGCTCCGGACCGGGGGCTCCTGTGCGGCGCGGCCGGACGGTCTCTAGGCTGTCCGCCGCGAGCCGGGCGACACGGGAACGGTCCGGCGCGACACGAGGGGGAGCGAAAGGCATGGCGCAGACACGGCGACGGCTGCGGTCCAGCACGGTGGTGCTGGGCGGGATGGGAGTGCTCGCGGCGGCACTGTCGGCCTGTGGGTCCGACCCGGACCGGCGGTGCGTGGACCGCGACAGCTACACACTCGGCGACGGGTACAAGGTCGTCTCCGACAAGAACTGCTCCAGCGGCTCCTCCGGCTCCGTCGGCAAGGGCCGGTCCCGCGCCGCCGACGCCGACTGGTACTACGACTCCGACGTCAGCAGCGGCTACGCCGACAACGGCACCTTCAGCCGCAGCGAGGCCGTCGACCGGGGCGGCTTCGGCTGCTCCGGCAGCGGCGGGGGCTGAGCCGTCGTGGAACGGCGCACCACCGAGCCCCGCCCCGGCTGGCAGCAGACCGTGGAGGAGCAGGGGCTCATCTACCCGCTGACCCGCTACCCCGACGACTCCCTGCGCCCCTACTGGGACGAGAGCGCCTACTACGTCTTCGGCCTGGCCGAGGTCGAGGCGCTGGAGGAGACCGTCGAGGAACTGCACGCGATGAGCCTGGCCGCCGCCGAGCACATCGTCACCGAGGGCCGCTTCGCCGACCTCGGCATCACCGACCCGCGGGTCGTGGACGCCGTCACCGAGTCCTGGCGCCGCAGGGACGAACTGCCTTCCCTGTACGGCCGTTTCGACCTCCGCTACGACGGCACGGGCCCGGCGAAGCTGCTGGAGTACAACGCGGACACCCCGACCTCCCTGGTGGAGGCCGCCTCCCCGCAGTGGTTCTGGATGGAGGAGCGCTTCCCCGGCGCCGACCAGTGGAACTCCCTGCACGAGCGGCTGATCGACGCCTGGAAGAAGCAGTCGGCGCTGCTCCCGCCGGGCAGCCCGCTGTACTTCGCCCACACCGCCGGCGACGAGTCTGGCGAGGACCTGATGACCGTCGCCTACCTCAAGGAGACCGCCGAACAGGCGGGCCTGGAGACCGACTGGCTCTCCATGGAGGAGATCGGCTGGGACCGCCTCTCCGGGCGCTTCGTCGACAACCGCCTGCGGTTCATCCGCAGCATCTTCAAGCTGTACCCGTGGGAGTGGCTGACCACCGACCGCTTCGCCGGTCATGTGCTCGACACCCTCGACAACGGCGGCGGCACCGGCTCCACCCTGTGGATCGAACCCGCCTGGAAGATGCTGCTCAGCAACAAGGCGCTGCTGGCGGTCCTCTGGGAGCTGAACCCCGGTCACCCCAACCTCCTCCCCGCCTATCTCGACGGCCCCCGCGAACTCGCCGGCACCACCGGCTGGGTCGCCAAGCCGCTGCTGGGCCGCGAGGGCGCCGGCGTCACCGTGCACGAGGCCGGCAGCGCGCCGACGGCCCCCGACGAGCCCTGCTGTTACCAGCAGCTCGCCCCGCTGCCCGACTTCGACGGCAACCGCGTCGTCCTCGGCACCTGGGTGGTGGAACACGAGGCCGCCGGCCTCGGCATCCGCGAGTCCTCCGGCCTGGTCACCGACGGGTACGCCCGCTTCCTGCCGCACGTCATCCTCTGAACCCTCCGGATCCACCGGCCGGAGGCCCCGTCGGCGGCGGGAGCCTCCGGCACTCCCGCATCGCGGACACCCGCCGCGCCCGCCCTGCCCACCCGGTAACCTGGCCCGCGGGCCGTGACTGGCGCGCTGGGATGGGACCAACCATCGGGGAGCGGCCCGTGAGCAACGTGCCGTGCGCCTGGGCCATCCGTACCGTGAACGCTGAACGCTACGTCCGGAGGTCCCCATGTCTGCCGAGCAGCCGCTCACCCCCGAGTCCACCGCCTTCCGCTCCGCCCTCGACGTGATCCGCGCCGTCGAGCCGCGCGTCGCCGACGCCATCGGGCAGGAGGTCGCCGACCAGCGCGAGATGCTCAAGCTGATCGCCTCCGAGAACTACGCCTCCCCGGCCACCCTGCTGGCGATGGGCAACTGGTTCAGCGACAAGTACGCCGAGGGCACCGTCGGCCGCCGCTTCTACGCCGGCTGCCGCAACGTGGACACGGTCGAGTCGCTCGCCGCCGAACACGCCAAGGAGCTGTTCGGCGCCCGCCACGCCTACGTCCAGCCGCACTCCGGCATCGACGCCAACCTGGTCGCCTTCTGGGCCGTCCTCGCCGACCGGGTCGAGGCGCCGTTCCTGGAGAAGACGGGCGTCCGCCAGGTCAACGACCTCACCGAGGCCGACTGGGCCGAGCTGCGCCAGGCCTTCGGCAACCAGCGCATGCTCGGCATGTCCCTGGACGCCGGCGGCCACCTCACCCACGGCTTCCGCCCCAACATCTCCGGCAAGATGTTCGACCAGCGGTCCTACGGCACCGACCCGGCCACCGGCCTGATCGACTACGAGGCGCTGCGCGCCACCGCCCGCGCGTTCAAGCCGCTGATCATCGTCGCCGGCTACTCCGCCTACCCCCGTCTCGTGAACTTCCGGATCATGCGGGAGATCGCCGACGAGGTCGGCGCCACCCTCATGGTCGACATGGCGCACTTCGCGGGCCTCGTCGCCGGCAAGGTCCTCACCGGCGACTTCGACCCGGTCCCGCACGCCCAGATCGTCACCACCACCACGCACAAGTCCCTGCGCGGCCCGCGCGGCGGCATGGTGCTGTGCGACGACTCCCTCAAGGACCAGGTCGACCGCGGCTGCCCGATGGTCCTCGGCGGCCCGCTCCCGCACGTCATGGCCGCCAAGGCCGTCGCCCTCGCCGAGGCGCGCCGGCCCGCCTTCCAGGACTACGCCCGGCGCATCGTCGACAACTCCCGCGCCCTCGCCGAGGGCCTGATGCGCCGCGGCGCCACCCTGGTCACCGGCGGCACCGACAACCACCTCAACCTGATCGACGTCGCCACCTCCTACGGCCTCACCGGCCGTCAGGCCGAGGCGGCCCTCCTCGACTCGGGCATCGTCACCAACCGCAACGCCATCCCGGCCGACCCCAACGGCGCCTGGTACACCTCCGGCATCCGCATCGGCACGCCCGCGCTGACGACGCGGGGGCTCGGGACGGCGGAGATGGACGAGGTCGCCGGTCTCATCGACCGCGTCCTCACCACCACCGAGCCCGGCACCACCAAGTCCGGCGCGCCGTCCAAGGCGTCCCACGTCCTCGACGAGAAGGTCGCCGACGAGATCTCCCGCCGGGCCACCGATCTGGTCGCGGGCTTCCCGCTGTACCCGGAGATCGACCTGGGCTGAGGGCGGCTCGGTCACTGAGCCGCCCCGGTCGCTGAGGGCGCCCCGGTCAGCCGAGGGCGCCTTCGGCCGCCTCGGTCATATGTCCAGCAGTTGCTGGCGGGGGCCGTCGTCGCCCCGGTTCCTGCGGTCGCGCACGGCGGCCGCTCCCCGGAGCGCGTACGGGCGCAGTACCAGGGCCAGCACGGCTCCCGCCGCCAGGCCCGGCGCCGCCCACCACCAGTCGGTGCCGTCGTCACCCGCCGGCGCGGCACGGGTCTCGGAGGCCGCCGTGTCCGCGGCCTGATCCTCCCCGGGGCCGGCCTGCTCCGTCTCCCACGGCGCCGGGTAGATGCCCGGCGCCGACGCGGCGCCCGTCCTCTCGCCCATCACGCCCAGCGAGTACAGCACCTTGTACAGGGCCGTCGGATCCTCGGCGCGGTGCCAGAGGCCGTTCGGCGACTCGTCGAACCGCTCCGCCGTGTGTATCCACGCGTCCTGTCCCGCGTCCGCCATGAAGACCCGGTCCACCCGCCACGGCGTCACGTCGTGCACCAGCCAGGTCACGTTGAGCAGGCGTGCCGAGGCGGACATCGCCTCCGGCGGCCTTTCGCGGGTGCCCTTGCCCATCGGGCCGAGCAGCCGCTCGAGCTCGCCGTACGTCCTCTCGGAGCAGTACGCCGACGCCGTCTCCTGGCTCTCCGGTGAGACCACCAGGACGCTTGTCGGGCCTCCGGCGGAGGCGGGTGACGCGGCCCAGACGATCAGGGCCAGCGTTGCCGTCAGCGCGGCGGCTGCCGCCGTGAGTCGTCGTACGCCGTCCTTCCAGTGGTGCATGTCGGTCCCCCAGGTGGCTGGTCGAAGCCTGTGCGGCTCCTCGCGCGAGCCGCCTGACACTTCTGGTACACCGCTCGGTCCGGCGGGGTTCCCATGCGGTTCCGCGCAGCCGGTTCCGCGGGGTGTCCGCAGCACGCGGCGTAGGCTCTGAGAAATGCGGATAGGGGAGCTGTCCAGGCGCACGGGCGTCAGTCCGCGCTCGCTGCGGTACTACGAAGAGCAGGGCCTGCTGGCCAGTTCACGCTCCGACGCGGGGCAGCGTCACTATTCCGATGCCGCGGTCCAGCGCGTCTCGCTCATCCGGCAGCTGTTCGCCGCGGGGATGTCCAGCCGGGTGATCGCGACGGTGCTGCCGTGTGTGGACGTCCCGGACGATCTGGACGTCGCCGAGGAGACGTTCACGGCGATGATGCGCGAGCGCGACCGGATCGACTCCGAGATCGCGCACCTGATCGAGACCCGGGACGCACTCGACATGCTGATCAAGGCCAACAGCCGGCACCGGGCGAAGCTGTCCACGGACCCGAACCCGGACCTGAACCCGGACCCGAACCCGGACCTGAACCCGGAACTGGAACCGGACACGGAACCGGCGGTGCGGTCCGCCTGATGCTGTGATCCGCGTCTCAGCCGCTTGCCCCTCACATCGATGTCAGAAGTGAGGATGGCGACAGGCGCCCGGAATCACCGGGCCGGTCGTACGAGAGGCGGCGGACGATGGGGCAGGCGTGGGGTTACGGCAGGCATGGCGGGCCCGAGGTGCAGGAGTTCTTCGATCGTCCCGATCCTGTCCCCGGTCGCGGCGAGGTGCTGATCCGGGTCGAGGTGGCCGGCGTGAATCCCCTCGACCACATTCTGCGCGCGGGTCTGGTCGACGGGTTCGACGGCGGGCGTCCGTTCCCCCGCGTGCTGGGCATGGAGGCGGCCGGCACCGTTCTCGCCCGGGGCGGGGACGTCGACGGGCTCGAGGTGGGTGACGCGGTCTTCGGCTTCGCCCTCACCGGTGGCGGCACCTACGCCGAGACGACGGTGCTGTCCGCCCCGAACACCGCGCGCATCCCGGACGGTCTGTCCGCGACCGTGGCGGCGACGCTGCCGGTGGCGGGGACGACCGCGGTGGACGCGCTCGACCAGCTCGGCCTGCCGGCCGGTGCCACCATCCTGGTCAACGGGGTCGGCGGCGGGGTCGGCCTCGCCGTCGCCATGCTGGCCGTCGGGCGCGGGCTGCGGGTGATCGGCACCGGGAGCACCGCCAAACGCGAGCACGCCGAGGCCGTCGGGGTGCGGTTCGTCGACTACACCGCCGAGGACGTCGCCGCCGCGGCACGCGAGCTGGTCCCGGACGGCTTCGACGGGATCGTCGACCTGGCCGGAGGCGCCTCGCTGCGGACGGTCGCTCCGCTGGCCCGGGACCCCCACGACGTCATCTCGGTGGGTGACATGTCCGTACCCGGTCTCGGCGGGCGTGTCGTCGAGCGCCGCATCGACCGCGAGAACCTGGAGCGGTCGGCCCGGCTGGCCCTCGACGGGCTCCTCGCACCCGTGATCACCGCGGTCCATCCGCTCTCCGACGCCCCGGCCGCCCTCGCCACCGTCGAGAGCGGTCACGCCTCGGGCAAGGTCGTCATCAAGGTGGCATGAGACCGTCGGGCACGGAGGCCGCGATGTCCCGCGCCCGCAGGCGGTCCGCCACGCCCTCCAGGCGGAGCGTCACCGTGCCCGTGGGGCTCCACAGCAGGGTCGGGCCCGCCGTGCGTTCCTCGCGGGTGAAGCGGTGGCCCTGTGCGTCCGTCATCCAGAAGGTCAGGACGTGCGGGCGTGGGAACCACAGGGCGGGGCCGTTCACGTCCAGCCACTCGGGCTGGTACCGGAGCGTCTTGGTGAACATGTGGTCCAGGCCGCCCGCGAACTCGTCGAGGCGGATCGTGCGCCCCTTCTCCCGCCAGCACAGGCTCATCAGGAACCGGCCCCGCGGCAGCGCGCTGACCGTCACCGCGTCCGGGACGCCCAGCGCTTCCGGGACCAGCGGCGCGAACCCGGATCGCCGCTCCGCCTCGGCCAGGGACAGCGACCGCCCGCAGCCCGGCACCCGGGCGCCCGGTGAGGGCACCGCCGACGGGTCCTGCCGTACCTGCACGCCGTGGAAGCCGAACCAGTCGCTCACCGTCGCCCGCACCGGAGGCGTCAGCACCAGTACCGTCAGCAGACCGCACAGGGCCGCCAGCAGGGAGCGCCACCGGGTCCGCGTCCAGTGCCGGACCGCCCGCAGTCGGGACCGGGTGGCCGCCTCCGGGACGGGCGTCCGCTCGGCGAGTATCCGGGCGAGCACCTGCTCGGCCATGGTCTCCGCGCCCGCCGTCCCGTCGGGGGCGTCCAGGGAGCGGCCGTAGGCGCGCAGTTCCTCGCGCAGACGCCGCAGCTCCTCCTCACGCTGTCCGCTCACGCCGGCGCACCCCCGTCCGGAAGCAGCCGCTGGAGCCGGCGCAGGGCGCGGTTCAGGCGGGACTTCACCGTGCCCCGGGGCCAGCCAAGGGCCTCGGCGGTCTCCCGCTCGTCCATCTCCAGCAGATAGCGGTAGGTGACGACCAGCCGGTGCTCCTCGCTCAGCTTCTCCAGGGCGGTCAGCAGGGCCGCCCTGCGCTCCGTCTCCAGCGTGGCGACGGCGGGGTCGGCCGACTCCGGTATCACCGGCTCGGTCCCGACGAGGGCCGCCTCCCGGCCGGCCAGGGTCGTCCTGCGTGCCGCCGCGCGCACTGTGTTCCTCGTCTCATTGGCCACGATCGACAACAGCCACGGCCGGAAGGCCGCGCCGTCCCGGAACCGGCCCAGCGCGCAGTACGCCTTGACGAAGGCCTGCTGCACCACGTCCTCCGCGTCCGGCCCCGCCCCGAGCGCGGCGGCCGCCCTGAGCGCGATACCCGTATGGGCGCGCACCAGCTCCGCGAACGCCTCCGGCTGCCCGGCGCGTACGCGTGCGATCACCGCGGCCTCATCGACGATGCGGCCCCCCTCCCGCGTCCTCACACTCTTGTTACACCCCGCGGAACGGATCGGTTCCCACCTGTTCCCGGACCGTTCCTGACCGCCCCGTGAAACCTGAGAGAATGGGGGACATGGCCTTCGATCGACCCCGTGTGCTCTCCGGAATCCAGCCCACAGCGGGCTCCTTCCACCTCGGCAACTACCTCGGTGCCGTCCGCCAGTGGGTGGCGCTCCAGGAGACCCACGACGCCTTCTACATGGTCGTCGACCTGCACGCGATCACGATCCCGCAGGACCCGGCCGAGCTGCGGGCCAACACCCGGCTCGCCGCGGCCCAGCTGCTGGCCGCAGGCCTCGACCCGGACCGCTGCACCCTCTTCGTGCAGAGCCATGTGCCGGAGCACGCCCAGCTCGCCTGGGTGATGAACTGCCTCACCGGCTTCGGCGAGGCCTCCCGCATGACCCAGTTCAAGGACAAGTCCGCCAAGCAGGGCGCCGACCGCGCCTCCGTCGGGCTGTTCACGTACCCGATCCTCCAGGTCGCGGACATCCTGCTCTACCAGGCCCACGAGGTGCCGGTGGGCGAGGACCAGCGCCAGCACATCGAGCTGACGCGCGACCTCGCCACCCGCTTCAACGGCCGGTTCGGTGACACCTTCACGCTGCCGAAGCCGTACATCCTCAAGGAGACGGCGAAGATCTACGACCTCCAGGACCCGGCGGTCAAGATGAGCAAGTCGGCGTCCACCCCCAAGGGCCTGATCAACCTGCTCGACGAGCCGAAGGCCACCGCCAAGAAGGTGAAGAGCGCCGTCACCGACACCGACACGGTGATCCGCTACGACGTGGCGGAGAAGCCCGGCGTCAGCAACCTGCTCACGATCTACTCGACCCTCACCGGCACCGGCATCGCCGAGCTGGAGGAGAAGTACGCGGGCAAGGGCTACGGCGCGCTCAAGACGGACCTGGCCGAGGTCATGGTCGACTTCGTGACCCCGTTCCGGGAGCGCACCCAGCAGTACCTGGACGACCCGGAGACGCTCGACTCGATCCTCGCCAAGGGGGCCGAGAAGGCGCGCGCCGTCGCCGCGGAGACCCTCGCCCAGGCGTACGAGCGGGTCGGGTTCCTGCCCGCCAAGCACTGACAGCACCGGGCCGGGCAGCGCACCGGCGCAGTGAACGGGCTCACGGGCCCCGTCCGTACCACCGCACAGCGCTGTACATCACTCCGACTGCGCCTGCCCGCATCCGGGTCGTGGTCGTACAGTCGAGGACGGGTGACCGCTTCGGCGGTCACCCGGACGCGCACCCGCTCCACCACCGCGCTTCACCACCACAACGACAGGAGACGACGTGGGGACCGTAACGATCGGCGTGTCGATCGCGGTCCCGGAGCCTCACGGCAGCCGGCTTCAGCAGCTGCGCGCGGGCTTCGGCGACGCCGCCGCCTACGGCATCCCCACGCACGTCACCCTGCTGCCGCCGACGGAGGTCGCCGACACGGTCGTCCCGGCCGTCGAGGCGCACCTCGCGGAGGTCGCGGCGGCGGGCCGGCCGTTCCCGATGAGGCTGTCGGGCACGGGCACCTTCCGGCCGCTGTCGCCGGTGGTGTACGTCCGGGTCGTCGAGGGCGCCGAGGCCTGCACCCGGCTTCAGCAGCAGGTCCGTGACCCTGCCGGGCCGGTCGCCCGCGAGCTCCAGTTCCCGTACCACCCGCACGTCACCGTGGCGCACGGCATCGACGAGGCGGCCATGGACCGCGCCTACGAGGACCTCGCCGGCTACGAGGCCGAGTGGCCCTGCACCGGCTTCGCCCTCTACGAGCAGGGCGCCGACGCGGTGTGGCGCAAGCTGCGCGACTTCCCGTTCGGGACGGTCGTGGTGCCCCCGCAGGGCGGACACGTCGACCGGGGCTCGGTCTCCGCGCGTTGACCGGGGCCGTCCGGCCCCGCCTGCCCGGCCTCCGGCCCCGCCTGTCCGGCTGCCTCGTGACCGGGCAGCCGGCCTCCCACCGACCGGGTCGCCGGGCCTGATGACCCGGCCGTCCGACCTTCCGGTCTTACGACCCGGGCTGCCGAGCCCGATGACCGGGCGCCCGGCCTCACACCCGCCCGTCAGACCTCACGACCGGGTTGCCCAGCTTCCCGCCGGCCGGGCCGTCCGGCCTCCCACCGACCGGTTTGCCCGGCGGCCCGGCCTCACACCGGCAGCCGCCGGAACGCGCCGCGTGGGCAGGTGCCGCAGCGTCGACATCGCCACGCGCGCCCTCGGCTCCCGCGCCGTCTCCGAGGTCGCTCGGTCTCATACCGGAAGGCGCCGGAACACCTCGCGTGGCAGGTGCCGCAGCGTCGACATCGCCACGCGCGCCCTCGGCTCCCGCGCCGTCTCCGAGGTCGCTCGGTCTCATACCGGAAGGCGCCGGAACACCCCACGCGGCAGATGCCGCAGCGCCGCCATCGCCACGCGCAGCGCCCTTGGCTCCCGCACCGTCTGCGAGGCCGCCCGGTCTCACACCGGCAGTGGGCGGAACACCCCGCGCGGCAGGTGCCGCAGCGTCGACATCGCCACGCGCGCCCTGGGCTCCGACACCGTCTCCGAGGCCGCCCGGCCTCACACAGGCAGTCGGCGGAACACCCCGCGCGGCAGTTACCGCAGCGCCGACATCACCACGCGCAGTGCCCCCGGCTCCCACACCGTCTCCGAGGCCGCCCGGTCTCACACCGGCAGCCGCCGGAACACCCCGCGCGGCAGGTGCCGCAGCGCCGACATCACCACGCGCAGCGCCCCCGGCACCCACACCGTCTCCGAGCGGCGCCGCAGGCCCAGCTCCACGGCCGCCGCCACCGCCTCCGGGGTGGTGGCCAGCGGCGCCTCGGGCAGGCCCGCCGTCATCCGGGTGCGCACGAACCCGGGGCGCACCACCATCACGTGCACGCCCGTGCCGTACAGCGCGTCGCCGAGGCCCTGCGCGAACGCGTCCAGGCCGGCCTTGCTGGAGCCGTAGATGAAGTTGGCGCGGCGGGCCCGCTCGCCCGCGACCGACGACAGCACCACGAGCGAGCCGTGCCCCTGCTCCTGGAGCGCGCCCGCGCAGACCAGGCCCGCGGCGACCGCGCCGGTGTAGTTGGTCTGCGCGACCCGCACCGCGGCCCGCGGGTCCCGCTCGTCGCGCGCCTGGTCGCCCAGGGTGCCGAAGGCGAGCAGCACCATGTCGACGTCGCCCTCGGCGAACACCTTGCCGAGCGCGTCCTCGTGGCCGGCCGGGTCGAGCGCGTCGAAGTCGACGGTGTGCACCTCGGCGCCGAGCGCGCGCAGCTGCCCGGCCGCCTCGTCGAGGCGGGGGGAGGGGCGGCCGGCCAGCCACACCGTGCGGGTGCGGCGGGCGATCAGCCGTCGCGTGACCGCCAGCGCGATCTCGGACGTACCGCCGAGCACGAGCAGGGACTGGGGGAGGCCGAAGGCGTCCTTCACGACAGCTCCTCAGGGGGCCGGGAGGGGGAGGGGGTCACAGGCACAGGCGGCGGGACAGGTCCGAGGTGAACACCCCGCGCGGGTCCAGCTCGGCGCGCAGGGCACGGAAGTCGTCCAGCCGGGGGTACATGGCCGCGAGCAGCTCCGGGCGCAGCCGGGAGTCCTTGGCGAGGTAGACGCGGCCGCCGGCGCCGGCGACCTCCTCGTCCAGCTCGTCGAGGAAGGCGCCGAGGCCGGGCAGCGACGCGGGGATGTCCAGCGCGAGGGTCCAGCCGGGCACCGGGAACGACAGCCAGCCCGGATCGGCGTCCCCGAACCGCTTGAGGACGGCGAGGAACGACGGGCAGCGGCGCTCCGAGATCCGGCGCACGATCCGGCGCAGGGTGTCCTCCCGGCCGTGCCCGACGACGAACTGGTACTGCACGAAGCCGCCCCGCCCGTACACCCGGTTCCAGTGCGGCACGCCGTCCAGCGGGTGGAAGAAGGCGGGGATCCGCTGGAGCTCCCCGGTCCGGGCGCGGGGCGCCTTGCGGTACCACAGTTCGTTGAACAGCCCCACGGTCGTCCGGCTGAGCAGCCCCTCCGGCACGAAGGAGGGCGCGGCCGGCAAACGGGAGGTGCGGAACGACAGCGGCTCCCGGCGGGCGCGGGCGGAGCGCGGCAGGGCGTCCAGCGGGGCGTGGTCGCCGCGGGTGAGGACCGCGCGGCCGGTGGCCCTGCCGCGCGCCAGCAGGTCGATCCAGGCGACCGAGTAGCGGTAGCGGTGGTCGGTGTCGGCCAGACGGGCCATCAGATCGTCCAGGTCGGACGCGCGTTCGGTGTCGACGGACATCCAGGAGGTCCGCACGGGCTGGAGACGGACCGTCGCGGTGAGGATCACCCCGGTCAGCCCCATGCCGCCCGCGGTCGCGTCGAACAGCGGCGTGCCCGGCTCCACGGTGCGCACCCGGCCGTCGGCGGTGAGCAGCTCGAACGACGTGACATGGCGCGAGAAGGACCCGCTGACGTGGTGGTTCTTGCCGTGGATGTCGGCGCCGACCGCCCCGCCGACCGTCACGTACCGGGTGCCGGGCGTCACCGGCACGAACCAGCCCAGCGGCAGCAGCACCTCCATCAGCCGGTGCAGGGACACGCCCGCGTCGCACAGCACGGTGCCCGCGTCGGCGTCGATCGCGTGGATCCGGTCCAGGCCGGTCATGTCGAAGACCTCGCCGCCCGCGTTCTGCGCGGCGTCCCCGTACGCCCGCCCCAGGCCGCGCGCGATGCCGCCGCGCGCCCCGCACCCCCGGACGGCCAGGGCGGCCTCCTCGAACGTCCGCGGACGGACCAGCCGGGCGGCGGACGGAGCGGTGCGGCCCCACCCCGTGACGGAAACGGTGTCGGCAGGCATGACGGCGACCGTATCGCCCCTCTGTGGGCCGTTGGTTTTGAAACGTCAATCCCGTCCCCGAAACGGGTGATTAATGGGATGTCGTCCCGAAGCGATGGCATTCCGGTGCGCCGGGGGTGAACAGTGAGCCACATGGACGACCAGCACGACCTCCTCCGGCCCCGCGGTCTGCACGGGGTGGACCACCGGATCGTCTCCGCGCTCAGGGCGTGCGGCTCCGACCCGCGCGTGGCCGCGACCGCCCGCGCCCTGTCCTTCGCGGGGGAGCACGGCGCCGTGTGGGTCGCGGCGGGCCTCGCGGGCGCCGTCGTGGACCGTCCCCGGCGCGGCGCCTGGCTGCGCGGCACCGCGCTCACCGCGGGCGCGCACGCGGCGAGTTCGGTGGTGAAGCGGGTCGTGCGCCGCCCCCGCCCGGCGCACGTCGAGCCGCTGGTCGGCACCGTCGGGCGGCACTCCTTCCCCAGCTCCCACGCCACCTCCGCCGCTGCCGCCGCCGTCGCCTTCGGCGCGCTGGGCGCCCGCGCGGTGCCGCCGCTGGCCGCCGCCGTGTGCGTGTCCCGGCTGGTGGCCGGCGTCCACTACCCGTCGGACGTGGCGGCCGGCGCCGCCCTCGGCGCGCTCACCGCCCGGCTCGGCGCCCGCTGGATGACGGGAGGCACGGCGTGACGCTGCTGCGCGAGCGCTCCGACCGCGGGCAGGCCGCGCCGCCCGCCCGGGGCGGACTCCTCACCGGCCTCCTGCGCACCGCGCGACCCAAGCAGTGGGTGAAGAACGTCCTGGTGGCCGCCGCCCCGGCCGCCGCGGGCGACCTCTTCACCGCGCACGCCCTTACCCGGCTCGCCCTGGTGTTCGCGCTGTTCACCGCCTGCGCCGCCGCCGTGTACCTGGTCAACGACGCGCGCGACGCCGAGGCCGACCGCGCGCACCCCGTGAAGTGCCGCCGCCCGGTCGCCGCCGGACAGGTCCCCGTGCCCGTCGCCTACGCCGCCGGGATCACCCTCGGCGTGCTCGCCCCGGCCGCCGCCGCGCTGCTGTGCCCGCCGGAGCTGGCCGCGCTGCTCGCCGGGTACCTGGTGATGCAACTGGCCTACTGCGTCAGCCTCAAGCACGTCCTCGTCGTCGATCTCGCCGTCGTCACCGCCGGGTTCGTGATGCGCGCGACGGCCGGCGGGCTCGCCCTCGGCATCCCGCTGTCCCGCTGGTTCCTCATCACCACCGGCTTCGGCGCGCTGTTCATGGTCGCCGCCAAGCGCTACTCCGAGGCCGTGCAGCTCGCCGGGAACAACGGCGCGACGCGCGCGCTGCTCACCGAGTACACCACCGGCTATCTGCGCTTCGTGTGGCAGCTCGCGGCCGGGGTCGCCGTCCTCGGCTACTGCCTGTGGGCGCTGGAGGAGGGCGGCGTGCCGCACACCAGCGTGCTGCCCTGGCGCCAGCTGTCCGTCGTCGCCTTCGTCCTCGCCGTGCTGCGCTACGCCGTCTTCGCCGACCGGGGCACCGCGGGCGAACCGGAGGACGTGGTGCTCGGCGACCGCGCCCTCGCCCTCATCGGCCTGGTGTGGGCGGCGATGTACGCCCTCGCGGTGGCCGACTGGTGAGGGACCGGCTGCGCCGGCACCGGCGGGAGCTCCTCGGCTTCGCGACCGCCGGCCTGCTCGCCTACGCCGTCGACCTGGCCCTGTTCCTCCTGCTGCGCGGCCCCGGCGGGCTCGGGCCGCTCACCGCGAAGGCGCTGTCCTTCGTCGCCGGCTGCACCGTCGCCTACGCGGGCAACGCCCACGGCACCTACCGCGACCGGCGGGTGCGCGGCGCCCGCCCCTACGCCCTGTTCGTCGCCGTCAACCTCGCCGGCGCCGCCGTCCAGCTGCTCTGCCTGGCCGTCAGCCACTACGGGCTGGGGCTCACCTCGCAGCGCGCGGACACCGTGTCCGGGGCGGTGGTCGGCATGGCGCTGGCCACCGTCGTCCGTTTCTGGGGCACCAGGACATTGGTCTTCCGTGACGCGGGCAGAGTCGGATCGTGGACTGGCTGAAGAAGTTCCCGGTGGTGGGGCCGTGGGTGACGCGGCTGTCGCTGACGCACGCGTGGCGGTCGTTCGAGCGGCTGGACCGGGTGCACTGGACGCGCCTGGCCGCCGCGATGACGTTCCGCAGCTTCGTCGCGCTGTTCCCGCTGCTCACCGTGGCCGCCGCGATCGGCGCGGCGACCCTCGGCAAGGAGCGCCAGGACGCCCTCCAGGACACCGTCACCGACCAGGTGCCCGGCATCTCCGACCAGCTGGACGTCGGGGAGCTGGTGGACAACGCGGGCACCGTCGGCCTGATCGCCGGCGCCGTTCTGGTGTTCACCGGGATCAGCTGGGCCGGCGCCATGCGGGAGTGCCTGCGCGCCGTGTGGGAACTGCCCGACGAGGACGAGAACCCCGTCCTGCGCAAGGGCAAGGACGCGGGCATCCTCGTCGGCCTCGGCGGCGCCGTCCTCGTCACGCTGGCCGCCTCCACCGTCGCCACCGCCCTGGTCGGCCGGATCAGCGACGCCGTCGGCCTGGAGAAGGGCGGCTGGGGCGGGGCGGTCCTGTACGTCGCCGCGTTCGCCGTCGCCGCCGGCACCGACTTCCTGCTCCTGCTGTACGTCCTCACCCTGCTGCCCGGCGTCGAGCCGACCCGGCACCGGCTGACCGTCGCCGCGCTCACCGGCGCCGTCGGCTTCGAACTGCTGAAGCTGCTGCTCAGCGGCTACATCCAGGGCGTGGCCGCGAAGAGCATGTACGGCGCGTTCGGCGTCCCCGTGGCGCTGCTGCTGTGGATCAACCTCACCACGAAACTCGTCCTGTTCTGCGCCGCCTGGACGGCCACGCCCGGCAAGGCGGACGAGGCCGACGAGGTCACGGACGGGGACGGCGGCGCACCAGGTCCGGCAGCGGCCAGCGCCGGTTGACCAGGAACGCGCCGCCCGCGAGCAGCACCAGCACCCCGCCGGTGACGCCGAGCGCCACGCCCATGCCGTCGGCGCCGCCGCCGGTGTGCGCGCTCGCCACCGGCTGCGACCCTGCCCCGGTGCCGCCCGCCTGTCCGGGCGACGCGGACGGGCCGGGCGCGGCCGTGGCGTCCGCGACGCTCTTCGGCGGCACCAGCTCGCCCACCGGCTCGACCTTGCCGGCCGCGGCGAAGCCCCAGTCGAAGAGGCGCGCGGTCTCCTTGTAGACCTCGTTCGACTCCTTCTTCTGCGGGTTCATCACCGTCACCAGCAGCACCTTGCCGTCGCGCTCGGCGACACCGGTGAAGGTCGCGCCGGCGTTGGTGGTGTTGCCGTTCTTCACCCCGGCTATGCCCTGGTAGACGGGCACGTCGTAGTCGCCGCTGAGCAGCCGGTTGGTGTTCTGGATCTCGAAGGACCCCCGGACCCGCTTGCCCTTCTTGTTCTTCTTCGTCTCCCCGGGGAACTGCGCCCGCACCGTCGAGCAGTACTCCCGGAAGTCCTTCTTCTGCAGCCCGGAGCGGGCAATCAGGGTCAGGTCGTACGCGGAGGACACCTGGCCGGGGGCGTCGTAGCCGTCGGGGCTCACGGCGTGCGTGTCGAGGGCCTGAAGCTCCTTGGCGTGCGCGTTCATCTCGTCGACGGTCTTGTCCACGCCGCCGTTCATCGCCGCCAGCACGTGCACCGCGTCATTCCCGGAGCGCAGGAAGACGCCCAGCCACAGGTCGTGGACGGAGTACGTCTCGTCCTCCTTGACGCCCACCATGCTGGAATTGGCCCCGATGCCGGCCAGGTCCGAGGGCTCCACCCGGTGCGTCGTCGTCCGCGGCCACTTCGGCAGCAGCGTGTCGGCGAACAGCATCTTCAATGTGCTCGCCGGGGCCAGCCGCCGGTGCGCGTCGTGCGCGGCGAGCACGTCGCCGGTCTCGGCGTCCGCGACGATCCAGGACCTTCCGGACAGCCCCTTGGGCAGCACCGGGACACCGGCGGCCAGGTTCACCTGTGTCCCCGGCTTCCCCAGCCGTTCGCCGCCCACGACCGGCGTGTTCGCCGGGGGAGCGGCCGGCGGTGACGTCGAAGGGCTCGGGGCCGCGAGGGCGGCCGGCGCGGTCAGCGCGGTGGACAGCAGGACGGCGGAGGCGACCAGCAGGGAGCGCCGGACGGTCTTCTCGGTAGCGGGCACGGTCCGCAAGGTACATGCCATCCCTGTCGACGTCCCGGCCCGGTCCCCACCCCACGCGGGGAACCGGACACCGCGCGGCGATACTGGACGCATGAAGCTCAGCCGCCCCGTCTCCTGGTTCCTGCTCGCCTTCGGGGTGTGGAGCTGGGTCATCTGGATCACTTTCGTCAAGAACCTGGTCAAGGACAGCAGTGGGCTCGCCTTCGACGACGGGCACCCCACGGCGTACTTCTTCGTTCATCTGACGCTCGCCGTCGTCTCCTTCGTACTGGGGACGATCGTGGGGGGCATCGGGTTGCGCGGCCTGCGCGCATTGAGCCGGACGTCACGGACCTCGTGACGCCGTAGGGAAACAGGAGAAGTCCGCCTCGTGGCCATCGTCTTCGTACTCGTCGCACTACTGGTCGTCGCCGTCCTCGTGACGGGCAACTGGTACGTGTGGCGCCGTCTGTTCCGGGACACCACGGCGGGCCCCGGACCCGTGCGCCGGATCGGCGCCGCGGTCATCGCCGGAGGGTGGCTGCTGTTCATCGGCGGCATGGTCGCCTCCCGCAGCGAGGCGCCGTTCACCCTCCAGCGCGTGCTGGCCTGGCCGGGGTATCTGTGGCTGGCCCTGACCTTGTACCTGCTGCTGGCGCTGCTGGCCGGGGAGCTGGTGCGGCCGGCGCTGCGGAGGGTTCTCGAGCGGAGGGCGGGGGCGGGGGCGTCGGAGCCGGCCCGCGAAGTGATACCGGCGGGCCGGACCGAGGGGGCGGCGGAGGAGCCGGCGGAGAGCCGTCCCGCGGCGGACGGCGCGGAGGCGGGCGGTTCGACCGCCGTCGGGGTCGCCGGGGCGGGGGACGGGCCCTCCCGGCGGTTGTTCGTCGCCCGTGTCGTCGGCGGAGCCGCCGCCGCGGCCGCGGTCGGGACCGTCGGGTACGGGACCTACGGCGTCCTGCGCGGGCCGAAGGTCAAGAAGGTCACCGTGCCGCTGGCCAAGCTGCCCCGGGCCGCGCACGGTTACCGGATCGCCGTGGTCAGCGACATCCACCTGGGGCCGGTGCTCGGGCGCGGCTTCGCGCAGAAGGTGGTCGACACGATCAACTCGACCCAGCCCGACCTGATCGCCGTCGTCGGCGACCTGGTGGACGGCAGTGTGAAGGACCTCGGTTCTGCGGCCGCCCCGCTCGCCCAGCTGACGGCGCGTCACGGCGCGTTCTTCGTCACCGGCAACCACGAGTACTTCTCCGGCGCCGAGCAGTGGGTCGAGGAGGTACGCCGCCTCGGGCTGCACCCGCTGGAGAACGCCCGCACGGAGCTGCCCCACTTCGACCTCGCGGGTGTGAACGACGTGGCCGGCGAGGACGAGGGGCAGGGGCCGGACTTCGCCCGTGCGCTCGGTGACCGGGACCGGGCGCGGGCGTGCGTGCTGCTCGCGCACCAGCCGGTGCAGATTCATGACGCCGTGGACCATGGTGTGGATCTTCAGCTGTCCGGTCACACGCACGGTGGGCAGCTGTGGCCGGGGAATCTGATCGCGAGTGGGGCGAATCCGACGCTGGCGGGGCTTGACCGGTACGGGGACACGCAGCTGTACGTCAGCCGGGGGGCTGGGGCGTGGGGGCCGCCTACGCGGGTGGGGGCGCCGTCGGACATCACGGTGATCGAGTTGGCGTCGCGGCAGGCGTAGGGGGTTCGGCGGGGCCGGGGGTGGGTCCGCTCACCCGCGCTTGCCGGGTGCCTCCCCACTCTCGGCTCCGCTCGAGCGGGGGGACCCCCATCGCCCACCCGTGCCGCCCCAGCGGCACGATTGCCCGCAGCTGGGTGCGGTTGCCCGCAGGTGGGTGCGACTGGCCGCAGCTGCGTCGGCCTAGCGTGCCGGGAGGGTTACCGTGGCTGTCAGGCCTTCGCCCGGGGCCGTGTTCACCGTTACCGTGCCTCCGTGGGCGCGTACCACGCCCTGGACGATGGCCATGCCCAGGCCGCTGCCCGCGCCGCCGCCCGCGCGGAAGAAGCGGTCGAAGACCCGTGCCGCGTCCTCCGGCGCCAGCCCCGGGCCCTCGTCCGCGACCCGCAGCCGTACCTCGCCGTCCGTACGGGAGACCGTGAGGCGCACCGGCACGTCCGGCGGGGTGTGCGTGCGTACGTTGCCGACCAGGTTGCCCAGCACCTGACGCAGGCCCGCCTCGTCGGCGTGGACCAGGACCGTGCCGTCCGCGTCCACCTTCACCGGGCGGTCCGGCTGCTGCACCCGCAGGTCCTGCGCCGCGTCCCGGACGAGGCGGCACACGTCCACGTTGCGTTTCCGCAGCTCGGGGCGCTGGTCCAGGCGGGCCAGCACCAGCAGTTCGTCGACCAGCCGCCCCATCCGGTCGGACTCGGCGGTCATCCGGTCCCAGGCCCGCTTGCGCTCCGTGGGGTCGCGCAGCATGCCCCGCTCGTGGAGCTGGAGGTACCCGCGGATCGCGGCCAGCGGGGTGCGCAGTTCGTGCGAGGCGTCGGCGACGAACCGCCGCAGCTGTGCCGCGCTGCGCTCCCGCGTCCGGTACGCCGACTCCACCTGCTGGAGCATCGAGTTGAGCGCCAGCCGCAGCTGCTCCACCTCCAGCGAGGTGTCGCAGCTGGAGGGCACCCGCCGGGTCAGGTCGCCCTCGGCGATCGCGGAGGAGGTCTCCACCATGTCCTCCAGCGGACGCATCCGCCGCCGCACCCCGACCATGGTGAGGCAGGCCAGCACCAGCAGCAGCAGCGTGCCGATGGCCAGGTCGAACTTGACCGCCTTGACGATGCTGTCGTGCAGCGGCTGGGTCGAGCCGGCGACGAGGACGCCGGTGCCGTCGGCGAGGCGGGTGGCGGTGACCCGGTAGGTGTTGCCGCGCACGCGGACGTCCCGGGGCTCCGGGTCCCGGATCAGCGGCTCCGGGTCGCCCACGGCGTCCGCCAGGTCGCGCTGGACGCGGGACGGGGCGAAGCCGAACACCGGCACCGGCTCGCCCTTGCGGTCCACGGCGGCGAAGACCGAGTCGGGGTCGTCGTCGTCCCGGTTCCACTCCGGGTCCACCCGGTCGCGGAAGAAGCTCAGCGCGCTCAGCGAGTCGATCTGCCGCAGCGTCAGCTCCGAGCCGCCGAGCGAGTCGCGGGTGCCGAGCAGCTCGGTGTCGATCTGGTCGAGCAGGTAGTAGCGCATGCCGAGCACGCTCACCGCGGTCGCGGCGACGATGCCCAGGGCCAGCAGGACCACGTTCGCCACCGTGAGCTGGGCGCGCAGCGACCGCACCCGGGTACGGCCGGAACGCGGGAGGCGTATGCGCGGGGTCACGTCAGCCCGTACCCGACGCCGCGCCGGGTGGTGATCACCGGCGGGCCGAGGGTGTCCAGCTTGCGGCGCAGATAGCTGATGTAGGTCTCCACGACGGTCGACTCCTGGGGGACGTGCTCGTACTGCCAGACGTGCCGCAGCAGTTGCTCCTTGGGCACGATCCGGCCGGCGTTGCGCACCAGGAAACGCAGCAGCGCGTACTCGGTCGGGGTGAGCTCGACGCTGCGGCCGGCGCGGCGCACCGAATACGTCGTCTCGTCGAGCTCCAGGTCGCCGTGGCGCAGCGGGGCGCGCTGCGGCAGCACGTCGGCGGGGCGGGTGCGGCGCAGTACGGCGGTGATGCGGGCGACGACCTCGTCGATGTTGAACGGCTTGGTGATGTAGTCGTCGCCGAAGCCGAGCGCCCCGACGATCTCGGCGGGGGCGTCCCGCGCGGTGAGGAACACCAGGGCCGTCTGCGGCCTGCGCCCGCGCAGTTCGCGGCCCAGCGCGCGGCCGTCGCCGTCCGGCAGCATCACGTCGAGCAGCGCGCAGTCGGGGGACGTGTGCTCGGTCAGCGCGAGCGCCTCACGGACCGTGCCCGCGGTCATGACCTCGAAGCGGTGGTAGCGCAGCGCGATCGCGAGGACGTCCGCGATGCTCTCCTCGTCCTCCACGACCAGCACGGTGCCGGGAGTTGTCGTCATGCCCTCCAGTATCGGCGTGACCGTCCGGCGAAGTGCCGGTTGTCGCTTTGGAGTTCCTTGAGAGTCCCGGGCGAGCCGTGTCCCCGGGCGGGTGCCGCCGCCGATTCTGCTGCCAGGACCCGGGGGACCGACCGAGCGACGAAGGAGCGGACACGTGGCGGTATTGGCACGCTGGTGCTATCGGCATCGGCTGGTGGTCCTGGTGCTGTGGGTGGGGGCGCTGTTCGGACTGGGCGTGACGGCGAGCGGCGCGGGCACGAACTACGCGGAGGTCTTCTCCCTCCCGGACACGGACTCCAAGCGGGCCTACGACCTGATGCGCACGGCGTTCCCGGAGCGCTCCGGGGACACGGACACCGTGGTGTGGAAGACCGAGGAGGGCACCGTGCGCGACGCGGCGGTGCGCTCCCGGATGGAGACGGCGCTCGCGGAGATCGGGCGCATGGAGGGCGTCGGCGCGGTCGCCGGGCCCTACGACGCGCGGGGCGCGGCGCAGATCAGCGAGGACGGGCGGATCGCCTACGCGCAGGTGACGTTCGCCGAGCAGGCGGACGCGGTGCCGAAGGAGCTGGTGCAGGACGTCGTCGACACGGCGCAGGCCGCGGCGGGCGACGGGCTCCAGGTGGAGCTGGGCGGCCAGGCCGTCGCCCGGGTCCAGGAGCCGCCGACGGGCACGGCCGAGCTGGTCGGCATCCTCGCGGCGGCCGTGGTGCTGTTCGTCGCGTTCGGGTCGGTGTTCGCGATGCTGCTGCCGATCGTGGTCGCCGTGTTCGGTGTCGCCGGCGGCATGTTCGGCACCCAGCTGATCAGCCATGTCACCAACGTCCCCGAACTGGCCTCGCTGCTGGCCACCTTGATCGGCCTGGGCGTCGGCATCGACTACGCCCTGTTCATCGTCACCCGGCACCGGCGGGGCATCCTGAGCGGCAAGGACCCGGAGGAGGCCGCGGTCGCCGCGCTCGACACCTCCGGCCGGGCGGTGCTGTTCGCGGGCGGCACGGTGTGCATCGCGCTCGCCGGGATGCTGGTGACGAACCTGCGGTTCCTGGACGGCGTGGTCATCGGCACCTCCCTGACGGTGGTGCTCAGCGTGCTCGCCGCCGTCACCCTGCTGCCCGCGCTGCTCGGCGTGCTCGGGCACCGGGTGCTCAGCCGCCGCCAGCGCCGCCGGCTCGCCGCCTCGGAGGCGAAGGCGGAGCCGGTGGGCGGGCTCGCGGCGCGCTGGTCGGTGACCGTGCAGCGCAGGCCGCGCGCGGTGGCCGCCGTGGCGGTGGTGCTGATGGCCGCGCTCGCGGTGCCGCTGCTGTCGCTGCGCCTGGGCACCGTGGACCAGGGCAACGACGACGCCTCGACCACCACCCGCAAGGCCTACGACCTGCTCGCCGAGGGCTTCGGGCCCGGCTTCAACGGGCCGCTCCAGGTGGTCGTGGACGGCGCGGCGCCCAGCGGGCTGATCCGGGCGGTCGAGGACACCGAGGGCGTCGCCCAGGTGGCGGCGGCCCCGCCCGCGAACGGGGTCAGCGTCATCCAGGTGGTACCCACCACCTCCCCGCAGGACGTGGAGACGGACCGGCTGATCGACACCCTGCGCGAGGACGTCATCCCCGCCGCGGGCGTCGATGCCCATGTCGGCGGGGTGACCGCGGTGTCGAAGGACTTCGCCTCGGTGACCGGGGACCGGCTGCCGCTGTTCGTCGGCACGATCATCGGCCTGGGCTTCCTGCTCCTGCTGCTGGCGTTCCGTTCGCTGGTGGTGCCGCTGACGGCCGCCGTGATGAACCTGCTGGCGGCGGCGGCCTCGTTCGGCGTGCTGGTGACGGTGGTCCAGTGGGGCGTCGGACTGGACGTGCTGGGCCTCGGCACGGAGGGCCCGATCGCGTCGTTCCTGCCGATCATCATGCTGTCGCTGCTGTTCGGGCTCTCCATGGACTACCAGGTCTTCCTGGTGAGCCGGATGCACGAGGAGTGGGTGCACACCCGGGACAACGCCCGCGCGGTGCGGGTCGGCCTCGCGGAGACCAGCCGGGTCATCAACTCCGCCGCCCTGATCATGGTCTGCGTCTTCCTCGCCTTCGTGCTCAGCGGCGACTACGGGGCCGCCATGGCGGGCGTGGGACTGGCCGCCGCCGTCGCGCTGGACGCGTTCGTGCTGCGCACCGCGCTGGTCCCGGCGGTCATGCATCTGCTGGGGCGGTCCAACTGGTGGCTCCCCGCCGGGCTGGAGAAGCGGCTGCCGCACCTCGCCGTCGAGCCGAAGGAGGACGACGACGCCGCCACGCCCGCTTCCGTACCGGAGGAGACGGCGGGGGACGGGGCGGCCTCGGTGGTGCACGGCTTCGTCCGCACCCCGGAGGGCGAGCCGGTGCGGGGCGCGTCCGTCACGCTGCTCACGCCCGGCGGCCGTCAGCTGGACCGGGTGGTGTCGCTCGCCGACGGGGCGTACATCGTGGCGGTCCCGGCGCCGGGCACCTATCTGCTGGCGGTGTCGGCCTCGTCGTACGGGGCGCGGGCGGCGCACGTGACCGTGGGGGACGGGCCGCACGTGCACGACGTGGAGCTGTCCTCCGGCGAGGTGGACGTCGTCAACTGAGGCCGGCGTCAGCCGGCGTCGGCGGGGCGTCCCTCGCCCTCGTCCGCGGTGTCCTCGCCCCGCCGGCCGGAGGTCTTCCGGCCGGCGGGGTCGGGCAGCGCCCGGGTCATCCCCGGCAGGAACTCCGTGAACAGCTCGTGCACGTCCCGCACCAGCGGGCGCAGCACCCGGAACCGGGCCAGGGCGACGCCCCGCGCGGTGAGCCGGGCGCCCCGCTCGGCGAGCCGGTAGCTGCGCTCACGGCCCTCGGTGCGGTCGAAGATCCAGTACAGGCACAGCCCCATCTGGGACAGCCACATCAACTCGGGCAGGATGTCCCGCAGTTCCTCGGGCACCTTGGCCTTCGTGCCGGCCAGCACCGCCCGTTGCACGCTGATCGCCTCCTGGCGCGCGTGCTCCGACTCCGGCGAGAAGGGGCTGAGCGGGCTGTCCGGGTCGGCGGCGTTCTTGAAGAACTGCACCGCGAACTCGTGGTACGGCGTGGCGATGTCCAGCCACGCCTTCAGCACCCCGGCGAGGCGGGCCTCCAGGTCGGTCTCCCGGGCCAGGATCTCCCGCACCGCCACCTGGTGCTCGACGGCGATCCGGTCGTAGAACCCCTGGATCAGGTGTTCCTTGCCCTCGAAGTAGTAGTACGCGTTGCCGACGGAGACCCCGGCCTCCTTGGCGATCGCCCGCATGGTGGTCCGGTCGTAGCCGCGCTCCTGGAACAGCCGCATGGCCGTCTCCAGGATCAGGGCGCGGGTCTGCTCGGACTTGCTGAGGTGGGCGCCGGGGTCGGGGCCGTCGTTCTTCGCGGGCACGGGAACAGAGCCTAACGTCCGCCGGGCGCGGGCCGGAGGGCGGCGCAGGCGTCACGGCCGGGGGCCGGCGGGGCGGCCGCGCGGGCCGCCGCGTGGTGCTCCCGCACCAGGGCGCCCGTGCCCCTGGTGCGTGCGCACCGGACGAGGACGGTGACGGGTGACGATGCCCGCGGGGGCCGTCGAGCGGAACCGTTGGGGGTGCTCACCAACCCCTACGAGAACGGGACGTCCATGTCCGACACCCTGCTCCGGCCGCCGCGTCTGCGGCGGCCCGCGATCGCCGCCCTCGGGGTGCTGGCGCTCGCCCTGGGCGCGCTCCAGTCCGTGGTGGAACCCGCGCTCCCGCTGCTCCAGCGCGAGCTCGGGCTCGGCCCCTCCGAGGGCGCGCTGGTCGCCAACACGCTGCTCGTCACGGGCGCGGTCCTCACCCCCGTCGCCGGGAAGCTCGGCGACCGCTACGGCGGCAAACGCGTCCTGCTCCGGCTGATGGCCGTGGTCGCCGCCGGCGGACTGCTGGCCGGACTGGCCCCCGGACTGCCGCTGCTGCTGCTCGGCCAGGTCCTCCAGGGCGCCATGGTCGGCGTGCTGCCGCTGTCCTTCATCCTGGTCCGCGCCCATCTGCCGGCCGGGCGCACCCAGGCGGCGATCGGCCTGGTCGTCGCCCTGTTCACCGGCGGCGGCATGCTCGGCATGCTCGGCGCCGGACTGATCGCCGACCACCTGTCCTGGCACTGGATGTTCGTGCTGCCCACCCTCGTGGTCGTCGCGGCGACCGTCCTGGTGGCGCGGCTGATGCCGTCCGACGCGCCCGTCCGGCACGACGAGCGGATCGACTGGCCCGGCGTGGTGCTGCTGAGCGCCACCCTGCTCGCGTTCATGCTCGGCCTCGTCCTGCTGACCGGCGGCGGTCTTCCGCCGCTCGCCGCGGGCGCGCTGCTCGCGCTGGTCGCCGTGCTCGCCACCGCCTGGGTCCGCGTCGAGCGCCGCGCCGTCTCCCCGATGGTCGACCTGCGCATGCTGGCCCGGCCCGCGATGTGGCAGGCGTGCCTGCTCACCTTGCTCGTCACCGTCACCCTCGGCATGGTCACCCTGCTGCTGCCGCAGCTCCTCGCCGTCCCGGGCGACGGCTACGGCTTCGACGCCGACACCACGGACATCGGCCTCTACCTGCTGCCCGGCGCGATCGCCGGGGCCATGAGCGACGCGGTCGGCGGGGTCGCCGCCCGGCGGTTCGGCGCCCGTGCCGTGGTCGCCGTGGCCGCCCTGGCCACCGCCGCCACGATGTTCGCCCTGGCCGCCCAGCACGACGCCGCCTGGCAGCTCGCCCTCGCCAAGACGCTGACCGCCTTCGCCGCGGGCATCGCCACCACCGCGCTGCTGGCGGGCGCCGCCACCGCCGTCGACCCCGGGGACACCGGCATCGCCACCGGCCTGCTCGTCGTCACGCGGGTGATCGGGGTCGTCGTCGGCGCCCAGATCGCGGGCGGGCTGCTCGCGGCCGGGACCGACGCCGGCACCGGGCTGCCCGCCGAGGCCGCCTTCACCACCGGCTTCGCCGTCACCGGCGTCGCCGCGGCGCTCGGCCTGTTCCTCGCCCGCGCCGCTAAGGGCACGCGCGCCTCCCGTTCCGCGCACACCGCGGATTCCGCGCAGCCCGTCGATTCCGCGCAGCCCGTCGATTCCGCGCACCCCGTCGAGTCCGCGCACGCCACCGCGAAGGAAGGAACCCGTTCATGACCACCCCGCGCACCGTCCTGATCTCCGGGGCCAGCGTCTCCGGCCCCGCCCTCGCGTACTGGCTGCACCGCGCCGGGTTCGCGGTCACCGTGGTGGAGAAGGCCGGCGCCCTGCGCGGCGGCGGCTACCCCGTCGACATCCGCGGCACGGCGACCGAGGTGATCCGCCGGATGGGCCTGTGGCCGCGGCTGCGCCAGGTGCACGTCGGCCCCCGGCGCGCCACCTTCCTCGACGCTACCGGCCGCACCGTCGCCTCACTCCGGGCCCACGCCGGCCGGCGCGAGCCCCGCGACCTGGAGATACGGCGGGGTGATCTCGCCGACGCCCTGTACGAACTGGTCCGCGACGACGTGGAGTTCCGCTTCGGCGACTCCGTCTCCGCCTTCGCCCCGGCCGCGCACGGCGTCGACGTCACCTTCCGCAGCGGGCGGCAGGACACGTACGACCTGGTGATCGGCGCGGACGGCATGCACTCGGCCACCCGGGCCGCCCTGTTCGGCCCCGAGGACCGCTACCACCGCTACCTCGCCTACTGCTTCGCCCTCTTCACCCTGCCCAACCCCGGGCGCCTCGACCGTGAACTGGTGCTGTGGAACACCCCGGGGAAGGCCGCCGCCCTCTACGCCACCGGCGACGGCCCCGAGGTGCACGGCTTCCTCACCTTCCACCGGCCGCGGCCCCCGCAGGACGCCCTGCGCGACCCGGCGGCCCAACGGGACCTGGTCGCCGAGGTGTTCGCCGGCGAGGGCTGGGAGATCCCCCGCATGGTGGCCGCCGTGCGCGACACCGACGACCTGTTCTTCGACACGGCCGGACAGATCCGCATGCCCCGCTGGACGCAGGGCCGCGCCGCCCTCGTCGGCGACGCCGCCTACGCACCGTCCTTCCTCACCGGCCAGGGCACCAGCCTCGCGCTGTCCGGCGCCTACGTCCTCGCCCACGCCCTGGCCGCCCACCGCGACCACACGGCCGCCTTCGCCGCCTACGAAAACCGTATGCGCCCGTACGTGACGGCCAACCAGGCGCTGGTCGACGAGGGCGGCGCCACGCTCTTCCCCGTCACCGCCCGCGCCCTGGAGCAGCGCGACGCCCGGCTGCGCACCCTCGACGCCCTGCCCGACGCGCGGCCCCGCCCGGCCCACACGGCCCTGACGCTGCCCGACTACGAGGAGCGTCCGGCCTCGTCCTCCGGGGTGACCCGCGCCAGGCCGGTCCGGTAGGCGATGACGACGAGCTGCGCGCGGTCGCGGGCCTCCAGCTTCGTCATGGCGCGCTGCACATGGGCGCGCACGGTGAAGGGGCTGAGGACCATCCGCTCGGCGATCTCCTGGTTGGACAGGCCGGTCGCCACCAGCGCCACCATCTCGCGTTCGCGCGGGGTGAGTACGGCCAGCCGGCCGGCGTCCTGCGGCGGGGCGCCGGCCGGCGCGGCGAGGAACCGCGCCACCAGGGAACGGGTCGCCGCCGGCGACAGCAGCGTCTCGCCCTCGGCGACCGTCCGGACGGCGTCCGCCAGGTCCTCCGCCCCGATCCCCTTGCCCACGAAGCCGGAGGCGCCCGCGCGCAGCGCCTGCGCCACGTTCTCGTCCGTCTCGTACGTGGTGAGGACCATCACGCGGGTGCCGCGCAGCTCCGGGTCCGCGCAGATCTCCGCGGTGGCGGCGATGCCGTCCGTCCCGGGCATCCGGACGTCCATCACCACGACGCCCGGCCGCAGTTCACGGGCCAGCCGCACCGCCTCCCGACCGTCACCGGCCTCGCCCACCACGGTGATGTCGTCAGTGCTCTCCAGCAACAGCCGGAACGCACCGCGCAGCAACGCCTGGTCGTCGGCGAGCAGCACCGTCAGCGTCATGTCGTCCTCTCGGTCCGGCGGTCCGTGTGCCGCGTCCGCGCGTCTTCGTCGCCCGCGACCGGGTCCCTGGCGGGCGGCAGGGGCATCCGGAAGTCGCCGTGCGGCAGCGCTTGGTGGGCGGTGAGCAGCATCCCCTCGGTTCCGGCGTCCGTCGGCCGCATCCGCAGCCGGAACGCGCCGCGTGGCAGCGCCTTCCGTGTCACGTCGTCCCCTCGGTTCCGCCGTCCGCCCGCCGCGTCCGGCCCTCCTCGCCGGCCGCCGCCGCGTCCCGGGCGGGCGGGAAGGGCAGGTGGGCCGTCACCAGGAAGCCGCCCTCCTTGCGCGGGGCCGCCGTCAGTTCGCCGCCCACCGCAGCGGCGCGTTCCCGTAGGCCGATCAGGCCGTAGCCGGGTGGCCGGTCCGACAGGGCGGGGGGTCCGGACGGGGCGCCCCCGTCGTCGGCCACCGTGACGGTCAGCCGCCCGCCGCCCCAGTCCAGCCCTACCCGGGCCCCGCGCCCGGAGGCGTGCTTGGTCACGTTGGTCAGCGCCTCCTGCACGATCCGGTACGCCGTGAGGTCCACGCCCGGTGGCAGCGCCCGCGCCCGGCCCGTCTCCCGCACCACCACCTCGAGCCCCGCCCGCCGGAAGGACTCCAGCAGGTCCGGCAGCCGCGCCAGCCCGGGCGCGGGGCCTTCCGGCACGCCCGTGTCCCCGTCCCCGGTCTGCCGCAGCAGCCCCACCGTGGCCCGCAGTTCGTCCAGGGCCTGCCCGGTCGTCTCGACGAGTTCGCGCAGGCTGACGCGGGTCTGCTCCGGGCGGCTGTCGACGAAGTGGGCGGCGACCGTGGCCTGCGCGTTGGCGAGGGTGATCTGGTGGGCCACCAGGTCGTGCAGCTCCCGGGCGATCCGCACCCGCTCCTCCGCGACCCGCCGCCGCGCCTCCAGCTCCCTGCTCTCCTCGGCCCGCCGCGCCCGCTCCTCCACGGCCGCCAGATACGCCCGCCGGGTCCGCGCCGCGTGTCCGACCAGCCCCGCGACCAGCGGCGCCGCCGGCACGGACCCTATACGGCTCGCGTCCTGCCAGGAGAGGTCCCCGGCCAGCGGCACGGACCCGGCCAGGAGCGCCACGCCCGCCAGCGTCACCGCACCGGCCGCGCGCCGTTCGCCGGGCACGTTGAGCGTGCAGGCGTAGGCGGCGACCAGGGCGGGCGCGATCACGAGCGGGCTCAGCACCAGGCCGAGGGGCTGGGCCACGAGACCGGCCGCGGTGGTGGCGGCCAGGACCGCCAAGGGCCGCCGGTGCCGCGCGGGCAGCACGGCCGCGGACGCCAGGGCGAGCAGATACGCGGCGAGGGGCGGCGCGGACAGGGCGTCCTCGACCCGCACGGTCCCGCCGAGCAGACAGATCACGAACGCGGCCGCCACGACCGCGCCCTCCCGCCGCCGTCCGGGGCGCGACACCGCCGTACCCGCGAGGTCCGATGTCGGCAGCACGCGGCCCAGCTTAGGGAACCGGTTCACAGGAGTGCGCATACGACCACCTTCGGGTCCCGCCCCCGGCCGGGCATCGTCCTGAGGAACCGTCCCCTCTGGTGCGTACGCACTACACGCGCGCACCCGGACACGCCCGAGGGCCCCGTCTCCACACGGAAGACGGGGCCCTCGGGACCTGCGGGCGGGGCGCCTCAGTAGCGGCGCGTGATGAGCGCGCGCTTCACCTCGGCGATCGCCTTGGTGACCTCGATGCCGCGCGGGCAGGCGTCCGTGCAGTTGAAGGTCGTACGGCAGCGCCAGACGCCGTCCTTGTCGTTGAGGATCTCCAGGCGCTGCTCCCCGGCCTCGTCACGCGAGTCGAAGATGAAGCGGTGCGCGTTGACGATCGCGGCCGGGCCGAAGTACTGGCCGTCGTTCCAGAACACCGGGCACGACGACGTGCACGCGGCGCACAGGATGCACTTGGTCGTGTCGTCGAACCGCTCGCGGTCCTCGGCGGACTGGAGCCGCTCACGCGTCGGCTCGTTGGTGTCCTTCGTGATCAGGAAGGGCATCACGTCCCGGTACGCCTGGAAGAACGGCTCCATGTCCACGACCAGGTCCTTGAGGACCGTCAGGCCCTTGATGGCCTCGATCGTGATCGGCTTCTCGGGGTTGATGTCCTTGATCAGCGTCTTGCACGCCAGGCGGTTCTTGCCGTTGATCCGCATGGCGTCGGAGCCGCAGATGCCGTGGGCGCAGGAGCGGCGGAAGGTCAGCGTGCCGTCCAGATCCCACTTGATCTTGTGCAGACCGTCGAGGACGCGCTCCTTGGGGTCGATCTCCAGCTGGAAGTCTTCCCAGGTCGCCTCCGCCGAGACCTCCGGGTTGAACCGGCGGATCCGGAAGGTGACGGTGATGTAGGGGGAGTCGGCGAAGCCGGGCTCGGGGGAGCCGGCCGCGTCCGCCTTGTCCAGAACAGGGGTAGCCATCAGTACTTACGCTCCATCGGCTGGTAGCGGGTCTGGACGACCGGCTTGTAGTCCAGACGGACGGTCTCGGTGCCGTCGGCGCCGACCTCGCGGTACGCCATCGTGTGGCGCATGAAGTTGACGTCGTCGCGGTTCGGGAAGTCCTCGCGGTAGTGACCGCCGCGGGACTCCTTGCGGGCCAGCGCGGAGACGGCCATGACCTCGGCCAGGTCCAGCAGGTTGCCCAGCTCGACGGCCTCGAGGAGGTCGGTGTTGAACCGCTTGCCCTTGTCCTGGATGGCGACGTTCTTGTAGCGCTCGCGCAGCTCGGCGATCTTCTCGACCGCCGTCTTGATCGTCTGCTCGGTGCGGAACACCATGACGTTGGCGTCCATCGTCTCCTGGAGCTCGCGGCGCAGCTCGGCCACCCGCTCCTTGCCGGTGGAGGAGCGCAGCCGCTCGATCTGCCCGACGACGAGGGACTCCGGGTTCTCCGGCAGCTCGACGAAGTCCGCGGTCTGCGCGTACTCCGCCGCCGCGATGCCGGCCCGCTTGCCGAACACGTTGATGTCCAGCAGCGAGTTGGTGCCCAGACGGTTGGCGCCGTGCACCGACACGCAGGCCACCTCGCCGGCCGCGTACAGGCCGGGGACGACCGTGGTGTTGTCCGCGAGGACCTCGCCCTTGACGTTGGTCGGGATGCCGCCCATCGCGTAGTGCGCGGTGGGCTGGATCGGGATCGGGTCCGTGTAGGGCTCGATGCCGAGGTAGGTCCGCGCGAACTCGGTGATGTCGGGCAGCTTGGCGTCCAGCTGCTCCGGCGGGAGGTGCGTGAGGTCCAGGTAGACGTGGTCGCCCTCGGGACCGCAGCCGCGGCCCTCGCGGATCTCCGTGTAGATGGAGCGGGAGACGACGTCGCGGGAGGCGAGGTCCTTCATGACGGGCGCGTACTTCTCCATGAAGCGCTCGCCGTCCTTGTTGCGCAGGATGCCGCCCTCACCGCGGGCGCCCTCGGTGAGCAGGATGCCCATCCGCCAGATGCCGGTCGGGTGGAACTGGAAGAACTCCATGTCCTCCAGCGGCAGACCCCGGCGGTACACGGCGGCCTGGCCGTCACCGGTGAGGGTGTGCGCGTTGGACGTCACCTTGAAGAACTTGCCGGTGCCGCCGGACGCGTAGATCACGGACTTCGCCTGGAAGATGTGGATCTCGCCGGTCGCCAGCTCGTACGCCACGACGCCGGCGGACTTCTTGACGCCGTCGACCTCGGTGATCAGCTGGTCCAGGACGTAGAACTCGTTGAAGAACTCCACGCCCTCCTTCACGCAGTTCTGGTACAGCGTCTGGAGGATCATGTGACCGGTGCGGTCCGCGGCGTAGCAGGACCGGCGGACCGGGGCCTCGCCGTGGTTGCGGGAGTGGCCGCCGAAGCGGCGCTGGTCGATGGTGCCGTTCGGCGTGCGGTTGAACGGCAGGCCCATCTTCTCCAGGTCGAGGACGGAGTCGATGGCCTCCTTCGCCAGGATCTCGGCGGCGTCCTGGTCGACCAGGTAGTCACCGCCCTTGACCGTGTCGAAGGTGTGCCACTCCCAGTTGTCCTCCTCCACGTTGGCGAGCGCGGCGGCCATGCCGCCCTGCGCGGCGCCCGTGTGGGAGCGGGTGGGGTAGAGCTTGGTCAGCACGGCGGTGCGGCTGCGCTTGGTCGCCTCGATGGCGGCCCGCATACCGGCGCCACCGGCGCCGACGATGACGGTGTCGTACTTGTGGATCTTCATAGTTCTCGCAGCCCCGTGCCTAGCGGATGTTCGGGTCGAAGGTGAAGATCACCAGCGTGCCCAGCAGGATGGTGAACACCGTGGCCGTGTAGAGCAGGCCCTTCAGCCACAGGCGGGTGTTCGGCCGCTCGGCGTAGTCGTTGATGACCGTGCGCAGGCCGTTGGCGCCGTGCAGCATCGCCAGCCACAGCATCGCCAGGTCCCAGACCTGCCAGAAGGGGCTCGCCCAGCGGCCCGCCACGAAGGCGAAGCCGATCTTGGAGACGCCGCCGTCCAGCACCAGCTGGATCAGCAGGTGGCCGATGACCAGGACGACCAGGACGACACCGGACAGGCGCATGAACAGCCACGCGGCCAGTTCGAAGTTGCCGCGGGTGGACTTCGGGGTCTTCTTGGTGCGCTTGCGCGGGGCCTCGATGACCGGCGCCGGGTTGTCGACGGAGTACAGCGAGGCGCCTTCGACGGGGCCGACGCCCGAGGCGGGGGTTTCAGTCGTGGACATCTGCGTCAGCTCCCGAACAGTTCACGAGCGGCGTGGCCGAGGACGGGGTAGATCGCCCCGAGCATCAGCACGACCCACACGGCGACGACGGTCCAGAGCATCTGCTTCTGGTACCGGGCGCCCTTGATCCAGAAGTCGACGGCGATGACACGCAGGCCGTTGAGCGCGTGGAAGAGGATGGCGGCGACGAGGCCGTACTCCAGCAGCGCGACGATCGGCGTCTTGTACGTGGCCACGACGTCGTCGTAGGCCTCCGGGGACACTCGCACGAGAGCGGTGTCCAGCACGTGAACGAACAGGAAGAAGAAGATGAGGACGCCGGTGACTCGGTGAGCCACCCAGGACCACATTCCTTCCCGGCCGCGGTACAGCGTTCCAGCCGGCACGGAAATTTCCTCCGGGAGCGGGGATCGGGGCCGCGCCGGCTTTCCTTGTCGGTCGGGCCCGGCCGGGTACGGTCCACCGGCCCCCAGCATGGTAGCGACGAGTGCCTGCGGCGCTTACAGGGGGCCTGCCGGTGTGATCAAACTTGCACTCGAAAAGGGGGCGGGGGTCAAGCCGCGGCCACGGGGGTGGGGGGTGCGGTTCGTTGCCGGGTGCGGCGTCATTGGGGTTGTTCGCGCCCACGCGGCGGAGCCGCACATCGTTACAGCCCCGCGCCCCTGAGGGCGTTGTTCAAGCGTTCCCTGGCCAGGAGGCGGAGTTGGTCGCGGGTGATCGCTTGTTCGTCGTGGGGATCGTTCGCCAATCGTGACCGGATGTCCTCCAGGACGCGGTCCAGGACCTCGTGCTCGGGGACGCCGTCGAGGCAGATGACGAAGACGTGGCCGAACTTGGCCTCGTAGGCCGCGTGCGCGGCGTTCAGGGCGGTGTGGGCGGCCGAGTAGGCGTCCTCGGGGAGGGAGGGGAGAGGCTCGGAGGCCAGCGCCTCGGCGATCTCCTCCGGGGAGAGGTCGTACGTCGCCTCGTCCGCGGCGGCCAGGAGCGACGCCGGGTCCGGGTAGGGGCGGTGGCCGGCCACCAGCCGGGCCCAGCGGGGGCTGTGCAGGCAGGACAGCAGGGCGCGCTCGGCGTCGGGCCCGGGAGCGTCGTTGAACCACTCCAGCGGGGGCCGGGTTCCGGGCGCGCCGCGGGACTGTCCGGGTATGGCGACTCGGCCGGGGAGGTGGGGGAGTCGGTGCGCAGGCAGCGTGGGTCCTCGTGGGCGTCGCGTGTGTGTCGTTGGCAGATGCTGTGAGAGTTGTGACGTCACGTTATCGAGTGAGTCCGAGACGTGTCCGATCGGTACCCCCATTTCACCCGGACGGCAGAGTTTGAGAACGGCTTGTGGACGCTTCTCACCCGAACGGGTCGTACGTTGGCAGGGTGAGTCGGCACAGGCAGCACGGTCAGCGCGGGCGGCGTCCCGGTGGGCAGGCGGCGGCACGGCGGCGGAGGGTCGCGGCCGTCGCGGTGGCAGCGGGGGCGGTGGTGGTGGCCTCCGGTGTGGGCCTCGGCCTGTGGGCCTCCGGGGACGACGGCGGGTCGTCGTCGGCCGCCCCCTCGTCGCCGTCGCCGACGCCGAGCCCCACCCGCAGCTACCCGCTGTCCGAGGCGCCGCGGACCATACCCGCCGTGCGCGAGCACACGGCCGGGCGCGGCCCCGGCTGGCGGCCCGCCCCCGGCCACCGGGTGGTGGTGTCCGACCCGGCACTGGCCGACGAGGGCCGGCTGACGGCCGAGGAGCTGGGCCTCGCGTACGCGGGGGAGCGGGACGACGAGCGGCCGGGCGACGTGCGCCTGGAGCTGAACCGGGACGCGGGCGCGAACCCGGAGTCGTACACCCTGACCGTGCGCGGCGGGCGGGTCACCGTCAGCGGGCCGGGGGAGACGGGCGTCTTCTACGGCACGCGCACGCTCAAGCAGGAGATACGCGGCGCCGGCGCCGCCCCCGAGGGCGTGGTGCGCGACGAGCCCGCCAAGCCGCGGCGCGGCATGATGCTCGACATCGCGCGCAAGCACTACGGCGCCGGCTGGATCGAGGACCGCATACGCGAGCTGGGCGACCTGAAGTACAACGAGCTCGGCCTGCACTTCTCCGACGACCAGGGCTTCCGTATCGAGTCCGACTCGCACCCGGAGATCGTCTCGGAGGACCACCTCACCAAGACGCAGGTCAAGAAGATCGTCGAGCTCGCGGAGAGCCGGCACATCACCGTCGTCCCCGAGATCGACTCGCCCGGACACCTCGGCGCCGTCATCGACGCCCACCCCGACCTCCAGCTGCGCAGGGCGAACGGCGAGGCGGTGCGCGGCGCCGTCGACATCGCGAACCCGAAGTCCGCCGAGATCGTCGACGACCTGCTCGACGAGTACGCGGACCTCTTCCCCGGCGACCAGTGGCACCTCGGCGGCGACGAGTACCAGGCGCTGGTGGTGTCCGACCCCGAGGCGTCCTTCCCCGGCCTCGCCGCCGCGGCCCGCGAGAAGTACGGCTCCGGCGCCACCGTCGAGGACCTGACCACCGGCTGGCTCAACGACCGCGCCGCCACCGTCCGCGCCCACGACCGCGTCCCGCGCGCCTGGAACGACGGCTTCTTCTCCGGTGGGTCCGTCCAGGCGGACGAGGACATCCGGGTCGCCTACTGGACCGGCAAGGAGATCGGCGCGCGCGAGCCCGCGGAGTACCTGGCCGAGGGCCGCGACGTGATCAACTACAACGACGAGTTCCTGTACTACGTGCTCGGCGAGCCGCTCACCTTCGTCTACCCGACCGGCGAGCGCATCTACGAGCAGTGGACGCCGCGGGTCCTGCGCGGCACCACCCCCGTCCCCGCGAAGTACGACCGGCAGATCCTCGGCGGGTCCTTCGCCATCTGGGGCGACCTGCCCCGCTCCCAGACGCAGGAACAGGTCGCGGCGGGCATCCGGATGCCGCTGCGGGCCCTCGCCCAGAAGCTGTGGGACGCGGGCGAACCGGAGCTGTCATGGGCGGAATTCCGCACGCTGGCGGGCCGTCTCGGCTGACGGATTGCCGCGAACGCCTGCGAACCCCCGGACGGCTGTGGTGATGTTCTGGGCGAGCCGACGGCTCGGCGCGCCGGGCCGGGAACGACATGCGGGGGGAACCGGCACATGGGCTACTGGGGTTACTTCGTCGTGGGCCGCGCGGAGCTGCCACTGGCCGGACGGGACGCGCTGGCCGGCGCGGGCGGGGACCTGACCCTGCGCACCGAGGCCCCGGACGGCTGGCAGGTGTGGGAACTGCCGGGCCGCGAGGGCGAGCTGGGCAGCATGAACGAACTGGCGCGGGAGACCGGCGCGCCCGCCCTGTTCGGGTACGTGATGGACGGCGCGTGCGTGGCGGTGGAGGCGGCGTCCCCGGAGAGCGGGGTATGGACGGCCTGTCTCGGCCGGGACGCGATGGCCGGCTACCTCGACGGGCGGCAGGAGGGCCTCACCGTCGACGACTACTTCCTCGAACCCGCCGACGCGGCCGAGCGTGCCGTCCTCTGGGCCGAGGAGGCCGGGCGCACGGTCGCCGCCGAGGACGTCCTCCAGGTGCTGACCGCGGACCCCGGGCCGATGGCCGAAAACGTTTTCTTCCAGCTGCTCGACCGGTTGGGCGTGGTGCCCGAGTGACACTCCCGGCTTGTCGCACGCAGTAAGGGGAAATGCGGGCTCCGTGAGGGACGAGGCACGTCACGGCCTCATCCGGGGGCCCGCGGAACCCGCAGAGGGAGGCGTGGATGAGCCTGGAGGAACTGATCGCACAGGCCGACGAGCGCGGACTGGCCGCCAGCGGGGTGGCTTGTTTGGATCGGTGCGTGCCGCTGCTGGGCGGTGACGACGAGGCGCTGCGGCCGCTGTGGGGCACCCTCGCGGGCGGTCCCGCCGACGGCGACTGGGGCGAGGTGCTCCGGCAGACGCGCGAGAAGCTGGACGCGGCGGCGGGCGAGGCGGCGGGCGGCTGTGCGGAGGAGGCGGCTCGGCTGGCGCGGGGCATGCTCGCCGCCGCCCCCGCGGACCGGTCAGGGCCGGCGCTGCGCGCGTGGGCCGACGGCTGTTCGGCCGACGCGCTGCGGGTCCACCTGCTGCTCGACGGCGCCGGCGACGCCGACCTGACCGCCGCCCGCCGCGACGGCCGCACGGACGGCCTGTCGCCGCTGCTCGCCGCGGAGCTGCGGCGGCAGACCGCCGTCCTGGAACTCGTCGCCGCTCACGGCGCGGCGGGGCTGCGCAGCGCGCTGGAGGTGTCCACGGAGGGGCGCCGGGTGCTGCGCGCGGCGGTCTCGCGCCGCAGCCGGCGCGACGGCTGAGGCCGGGACGGCTGACGCCGGTACGGGGAGAGGGGGGCGGGTGCGGGAAGCGGGCGTGCGGCGACGGTCCTGTGAGTGTCCTGGGGCGGTCGTGCACCCGTTGTGGGAAGCCGCCGGATCGGGGTGACGAAACGCTTCGCCGCGGCGCTCTCCAGGGTGTGACGACTGCGACGACTGTGACGACACAGCAGGAGACCAGGCCTTCGGCGGCGACGAAGCCGGTCCGCTGGGCGGCGGACGCGGTGGCGGCGATGCGCGAGGGGGCACGGATGCGCCTCGACTACTCGGCGCGCAGTCTGTGGAGCGTCGACCGGATGATCGAGGACATCCGCTCGGAGTCGGCCCCGTACGCCGCCGTGGAGCTGGTGCTGCGCGGCTTCGGGGCCTACGCGGGGGAGGTGATCGTGCGTCAGGCCGGCGGCGAGTGGTGGGCCTCCGGCGGCGACCACTGGGTCCGCACGCCGGACGGCCGCCTCTGGGACCCCATCGACGAGGCCCGCCGCTGCTACACCCAGGACGGCTCCCTCCGGCTGCTGTGCCGGGACGCGACGGCGGGGGTGGGGGGTTGACCCCTGGCGGGGCTGATCTGTGGAGGGGCTGACCCCTGGCGGGGTCGGGCCTCGGGTGGGGTCGGGCCCGGGCCCAGTCGGGTTGCTGCGCGCCGGAGTCCTTGCGGGGGCGTGCCGACGGGTGCGGGTCCTGCGGCGGAGTTGGGGCTCCGGGCGGGCCCGGGAGCGGTGTGGGGCCGGGGTGCGTGAGGGGCGTGGGAGCGGTGGGACGTGGGTTGACCTGTGACACTTTGGCCGCCGCGCACGCTGAGGTCGCTGGGGGTGTGACACGGCGGACGTGCGCACGTCATGCGAGGCGCATCGCGCTCGGTACGGACGAGGACGGTTCTTGGGCCACGGAGGGGAATCCCGCCGCACGCAGGCGTTCGACGGGGAACTGGGCGACGCCGTCGCGCGCGCCCAGCAGGGCGACGAGGCCGCGTTCGCCGTGGCCTACCGGCTCGTGCAGCCCGGACTTCTCGCGTACGTACGCGGACTGGTCGGCGGCGACGCCGAGGACGTGATGTCGGACGCCTGGCTGGAGATCGCCCGTGACCTCGGCCGGTTCAAGGGCGACGGCGCCGGGTTCCGCGGCTGGACGGCCACCATCGCCCGGCACCGCGCGCTGGACCACCTGCGCCGCCAGCGCGTGCGCCCTCGCGCGTCCGCGCTGGAGCAGGACGTCCTGGAGCTGCCCGGCCCGCACAGCACGCACGACCAGGCGATGGAGGCCATGTCCACCGAGCAGGCCCTCGCCCTCGTGGGCCGGTTGCCCCGGGACCAGGCCGAGGCCGTGCTGCTGCGGGTGGTCGTGGGCCTCGACGGGCCCGCCGCCGCCCGCGTCCTCGGCAAGCGGCCGGGCGCCGTACGGACGGCCGCGCACCGGGGCCTGCGGCGCCTGGCGCGGCAGCTCGCCGCCGACGGTGTGACGGATGAGGCGCCCCGGACGCTGGGTGAGTCGACGTGACCGTGGGCCGGGACGGCGGTCACACCGGAGGGCACGGCCGGACCGGCGGCTGAACGGGCCGGGCGGACCGACCGTATCCGTGTGCTGGGGCCGGAACGGGCTCCCCGCTGGTGGGAGGGGGTGCGGCGAGCGTCGCGCCCCGGGTGCGGGGTCGCAGGGGCCGGCGAACGGAACCGGACGGACCGGACAGGCCGGACACGATCGAGCAGGGACGGAAGCGGACATGGGTGAACGGCAGAGCGACGGCGGGCGGGCCGGCCGTCGGCGTGTGCACCCTGAGCGTCGTTCCGAGCGGTCCGAGCGGTCCGAGCGGTCCGAGCGGTCCGAGCGGTCCGAGCGGGCTGTGGGCATAGCCGTCCCCGTCGGCGGGGCGGTCGGTGACACCGCCCGTCTGGAGGCCTTGCTCGTCGCCGCCCTGGTTCGTGACGGGGTGGACGCCGGTGCCGAGCAGCGGGCCGTCGCCGCGTTCGTGGCCGCCCGGGAGTCGGGGGCGCATGGCGCGCGCACCCGGCGCCGGGACGACTGGCGGGCCTCCCGGCGGCGGCTCGGCGGGCGGTCGCTGCGGGCGACGCTGGGGGCGTTGGTGGCGGGCTGCGCGCTCAGTGGGGTCGCCGTGGCCGGCATCAACGCGGCGGGCGCGTCGGGTGGGGGGCGGTCCGAGGACACGGGGCCGTCTCGGACGCCGTCCGCGAGCTCTTCCGCACCGGAGGTTACGGGGGTCCCGGATGTGTCCGGCTCCGGTGCCGTCGGGAACCCGGAGATGTCGGCTTCCGCGGGTGCGGGGGGCGAGGGTGAGCGGCGCCGCTCGGGGCGGGCGGAGTCCGTGGCCGGTGACGTCGGGGCGCAGTGCCGGGCGTACGAGCGGGTCGCCGGGGAGGGGCGGGCGTTGGACGCTGCCGCGTGGGAGCGGCTGGTCGCTGCCGCGGGAGGTGCGGGGCGGGTGGATGCGTACTGCGCGGGGCGCGCTGCGACGGTGGCGCCCTCGGCTTCTGTGCCGGCTCGGCCGAGTGTTCCTCCGGAGGTTTCGGGGGGTGAAGCGGGTGTCGGCCGTCCCACGGGGGAGACGGCCGGCACCGATCCCTCTGGCGAGGGCGAGGGCCAGGGCAAGGGTGAGGCTGAGGGGCGTGGACGTAAGTCTTGAGCGTTGACGCGGCTCACCTGAACGGGGGGTGTTTCGCAGCCCGGCGATGACGGGGTGCCGCCGCGCCCACCCGTGCCGCCCAGCGGCACGATTGCCCGCGGCGGCAGCGTGTCTCGCCTCGGCGGCGGCGCGTGTGTCTGCGGCGGTATGACTGCCCGGCAGTGGGGGTGCGGAGACGGCCGGGGCCGCCACCCCCCACAGGAGAGGCCCCGGCCGTCGCGCGGTACGGGCCGCGCGCGACCCGTACCTTCTACAGCGCCAGGGATGCGTTTTCTGTCACACGTCCCGTGTCACGGGTTAGTTGCGTCTTGTACGGTCATGGACGGGGAGCGGTTTCAGGTCGTAACGTGCCTTTCGCGCCAGGCCGCGGGAGACAAACGACCACAACCTCCGCGTGCGGCCTTGAGACCGCAACGACCGATTGAGCAATGACGACGGCGAGCAACCCGGTCCGCGAGAGCGGCGCCGGCTGAGGCGCAGAAGGGCGCACGCGTGCTGGGGGACGACGCGGAGCTGACTGCCGCGGTGCGCGCGGCACAGGGTGGGGACGAGACCGCGTTCCGGACCGTGTACCGCGCCGTGCACCCACGGCTGCTCGGGTACGTCCGGACACTGGTCGGTGAGCCCGACGCCGAGGACGTGACGTCCGAGGCATGGCTTCAGATAGCCCGTGACCTGGAAAGATTCTCCGGCGACGCGGACCGTTTCCGCGGCTGGGCGGCCCGCATCGCCCGCAACCGCGCGCTGGACCACATCCGCATGCGGGGCCGCCGCCCCGCGATCGGCGGCGACGAGACCGAGCTGACCGGGCGGCCCGCCGAGTCGGACACGGCCGGCGAGGCGATCGAGGCGCTGGCCACGGACGGCGCCTTCCACTTGATCTCCCGGCTGCCGCAGGACCAGGCCGAGGCCGTCGTCCTGCGCGTGGTCGTGGGCCTCGACGCCAAGACCGCCGCGCAGACCCTGGGCAAGCGTCCCGGCGCCGTGCGGACGGCCGCGCACCGCGGCCTGCGCCGGCTCGCCGAGCTGCTCGGCGACGATCCGGACGGCCATCCGGAATCCGCGGGTGCGCTCGACGCCCTTCCACCCCAGAGAGAACCACGCCGTCGTACGGTGACGTCCGCGAGTGTGACGCAGTTGCGAGCGCGGACGCAGAAGGACTTGTGATGGCCGATGAGCGGTACAGGTGGCTGGACGCGGAGGCGGCGGAGCGCCTGCTGAGCGGTGAGTCACCCCAGGCTGCCGGTCCACCCGCCGGTGACCAGGCCGAACGGCTCGCCGGAGTGCTCCGCGCGCTCTCCGCGCCACCGCCCACGGACGAGGGCGAACTTCCCGGGGAGGCGGCCGCGCTGGCCGCCTTCCGCAAGTCGAGGGACGAACGGACAGGGCAGGCCGACTCGGCCCCGCACACCGGTCACGGCACCGGCCCCGGGGGCGCCGATGTCGGCCTGATCCGTCTCGGCGCCCCGCGCGCCGGCTGTACCGGAACGCCCGGCGGAGTCCGCGGGCCGCGCCCCGCCCGCATGGTGCTGGCCGCCGCGCTGGTCGTCGGCATGGCCGGCGGCGCCGCCGTGCTCGCCGGGACCGGGCTGCTGCCCACGCCGTTCGACGACTCCCGCTCCGGTCCCGCGGGCGCCGCCACGGCCACGCACCCCCAGCGCCCGCTGGTCTCCCCGCCCGCGCGGAGCGTCTCCCCGGACGGTCCCGAAGGCGACACCGCCGACGGGGGCCGCGACGGCGCACAGGGCGGCGAGGAGCCCGGCGGCACGCCCACCGGCTCGCCGCCCGGCGACGGCAGGACCGCCCATGGCGCCCGCTGGAAGCTCGTCGTGTCCGCCTGCCGGTCCTGGCACCAGGGCCGTCCGGTCGACGGCGAACACCGCCGCGCCCTGCACGAGGCGGCGGGCGGCGCCTCCCACGTCGCCGCGTACTGCCGCGTCCTCGCGGCCGAGGACGGCGCCGGTGGCGAGGACGGCAAGAAGGACAGGGACGGCAAGGGCGCCGGCGGCGGCGCGCAGGACGCCGAGACGCGCGTCGACCGCGACGCGGACGCGCCGCAGGACACCCTCCCCGGCCAGGGCGACGCCCGCCCGGACACCGACGACGGGGGGCGGGACGAGGGCGGCGACGGAGGCGGCAAGGGCGACGGGAACGGCGCCGGCCGCGGCGACAGCGGCTCCGACGCCGACGACCGCCCGGGCAAGGGCCAGGGCAACGGCGACAACGCCGACGGCAAGGGCAAGGGCAAGGGGAACGGGGGGGACGGCGGGAACGGGAGCGGCAAGGGCGGCGGCACGCGGGACTAGGCGGCCGTAGGACCTCCCGAAAACCGCCTGACCTGCGCAAACGTCTCCGTGTCGCACTTCCGTACCGCCCGGTGTGACACTTCTGGCGCTTCAGACGCAGTACTGAGTGAGCCGACTGGTCATCGGCCGTAGCACTGAGCCGGGGTTCCCCCCGTACCCACGGCTCGTGCACATGGCGCGGGCGGGACACGTTCCCCCGGTCCCGCCCGCGCCCCTTCTTCTCACCTCGTCGCAGGTCTCACCAGTGGACGACCACCTTGTCGCCGTCCCGGACCTGCTCGTACAGCCGGGCGATCGCGCCCTCGTCGCGTACGTTCACACAGCCGTGCGAGGCCCCCGCGTAGCCCCGGGCGGCGAAGTCGGCCGAGTAGTGCACCGCCTGGCCGCCGCTGAAGAACATCGCGTACGGCATCGGCGAGTCGTACAGCGTGGACACGTGGTGCCGGGACTTCCAGTAGACCTGGAAGACGCCCTCGCGCGTGGGCGTGTACTCGGAGCCGAAGCGGACCGGCATCGTCGACACCGTCCGGCCGTCGATCATCCAGCGCAGGGTGCGGCTGGACTTGCTGATGCACAGCACCCGGCCGGTCATGCAGCGCGGGTCGGGCGGGTCGGCGGGCTGGCCGCCCATGAGATACAGCTCCCAGCGTCCCGGTTCCCGCGTCATGGCGAGCAGCCGCTGCCAGGTCACGGTGTCCGTCACCCCGGTCCGCGGCAGACCGCGCTTGCCCTGGAAGCCGCGGACCGCCTCCGCGGTCAGGTCGTCGTAGGTGCCGGTGGGGCCGTGGAAGATCCAGGCGATCTGCCGCAGCCGCGCCTGGAGTTCGCGTATGTCCCGCCCCTCGTCGCCGGGCGACCACAGCACGCGCGCCGGCGTCGGACGGGCGGACGGCTTCGCGGGCGGGGACGGCGTCTCGGGCGGGGACGGCTTGTCGGGCGCCTCCGGGGTCCGGCTCGGCGACGCGGGCGGCCGTGGCGCGTCCGGCGTCCGGGACGGCACGTCGATCCGCACCGGCGGCGCGCCCTGCCCGTCCGTCCCGGCCGGCTGCACCGTGCACCCGGCCGCACCCACCGCCATCGCGCCCAGCGCCGCCAGGACGGCCATGCCGTGCCTGCTCCTGCCGCGACCCGTATCCCTCCGGCCCGGACCCCTCCCGCTCATGCCCCTCCCGCGCACCCCGGCCCCCCGTCGCTCCGCCGTACCGGTCCTGCCCGGCCGTCACCTGTGTTCCACCGACTTCTATGGAGTTCCACTGAGTTCTACCCCGGACGTGACCGGGGCGCTACAAGCGGGCATCGTGGGGTGTGACCGGATGCGACGGCCGCCGGGCCGCCCTGTGAGCGGGGTCCCACGGAGGTTGTGAGGAAGGTCCCAGCGTGTGGCCCTCCACCGGGCCGCACGCGCACCGCTACAGTCCGTCGAAGGGTCGGCCTGTACTGGTGAGTAACTGGCGAGTAACTGGCGAGTGCCCGGCGATCGGATCGAGCAACGCTGCTCAGCGGGAGGCATGCACATCATGGCGCGCGAGTCGGAGTCCGGACTGCCCATCGAACCGGTGTACGGGCCGGAGGCTCTCGAGGGCTGGGACCCGGCGGAGAAGCTGGGTGAGCCGGGCGCGTATCCCTTCACGCGGGGCGTGTATCCGAGCATGTACACGGGCCGTCCGTGGACGATGCGCCAGTACGCCGGTTTCGGCACGGCGACGGAGTCCAACGCCCGCTACAAGCAGCTGATCGCCAACGGCACGATGGGCCTGTCGGTCGCCTTCGACCTGCCCACCCAGATGGGCCACGACTCCGACGCCCCGATCGCGCACGGCGAGGTCGGCAAGGTCGGCGTGGCGATCGACTCGATCGACGACATGCGGGTGCTGTTCGGCGGGATCCCGCTGGACAAGGTGTCCACGTCGATGACGATCAACGCCCCCGCCGCGCTCCTGCTGCTCCTGTACCAGCTCGTCGCCGAGGAGCAGGGCGTCCCGGCGGACAAGCTGACCGGCACGATCCAGAACGACGTGCTGAAGGAGTACATCGCCCGCGGCACGTACATCTTCCCGCCCAAGCCGTCGCTGCGGCTGATCGCGGACATCTTCAAGTACTGCCGGGCCGAGATCCCCAAGTGGAACACCATCTCGATCTCCGGCTACCACATGGCCGAGGCCGGTGCCTCGCCCGCGCAGGAGATCGCCTTCACCCTCGCCGACGGCATCGAGTACGTCCGCACCGCGGTCGCCGCCGGCATGGACGTGGACGACTTCGCCCCCCGCCTGTCGTTCTTCTTCGTCGCCCGCACCACCATCCTGGAGGAGGTCGCCAAATTCCGCGCCGCCCGCCGGATCTGGGCGCGGGTGATGAGGGAGGAGTTCGGCGCGAAGAACCCCAAGTCGCTGATGCTGCGCTTCCACACGCAGACCGCCGGGGTCCAGCTGACCGCCCAGCAGCCCGAGGTCAACCTGGTCCGGGTCGCCGTCCAGGGACTCGCCGCCGTCCTCGGCGGCACCCAGTCCCTGCACACCAACTCCTTCGACGAAGCCATCGCCCTGCCGACGGACAAGTCCGCCCGCCTGGCCCTGCGCACCCAGCAGGTCCTCGCCTACGAGACCGACGTCACCGCCACCGTCGACCCCTTCGCCGGCTCCTACGTCATCGAGAAGATGACCGACGACGTCGAAGCCGCCACCCTCGAACTGATGCAGAAGGTCGAAGACCTCGGCGGCGCCGTCAACGCCATCGAACACGGCTTCCAGAAGAACGAGATCGAACGCTCCGCCTACCGCATCGCCCAGGAGACCGACGCCGGCGAACGCGTCGTCGTCGGCGTCAACCGCTTCCAGCTCGACGAGGAAGAGCCCTACGAGCCCCTCCGCGTCGACCCCGCCATCGAGGCCCAGCAGGCCGAACGCCTCGCCAAACTCCGCGCCGAACGCGACCAGGTGGCGGTCGACACCGCCCTCGCCGCGCTGAAGAAGGCCGCCGAGGGCGAGGACAACGTCCTCTACCCGATGAAGGACGCCCTCAAGGCCCGCGCCACCGTCGGCGAGGTCTGCAACGCACTGCGCGAGGTGTGGGGCACGTACGTGCCGAGTGACGCCTTCTGAGGCTCGTTCTCGCAGGTCGAAACAGGGTCGAGGAGTGTCGCACGGCGTGCGACACTCCTGCCATGTTCGGTGTCGTCGACCTTCCCACCTATCTCGCGGGCCTGGTGCTGATCATCCTGCTGCCCGGGCCCAACTCGCTCTACGTCCTGTCCGTCGCCGCCCGTCGCGGGGTGCGCTCCGGCTACACCGCGGCCGCCGGGGTGTGGTGCGGGGACGCCGTCCTGATGACGCTGTCGGCCGCCGGGGTCGCCTCCCTGCTCCAGGCGAACGCCGTGCTGTTCGGCATCGTGAAGTACGCCGGCGCCGGCTATCTGGCCTGGCTGGCCGTCGGGATGCTGCGCGCCGCGTGGGGCATGTGGCGCGGCCGCGGGGAGGAGAGCGCGGCGGAGACCGCTCCCGCCGCGGGTCCGACGGGTGAGCGTCCGTTCCGCCGGGCCCTGGTCGTCAGCCTGCTGAACCCCAAGGCGATCCTGTTCTTCATCGCCTTCTTCGTGCAGTTCGTCGACCCCGCCTACGCCTATCCGGCGCTGTCCTTCGTGGTGCTCGGCACGCTCGCCCAGATCGCCAGCGTGCTCTACCTCAGCGCGCTGATCTTCAGCGGCACCCGGCTCGCCGCCGCCTTCCGCCGTCGCCGCCGCCTCTCGGCGGGCGCCACCTCGGCGGCGGGCGCCCTGTTCCTGGGCTTCGCGGCGAAGCTGTCCACGGCGAGCGCGTAGGCGACCGGGGGCGGCCCCCTCGCGACGGGGGCGCTCCCCCGGACACCCCGTCGGCGCCTCAGCGTCGCCCGAGCCGCGCCAGGTAGCCCCCGAGTCCCTCCGCGCCGTCCCCGGCCCAGCCCACATAGCCGTCCGGGCGGACCAGGAACAGGCCCGTGCCGTACGTCCGGTGGGACGGGCCGCGCACCAGCCGTACGCCCGCCGGCGGTTCGGGGGCGTCCGTGCCCAGTGCCAGCAGGGTCCAGTGCGGCCCGCGGAACGCGTCGAAGAGGCGCACGCCGTCGACCCGGCCGTCCGGCGCGCGGTCGCCCGCGCGCACCGGGCCGGGCGCGGTGCGCGTCTCCGCGCTGAGCGAGGACTCCCGGTAGCCCAGGTCCAGTTGCAGCGTGGCCCCGCCGCGCCGGGCCTCGCCGCGGTGGATGCGGGTGGACAGGCCGAGCATGTCCGCGGCCACCGCCCGCCGTTCCTCCTCGTAGCTGTCCAGCAGGGACGGGTCCGCGTCGCCGGACAGCACCGCGCCGAGCTTCCAGCCCAGGTTGTAGGCGTCCTGCACGCTGGTGTTGAGGCCCTGGCCGCCGGCCGGGGAGTGCACGTGCGCCGCGTCGCCCGCGAGAAACACCCGGCCCGCGCGGAAGCGGTCGGCGAGCGCCGCGCGCGGCCGGAAGTCGGAGGCCCACAGGACCCCGGTGACGTCCTCGGCGGCGAGGTGTGTGCGGGCGGCCACGACCCGCCCTACGGCGTCGGGGGAGAGGTCCACGCGCGTGCCCTCGGTGAAACGGGCGACCAGCTGGAAGTCGTCCGTGCCGGCGAGCGGGCAGAGGGTGAGGAACTCGTCCCGGCCCTCGCGGGGCGGGAACATGTGCCAGTTGTCCCGGTCGAGACCGGCGATCCGCACGTCCGCCACCAGCATCGGCAGCGGGTCGACCGCCTCGCCGGTCATGCCGGCGCCGACCGCCCGGCGCACCGCCGAACGGCCCCCGTCCGTGGCGACGAGGTACTGGGCGCGCAGGGGCGGCCCGGCGGTGAAGTGGGCGGTCACGCCGTCCTCGTCCTGCGTGACGTCCGTGACCTCGCGGCCGAAGGCGATCTTGCCGCCCAGCTCCTCCAGCCGGTCCCGCAGGATCCGCTGGGTGCGCCACTGCGGCACCATCCAGCCCTCGTACGGCGCCTCCTCGGTGGGCTCCACCGGGTCCATCAGATGGTGTTCGCCCAGCCGCTTCCCGTCGCGCCAGAGCATGCCGACCGGGTAGCGGCCGCCGCCCGCCCGGACGGCGTCCAGCACGCCGAGGTCGTCGAAGACCTCCATCGTGCGCGGCTGGAGGCCCTTGCCGCGCGATCCGGGGAACAGCTCGTCCGCCCGCTCCACGACCAGCGCCGGGACCCCGCGCCGGGCGAGGTCGATGCCGAGGGTGAGGCCGGTCGGCCCCGCGCCCACGATCAGGACAGGGGTGTCGCTCATGATCCGTCTCCTTAACAGCGTTAAGTGACCCGCCGTCCGAGCGTCTCCCTAACGGTGTTAAGTTGTCAAGCGTGAGCACGGAACGACGCGCGCCGCTGGACCGCCGACGGGTCGCCGACACGGCGCTGACCCTGCTGAACGAGGTCGGCCTGGACGGCCTGACCCTGCGCGCCATCGCCAGGGAGCTCGACGTCAAGGCGCCCGCCCTGTACTGGCACTTCAAGGACAAGCAGGCGCTGCTGGACGAGATGGCGACCGAGATGTTCCGCCGGATGACCGACGGCGTCGAGCCCGCCCCGGACGACGGCTGGCGTGAGCGGCTGCTGTCGAGCAACCGGGTCCTGCGCCGCACGCTGCTCGCCTACCGCGACGGCGCCAAGGTGTTCAGCGGCACCCGCTTCACCGGCCTCGAGCACGCCGAGCACCAGGAGAACGACCTCCGGCTGCTCACCTCCGCCGGCCTCACCGTCCCCCAGGCGGCACGGGCGCTCCAGACGACGTTCCTCTACACGCTCGGCTTCGTCGCCGAGGAGCAGGGCGTCGAGCCGGTGCCGGGCGAGCGCCGCGAGGGCTTCGACGTCGAGGAACGGGCCCGCCTGATGGCGGACCACCCCCTCGCCGCCCAGGCGGGCGCAACCCTCTTCGGCGACTACGACCGGCAGTACGAGGAGGGCCTCGCCCTGATCCTCGCCGGCATCGAGGCCCGGTACGGGGCGCGTTGAGCGGGGCGGCGCGCTGAGTCAGGCAGCCCGCGGTCGGGCGGCCCGCGGTCGGGCGGCCCGAGGTCAGCCGGCCCGCAGGAACGCCGACAGGGCCGCCTTGCCGAGGTACGTGAACCGCGTGGGGCCCGTCAGATGCGCCTCCAGCGCCTCGGCCACGCCCGGCCACTTCGGGTCGCCGAAGTCGTCCAGCACCACGATCCCGCCCGGGGCGGCGATCTCCTCCGCCCACCGCAGGTCGCCCGCGACGCCCTCGGCCGAGTGGTCGCCGTCCACGACGATCACGCCGTAACGGCGGTCCGAGACGGCGGCGCGGGTCGCGGGGTCCTCCGAGAAGCCCCGCTCGATCCGCGCGGTTACGCCCGCCGGGCCGGCCAGGGCCAGATTGGTGCGCACCGCCCGCTCGTCCACCGGGGTGCCGGACGGGTCCGAGCGGCGGGGCGTGCCGGGCTGCAGCTGGATCCCGGCGAACGGGTCGACGATCGTCACGGACGGCTCCCGGCCGTCGCGCTCCAGCATCCGGATCAGACCGGCGCAGAACATGCCGTGGAGCGTGCCGATCTCCAGCACCTCGTCGTTCGGCGGGTCCAGCAGCGGGATCGTGCCGAGCTTGCCGCAGATGTTCATCGTGCCCCCGGCGATCCGCCCGGCCCCGAGCGACTCCAGGCCGATCAGCAGCCGGTACGCCGTGGCCGCGTTGCGCACGGCCGCGTCCCGGTCCCCGGCCAGCTCCGCCATCTCGGCGTGCAGCCGGCCCAGCGGACCGGGCGACACCACCCGGGACAGGCCCCGCCCGGCCGGGCCGAGCAGCAGGTCGAGGGAGAGCCGTTGGCGTTCCACCGCCTCCGTGACCTCCCGCAGCCGCTCCCGGCCCACGGTCTCCACGGCGCGCAGCCTTCGTTCGATCCGGCGGTCGACCAGATCGGCGACGGGCCGCAGCAGCCGCCGGGCGGGCGCACTGGTCAGCAGGGCGTGGCTGTTCAGGGGCACGGGAACCTCGATCCGTCGGAGGGTGAGGGGCGTGTCGCCGCGGGCCCGGCCGAGCAGGCGCGGCCGGCGGCCTTACCGTTTGCCGCCCCGGCGCACCGCCCGCCCCACCCGTCGCCTGGCGCGGGCCGCGCGGACGCGGGCGCGGGTGGCGGGGCTGCTGCCGGGGAGGCCCAGTTCGGCCAGGCGCAGGGCGGGGAAGTACGGGGCGGGGCTGGTGGCGAGGTGGGCGCGCAGCCACTCCTCGGCCTGACCCCTGAGCGCCGGATACGTGCGGGGCTGCATGCAGAAGCCCATCGTCCGCACCAGCGGCGCGAGAGAGGCCGGCGCCTCGCCCAGCACGGCCGGGGTCTCGTCCCGCTCCAGGTCCGGCACCAGGTGGTCGACCAGCGCCAGGGGTATGCGGTTGCTGTTCTGGTAGGGCCGCAGCCGGTCCAGGACCAGCGCCGTCCCCACCCGCGCCACCGGCACGTCGTAGTAGGCGGACGCGGTCACCATCGCCGTGGAGAAGCAGCCGACGACCAGCTCGGGGCGGGCGTGCTCGTACAGCGTCTCCGCGAGCAGCGGCGCGTCCAGCACGGTGAGCCGGACGCCCGCGTCGGCCGCCGCCTTGTGCAGGGCCGCCGAGTAGCCGACGGGGGCGGTCGGATGGGGCTTGAAGACGATCGAGCGGTGACCGGCGCGCACCGCCCCGGTGAGCATGCGCACGTGCAGGTCCTCCTCCTCGCGCGCGCTCAGGATGTTGATCGCCGCCAGGTACTGGCCGAGCAGCACGGCCGTCGGCCGCTCCTCGCGCACCGGGGCGAGGAGCGGGTCGTCCGCCGCCTCCCGGGCGACCTCGTCCAGCACCGTGCGGAACGCCCCGTCCGGCACGATCACCGGCTCCACGCCGTACTCGGACAGCAGCAGCGGGCGCAGTCCGGGCACCAGGTCGAGGTGGAGCAGGCGGCGGACGCGCCGGCCGAGGGTCAGCGGCAGCTTCTCGCGGGTCGGGCCGTAGCTCATCAGCCCGTCCGCGTACACGTCGACGGACGCCTCGGAGAAGATCGCGACCAGCGCGCGGGCCGGGTTGGCCTGGATCGACTCGACGGCCAGGTCGACCCGGTCGTCCTCGCCGATGTTCCACAGCAGCCGCAGCGCCCGCTGCCACAGCACCGTGTCGGAGCCGCGCGGCCCCCAGGCGCTCGGGTGGTACGGGCTGATCGCCTCGTTCCAGCTCACCACCTCGTCGAAGCGGGCGGCCAGCGGCTCGTGGCCGTGCATCTCGTCCAGGCGCAGCGCGGTCTCCGGGACGGCGGCGTTGTGCGAGACCAGCATGATCCGGCGGGCCTGTTCGCGCGGTCCGTACAGCCCCGCGTCCAGCGCCGCGGCCAGGGTGGCGGCGCCGTACAGGGTCGAGACCTGGAAGATCTGAGTCGTGCGGTGCATGGGTCAGGCAGCCTTCCGCCCGTCGCGCAGGCGGCCGAGGAGCCTGCTCCGGGTGCTGTCGATGGTGGCCAGGGTCTCCTCCAGCGCGTCCTGCGGCATGCGCAGCAGCGCCTGACGCGCCTCCTGTCGCAGCCGCCGGGCCGCCGACGGCTCGTACGCGTCCGCCTTGCCGAGATGGAAGGCGATCATGGCGCAGTAGGTGCGGACCGCCTTCAGCAGGAAGCGGTCGCACTCGGGGTCGTTCCGCACGTCCGCCAGCAGCAGGTCGTACGCGGGGATGAAGTCGAGCTGGCGGTCGTCCTTGATCTGGGTGAGGGAGGTCGCGACGCCCCGCCGGTAGAACACCCCGTGCAGCCCGAGGGAGGCGTAGCTGCGCGCCGTGAGGTGCAGCCGCCAGATCCACAACCGGTCCTCGGCGGTGCGCAGTTCGGTGACGAAGCGCATCCCGCCGTCCTCGAAGAGGCGCCGGCGGTAGACGCCCGCCCAGACGAACGGGTAGTCGACCATGGTCTCCGTGTCGGCGGGCGCGATGCCGTCGCGCGGATCCATCACCGCGTTCCGTACCGGCGCCGGGGGCCGCTTGATCACCCGCTCCGTGCCGGTGACCTGCACATGGTCGGTGCGGGCGAAGTCGCAGCCCAGCTCGTCCATCGCCCGCACCAGCGCGGCCAGATGACGGGGCCCGTACCAGTCGTCGCCGTCGAGGAACGCCAGATACTCCCCTTCGGCCGCGTCGATGCCGGAGTTCCGTGCCTGGGCGATGCCCTGGTTGGTGTCGTGCCGGATCACCCGCGCGCCCGGCAGCTTCTCCGCCCACCGCTCGATCACCCAGGGTGTGGCGTCCGTGGAGCAGTCGTCGACGATCAGGAACTCGACGTCGGGGTGCGCGTTGGCGGCGAGACTGCGCAAGGTGCTCTCCGCGAACGCCTCCACGTTGTGCATCGGGACGACGACGGACAGTTTCGGCACGGGGTTTCTCTCTTTCGGGACGGGAAGCGGCGGCGGTGCGGTGGGTCAGGCCGGGCCGAACACCTCTCTCAGCTCGCCGAGGTTGGCGCGCGTGACCTCCCACAGAGGCCGCTGCGCGGCGTGCACGTCCGCCACGGCGCCCGCGTGGTCGTCGAGGACCGCCGCCGCCCGCTCCAGGAGCAGCGGCCCGAGGTCCCGGTCGTGCACCGACAGCCCCCACTCCTCGCGGCCGATGTCGGACAGGAAGTAGGCCAGCTTCGGGTGCGAGACGAGACTGAGGATCGGCGTGCCGCAGCCGAACGGGATCATCCCGGCGTGCCCGCGCATCCCGATCACCAGCCGGGACGTGCGGAACAGCGCGCGGATGTCGTCGTTCGTCCGCTCGTAGAGCTGCTCCACGGGCAGCGTGAGGCCGTGCACCCGGCGCAGGTCGTCCACGAACCGCTCGTCGGCGGGCATGTGCGCCGCGTACCGCACGTCCGCCCGCTCCCGCAGGCCGCGCAGCGCGAAGGCCGTCTGCGCGAGGAAGTGCCCGTAGTCGTGCCCGAAGCGCAGCCCCGCGCGGTCGTACGCGCAGTTCACCAGCACCGTGTCGGTCCGCTCGGCCGGGTCGGTCCAGCCGGGGACCAGATGCCGGGCGACCGTGGTGGGGCAGGGCTGGTACCGCACCCTGCCCCGCAGCCCTTCGGGGAGCAGTTCGCGGACGCGGTCGATGGAGCCGTGGTTGCGCAGGCCGAAGAACGCCGACCGCTCGACCAGGACGCGCAGGCTCTCCGCGAACCGGGCGCGCCGGTAGGGCTGGCCGTCGAACACGTTGTAGCCGACCGCGAACACCGCGAGCGGAGCGGTGAGCTGCCCGAGGAGTCCGTCCGGGACGTTCCACTGCCAGTGGCTGTTGCCGTTGGGGGAGGTGTCCGGCAGGAACAGCCCGCCGCCGCCCACGACCACCCCGCGCCGCGCGTTCAGCTCCTCCAGCGCCGCCTCGTCGACCAGCCGGTGCACGGGCTGCGCGTACCAGCGGCCCGGCCCGGTGTCCGGTCCGAAGCAGAGCCGTACGGCCTCCGGGAGCACCTTGTCCCCGGCGTTCTCCCGCCCCTCCGCGAACAGCGCGACGTGCGCGAGCTGTTCACGCGCGGGCGCGGGCGCCAACTCCCCGCCGCCGTCCGTGCCGCCGTCCGCCCGCTCCTCCTCCGCCCGGGTGCGGACGTGCCAGGCGTGGCAGCCGGCGTCGGTGGGGTCGGCGTCCAGGCCCTCAAGGGCGTACCGGCGGGCGTCCTCGTCCCGCCCCAGGATCCAGGCCAGGCGCGCCAGTTGCGCGTAGGCGCGGGGCGCGACGTCGGGGGAGGCCGCCGCGAGCAGCAGCCGCGCCTCCGCCTCCGCGTAGCGCGACAGCGCCATCAGGCACACGCCCAGCGTCTCCTGGCAGCGCGGCGCGTCCAGCCGGTCGCCCACCACCGGGGCGAGCACGTCGACCGCCTCGTCGTAGCGTCCCTGCCTGCGGTGCACCTCCGCGACCGTCCGCGCCAGGTCCAGGGAGGGGCGGGCCGCCAGCAGCGGCGGCGCGAGATGCGCGAGCAGTTCGGGGTGCTTCTCGCCGGGCAGCGCGCAGTACGCGGCCCGGAACGCCTCGTCGTCGGTCTCGAACCGGCGCCGCGCCTCGGCGGCCGGACCCGACGCCGGCGCGCCGGACCCGGCGGGGAAGCGCAGCACCGCCACGTTCGCCGGCACCGGCAGGTCGTCGCCCAGCCGGGCGGCCGGGAAGTCGTACCGCCCGTCCACCGGGGTCAGCACCTTCTCCAGCGCCGTCGCCGGGTCGTCCTCGCCCGCCGCGAGCCGCGCGAGCAGCGCGTCGTCGAGGTCGGCGCGCTGCACCACCAGCAGGCCGTCGAGCAGCCCGCCCCGCACGTCGTCCGCGCCGGCGCGTGGCACCGCGCCGACCCCGTGCCGCAGCCGCAGCAGCGGACGGACGTCGCCCAGCACGACCGAGTCCGGGGTGAGGACGACGACCGTGTCGTACCCGGCCGGCCTCAGCAGGTCCGCGAGGCCGCCGTCGCGGCGCGCGACCACCCGCGGGTGCAGCCGGCGCAGCACGTCGAACGCCTCCTCCGGCAGGCCCGGGTGCAGCACCACGACGTCCTCGCAGACGTCGGGGGCCGCGAGCGCGAGGCTGCGCAGCAGGGCGGCCGTGCCGGGCAGTCCGGCGGCGTCGGTGCGGACGGCGAAGGCGATCCGGCGTCTGCCGGTGACGGCGCTCCGGTCGTCCGCGAGGGCGGTGTTCATCGCAGGGCGGTCCTCATCGTGCGGTCGTCGACGTGCGTGGCGCGGTCCCGGACCCAGGCGGCCTCCCGCGGCCGCAGCGTGCCGCCGCCGTCGAAGCCGATCAGGTCCAGGCGGGGGGTGACGTCCAGGAAGTCCAGCAGGCGCAGGACGGTGAAGGCGGTGGTGGTCCGCTCGTCCCAGCCGTCCTCGCCGAGCAGCGCCGGATCGCCCAACGGGCGGCGCAGCGAGACGTCCCCGACGTGTTCCTGCGCCCCGGCCGTCAGCCGCTGCCGCAGGGCGCGCCGCCAGGCCGCCGCCGGGTCGCCGAACACCAGCCGGATCCCGGCCGGGCGGGTCCAGGCGGGCCCCTCCCACGGGGTGTCGCCGCGCAGCGTCACCGCGTGCAGGCCGGTGCGCTCCCCGGTGCCCTCGGCGCGGATCCGGAACGCGTCGCAGCGCACCACGACGTCGTAGCCGTCGATCAGCTCGCCCAGCGTGCTGTCGGCCACCGCCGGGGCGTTGGACACCAGGCACACGCTCCGGCCCGCGAGCAGCCCCCGCAGCCCGGTGACGCCGACCGGCTCGGCCCCGCCGAGCAGCGGGTCGGGCAGCGCGGACCGCTCCAGCAGCCGCCGGTAGCAGGCGTGCAGCCCCAGCAGCCGCCGTACGGCGTCGTCGTCCAGGCCCCGCTCGGACAGGCGCGCCCGCACGAACGCGGCGAACTCGGCCGCCGTGACCGCCGTGGTCCGGCCGGCCGGGGCGAGCAGCGTGTCCGCCGCCCCCGGGAACAGCGCGGCGGCCTCCTCCAGGCAGGCGCGGCGGCGGCGCAGCGTGGTGACCCGGCGGGCGACCTCGCCGGCCGCCTCCGCGCCGAGCTCCAGGCAGCGGTCGTACGACTCCAGCGCCTCGGCCTCACGGCCCAGCCGGTCCAGCGCGAGACCGCGCAGCCGCCAGGCGCCCTTGGAGCGCTGCCGGATCTCCACCGCCGTGTCCGCGACGGCCAGCGCCAGCTCCGGCGCGCCCGGGCCGCCCGCCTCAAGGGCCCGCTCGCCGACCCGCAGCAGGGCGTCGAACGGGTCCGCCGACGGACTCGCGAGCGCCCCCGCGTACCCGCCGATCGCCCGGACCAGCCGCGTGCCGCCGGGACCGGCGCCCTCGCCGCGCTCGGCGAGGTGGTCACCGCACAGGCGCAGCCCCCGGGCGAGGAGCGCCTGCGCGGGGACCTCCTTCCGCCGCGCCCTGAACAGTCCCGCCAGGGAGTTCGTCATCCGTGCCACCGTCCTCGTTCCGGACGCCGAATGTGCCCCAGCACGGCGGGCCGCCGGTGGCGTGAGGATGGACACCCGGTGAACAGTCCTCGGCGGGCGGCCGTCGGCCGCCCGCGCCGGTCGCGCCTCACCTGCCGACCGCCTTCCGCAGCGCCCGCACCCGCCGCACCACCCGCCGGGCGGCCCGGCTCCGCGGCAGGAACGCCAGCTGTCGCGGCACACCCCCAGGCAGCCCCAGCGCCGTGAGCCGCCGCCGGGGGAACCACCGCCCGTCCCACGCGCCCGCCGCGAGATACCGCTCCGCCTCGGCCCGCAGCGCGGGACGCACCTGCGGGCGCATGGTGAACGCGAGGGCGCTCAGCAGCCCGTCCAGGTCGCCGGCCGCGGGCGCGCCGCCCGCCGCCCCCGGCAGCACCGCCTCCGCCAGCACCAGCGCGGCCCGCCGCGGATGGTGATACGGCGTCAGCCTCTCCAGCGGGCGCCCGGTGCCGACGCGGGCGACCGGGAGGCCGTACAGGGCGGACGCCGTGAACAGCGCGGCCGACGCGCAGCCGACGACCAGCGCCGGGCGGGACGCCTCGTACAGCGCCTCCACCGGGACGGGCGGGTCCAGGACCGTGAGGTCCACGCCGAGGCGGCCGGCCTCGGCCCGCAGCCCGGCCGCGTGCCGGGACGGGGAGGCGGGGTGGGGCGCGAACACCACCCGGTCGTGGCCGCGTCCGGCCGCCGCCCGCACCATCTCCGCGTGCGGCGCGTCCTCGGCGCCCGCCCTGTCCGACGGGCGCTCCCCGACGACCAGCGCCGCCCCCTCCGGCACCCCCGTCACCGCCGAGGCGACCTCCTTCGTCACCGCCCGGAAGGCGTCCGCCGGGATCGCCCGCGCGGGCGCGCCGAACTCGCCCAGCAGCAGGGGCGTGAGGCCCGGCACCAGGTCCAGGTGCAGCACCTGCCGCACCCGTGTGCCGATCAGCGGGTCGAGCTTGCCGCGCGTAGGTCCGAAGCCGGCCGGGCCGGCCGCGAACACGTGCAGGGGAGCGCCCGTGAACACGCGGGCCACCGACTGCGCGGGCGCGGTGTCCGGGGCGCCCAGGACCAGCTCCACCCGGCCGTCCCCGAGCCCCCACGCCCTGCGGAAGTGCCGCTCCAGCAGCGGCAGGTCCTCCGTGCGCGGCGTCCAGGCCGCCGGGTGGAAGGGCCGTATCGCCTCGTTCCAGGACAGCACCGCGTCGAAGCGGGCGCGCAGCAGCCGCGCGAAGCCCGGCACCTCGTCCCACGGCGGGGCAGTCTCCGGCACCGGCGCGTCGTCGCACACCAGCAGCACCCGGCGCCCCGCCTCCGGCAGCAGCCCGGCCTCGGCCGCCGCGGCGGCGACCAGAACCTCCGCCAAACCGCTCGCGCAGACGATCTGTGTACCGGCCGCCCTCACGCGGCACCCCTTCCCGCGCGCAGCGGCGCCCGTCGCAGCCGCCGCAGCCGCGCCGCACGCGCCGCGTCCATCGAGTCCAGCACCTCGTCCAGCACGTCCCGCGGCAGCCGCCGCAGCGCGTCCGCGCACAGCCCCCGCAGCCGCGCGGCCACCGCCGGCTCGAACTTGTCCCGCTCGGCCACATGACGGTCCATCACCGCGCAGTACGTCCGCACCGCCTTCGGCAGCAGCCGGCCGGCGTCCCGGTCCGCCGCCGTCTCCGCCACCACCCGGTCGAAAGCCGGGACGAAGTCCAGCTGGCGCTCGTCCCCGATCCGGGTGAGGGAGGAAGCGACGCCCTTGCGGTAGAACACGCCCAGCAGGCCCACCACGGCGAACGACTCCGCCTCCCGGTGCAGCCGCCAGATCCACGGCCGGTCCTCCGCCGTGCGCAGCTCCTCCCGGAAGTGCAGCAGCCCACGATCCAGCAGCCGCCGGTGGTACAGCCCGGCCCACACCTGCGGGTAGTCCACCGCGGTCGTCCGGTCGGCGGGCAGGATCACCTCCCGCGGGTCCAGCACCTCGTCCCGCAGCCCCACCGGGACCCGCCGCACGGACCGGGAGCGCCCGGTGACCCGAACATGGTCCGTACGCAGGAAGTCACAGCCCAGTTCGTCCGCCGCGGCGACCAGCCGGGACAGGTACCCGGGGGCGTACCAGTCGTCGCCGTCCAGGAAGGTCAGGTACTCGCCGCTCGCCGCGTCAAGACCGGTGTTGCGCGCGACGGAGATCCCGCCGGCGCTCTCCCGGCGGACATGGCGCACGCGCGCGACGCGGGACAGCTCCTCGGCGGCCCGTTCGAGGAGCACCGGGGTGTCGTCCTCGGAACCGTCGTCGACCAGAACGAACTCGAAATCCGGGCGGGCATTCGCGCGCAGACCGCCGAGGGTGTCCGGCGCGAATTGCCGGACATTGCGGAAGGGGACGATCACGGAAAGCTTCGGCACCCGGAAAACATTAGGAGAGTGCCCGGCGTGCTTTCTTTCCGCCGGCCGTACGGACCGTGAACTCCGTGTGTCGGTCCGGTGGACCGCGCCTACCTCGGGCGTTTTCCCAGGTGGGTTCGGCCCGCGGCTGTGTGCTGTTAACTTTTCGTTGAGGCGCGGTTGGGCCGTTCGCGGAATTCGCTTCCTAACTTCTCCGGCGTGCCAGCAAGTGCAACGAAGCCCCTCAGGGTGGCGGTCCTCGCGGATTCCGACACCCGCTGGAAATGGGGCACGCTCACCGCGAACCGCATCGCGCCGCGAGACATCCGCCTGGACGGACTCCTGCTGCGGGGCCGCGCCACCCCCACCGCGCGCCAGCTCGGCGAGGTGGGTGTCACCGCGGACTCGCTCCGCGAGGTCACCGCAGTCGAGTTCCTGCGCACGATGCGCGAGGAGCCCTACGACCTCCTCGTGCTCGCGCTGGTCGGCGGCGGGGTGCAGGCGATGCTGCACGGACTCAAGCGGATCTGGGAGGACCGGCCGCGGCGGCCCGTCGTCGTCACCGGCTACGTCGGCGTCGTCTACGAGAAGCTCGCCGACGGCCTGCTGCTGCGCCACGGCGCCGACCTGGTGCTGGCCAACTCCCGCCAGGACGCGGACCGTTTCCGCGCCGTGTACGACGGCGTGGGCGCCGACGCCTCCTCGGTGACCGAGGTCGCGCTGCCGTTCCTCGGCGGCGCCGCGTACGAGGGCGAGCACGAAGGGCGCGGGCCTTACACGGTCGTGTTCGCCGCCCAGCCCTCCGTCCCCGACAGCCGCAGGGACCGTACGTACCTGCTGGAGCGGCTGGTGCGGCACGCCCGCCGGCACCCCGAGCGCGAGGTGCTGCTGAAACTGCGCTCCAAGCCCGGCGAACACACCACGCACATCGAGGAACTGCCCTACCAGAAGCTCGCGCAGCGGCTGGACCTGCCGCCCAACTTCCGTCTCGTCTACGGGCACATGGGCGAGGTCCTGGACCGCACCGACCTTCTGGTCACGGTCAGCTCCACGGCCGCCCTGGAGTCGCTGCACCGGCGCATCCCCACCGCGGTCCTCACCGACCTCGGCATCCGGGAGGCGCTCGGCAACCACCACTTCGTGGGCTCCGGCTGCCTCGCCTCCTGGGACCAGCTCGACGACGGACACCGCCCGGAGCCCGACCAGGAGTGGCTGGCCCGGCAGGGCGTGGCGGCCGACGGCGGCTACGCGACGGCCTTCGACACGGCCCGCGCCCGCATCGCCGAGCTGCTCGACCGGCCCGGCGGGCTCCCGCCGATCACCCCGTACTACACCCCCGTCACCGCGCCCGGCTATCTGCCCGGCGTCCTCGCCCGCCACCACCTCGGCCCCGACGGGACGCCGCTGCCCGGCGCGCCCGCCGCGGACCGGGAGCCCGGCCCGGTCCGGCGGATCGTGCGCCGCACCGCACGCGGCGCCTACCGCCACGGCGTGCAGCGCGTGGCGCCCGTGATCCGCCGCATGGGCGAGCTGTGACCGCCCGCACCCCCCCCATCGAGGAGCTGACCCCATGTCCGACTCTCCGGCCGTCCGCCGGGTGCTCGCCGTGATCCCCGCGCGCGGCGGCTCCAAGGGCGTCCCCGCGAAGAACCTCGCCCCCGTCGGCGGCGTGCCCCTGGTGGCCCGCGCCGTACGCGAGTGCCGCGCCGCCCGGCACGTCACGGACGTGGTCGTCTCCACCGACGACGCGGCCATCGCCGAGACCGCCCGGCAGGCGGGAGCCGAGGTCGTCCTGCGGCCCGCGGCCATCGCCGGCGACACCGCCACCTCCGAGGCGGCCGTGCTGCACGCCCTGGACGCGCACGAGGCGCTGCACGGCGCCCGGGTGGACGTCGTCCTGCTCGTGCAGTGCACCAGCCCCTTCCTCACCCGCGAGGACGTCGACGGGGTGGCCGCCGCGGTCGCCCGGGACGGCGCGGACACGGCGGTGACGGTCGCCCCGTTCCACGGCTTCGTCTGGCGTGACACCAACGTGGGGGCCGCCGGGACCGCCGGGGGAGGCCGCGGCGTCAACCACGACAAGTCCGTGCGCCCCCGCCGCCAGGACCGCCCCCAGGACTTCCTGGAGACCGGCGCCGCCTACGCCATGGACGCCGCGGGGCTGCGCGAGCACGGCCACCGCTTCTTCGGCCGCACCGAGCTGGTGCGCACCGACCCGGCGCGCGTCCTGGAGGTCGACGACCCGCACGACCTCGCGCGGGCCCGCGCCCTCGCGCCCCTTCTCGACGGGGGCCGCACCGGCCTGCCCACCGCCGACGACATCGACGCGGTGGTCCTCGACTTCGACGGCACCCAGACCGACGACCGGGTGCTGATCGACGCGGACGGACGGGAGTTCGTCTCCGTGCACCGCGGCGACGGCCTCGGCATCGCCGCCCTGCGCCGCAGCGGCCTCAAGCTGCTGATCCTGTCCACCGAGCAGAACCCGGTCGTCGCCGCCCGCGCACGCAAGCTCAAGCTCCCCGTGCTGCACGGCATCGACCGCAAGGACCTCGCCCTCAAGCAGTGGTGCGAGGAGCAGGGCATCGCGCCCGAGCGCGTGCTCTACGTCGGCAACGACGTCAACGACCTCCCGTGCTTCGCCCTCGTCGGCTGGCCCGTGGCGGTCGCGAGCGCCCACGACGCCGTACGCGGCGCCGCCCGCGCGGTCACCACCCTCCCCGGCGGTGACGGCGCGATCCGAGAGATCGCCGGCTGGATCCTCGGTCCCTCTCTCGAATCCCTCCCCCAGTAAGGAAACCCCAGGTCATGAGCACCAACTCCCGCATGCGCACCCTCGGTTCCCGCGAGGCCGGCCCCGGCCGCCCCGTCTACGTCACCGGCGAGATCGGCATCAACCACAACGGCGACCTCGACAACGCCTTCAAGCTGATCGACGCCGCCGCCGAAGCCGGCTGCGACGCCGTCAAGTTCCAGAAGCGCACCCCCGAGATCTGCACCCCGCGCGACCAGTGGGACATCGAGCGCGACACCCCCTGGGGCCGGATGACGTACATCGACTACCGCCACCGCGTGGAGTTCGGCGAGGACGAGTACCGCCGGATCGACGCGTACTGCAAGGAGAAGGGGATCGCCTGGTTCGCCTCCCCGTGGGACACCGAGGCCGTCGCCTTCCTGGAGAAGTTCGACGTGCCCGCCCACAAGGTGGCCTCCGCGTCCCTCACCGACGACGAGCTGCTGCGCGAACTGCGCGCCACCGGCCGCACGATCATCCTCTCCACCGGCATGTCCACCCCGAAGCAGATCCGCCACGCGGTCGAGGTGCTCGGCAGCGACAACATCCTGCTCTGCCACGCCACCTCCACCTACCCGGCCAAGGCGGAGGAGCTGAACCTGCGGGTCATCAACACCCTCCAGCAGGAGTACCCGAACGTCCCGATCGGCTACTCCGGCCACGAGACCGGCCTGCAGACCACCCTCGCCGCGGTCGCCCTCGGCGCCTGCTTCGTCGAGCGCCACATCACCCTCGACCGCGCCATGTGGGGCTCCGACCAGGCCGCCTCCGTCGAGCCGCAGGGCCTGACCCGCCTGGTCCGCGACATCCGCACCATCGAGGCCTCCCTCGGCGACGGCGTGAAGAAGGTCTACGAGTCCGAGCTCGGCCCGATGAAGAAGCTGCGCCGCGTCACCGGCGTGGTCGCCGAGGCGGAGATCGCCACGGCCGCCGGCGAGCCCGTGTCGGTCTGACCCGCCCTCACCCACCCCTACGACGGGAACGGTCGTACGTCGATGAGCCCCCGCGCCGGCCGCACCGGCCCCCGCACGCTCGCCTTCGTGGAGAGTCCGGTCCAGCTGCTCAACGTGCTGGAGTGGGCGCACGCCCACGCGCCCGGCGCGGGACTCGCCCTCGTGGTGCTGTCCCCGGTCGACCCGATGACCCGCGGCCAGCTCCGCCGCATGGCGGAGCTGGCCCGCGAGGAGGGGCACGACGTCCGCTGGGAGGAGGCGCGCGGGGGCGCGAGCGCCCCGCTGCGCACCATAGGCGGCCTCGCCGTGCCGCTGCGCCGGGCCCGGCGGGTCGTCCTCGGCGACCCGTTCTCCCGGTACGTGCAGCTGCTGCTGACCATCACCCGGGCCCGCGAGGTGGTGGTCGTCGACGACGGCACGGCGACCATGGAGTTCGCGGGCCAGCTCGCCCGCGGCGAACGCCTGGTGCGCTGGCACCGCAAGGGCGGCCGCCCCGGCCCCCGCGACCTGGTGTTCGCCCCCGTGTCCGGGGCGGCCCGGCGCCGGCTCACCCCCGGCGAGGACCGCACCGTGGAGGTCTTCACCTCCATGCCGATGGCGGACGTCCCGCCCGGCGTCACCGTCCGCGCACACACCTTCGCCTGGACCCGCGACCGCTTCGGGCCGCCCCGCGTCACCCAGGGCGCCGATCTGGTGGGCACCTCCCTGGTGGAGACGGGCGTGGTCGACGCCGACGCCTATGTGCGGGCGGTCGGCGCCCTCGCCCGCACCCACGGCGCCCGCCGCTACTTCGCGCACCGCCGCGAGACCACCGAGAAGCTGCACCGGCTGGCCGTGGAGACCGGCCTGGAGATCGTCCGCCCCGAACTCCCCCTGGAACTGGTCGCCCGCCGGGGCCCCGTGGGCCGTACGGTCGTCAGCTTCCCCTCCACCGTCGTCCACACCCTGCCGCTCGCCCTGGCCGGGACCGGTGTGCGGATCGCGGTGTGCGACATCGACCCGGCGTGGCTCACCGCCCACGCCTCCCCGCGCGCCCAGGGCTTCCTCGCCGACGTCGTCGGCACCGCGCGCGACGCCCACCAGCTGCGCCCCGCCACACCCCCGGGTCCGGACCCGCTGTCCGCCAGATGAACCGTCCGGCGTGGGTTGGGCCGGACGTGGTAACCGTGGAAGTACGGATGGTGCCGACGCCCGCGCGGGGGCTGTGACCGACCTCATGGCCCGGCAGGCCGTGTCGCCCCTACCCTCCCGAAAGGGCGGTGAGTGTACCCATCTCGCTGAACAGCTATGCGTAGGGCCGCCGGATTTTCTCCCTCCAACGGGCTGATTTTTCTTGATCAGGGGTCGGTGGAGCGCTCCGGAGCCCTACTCTTCAAAGGGTGAAGCCACTGATGTCACTGGAGTCCGAGATCGATCTCCCCGGGGGAGCGGTGCTCCCCGGTGCGCTGCCCGAGGCACTGCGCGCGGAACTCGTGGCGTTCCGGCGAGACCTCCACATGCACCCGGAGCTGGGCAACCAGGAGTTCCGTACCACCGCCGCGATCAAGGAACGCCTTCAGCGTGTAGGACTGCGCCCCCGCGTGCTCTCCAGCGGGACCGGGGTGATCTGTGACATCGGGACGGACGAGGAGGCCGGCACCGACGCGGCCATGCTCGCCCTGCGCGCCGACATCGACGCCCTGCCCATCCCCGACATGAAGGCCGGCTGCGCCTACCGGTCCACCGTGCCCGACCGCGCCCACGCCTGCGGTCACGACGTGCACACCACCGTGGTGCTCGGCGCCGGCCTGGTGCTGGCCGAACTGCACCGCCAGGGCCTGCTGCCCCGCCCCGTCCGGCTGATCTTCCAGCCGGCCGAGGAGGTGCTGCCCGGCGGCGCCGCCGACGTCATCGCCGACGGCGCGCTCGAGGGCGTCGGCCGGATCCTCGCCGTGCACTGCGACCCGCGCGTCGACGCCGGGAGGATCGGGCTGCGCCAGGGCCCCATCACCTCCGCCTGCGACCGTCTCGAGATCGCCCTGGAGGGCCCCGGCGGCCACACCGCCCGCCCGCATCTGACCACCGACCTGGTCACCGCCGCCGCCCGGGTCGTCACCGACGTGCCCGCGCTGGTCGGACGCCGGGTCGACAGCCGCAGCGGGCTCGCCGTCACCTGGGGCCGGGTCGAGTCCGGCCACGCGCCCAACGTGATCCCGCAGCACGCCGAACTCTCCGGCACCGTCCGCTGCCTGGACCTGGAGACCTGGCGGCAGGCGCCGGACATCGTGGTCGCGGCCATCGACGAGGTGGCCAATCTGCACCGCGCCAAGTCGGAGATCAACTACGTGCGGGGCGTCCCGCCGGTCGTCAACGAGGCCGGGGCCACCGAGCTGCTGCGCGACGCGATGATCGCCCGGCGCGGCACGGAGGCCGTCGAGGGCACCGAACAGAGCCTGGGCGGGGAGGACTTCTCCTGGTACCTGGAGCGCGTCCCGGGCGCCATGGCCCGCCTGGGGGTGCGCACCCCGGGCGAGCGCATCGTGCGCGACCTGCACCAGGGCGACTTCGACGTGGACGAGCACGCCATCACCGTCGGCGTGGAACTGTTCACGGCCGCGGCCCTGCTGGACGCCTTGCGGTAGGCGACGTACGCGGTCGGCCGGGTCCGACGAGGACACGGCCGGCCGTGGCTGAGCGCGCAGTTCCCCGCGCCCCTGAGGGCTGTGCACCCAACGGTGCCCGGAGGCGCCCATTCATGTCGCACCTCCCCGGACCTCTCCGCTTGCGGCCCGGTGCCGGGGGGTGCAGCGTGGGGGCCGTGCAGACGCGTATGCCCGTTCCGTTCCACTGCGACCCCCTGGTTCACAAGGACGTAACCGGCCATCGGCACGAATGGATAACGGCCCCGCTCGACCCCGTTCCCAGGAGTGTCTACGCGCGTTAATGTGCGCCGAACCGAGCACCCGCTGCGGGGCTTTGGAGAATGGGGAACTTCAGATGCGTCGGATATCCAAACTGACCCGCGTAGCGGTGGGGGTCGCTTCGCTCGCGCTCGCCGCCACCGCCTGCGGCGGGACCAGCAGTGACAACGGTGACAGCGGGGGCAAGGACGACCTCGGCCTCGCCATCGCCTACGACATCGGCGGCAAGGGCGACCAGTCCTTCAACGACGCCGCGTTCGCCGGTCTCACCAAGGCCAAGGAGGAGTTCGGCTTCAAGACCGCCGACGTCGAGCCCACCGAGGGCGAGACCGACGCGGACAAGGAGCAGCGCCTGGCCTCGCTGGCCCGCCAGGGCTACAACCCGGTCATCGGCGTGGGCTTCGCCTACGGCCCCGCGATGGAGGCCGTCGCCGCCAAGTACCCCGACACCACCTTCGGCATCGTCGACTCCGTCGTCGAGGGCGAGAACGTCGCCTCCCTGGTCTTCGCCGAGGAGCAGGCGTCCTACCTCGCCGGCGTGGCCGCCGCCAAGGCCACCAAGAGCAACACCGTCGGCTTCGTCGGCGGTGTGGACATCCCGCTGATCCACAAGTTTCAGGCCGGCTACGAGCAGGGCGTCAAGGACACCAACGCCAAGGTCAAGGTCGTCGCCCAGTATCTGACGCAGACCGCGGAGGAGGGCGGCTTCTCCAGCCCCGACAAGGGCAAGGCCGCCGCCGAGGGCCAGATCGAGAAGGGCGCCGACGTCATCTATCAGGCGGCCGGCCTCTCCGGCCAGGGCGTCATCGAGGCCGCGGCCACGGCGAAGGTCTGGGCGATCGGCGTCGACTCCGACCAGTACAACCAGGAAGCCCTCGCCGGCTACAAGGACTACATCCTCACCTCCGCCCTGAAGGACGTCGGCGGCGCGGTCTACACGCTGACCAAGTCGGTCCAGGACGGCAAGCCGCTGACCGGCACCCAGGTCTTCGACCTCAAGGTCAACGGCGTCGGCCTCTCCGACAGCAACCCCAAGATGGCCGAGATCCCGGGCCTGAAGGAGGCCGTGGACAAGGCGAAGACGGGCATCACCGACGGGACCATCAAGGTCAACACGGAGTGACCCCGGGGCCGGGTACCGCCCGGCTCCCACCTCCCGTACGAGCGGGCGGGCGCACCGAGCGCCCGCCCGCTCCGTCGTGCTCCCGGCGGAAGGCGCCCGGAAGGCGTCCGGAAGGCATCCGGAAGCCGCCAGGACGGGCCTCGGCGCTCACCCACCGCCACCCTCCGTTCGCGAACAGCAACGCCCCGTCCCGACAGGCGGAACCGGCTTGAACACGGGCGCATAACAAGGTGGACAGAAGGGGTTTTCAGGCCGGTCTACGCGCGTTAATCTGCGGCGAAGCCAGCGCCGTATCCCCGTACCGTCCCGGCGCTTGTAAGACTAGGAGCACCACACATGCGCCGGATTTCCCGGATCACGGTCGCAGGCGCAGCGACCGCCTCCCTGGCCCTCGCCCTCTCCGCCTGTGGCGGCACCTCCACCTCCGCGGGCTCCTCGGAGTCGAAGGAGGGCAAGGGCCTCGCCATCGCGTACGACGTCGGCGGCAAGGGCGACCAGTCCTTCAACGACGCCGCGTACGCGGGCCTGGAGAAGGCCAAGAAGGAGTTCGGCTACGAGACGGCCGACGTCGAGCCCACCGACGGTGAGACCGACGCGGACAAGGAGCAGCGCCTCGTCTCGCTGGCGAAGCAGGGCTACAACCCGATCGTCGGCGTCGGTTACGCCTACGCGACCGCCGTGAAGGCCGCCGCGGAGAAGTTCCCCGACACCACCTTCGGCATCGTCGACGACGCCACCGTCGAGGCGAAGAACGTCGCCGACCTGGTGTTCTCCGAGGAGCAGGCCTCCTACCTGGCCGGCGTCGCCGCCGCCAAGTCCACCAAGACCGACGTCGTCGGCTTCGTGGGCGGCGTGGACATCCCGCTGATCCACAAGTTCCGCGCCGGCTTCGAGCAGGGCGTCAAGGACACCGACCCCAAGGTCAAGGTCATCTCCCAGTTCCTCACGCAGACCGCGGAGGAGGGCGGCTTCTCCAGCCCCGACAAGGGCAAGAGCGCCGCCGAGGGCCAGATCGAGAAGAAGGCCGACGTGGTCTACGCGGCCGCCGGTCTGTCCGGTCAGGGCGTCATCGAGGCCGCCGCCGCCAACAAGGTGTGGGCGATCGGTGTCGACTCCGACCAGTACAAGCAGGAAGCCCTCGCCACGTACAAGGACTCGATCCTGACCTCGGCGATGAAGGATGTCGCCAAGGCGGTCTACAACCTGGCGAAGTCGGTCGAGGACGGCAAGCCCGCGACCGGTATCGTCAAGGGCGATCTCAAGACGGGTGAGGTGAGCCTGTCGAACTCCAACCCGAAGTTCGCGGACGACGCCGAGCTCCAGAAAGCCATCGAGACGGCCAAGGAGAAGATCATCAGCGGCGAGATCAAGGTCAAGTCGAGCTGAGTCACACCCTGAACCACCGCGGGGTCGCGACCGCTCGACGGGGTGCGAGGAGCCAGGCTCCTCGCACCCCGTCGGTCAGGTGCGCCACCCCTTTGTATGCCGTAGGGGCGCTACGCGCGTAGACGGCCCCCGTCCCCAGGAGAGTGCGTCATCAACGCGTCCAGCAGCCCTCCGGCCGGAGCGGCGGTCCACAAGACGGTGACCGCCGTGGAGCTCGCCGGGATCACCAAGCGCTTCCCCGGTGTCGTCGCCAACCACGACATCCACCTGACCGTCCGCAAGGGCACCGTCCACGCCCTCGTCGGCGAGAACGGCGCCGGCAAGTCCACCCTGATGAAGATCCTCTACGGCATGCAGAAGCCGGACGAGGGCACCATCACGGTCCACGGCGAACAGGTGAACTTCTCCTCGCCGGCCGACGCCATCGCGCGCGGCATCGGCATGGTGCACCAGCACTTCATGCTGGCCGACAACCTCACCGTCCTCGAGAACGTCGTCCTCGGCAGCGAGAAGCTCCACGGCATCGGCGGCAAGGCCCGCCGCCGCATCAAGGAGCTGTCCGAGCGCTACGGCCTGGACGTGCGCCCCGACGTCCTCGTGGAGGAGCTGGGCGTCGCCGCCCGCCAGCGCGTGGAGATCCTCAAGGTCCTCTACCGCGGCGCCACCACCCTGATCCTCGACGAGCCGACCGCCGTGCTCGTCCCGCAGGAGGTCGACGCGCTCTTCGACAACCTGCGCGAGCTCAAGGCCGAGGGCCTGTCCGTCATCTTCATCTCCCACAAGCTGGGCGAGGTGCTGTCCGTCGCCGACGACATCACCGTCATCCGCCGCGGCACCACGGTCGGCACCGCCGTGCCCTCCGAGACCACCCCGCGCCAGCTCGCCGAGCTGATGGTCGGCAGCGAGCTGCCCACCCCGGAGACGGCCGAGTCCACGGTCACCGACCGGCCCGTCATCAGCGTCGACAAGCTGCGCCTGGCCGCCCCCGGCGGCAAGGCCCTCCTGGACGACATCTCCTTCACCATCCACGAGGGCGAGGTCCTGGGCATCGCCGGCGTCGAGGGCAACGGCCAGACCGAACTGGTCGACGCCCTCATCGGCCTGCGGCACGCGGACTCCGGCGTCATCCGGCTGGCCGACGAGGAGATCACCGCCTGGCCGACGCGCAAGCGCCGCGAGGAGGGAATCGGCTACATCCCCGAGGACCGCCACCGCCACGGCCTGCTCCTGGAGGCCCCCCTCTGGGAGAACCGCATCCTCGGCCACGTCACCGAGAAGCCCAACGCCAAGGGCGTCTGGCTGGACCCGAAGGCGGCCCAGGAGGACACCCGGCGGATCGTCACCGAGTACGACGTGCGCACCCCCGGCATCGAGGTCACCGCGGCGTCCCTGTCCGGCGGCAACCAGCAGAAGCTGATCGTCGGCCGCGAGATGAGCCACAAGCCGCGCTTCCTGATCGCCGCCCACCCCACCCGCGGCGTGGACGTCGGCGCGCAGGCCGCGATCTGGGACCACATCCGCGAGGCCCGCCGCGAGGGCCTGGCCGTGCTGCTGATCTCCGCCGACCTCGACGAGCTGATCGGCCTGTCCGACACCCTCCGCGTGATCTACGACGGCAAGCTGGTCGCCGACGCCGACCCGGCCACCATCACCCCGGAGGAACTCGGCACCGCCATGACCGGCGCCGCCGAGGGCCACCTCGAACACGAAGAGACCCCCGAGACCCAGGCCGACGTGTCCAAGTCCGCCGAGTCTCCGGAAGACGAGGCCCGCTGATGAAGAAGTTCGACAAGGAGCGCGTGCTCCTCGCGGTGGCCGGACCGGTCATCGCGCTCGCCGTGGCCTTCGTGCTGAGCGCGATCGTGCTGGTCGCCTCCGGCAAGAACCCCGTCGAGCCGTTCGCCCTCATGTTCGAGCAGGCCGGGTACTCGGACGTCCAGGTGCTGATCCTCAACCAGGCCTCGATGTACTACATCGCGGCCCTGGCGGTGGCCATCGGCTTCCGGATGAACCTGTTCAACATCGGCGTCGACGGCCAGTACCAGCTCGGCGCGATGATGGCCGCCATCGTCGGCGCGCACGCGAACCTGCCGGCGTTCCTCCAGGTGCCGCTGCTGCTGCTGACCGCCGTGTGCACCGGCGCGTTCTGGGCCGGCATCGCCGGCGTCCTCAAGGTCACCCGCGGGGTCAGCGAGGTCGTCGCCACGATCATGCTCAACGCGATCGCCACCTCGCTGATCGTCTACATGTGGAAGCCGGACGTCTTCGGCGTCAAGATCGGCAACAACAGCACCACCGGCGAGATGCACGAGTCCGGCTGGATCCCGGGCATCGACCTCGGCGCGGCCGGCGAGATCTACGGCCTGGTGATCCTCGCCGTGCTCCTCGGCATCGGCTACTGGGTCGTCCTCAACCGCACCCGCTTCGGCTTCGACCTGCGCGCCTCCGGCTCCTCCAGCTCCGCCGCGGCCGCCAGCGGCGTCGACCCCAAGCGCATGGTCCTCACCGCCATGCTGCTCTCCGGCGCCATCGCCGGCCTCGCGGGCCTGCCGATCCTGCTCGGCGACTCGCACACCTACAACCTCAACTTCCCCACCGGCATCGGCTTCCTCGGCATCGGCATCGCCCTGCTCGGCCGCAACAGCCCGGTCGGGATCGTCTTCGCCGCCCTCCTGTGGGCCTGGCTCGACAAGGCGTCGCCCGAGCTGGACTTCCACGGCTACGACAAGGAGATCGCGGTCATCATGCAGGGCCTGATCGTCCTCTCGGTGGTCGTCTCCTACGAGGCCGTCCGCGAGTGGGGCCTGCGCCGTCAGCAGCGCCGGGTCGGCGCCGAACTCGCCGCGGGACACGTCCTGGGCGCCGACAACAACACCACGAAGGAGGTGGCCGGCCGATGACCGCTCCGACCACAGCGACCGACGTCAACCAGCCGTCGCTGGAGCACGCCCCGCCGACCGGCCGCCGCATGTCCTGGCCCGTCCTGCTGCTGGTCATCGCCGGGGCCCTGGCGCTGACCTCGATCGTGCGCCTGATCACCGGCGCCGACGGCATCACCAACGTCAGCCAGATGTCCACCGCCCTCCAGCTCGCCGTGCCGATCGGCCTGGCCGGCCTCGGCGGCCTGTGGGCCGAGCGCGCGGGCGTGGTGAACATCGGCCTCGAGGGCATGATGATCCTCGGCACCTGGTTCGGCGCCTGGGCCGGCTTCCAGTGGGGTCCGTGGACCGGCGTCCTCGTCGGCGTGATCGGCGGCTGCCTCGGCGGCCTGCTGCACGCGATCGTCACCGTCACCTTCAACGTCAACCACATCGTCTCCGGTGTGGCGATCAACATCCTCGCCCTCGGCGCCACCCGCTACCTGGCCCCGCTCGCCTTCGAGGGCCACCAGGGCGGCTCCGCCAAGCAGTCCCCGGCGGTCGAGTCCCTCGGCCACTTCACCGTGCCGGGACTGTCGGACGGACTGAGCGACCTCAACGACAAGGGCTGGTTCTTCGTCTCCGACATCGCCGGCCTGCTCGGCGGACTGGTCACCGACGTCTCCTGGCTCACCCTGATCGCCGTCGCCCTCGTCCCCGCCACCTGGTGGATCCTGTGGCGCACCCCGTTCGGCCTGCGGCTGCGCTCCTGCGGCGAGAACCCGGTGGCGGCCGAATCCCTCGGCGTCAACGTCTACAAGTACAAGTACCTCGCCGTGATCATCTCCGGCGGCCTGGCCGGCCTCGGCGGCGTCTTCCTGTCGATCGTGGCCAACCCCTTCTACCTGGAGGGCCAGACCAGCGGCCGCGGCTACATCGGCCTCGCCGCGATGATCTTCGGCAACTGGATGCCGGGCGGCCTCGCCATCGGCGCCGGCCTGTTCGGCTACACCGACAGCCTCAACCTGCGCGGCGGCTCCACCAACGTGCACGCCCTGCTGCTGCTCGGCGCGCTGCTGCTGGTCATCGGCGCGATCTGGCTGGCCGTCCGCAAGAAGTACGTCCAGGCGGTGATCACCCTGGTCGTCGGCGCCCTCGTGTTCGCCTGGTACGCCGGCACCAACGAGGTCCCGAGCCAGGTCGTCGCCGCCACCCCGTACGTCGTCACCCTGGTCGTCCTCGCCCTCTCCGCCCAGCGGCTGCGCATGCCCAAGGCGGACGGCATGCCGTACCGGAAGGGACAGGGCAAGTGACCGCGGCCGCCGACGTCGACTGGGACGCCCTGCGCGCGGCGGCGCGGGACGCCATGTCCTATGCCTACGCCCCCTACTCGGGGTACCCGGTCGGCGTCGCGGCCCGGGTCGACGACGGACGCACGGTCACCGGCTGCAACGTCGAGAACGCCTCGTACGGACTCGGCCTGTGCGCCGAGTGCGGTCTGGTCTCGGAGCTCCAGCGCACCGGGGGCGGCCGGCTCACGCACTTCACGTGCGTGGACGGCGGCGGCGAGATCCTCGTCCCGTGCGGCCGCTGCCGCCAGCTGCTGTACGAGTTCGGCGGACCCGGACTGCTGCTGGAGACGCCCGAGGGCATCCTGCCCCTGTCCGAGATGCTGCCCCAGGCCTTCGGCCCCCAGCACCTCACCAAGTAACTCCCGTGCGGCCCCTCCCGACGGCGCCCGGCACCCCGGGCGGCGTCGAGCGGAGGGGCCGCGCTCTTCGCACCCCCCGGAAGGAACGCCAGCCATGGCCATGGACGTCATCTCCGTCATCCGCACCAAGCGGGACCGCGGCGAACTCACCGACGAGCAGATCGACTGGGTCATCGACGCGTACACCCGTGGCGAGGTGGCCGACGAGCAGATGTCGGCCCTCGCCATGGCGATCCTGCTCAACGGCATGAACCGCCGGGAGATCGCCCGCTGGACCGCCGCGATGATCGCCTCCGGCGAGCGCATGGACTTCTCCTCCCTGTCCCGCCCCACCGCCGACAAGCACTCCACCGGCGGCGTCGGCGACAAGATCACCCTGCCGCTCGCGCCGCTGGTCGCCGCCTGCGGTGCGGCCGTCCCGCAGCTCTCCGGCCGCGGCCTCGGCCACACCGGCGGCACCCTCGACAAGCTGGAGTCCATCCCCGGCTGGCGCGCCCTGCTCTCCAACGAGGAGATGCTGTCCGTGCTCGACGGCACCGGCGCGGTGATCTGCGCGGCCGGCGACGGCCTCGCCCCCGCCGACAAGAAGCTCTACGCCCTCCGGGACGTCACCGGCACCGTCGAGGCGATCCCGCTGATCGCCTCCTCGATCATGTCCAAGAAGATCGCCGAGGGCACCGGCTCCCTCGTCCTGGACGTCAAGGTCGGCTCCGGCGCCTTCATGAAGACGATCGAGGACGCCCGCGAGCTGGCCTCCACCATGGTGGGCCTCGGCACCGACTCCGGCGTGCGGACGGTCGCCCTCCTCACCGACATGTCCACCCCCCTCGGCCTCACCGCCGGCAACGCCCTGGAGGTCCGCGAGTCGGTGGAGGTCCTGGCGGGCGGCGGCCCCGCGGACGTCGTCGAGCTGACCATCGCCCTGGCCCGGGAGATGCTGGACGCGGCCGGCATCCACGACGCCGACCCGGCGAAGGCCCTCGCCGACGGCTCCGCCATGGACGTCTGGCGCCGCATGATCAGCGCGCAGGGCGGCGACCCGGACGCGGCCCTCCCGGTCGCCCGCGAGCAGCACGTGGTGAAGGCCCCGGCCTCCGGCGTCCTGACCCGCCTGGACGCCTACGACATCGGCGTCGCCGCCTGGCGCCTCGGCGCGGGCCGCGCCCGCAAGGAGGACCCGGTGCAGGCCGGCGCGGGCATCGAGATGCACGCCAAGCCCGGCGACACCGTGACGGAGGGCCAGCCCCTCCTCACCCTCCACACGGACACCCCGGACCGCTTCGACTACGCGCTCCAGTCCCTGGAGGGCTCCTTCGACATCGGTTCCGGCGCGGACTTCACCGCCACGCCGGTGGTCCTGGAACGCATCGCCTGACCAGCACTTTCTCCTTTCGGGTGAACGGGACCGGTGGACCCCTGCCGGTCCCGTTCGTCATGTTTCCTGTCCCCATGCACGTGTACAACGGCGACTACGTCAAGGCCGACACCGAGTGGGAAGAACTGTGCTGGATCCGGGAGCGGACGGACGCTCCCAAGGGCTGCTGGCACGGCGCACCGGAGAACGGCGTCTACCGCGTCATCGACGCGGGCCCGTTCGGCGAGCCGATCAAGCTCCCCGCCCCCTTCGACCTCGTCATCGACACCGGCGAGTTCCCGCACAGCTGACTCACCCCAGCAGCGCCGCCACCGTCACCAGCACGGGCACCGACAGGGCCGTCGAGATCAGGATCGCCTCCCGGGCCAGCCTCTCGCCGACGCGGTAGCTGCTCGCGTACGTGAAGAGGTTCTGGGCGGCCGGGAGGGCCGAGGTGACCACCACGTCCAGGAGGTGCGCGCCGTGCAGGCCGAAGACGCCTGCCGCCAGCGCCCAGGCCGCCAGCGGCTGGCCCACCGCCTTCAGGCCCACGGCCAGCAGCACCGCGCCCCGGTCACCGCCCCGCAGGGGCAGCGTGCTGCCCCGCAGTGAGATGCCGAAGGCGAGGAGCACGGCGGGAACCGCCATGTTGCCGACGAGCTGCACCGGGTCCCATACCGGGCCGGGGATCTTCACGCCCGCCGCCGACACCGCCACCCCCGCCAGCGACCCCACCGCGATCGGGTTCCGCAGCGGGGTCAGCAGCCGGCGCCACAGCGGCTGCTTCCCGCCCGCCGTCGACAGGTCCAGGATCGTCAGCGCGACCGGCGTGACCCCGACCAGCTGGAACAGCAGCACCGGCGCCACCAGCGAGGCGTCCCCCAGCACGTACACGGCGATCGGGATGCCCAGGTTGCCGGAGTTGACGTAGCTGGAGCACAGGGCGCCGATGGTGGTGCGGCCCACGCCCCAGCCGCGCGCCACGCCCACCGCGACGAAGACGCCCGCCACCGCCGCCGTGCTCAGGGCGGTGACCAGGAGGCGGCTGGAGAACACCACCGACAGGTCGGCCCGGGCGAGCGTCGTGAACAGCAGCGCCGGGGACGCCACATGGAACGCCAGCTTGGTCAGCACCTCGCTGCCCTGCGCGCCGAGATTCCCCCGCCGTCCGATGACGTAGCCGACGCCGATGACGACGGCGATCACCAGGAACCCGCTCAGCACCCCCTGCACGGCGGCTCCCCGTGACGGCGGACGGCACCGGAACCCGGGGACGGCGATGATCTGTGGCGCATACAGCCAACCCTCCGGGGAGGGCCGCACCCTGGTCAATGTGATCCTCGGCGCGGGCGCGGCCGGCCGCCGCGCGATGAGTTACAGGCCCGCGGCCGGTCTACCGGTCGTGGACGCCATGACACCGCCCGTACTCGTGCTCAGCGGCCCCCTCACCCCGGGAGAGGTGAGCGGGCCGTGCGAGGCGCTGCGCGCCCTGCTGGACGGCGGGGGGCGCGGCCGTGTCGTGGTGTGCGACGTCGCCGGGCTGGGACCGCCGGGCCTGGACGCCGTGAACCTGCTGGCCCGGCTGCAGCTCACCGCCCGCCGGGCCGGCGGGCGGATACGGCTGCGCGACCCGTCCCCGGCGCTATGCGCCCTGCTCGACCTCGTCGGTCTCCGCTTCGAGATGGAGGGGCAGCCCGAACAACGGGAACCACCGCTGCGTGTCCAGGAAGCAGTGGAACCCGGTGATCCGGCCGTCTGAGATCTCCAGCGCCTGCACCGCCCACGGCGTGTACCCGCCGTTCTCCGGGTCGGGCTTGTACTGCGCGAACCCGGGCAGTCCGTTGACCTCGACGGGCAGCAGCTTGGAGTTCGCGCAGGCGGCGCCCAGCGTCGTCATGAAGCCCGTGATGTCGTCGGCGCCGGTCAGCCACAGGTCGAACGGCGGCATCGTCATGACCGCGTCCTCGTGCAGCAGCGCGGTCAGCGCCGACATGTCGTATCCCTCGAAGGCCGCCACGTACCGGTCGAGGAGCTTCTTCTGGTCCTCGTCCAGCGGGTCGGAGACCGCCGCGTCGGCGCCCGGCTCCCGGCGCTCGGCGAGCGTCGCCCGGGCCCGCTGGAGCGCGCTGTTGACCGACGCGACCGACGTGCCCAGCAGCTCGGCGACCTCGCTCGCCTTCCACGCCAGCACCTCGCGCAGGATCAGCACCGCCCGCTGCTTGGCGGGCAGCTTCTGGAGCGCCGCCATGAACGCCAGCCGCACGGACTCCTTGGCGACCGCGGCCTCCGCCGGGTCGGCGGGGGTGGGCAGCACCCGGTCGTCGGGCATCGGCTCCAGCCAGGTGTGGTCGGGGCGGGGGGACAGGGCGGCCTGCGCGAGGGGGGTGGACTCCGTGAGGTCCATCGGGCGGGCGCGCTTGTTGCCCGCGGACAGCATGTCCAGGCAGACGTTCGTCGCGATGCGGTAGAGCCAGGAGCGGAGGCTGGAGCGGCCCTCGAACTTGTCGAGGCTGCGCCAGGCGCGGATCATCGTGTCCTGCACCGCGTCCTCGGCCTCGAAGGAGGAGCCGAGCATCCGGTAGCAGTAACCGGTGAGCTCCACCCGGTACTGCTCCAGCGTGGCGTCCAGATCCGTCGTCGCCGTGCCGTTCGTCATCGTCCACCCACCCCAAGCGGCCTTGTGGCGGCGCTTCGTCGCGCCCACCACTTCGGAAGCTACCGCAGCCCACTGACAACGGCCTGCCGCACGGGTGAACACGCAGGTCGGAGCCGCTGACGCAGGCGGTTCTTCGCCCCCGCCGCCCCTTCCCTTCCCGTCCCTGGGGGCTGCGCCCCCAGACCCCCCTTGTCGGCCCTGGCGGGCCTCGTCCTCAAATGCCGGACGGGCTACAAGTAGCCCCTCCGGCGTTTGAGGAGCGGGGTCCGGGGCGGAGCCCCGGGTCGGAAGGTCAGGCCGCCTTCGCCGCCGCCCGCGTCCCCGCCAGGGTGATCGCCGCGACGCCCGCCACGGCCACCAGGCCGACCCCGACCGTCCCGGCCCAGCCGCCCGCGTGGAACGCCACCGCGCCGACCGCACTGCCCGCGCTCGACCCGACGTAGTACGCGGACTGGTACAGCGCGGCCGCCTGAGCCCGGCCCTGAGTCGCGGTCCTGCCCACCGCCGAGGACGCCACCGCGTGCCCCGCGAAGAACCCGGCCGTGATCAGCACCAGCCCCAGCAGCACCAGCGGCAGCGCGTCCGCCAGCGACAGCAGCAGCCCCGCCGCGGTGGTCGCGCCGCCCGCGTACAGGGCGCCCCGGCGGCCCAGCCGGCCCACCAGCCGTCCGGCCGCGGACGCCGACACCGTGCCCACCAGGTACACCAGGAACACCGACCCGGCGACGCCCTGCGGCAGCGAGAACGGCGCCTCGGTCAGCCGGTACCCGACGACCGTGTACACGCCGCCGAACACCGTCATGAACAGCGCGCCGATCGCGAACAGCCGCCGCAGCAGCGGGTTGCCGAGGTGACGGCGGACCGTGCCGGCCAGCACGCGCGGCGCGAGCGAGCCCGGCCGGAAGTGCCGCGGCACCGGCAGCAGCAGCCGGAACGCCACCGCGCACGCCACCGCGACCGCGCCGATCACCCCGACGGCGACCCGCCAGCCCCACTCCTGCGCCACCCAGCCGGTGATCACCCGGCCGCTCATCCCGCCGACGCTGTTGCCCGCCACGAAGAGCCCGATCGCGGTCACCAGCGCCTTCGGCGTGACCTCCTCCGCGAGGTACGCCGTCGCCGAGGCGGGCAGTCCGGCCAGCGCCGCGCCCTGGAGCGCCCGCAGGGCGACCAGCGCCCCGAGCGACGGGGCGAACGGCACCAGCAGGCCGAGGGTCACCGCGACGGCCAGCGAGGCCGTCATGACCGTACGCCGCCCGAACCGCTCGGACAGGGCGCTCATCGGCAGCACGAACAGCGCCAGGCCGCCCGTCGCCGCCGACACCGTCCAGCTCGCGTCGCTCGCGCCGGCCGCGAACTCGCCGGAGACCAGCGGCAGCAGAGCCTGCGTGGAGTACAGCAGCGCGAAGGTGGCGATGCCCGCGAGGAACAGGGCGAGACTCATCCGGCGGTAACCGGGACCGCCCGGGGACATCCGGGTCTCGGTGGCGGGCGGCGGGGTGGAGGGGACGGATGCGACGGCGCCCACGCGGGTGGACGCCCCGGTACTGGCGGGAGTCATGCCTCGAACGTACGGAGGTCTCCGCTCATCCGTCCAATGCATGGAATCGTCATAATCGTTCCCATGGAGCATCAGCAGAGGTCAGCCGGTCGCCTGTCACGAACCGGTGACACACGAGACAGGGAGGAGACGGCGCGGCTGCTCGCGCCCCGCCTCGCCCACTTCGCAGGGGTGGCCCGCACCGAGCACGTCACCCGGGCCGCCCAGGAGATGCAGGTGCCGCAGTCCACCCTCTCCCGCGCCCTGGTGCGTCTCGAGGAGGACCTCGGCGTCGAGCTGTTCGCCCGGCACGGCCGCACCGTCTCCCTCACCCCGGCCGGCCGCACCTTCCACGCCTCCGTCGCCCGTGCCCTGGACGAGATCGGACGCGCGGCCGAGGAGGTCCGCGCCGACGCCGACCCCGCCACCGGCAAGGTCGCCTTCGGGTTCCTGCACACCATGGGCGCCGAGACCGTGCCCGGCCTGCTGCACGCCTTCCGCGCCGACCATCCCGGCATCCGCTTCAGCCTGGTCCAGAACCACGGCGAGGCCATGCTGGAGGGCCTGCGCGGCGGCGAGCTCGACCTGTGCCTGACCTCGCCGGTGCCGTCCGCGCCGGACCTGGTGGCCCGCCGCCTCGACGAGCAGAAGCTGCGCCTGGTCGTCCCCGCCGACCACCGCCTCGCCGGCCGCCGCCGGGTCCGCCTGGCCGAGGCCGCCGACGAGACCTTCGTGACCCTGGAACCGGGTTACGGCCTGCGCCGCATCACCGACGACCTGTGCGCGCAGGCCGGCTTCGCGCCGCGCATCGCCTTCGAGGGCGAGGAGGCCGAGACCCTGCGCGGCCTGGTCGCGGCGGGCCTGGGCGTGGCCCTGCTGCCCCCGCCGGCCTTCCCGCGCCCCGGCGTGGCCGAACTGACGGTGACCGCCCCCAGGGCGGCCCGCGAGATCGGCGTGGCCTGGCTGGCAGGCCGCCCGGACACACCCCCGGTGGCGGCGTTCAAGAAGTTCCTGCTGTCGAAGCGGGGGAGTCTGCTGCCGGGGTGAGCGGAGGAGCCTGCTGCCGGGGCAGAGGGCCGCCTCAGTGCCGTAACGACTTCCCGAACCCCGCCGCCAGCGGCATCCGCAGCCCCAGGGGCGGTGGAGCGGCCAGGGCGTCCTGCACCGGGCGGGAGAACGCCCGGCCGAACAGCACGCCCAGCACGAAGTCCTCGGCAAGGGCCAGCACTTCCTCCCGGTACTGGCTCAACCCGTGGCCGTCCGCGTGCACTTCGAAGCGGCACACCTCGCGGTTGGCCTTCTTCGCCCGGGCCGCCAGGCGGAAGGACAGCTCCGGGTCGGTGCGCGCGTCGTTCGTGCCGTGCACGATCAGCACATGGCGGCCGGCGAGCTGCTTCACCGGTTCCGCCGGGGCCGTCCCGTCCTCCTCCGGCAGCCACGGGGCCAGCGCCACGACGGAGTTGACCGCCTCGTGGCCCGCCGCGCGCAGCGCCGCCCTGCCGCCCATGCCGAGGCCCACCAGGCAGACCGGCACGTCCCCGTAGCGCCGTACCGCCTCGTCGGCGGCCCAGGCGGCGTCCTGCGCGAGGTGCGCCTCGTCGCCGTTCCAGCCGCGGTAGCGGTAGTGGACGGCGTGCACGGCGAGTTGCTGGTCCGCTCCCGCGCGGGCCAGCCGGCGGCCCGGGCCGCGTACGGAGGCCGCCGCCAGCGGCGACGGTCTGCGGGCGGAGGACTCCTCGCCGTTCGGGAGCAGCAGCGCCACCCCGTTCACCGTGGCCGGCTCCGCGCCGAGCGCCCTCCCCAGCCGAGCCGTGCGTACCGGCGTCGCTTGCTGTGCCATGACAGAACATTCTCAGAAGTCACGGTGTACGCGACCCGTCCGTGCGGTCACCTTTCCGTATCGGCACCGGCGCGCGCCAGGTGATCTACGCGCGTAGGAGTTAGAGTGCGGAAATGACGAGCCAGACCATCGCGAACGCCCCGACCTCGGACCAGATCCGCCGGGCGCCCAAGGTTCTGCTGCACGACCACCTCGACGGCGGACTGCGCCCCGGCACCGTCGTCGACCTGGCCCGCGAAACGGGCTACGCCGACCTGCCCCACACCGACCCCGACAAGCTCGCCCTCTGGTTCCACCAGGCCGCCGACTCCGGGTCCCTGGAACGCTATCTGGAGACCTTCTCGCACACCGTCGGCGTCATGCAGACCCGTGACGCGCTCGTCCGGGTCGCCGCCGAGTGCGCCGAGGACCTCGCCGAGGACGGCGTCGTCTACGCCGAGGTGCGCTACGCGCCCGAACAGCACCTCGAAGGCGGGCTGACGCTCGAAGAGGTCGTCGAGGCCGTGAACGAAGGGTTCCGCGAGGGCGAGCGGCGGGCCAGGGAGAACGGCCACCGCATCCGCGTCGGCGCCCTGCTCACCGCGATGCGGCACGCCGCCCGCGCCCTGGAGATCGCCGAACTCGCCAACGGCTACCGCGACCTGGGCGTCGTCGGCTTCGACATCGCGGGCGCCGAGGCGGGCCACCCGCCCACCCGGCACCTCGACGCCTTCGAGTACCTGAAGCGGGAGAACAACCACTTCACCATCCACGCCGGCGAGGCGTTCGGGGTGCCGTCGATCTGGCAGGCGCTCCAGTGGTGCGGCGCGGACCGGCTCGGGCACGGCGTGCGGATCATCGACGACATCCAGGTCCGCGACGACGGCACGGTCGAGCTCGGCCGGCTCGCCGCCTACGTCCGCGACAAGCGGATCCCGCTGGAGCTGTGCCCCAGCTCCAACCTCCAGACCGGCGCCGCCGCCTCCTACGCCGAGCACCCGATCGGGCTGCTGCGCCGGCTGCACTTCCGCGCCACGGTGAACACCGACAACCGGCTGATGTCCCACACCAGCATGAGCCGCGAGTTCGAGCACCTGGTCGAGGCTTTCGGATACACGCTCGACGACATGCAGTGGTTCACCGTCAATGCGATGAAGTCCGCATTCATTCCTTTCGATGAACGGCTGGCGATGATCAATGACGTGATCAAGCCCGGATATGCGGAACTGAAATCCGAATGGCTGTTCCGTCAGACCGCCTCCACCAGCGGTTCCTCCCTCACGGAAGGCTGAAGGGGGCGTCACCGGGAAAGGTGAACGCGCACCGCGTTCACCATCCGTCCGCATTTCGATGTTTGCGGCGGACGGGGGCCCCTGATTACGGTCGCAGCACCGCTCACATCCCCGTATCCCATTTCGAGGACGCCTTTCATGAAGCAGTCTGCTGTCAAGACCCTCGGTGTCGCCGCTCTCGGTGCCGCCTTCGCCGCCGCCGGTGCGGGCGCCGCCCAGGCGGCCCCGTCCCTGCCGGACGCCCCGGGGCTGGACACCGTCACCCAGGCCGTGCCGGCGGACCAGGTGTCCAGCGCGCTGCCCGGCCCGGCCGAGGCGCTGTCGACGGGCCAGGACGTGGCCGGCAAGGGCCTCGGGACCGCCGCGCCGGTCGCCGGCGAGCTGGGCTCCCAGGTGCCGGGCGCCGGCCTCCTCGGCGGCCTGCCGCTGAACGCGGTGCCGGGCCAGGGCGTCAACGTCAACGGCATCCCGCTGGGCGGCCGCTGACCCTCCCGGCCGGAGACGGGCCGATGGGGCGCACCCGGAAACGGGTCGCGCCCCATCGGCGTGCTCGGAGGTCCACGGCCCCGCGCGGGCCCTCAGGGAGATGGTGCCGCGGGGGACCGGGAGGCGGCGTCGCGCGGCGCCTCGGGGGTGAGGGCGCCGCGCGGGCCGTCCTACCAGGCCGCGCGGGCCTTGTCCTCCGAGGGCAGCAGGATCCACAGCGCCAGGTAGAGCAGGAACTGCGGGCCCGGCAGCAGGCACGAGACCAGGAACACGACACGCATCGTCTTCGCGGAGGTGCCGAACCGCCGGGCCAGCCCGGCGCAGACACCGCCGATCATGCGGTCGTCGGTGGGGCGGACGAGGCTGCTCATCGCGACTCCTTCGTAACGGTGCGAGGCATCCCGTCCGGCTGCCTCCGTACCTCCACGTTACGGAGACGAAGGGGGCAAAGCGTCACTCCACGGGGCGATCCCGACCCTGGCAATCGTCGGGGTCCTCCCCTGGGGGGCCTCCTCCGCCAGGACGGCCCCGTCCGCCGCCGGGAGGAGCGCACGGCGGCGCAGCCAGGCGCGTCCCGCGGGCACCACGGCGGCATGCGCGAGCGCGGCGCCCGCCGTGTTCAGCAGCAGCGAGTCGACGTCCACCACCTGGCCCGGCACCGCCGTCTGGAACAGCTCCACCGCCAGCGACACCAGGGCGGTCGCGGCCGTCGTGCGGATCAGCGAGCCCAGCCGGGACACGGCCAGCCGGCCTCCGGCCATCGGCAGCAGCACGCCCAGCGGCGCGAGCAGCGCCATCGACTCCCCGGTCCGAAGCAGTCCCGTCGCCCAGCCCAGCGCGAAGTCGGCGCGGATCCCGTCCAGCGGCCGCAGATTGGCCGGCATCACCCACGGGACGTCCAGGGGGCGCAGCGTGAACCAGGCGACGAACGCCAGATGCGCGGCCAGGAGGAGACCTCCGGTCACACGGATACGGGACGCGGCGGTGCCGCCGATGAAGCCTGGACGCTGCACGCTCCCCAAGACGCCGCGTGCGCCTCGGCCGGTTCCGGGATGTCACCCGTTCAACCTCTGAGGCGTGCACCACACTGCGGCGCCGCCGCTCCGGGCGCCCGCCGGGTCAGCTTCCGGTGGCCTCGGTGGAGGGCGGCTTCCCGGCCGCCGGACGGGCCCGTACGTCGTCCGTGCAGCGGTAGCGGCGCGGCGTCGCGTCGTCGGGGCCGCCCAGGATCACCGAGCCGTCGCCCTCGGCCGCCGCCGAGTCGGAGAAGGTGCACACGATCTGCGCGAGCGCCGTGGCCGACAGCTCGGCGGGCGGCGTGCTCAGCCGCAGCGTGTCCTCCGGGTCCCCGGCCCGCGGCCCGGTCACGGTCGTCCCGGGCCCCACCCGCGTGGTGTAGCCGGCCTCCCGCTCGGACGTCGTCGGCTCCCGCGTCAGCTCGTTCACCAGGCCCTGCGCGACCAGCACCCGGCGCGCGTCCGTGGGCCCGTCCGCCACCCGCACCGCCCGGTCCACGGCCACCAGCGACGGACCGCACACCAGGAACACCTGCACCGGCAGCCCGCGTTCCCCCTGCCCCGCGCCCTGCGGCTCGCCCAGCGAGCAGCGCACCCGGGAGGGCGCCGGACCGAAGTCGGTCGGCACCTCGGTGGCGCGGATACCGCACCCGGACAGCAGCGCGCCCAGCGCCGCGAACCCCACGACGGCCGGCAGGACCGCCCTGAGCCGTCCGTCGCGTCCGTGTCGCCCGTCCCGTGCGTCCTGTGCGCCCCGTGCGTCCCGTGCGTTCATCAGGCGTCCCCCTCGGCGCCCTCGTTCCCGGCGTCGCCGGGCTTCTCCCCTGGCTCCGCGGCGGACACGTCCCGCGGCAGCCGCAGGGTGAACACCGCGCCTCCCTCGGGCGAGTTGGCCGCGGTGATCTCGCCGCCGTGGATGTGCGCGTTCTCCAGCGCGATGGACAGGCCCAGGCCGCTGCCCTCGGAGCGCGGACGGGAGGCGCTGGCCTTGTAGAAGCGGTCGAAGACGTGCGGCAGGACGTCCTCCGGGATGCCCGGACCGTGGTCCCGCACCTGGATGACGACCGTGCCGCCCGACGCGTCCGCCGCCTCGGCGTCCTCGCCGGCCGCCTCCGCGCCCTCCGTGACGCCCCCGGGCTCCTCCCGCACCGACACCCGCACCGGCGAGCCGCCGTGCTTGAGGGCGTTGCCGATGAGGTTGGCCAGGATGACGTCCAGGCGCCGCGGGTCGATCCGGGCGTGGATGCCGCGCGCGGCGTCCAGTTCCACCGCGTCCAGCCAGGCGCGCGCGTCGATGCAGGCGGTGATCTGGTCGGCGACGTCGACGTCGTCGAGGACCAGCCGGGCGGTGCCCGCGTCGAAGCGGGTGACCTCCATCAGGTTCTCCACCAGGTCGTTCAGCCGCCGCGTCTCGCTCACCACCAGCCGCACCGCGGGCTGGATCATCGGGTCGATGCCGCCGCCCTCGAACTCCAGCTCCTCCTCGAGGACCTCGGTCACGGCGGTGATCGCGGTCAGCGGGGTGCGCAGCTCGTGGCTCATGTCCGCGACGAACCTGCGGGACGCCTCGTCCCGCGCCGCCATGTCCGCCACCCGCTTCTCCAGCGCCTCGGCGGCCTTGTTGAACGTCCGGGACAGGTCGGCCAGTTCGTCGGTGCCCGACACCCTCAGCCGGGTGTCCAGCTTTCCCTCCCCGAGCCGTCGCGCGGCGGCGCCCAGCCGCTGCACCGGCTTCAGCACGGTCGTCGCGGCGGCGTGCGCGAGGAGGGCGGAACCTATCAGCGCCAGACCGGTGGCGATCCCCAGCGACCAGGCCAGCGAGTTGAGGTCCTTGGCCTCCGGCTCCAGCGACTTCAGCATGTAGCCGGTGGTCCCCCCGCCGATCAGCTTGGTCCCGGCCACCAGGTACGGCGTGTCGTCCTCGACGATCCGCTGCCAGTACAGGTGGTGCGGGTACGCGTTGCCCGACGTGATCTTCTGCCGCTCGGTCACCGTCTCGCGCAGCGACTCCGGCACGTCCCCCAGTGAGAAGCCGCTCAGCCCGCCCGAACTGCCGTACACCGTCTGGCCCTCGGGGTTCTCGGCGACGAGCAGCACGGTGAAGCGCTGGCTGCTGTTGGCCATCTGGCCCGCCGTGCGCTGGAGTTCGTCCTGCGTGGGGTGCTCGGGCAGCGCGCCCGCGCGGTTCTGCATCTCCTTCTCGAAGTCGCGCAGCACCGCGTCCTGCGTACGCGTCAGCACCGACTCGCGGTTCAGCCAGTACGCGATCCCGGACGCGGACACGGCGGTGGTCAGCGCGACCAGGCCGAACACGACGACCAGCCGCAGGCGCAGGCTCGTGAGGCGCAGCCGCGACCAGATTCCCTTGCGTGCCGCGAACCAGCCGCGGCTCCCCCCTTGGTGCTCCTGTGTCACTGAGGCGGATCCAGCCGGTAGCCGACACCGCGGACGGTACGGATCAGCGTCGGGGACGACGGCACGTCCTCGACCTTGGCGCGCAGCCGCTGGACGCACGCGTCCACCAGCCGCGAGTCGCCCAGGTAGTCGTGCTCCCACACCAGCCGCAGCAACTGCTGGCGGGACAGCGCCTGCCCGGGCCGCCGGCTCAGCTCCAGCAGCAGCCGCAGCTCCGTCGGCGTCAGCTGGAGGTCCTCGCCGTTCTTCGTCACGGTCATCGCCGCACGGTCGATGACCAGGCTGCCGAAGGACGCCGAGTCGCTGGACTCGCGTTCCCCGCGCCGCAGCACCGCACGGATCCGGGCGTCCAGCACCCGGCCCTGCACGGGCTTGACCACGTAGTCGTCGGCGCCGGACTCCAGGCCGACCACGACGTCGATGTCGTCGCTGCGCGCGGTGAGCAGGATGATCGGCAGCTGGTCCGTGCGCCGGATGCGACGGCACACCTCGAAGCCGTCGATGCCGGGCAGCATCACGTCCAGCACGATCAGATCCGGCCGCTGCTCGCGCAGCAGCTTCAGACCGTCCTCACCACTGGCAGCGGTCGCCACGCGGTGACCCTGGCGCGTCAGTGAGAGCTCCAGGGCCGTCCGGATGGCGTCGTCGTCCTCGATCAGCAACAGGGAAGGCACGCGCTCATTCTGGCCCATGGAGGGCTCCCTGTTCGACCCGTGCGCGGCGGGTGCCCCTTGGGCCCTGTTACGTGCCGCTTCGCACCCCGCCGAGCTGTGAAGGAAGTGTGCCGTCACGGTGGCCGACCCCTGTGACACGTCTGTGACAGTCGGCGGACACGGCCATGAAGGTGGCGCGGCAAGCTTTTCGGCACAGCACAACCGCAGGCGAGAACACCGGAAGTCCACGACGGGGGGCGCGAGATGAACACGCTGCACGGCACCAGCACCAGCGCAGTGATCACGCGTCTGCACGACGTGCACCGGGGTTCCGAGAAGTCCGGCGCCGCGGGCATGCGGGGGTGCGCTCGCGGCGCCGGGCGTCAGCACACCGCGATCATGACGGTGGTTGACGCGTCCACGGGGGACACCGACGGGGGAACCGCGTACGGGGAGGAAACGGGGGAGCGCCGCTCGCTGAGCGAGGCGGAGTTCACCGCCTACGTCCAGGAGCGCCGCGCCTCCCTGTACGCCACCGCCTACCACCTGACCGGCGACCGCTTCGAGGCCGAGGACCTGCTCCAGAGCGCGCTGTTCTCGACCTACCGGGCGTGGGACCGGATCAGCGACAAGGCGGCGGTCGGCGGATACCTCCGCCGCACCATGACCAACCTGCACATCAGCGCGTGGCGCCGCCGCAAGCTGAACGAGTACCCGACCGAGGAGCTGCCGGAGACGGCCGGCGACACGGACGCGATGCGTGGCACCGAGCTGCGCGCGGTTCTGTGGCAGGCGCTGGCCCGGCTGCCCGAACTCCAGCGCACCATGCTGGTCCTGCGCTACTACGAGGGCCGCACGGACCCGGAGATCGCGGACATCCTCAACATCAGTGTCGGCACGGTGAAGTCCAGCATCTGGCGGTCGCTCCGCCGGCTGCGCGAGGACGAGGTCCTCAGCTTCGGCCGTGACGAGGAGAACGCCTTCGGGGAGCTCGTCGCCTGAGGGTACGGGGGAACACGGGGAAACACGGGGGAAATCGGGGGGTCCCGGGCCGGAGGCCCGGGGCGAGAGCGGGGGGACCGCCAGGACGTCGGGGGACGTCGGCGCGGTGAACGGGGATCGGGGGATCCGGGGGACACGGGGGAAAACAGGGGGAGCACGGGGGAACAAGGAGGGGGAGCACCACGGGGGTGCGGAAACAGCGGGACTGCGCGGGGCCGGGGGGCCCGTCACGCGGTCCCGCTTTTTCGCGCGTACGGGTGCCGGTCGGTGCTCGTCGGCGCCGGCCGGCGCCTGCCGTCACGGCGTGCGCGTCGGCGCGGGGCGTCCGGCGACCGCCGCCGCGGCCAGGCGGCTCAGCGCCTCCTCGCGGTCGCAGGCGTACGCGCCCAGCGCCGTCTGACGGGCGATGATGGACCGCTCCAGACGCATCAGCCGCCAGCCGCGCCGCAGCAGGAACGGCACCGACTTGCGGCCCTCTTTGAGATCCCGCAGGAACCGCCGCCGGAACGTGCGCACGGGACCGCGGCTCAGGCACAGCGCGTCGGCCAGCAGCCCCCGTTCGCGGCAGCGGTCCACGATCTCCGCGGCGAAGATGCCCTCCGCGATGAACAGCGGCGTCCCGCCGATGTCCACGGTCGTCTCACCGGTACGGGCGCTCAGCGAGATGTCGTACACCGGGATCTGCGCCGTTCGCGTCCGGCACAGCCGCTCGATCACGTCGACCGCGGTGTCCGCGTCCCACGAGGCGGGGTCGTCCCAGTCGATGTCGGAGGTGCCCGCCACCAGCGGCAGCGTCGGGTCGTCGCCCTCCTTGTAGAAGTCGTCCAGGCGCAGCACCGGAAGGCCGGAGCGGGCCGAGACGAGGGACTTGCCGGAGCCGGAGGGGCCGCAGAGCAGCACGACTCGCGCGGATATGGGCGACTGGGAACTCACGGGACACCAGTGTGAGGCATCGCGCGGGTGGCGTACGACCCGGCGGACCGACTTTGAAGCGCGCGTCACATCTCAACTACGCTGCGCGTCTGACCGTTGACCCTGCGAAGTCAAGAGGTGGCACAGCGATGGCCCGACACAAGGCACCCAGGACGCCCGCCGTCCGGCGCTCCCTGGCGGTACTCGCGACGGCGGGAGCGGCGCTCGGCGTCGGGGCGGCGGCCGCGTCCGCCGCTCAGGCGCAGGTGCTGCCCGAGGACGCCGGCCAGGTCGTCGGAACGGTCGCGGACCTCAAGCCCAACCCGCTCGCGGGCACGGGCGTGGACCCGCTCGACAACGGCGTCGCCACGCGGGTCGCCGACTTCCGCGGGGTGGACTCGCGCGAGGTGACCGGGCCGGTCGCCCAGGCGGACTCGGTGGGCGACATCCCAGGGGTGGGCCTGGCCACGGACGCGCTGACGCGCTGACGCGCTGAGGCGGTGACGACACGGCGGAGCGCCGTGCCCCTCCCGGACGGAGGAAGGGCACGGCGCTCCTGCTGCGTGGGCCGGAGGCGCGGCTCAGTAGGACGAGCCGGACGCGCCCAGCGAGCCCGTCGGGTGCCAGACCGTCTTGGTCTCCAGGAAGGCCGTCATCCGGTCCGTGCCCGGCGCCGCCGACCAGTCGGCGTTGTCCACAGGCTGTGGACGAAGAACGCGCTTCAGGTTGTCCGCCGCCGCGATCTCCAGCTCCTTCGCCAGCGTCTCGTCGGCGCCCGCGAGGTCGATCGCGTTGACGTCCTGGTGCGAGGCGAGCGGCGCGGCGATCTCCGCCGTACGGCCGGAGAGGATGTTGACCACACCGCCGGGCAGGTCGGACGTGGCCAGCACCTCGCCGAGGGAGAGGGCGGGCAGGGGCGACTTCTCCGAGGCGATCACGACCGCCGTGTTGCCCGTCGCGATCACCGGGGCGAGGACGGACACCAGGCCCAGGAACGACGACTCCTGCGGGGCCAGGACGACGACCACGCCCGTCGGTTCGGGCGAGGACAGGTTGAAGTACGGGCCCGCGACCGGGTTGCCGCCGCCGGCCACCTGGGCGATCTTGTCGGTCCAGCCGGCGTACCAGACCCAGCGGTCGATCGCCGCGTCCACCTGCGCCGCCGCCTTGGACCTCGACAGGCCCTCGGCCTCGGCGACCTCCCGGACGTACTGCTCCCGGCGGCCCTCCAGCATCTCCGCGATCCGGTACAGGATCTGGCCGCGGTTGTACGCCGTCGCGCCGGACCAGGCTCCGAACGCCTTGCGCGCCGCGACCACCGCGTCACGGGCGTCCTTGCGGGACGACTGCGGCGCGTTGGCCAGCCACTTGCCCTTGGCGTCAGTCACCTCGTACACCCGGCCGCTCTCGGAACGCGGGAACTTCCCGCCGACGTACAGCTTGTAGGTCTTGAAAACAGACAGGCGGTCAGACATCGAGGTACGCCTCCAGGCCGTGGCGACCGCCCTCGCGGCCGAAGCCCGACTCCTTGTAACCGCCGAACGGCGACGTCGGGTCGAACTTGTTGAACGTGTTGGACCAGATCACGCCCGCGCGGAGCTTGTTCGCGACCGCGAGGATGCGCGAGCCCTTCTCCGTCCAGATGCCCGCCGACAGGCCGTACGGGGTGTTGTTGGCCTTGGCGACCGCCTCGTCCGGCGTGCGGAACGTCAGGACGGACAGGACCGGGCCGAAGATCTCGTCGCGGGCGATCGTGTGCGCCTGGGTGACGTTGGTGAACAGCGTCGGGGCGAACCAGAAGCCGTTCTCCGGGAGTTCGCAGGCGGGGGACCAGCGCTCGGCGCCCTCCGCCTCGCCCTGTTCCGCGAGCGCGGAGATACGGGCCAGCTGCTCGGCGGAGTTGATCGCGCCGATGTCGGTGTTCTTGTCCAGCGGGTCGCCGAGGCGGAGCGTGGACAGGCGGCGCTTGAGGGAGTCCAGCAGCTCGTCGTGGATCGACTCCTGGACCAGCAGGCGCGAGCCCGCGCAGCAGACCTGGCCCTGGTTGAAGAAGATGCCGTTGACGATGCCCTCGACGGCCTGGTCGATCGGCGCGTCGTCGAAGACGATGTTCGCGCCCTTGCCACCCAGTTCGAGCGTGAGCTTCTTGCGGGTGCCCGCGACCGTGCGCGCGATCTCCTTGCCGACGGCGGTCGAACCGGTGAAGGCGACCTTGTTCACGTCCGGGTGGGCGACCAGCGCGGCCCCGGCGCGGCCGTCGCCGGTGACGATGTTGACGACGCCCTTCGGGAGACCGGCCTGGCGGCAGATGTCCGCGAAGAAGAGCGCGGAGAGCGGGGTGGTCTCGGCGGGCTTCAGGACGACCGTGTTGCCGGTCGCGAGGGCCGGGGCGATCTTCCAGGCCAGCATCAGGAGCGGGAAGTTCCAGGGGATGACCTGGCCCGCGACGCCCAGCGGCTTCGGGTCCGCGCCGTAACCGGCGTGCTCCAGCTTGTCGGCCCAGCCCGCGTAGTAGAAGAAGTGCGCGGCGACCAGCGGGAGGTCCGCGTCGCGGGTCTCCCGGATCGGCTTGCCGTTGTCCAGGGTCTCGAGGACGGCCAGCTCGCGGCTGCGCTCCTGGATGATGCGGGCGATGCGGAAGAGGTACTTCGCGCGCTCCGAGCCGGGCAGCGCGGACCACTTCTCGAAGGCCTTGCGGGCCGCCCGCACCGCACGGTCGACGTCCTCCTCGGACGCCTCGGCGACCTCGGAGAGCACCTCCTCGGTGGCGGGGGAGACGGTCTTGAAGACCTTGCCGCCGGCCGCGTCGGTGAACTCACCGTCGATGAAGAGGCCGTAGGACGGGGCGATGTCGACGACCGAGCGGGACTCGGGCGCCGGCGCGTACTCGAATGCGGATGACCGCTTTTCCATGGTCATGGTGATCAGTCCACCGTCACGTAGTCGGGGCCGGAGTAGCGGCCGGTGGCCAGCTTCTGGCGCTGCAGCAGCAGGTCGTTCAGCAGCGAGGAGGCGCCGAAGCGGAACCAGTGGTTGTCCAGCCAGTCCTCGCCCGCGGTCTCGTTGACCAGGACCAGGAACTTGATGGCGTCCTTGGACGTGCGGATGCCGCCGGCCGGCTTCACGCCGACCTGGACGCCCGTCTGGGCGCGGAAGTCGCGGACCGCCTCCAGCATCAGGAGGGTGTTCGCGGGGGTCGCGTTGACGGCGACCTTGCCGGTCGACGTCTTGATGAAGTCCGCCCCGGCGAGCATGCCGAGCCAGCTGGCGCGGCGGATGTTGTCGTACGTCGACAGCTCGCCCGTCTCGAAGATGACCTTCAGGCGGGCGTCCGTGCCGCAGGCCTCCTTCACGGCGGTGATCTCGTCGTACACCTTCAGGTAGTTCCCCGCGAGGAACGCGCCGCGGTCGATGACCATGTCGATCTCGTCCGCGCCGGCGGCGACGGCCTCGCGGACGTCCGCCAGCTTCACGGCGATCGGGGCGCGGCCCGCCGGGAAGGCGGTGGCGACAGAGGCGACCTTGACGGTCGAACCGGCGACGGCCTCCTTCGCCGTGGCCACCATGTCGGGGTAGACGCAGACCGCGGCCGTGGGGGGCGCCGAGCGGTCGGTCGGGTCGGGGCGGACCGCCTTCGCGCCGAGCGCCCGGACCTTGCCCGGGGTGTCCGCGCCTTCCAGCGTCGTCAGGTCGACCATCGAGATGGCGAGGTCGATGGCGTACGCCTTCGCGGTCGTCTTGATCGAGCGGGTGCCGAGGGAGGCGGCGCGCGCCTCCAGGCCGACCGCGTCGACGCCGGGCAGCCCGTGGAGGAAACGGCGCAGCGTGCTGTCGGACGCGGTGACGTCGCTCAGAGCGTGGGGTGCAGTGGTGGGCATGGTCACCAGACGAGCATATCTACGCGCGTAGCGGCTGTACAGCCCCGGATCGGATCCGGGGCTGCGGCGGGGACAGGGCGGGGGTCGTGCAGAATCGGGGGCATGACCTCCCCCGACCCGTCGCGCGATCCGGAGCCCACGAAGCCCGCCGGCACCGCGACACCCCAGTACAAGGACCGCATCTACCGCTCGCCCGCGGGCATCGCCGGCGGTGTGCTGGTGCTCGGCATCATCGCCTGGCTCGGCATCGACGCGGTCGTGGTCGGCGAGGGCCGCGCCCCGTGGCTCGCCCTCGCCACCATGCTCTTCCTCGTCCCGCTGGTGTTCGCCTACACCCTGCGGCCCGCCGTCTTCGTCAACGACGAGCGGCTGCGCATCCGCAACCCGCTGCGGATGATCGTGCTGCCGTGGGGGCAGGTCGCCTCGCTGCGGTCCGGGTTCTCCAACGAGGTCGTCGACGACTCCGGCACCACCTACCAGCTGTGGGCGCTGCCCGTCTCCGTACGGGCGCGCAGCAAGGCCGCGCGGCAGGAGGCGCGGGCCGCCCGTGCGGCTGCCCGCGCCGGGCAGGGCGGGGCGGGCGGCGGCCGGGCAAGCGGCGGGCGTGGGGACGGTCGTGGGGGTGCAGGGGTGCCCGGGGGTGCGGTGGGCGCCGCCGATCTGGGGGCGGGCGCCGCCCTGGCCGCGGGCGGGCCCCGGCGGGCCGAGACCGACCGGGCCATGGACGAGCTGCGTGAGCTGCACGAGCGGAGGCAGGAGGCTGCCGAGGCGCAGGGGGAGGTCACCGTGCGGTGGGCGTACGAGGTCATCGCGCCGGCGGTGGCGGGGGCTGTGCTGTTGGGTGTGTTGTGGGGGCTGGGCTGAGGCGGGTGCTGTCGTGGTGCCGTGGTGCCGTGGCGGTGTGACAACAGCGGGGGCTGCCTTGAGGCGGCCCCCGCTGTTGTCGTTCTAGATGCCTGCTGCCTTGGACAGGTCCTGCTTGATGGTGGTGAGGAGGGCCGTCGCCCTGGTGCGGGCCTCGGGGAGGTCCGCCCTGGCGGCGACCGGGATGACCACCTCCAGGTAGCACTTCAGCTTCGGTTCCGTGCCGCTGGGGCGGACCACGACCCGGGCGCCGTCCAGCGTGTAGCGCAGGCCGTCGGTGGGCGGGAGCTTGTCCGTGCCCTCGGTCAGGTCCTCCGCCTTCGTGATGCGCAGGCCCGCCAGCTCCGTCGGGGGCTGCTCGCGCAGGCGGCGCATCGCGGCGGCGATCAGGCCGAGGTCCTTCACGCGGACGCTGAGCTGGTCCGTGGCGTGCAGGCCGTGCTCCACGGCGAGGTCGTCGAGGAGGTCGAGGAGCGTGCGGTTCTCCGCCTTGAGCTCGGACGCCAGTTCCGTGAGAAGGAGGGCGGCGGTGATGCCGTCCTTGTCGCGGACGCCGTCCGGGTCCACGCAGTAGCCGAGGGCCTCCTCGTAGCCGTAGCGCAGGCCGTCGACGCGGGCGATCCACTTGAAGCCGGTCAGGGTCTCCTCGTAGGGGAGGCCCGCCTTCTCGGCGATACGGCCGAGGAGGGACGACGAGACGATCGACTCCGCGAACGTGCCGGTCGCGCCGCGGCGGACCAGGTGGGCGGCGAGGAGGGCGCCGACCTCGTCGCCGCGGAGCATGCGCCAGTCCGCGCCGTCCGCGCCGTCCGCGCCGTCCGCGCCGTTCGCGCCGTCCTTGACGGCCGCGGCGCAGCGGTCGGCGTCCGGGTCGTTGGCGATGACCAGGTCGGGGTGCGTCTCGCGGGCCTTCGCGAAGGCGAGGTCCATCGCGCCGGGCTCCTCCGGGTTGGGGAACGCGACGGTCGGGAAGTCCGGGTCGGGGTCGGCCTGCTCGGTGACGAGGTCGGGGGCGGGGAAGCCGGCGCGGGCGAAAGCGGCGAGGAGGACGTCCTTGCCGACGCCGTGCATGGCCGTGTACACGGTGCGGGCGGTGCGGGGGGAGTCCGGGGAGAGGACGGCGTCCGTGCGGGCGAGGTAGGCGTCCAGGACGGAGTCGTCGAGGGTCTCCCAGCCGGTGGTGGGGCGGGGGACGGTGGTGAGGGAGGTGATCGCCTCGATCTCGGCGGCGATCTCCGCGTCCGCCGGGGGGACGATCTGGGAGCCGTCGCCCAGGTACACCTTGTAGCCGTTGTCGCGGGGCGGGTTGTGGCTGGCGGTGACCTCCACGCCGGCGACCGCGCCGAGGTGCCGTATGGCGAAGGCGAGGACGGGGGTGGGGAGGGGGCGGGGGAGGACGGCGGCGCGGAGGCCGGCGCCGGTCATGACGGCGGCGGTGTCCTCGGCGAAGATCTGTGACTTGTGGCGGGCGTCGTAGCCGATGACGACGAGGCCGTCGGTGTGGCCCTGCTTGACGAGGTACGCGGCGAGGCCGGCGGCGGCGCGGATGACCACGGAGCGGTTCATGCGGAGGGGGCCGGCGCCGAGTTCGCCGCGGAGGCCGGCGGTGCCGAACTGGAGGGTGCCGGAGAAGCGGGCGGTCAGTTCGGCGTGGTCGCCGGAGGCGATGAGGCGGGCGAGTTCGTCGCGGGTGTCCGGGTCGGGGTCCTCGGCGAGCCATGCCTGGGCCTGTGCGGTGAGGGCGTCGTGTTCCACGGTCGGTCGGCCTCTCTCGGTCGGGTTGCTGTCAGGTTCGCATGCGGGTGGGGCGCCTGCGGGTGGGGCGCCTGCGGCGCAACGTTCTGTGTGGTGGGGGTTGCGGTCGGGTGCCTGCGGCGCGTGGTGCGGGGCTGAGGTGCGGGTGCCTGCGGCGCAGGGTTGCGGTGCGGTGGGGGCGGGCGTAGCGCCTACGGGGGGTGGGTGGTGCGGGGCCGCGGCGGGGGTGGACGTCCTCGGTCTGGCGCGATTGACCTTGTTCGTACGGGAAGGGCGCGGACGCGCCAGCCGCTGCGGGCGCCCACCCCCACCCCGACCCCTCCCCGCCGCGGGCGACATCCGCTAGCCGCGGGCGCGCGGCCGGCTGGCGGCGGCAGGCTGCCGCAATCCGCGGGCATTCGTGCCGCTGGGGCGATGGGGGTACCTCCCGCTCGAGCGAAGCCGAGAGTGGGGGAGGGTGGGCGCGGCGGCACCTCGTTGGCGCCGAGGTGCGTGAACACCCCCCGGCCCGCACCAACGCCGGGCGTGTTGCGACCCACCTCGCCGAAGGCGCCCGCCCCCACGCCGGCCACTGAAGCAGGCGCGCTGCAAGCAGGTCGGTTACAAACGCCCCAGGACCTGGGTGAGCAACGCCCCCATCCGCGTGGCGGAGTCGCGCCCCGCCTGAAGGACTTCTTCATGGTTCAGCGGCTCACCGGTCATACCGGCGGCGAGATTCGTCACCAGGGAGATCCCCAGCACCTCCGCCCCCGCCTCCCGCGCGGCGATGGCCTCCAGGACGGTGGACATCCCCACCAGGTCCGCCCCGATCACCCGCGCCATGCGGATCTCCGCGGGCGTCTCGTAGTGCGGGCCGGGGAACTGGGCGTAGACGCCCTCCTCGAGGGAGGGGTCGATCTCCTTGCACAGCGTGCGCAGACGCGGCGAGTACAGGTCGGTGAGGTCGACGAAGTTCGCGCCGACGATCGGCGAGGTCGCCGTCAGGTTGATGTGGTCGCTGATCAGGACCGGCTGGCCGGGGCGCATGCCCTCGCGCAGGCCGCCGCAGCCGTTGGTCAGCACGATCGTCTTCGCGCCCGCCGCGACCGCCGTGCGGACGCCGTGGGCGACGGCGGCGACGCCGCGGCCCTCGTAGTAGTGGGTGCGGCCCAGGAAGACCAGCGCCCGCTTCGCGCCCACGCGGTAGGAGCGGATCTTGCCTCCGTGGCCCTCGACCGCCGGGGGCGGGAAGCCGGGCAGCTCGGTGACCGGGTGCTCGGCCTCGGGCTCGCCCAGCGCGTCCACGGCCGGGGCCCAGCCGGAGCCCATCACGAGGGCGACGTCGTGGGTCTCGGCGCCTGTGAGTTCGCGCAGGCGGGCCGCGGCGGCGTCGGCTGCGGCGTACGGGTCGCCCTGGATGTCGTCCGGAAGAAGAGAAGCGTTCACGTCGACGAGGGTAGCCGCAATTCGCCTACGCGCGTAGATGTGGGAGGTCGCGGGATGGCGATCGTTGTCTTGTCGTTTCCGTCAGCAGGGTCGCTTACGGAGTTCCATCACGTAGTCGTGGGGCGCCCCCGCCGACTCCGCCGCGTCGGCGATCTCGCCCAGGTAGCGCGCCGAGGGCAGCCCGCCCTCGTAGGAGTTCAGGACGTACGTCCAGGCCTGTTCCTCGCCGTCCAGGGTGTGCACGCGGATCCGGGTGCGGCGGTAGATGTCCAGGCCGGTGCCCTCCCAGCGGTCCATGGAGTCCTCGTCCATGGGCGCGATGTCGTAGAGGGTGACGAAGACCTGGGAGAGCGGGTCCTCGACGAGGGTGGCGAGTGCGCCCTCCCAGCCCATGTGCTCGCCCCCGAACGTCAGCCGCCAGCCGCTCAGCCAGCCGGTGGCCCGCAGCGGGGAGTGCGGGGCGCGGCGGGACATCAGCCGGGCGTCGAGGTTGCCGGCATAAGCGGCGTAGAGCGACATGGGGGAAGGGTACGGCAGGGGGTGGTGGGGGCGATGTGAGCGAGGGGGAGCACCCCCGGGCGGTCGCACGGTGAAGTGTGCGGGACAATGGAGTACGTGACTCGGATCGTGATCATCGGTGGCGGACCCGGCGGATACGAAGCGGCGCTGGTCGCCGCGCAGCTCGGCGCGGAGGTGACCGTCGTCGACTGCGACGGCCTGGGCGGTGCGTCGGTGCTGACCGACTGCGTGCCGTCCAAGACCCTGATCGCCACGGCCGAGGTGATGACCACCTTCGACTCCTCCTACGAGGAGCTGGGGATCATCGTCGCCGACGACACCCCGCCGATGGAGCAGGCCGCACGGGTGGTCGGCGTCGACCTCGGCAAGGTCAACCGCCGTGTGAAGCGGCTCGCGCTGGCGCAGTCGCACGACATCACCGCCTCCGTGACGCGCGCCGGCGCGCGGGTCATGCGCGGGCGCGGGCGGCTCGAGGGGATGCAGGCGCTCGACGGGTCGCGCAAGGTCGTGGTGACCGCCGCGGACGGGAGTGAGGAGACGCTCACGGCGGACGCGGTGCTGATCGCGACCGGCGGGCATCCCCGTGAGCTGCCGGACGCGCAGCCCGACGGGGAGCGGATCCTGAACTGGACCCAGGTGTACGACCTGGACGAGCTCCCCGAGGAGCTCATCGTGGTCGGTTCCGGTGTCACCGGCGCCGAGTTCGCCGGCGCCTACCAGGCGCTCGGGTCGCGGGTCACCCTCGTGTCCTCCCGGGACCGCGTGCTGCCGGGCGAGGACCCCGACGCGGCGGCCGTCCTCGAGGACGTCTTCCGGCGGCGCGGCATGAACGTCATGGCCCGCTCGCGCGCCCAGTCCGCCAAGCGGGTCGGGGACCGGGTCGAAGTCACGCTCGCCGACGGGCGGGTCATCACCGGCACGCACTGTCTGATGGCCGTCGGCGCCATCCCGAACTCCGAGGGCATGGGCCTGGAGGAGGCCGGGGTGCGGCTGCGGGAGTCCGGGCACATCTGGACCGACAAGGTGTCGCGGACCACCGCTCCGGGTGTGTACGCGGCCGGTGACGTCACGGGTGTGTTCGCGCTGGCTTCGGTGGCCGCCATGCAGGGGCGGATCGCCATGTACCACTTCCTCGGGGACGCGGTCGCCCCGCTGAACTTGAAGACCGTCTCGTCCAACGTCTTCACCGACCCCGAGATCGCCACCGTCGGGTACTCGCAGGCCGACGTGGACGGCGGGAAGATCGACGCGCGCGTGGTGAAGCTGCCGCTGCTGCGCAACCCGCGCGCCAAGATGCAGGGCATCCGCGACGGCTTCGTCAAGATCTTCTGCCGCCCGGGTACCGGCATCGTGGTCGGCGGCGTCGTCGTCGCGCCGCGCGCCTCGGAACTCATCCACCCCATCTCGATCGCGGTCGACAACAACCTGACCGTCGAACAGATCGCGAACGCCTTCACCGTGTACCCGTCGCTGTCGGGCTCGATCGCCGAGGTGGCGCGGCAGCTGCACACGCGGAAGACGAGCGGCGAGGCCTGACCCGGCCCTATACCACTTGCCGTGGGGCGGTGCGAACAACTTCTGCTATTCAGCGCAAACTGCTGAAAGCAGACGGTCGTCGGCGTTACTGTCAGTTTCGTGTTCGCTGCAGAACGTCGCCAATTGATCCTCGAAATGGTGCGAGCGAACGGGGCCGTGTCGCTCCGTGAGCTCGCCCGCGTCGTCCAGACCTCCGAAGTGACCGTACGGCGGGACGTGCGCGCGCTGGAGGCAGAAGGACTCCTCGACCGCCGGCACGGTGGTGCGGTGCTGCCGGGCGGTTTCACCCGCGAGTCCGGCTTCCCGCAGAAGTCGCACCTCGCCACCGCCGAGAAGACCGCCATCGCCGACCTCGCCGCGAACTTCGTGGAGGAGGGTGAGGCCATCGTGGTCGGCGCGGGCACCACCACGCAGGAGCTGGCCCGCCGGCTGGCCCGGGTGCCCGGGCTGACGGTCGTCACCAACTCCCTGCTGGTCGCCCAGGCGCTCGCCCACGCCAACCGGGTCGAGGTCGTGATGACCGGCGGCACGCTGCGCGGCTCCAACTACGCCCTCGTCGGCAGCGGCGCCGAGCAGTCCCTCCAGGGGCTGCGGGTGTCCCGGGCCTTCCTCTCGGGCAGCGGCCTGACCGCCGAGCGCGGGCTGTCCACGTCCAACATGCTGTCGGCGTCCGTCGACCGGGCGCTGGTGCAGGCCGCCGCGGAGGTGGTGGTTCTCGCCGACCACACCAAACTCGGCACGGACACCATGTTCCAGACGGTGCCCACGGACCTGATCACCCGGCTGGTGACCGACGAGCCGCCCGCCCACGACGACCGCGCGGCGACCGAGCTCCAGGCGCTGGCCGACCAGGGCGTGCAGATCGCCGTCGCGGGAGCGCCGGGGGGAAACGCCGGCGCGGGAGGTGACGGCCCCCCGTCCGGGCGCCGGCGCCGTGACGTCCCGCTGCCCGGCCCCCGGCGGCAGGCGCCCGGACTGCGTACGGCCGTGGCGCTGGGCGCCGCGTCCGACCAGGGGCAGGGCGGCGCCGAGCGGGCCGCCCGGGTGGCCGACCTGCGGCGGCGCTGACGGTCGTACGACAGCGCCCGGCGTCCTCCTGTGGAGGGCGCCGGGCGCTGTGTCGTCGAGCGGGTGTCAGTCCTTGATCTCGCAGATCGCCGCGCCGGACGTGACCGAGGCGCCGACCTCCGCGCTCAGGCCCTTGACGGTGCCGGAGCGGTGGGCGTTGATGGGCTGCTCCATCTTCATCGCCTCCAGGACGACGACCAGGTCGCCCTCCTTGACCTCCTGGCCCTCCTCGACCGCGACCTTGACGATCGTGCCCTGCATCGGGGACGCCAGGGTGTCGCCGGAGGCGACCGGGCCCGACTTGCGGGCGGCGCGGCGCTTCGGCTTGGCGCCGGCGGCCAGACCCGTGCGGGCCAGGCTCATGCCGAGGGAGGCGGGCAGGGACACCTCCAGGCGCTTGCCGCCGACCTCGACGACGACCGTCTCACGGCCCGCCTCCTCCTCGGCGTCCGCGTCCACGGCCGAGGCGAAGGGCTTGATGTCGTTGACGAACTCGGTCTCGATCCAGCGGGTGTGGACCGTGAACGGGTCGGCGGAGCCGGTGAGTTCGGGGGCGAAGGCAGGGTCCTTCACCACGGCGCGGTGGAACGGGATGGCGGTGGCCATGCCCTCGACCTTGAACTCCTCCAGGGCGCGGGCGGCGCGCTGGAGGGCCTGCTCACGGGTGGCGCCGGTGACGATCAGCTTGGCCAGCAGGGAATCCCACGCCGGGCCGATCACGCTGCCCGACTCCACGCCCGCGTCCAGGCGGACACCGGGGCCGGACGGCGGGGCGAAGGTGGTGACGGTGCCGGGGGCGGGCAGGAAGTTGCGGCCCGGGTCCTCGCCGTTGATCCGGAACTCGAACGAGTGACCGCGCAGCTCCGGGTCGCCGTAGCCGAGCTCCTCGCCGTCGGCGATGCGGAACATCTCGCGCACCAGGTCGATGCCGGCGACCTCCTCGGTCACCGGGTGCTCCACCTGGAGGCGGGTGTTGACCTCGAGGAAGGAGATCGTGCCGTCGGCGCCGACGAGGAACTCCACGGTGCCCGCGCCGACGTAGCCGGCCTCCTTGAGGATGGCCTTCGACGCGCTGTACAGCTCCTCCACCTGGGCGTCGGAGAGGAACGGCGCCGGGGCCTCCTCGACCAGCTTCTGGTGACGGCGCTGGAGCGAGCAGTCACGCGTGGAGACCACGACCACGTTGCCGTGGCTGTCGGCCAGGCACTGCGTCTCCACGTGCCGCGGCTTGTCCAGGTAGCGCTCGACGAAGCACTCGCCGCGGCCGAACGCGGCCACCGCCTCGCGCACCGCCGAGTCGTACAGCTCGGGGACCTCCTCCAGCGTGCGGGCGACCTTCAGGCCGCGCCCGCCGCCGCCGAACGCGGCCTTGATGGCGATCGGCAGGCCGTGCTCCTCGGCGAACGCGACGACCTCGTCCGCGCCGGACACCGGGTCGGGCGTGCCCGCCACCAGCGGGGCGCCCGCGCGCTGCGCGATGTGCCGGGCGGCGACCTTGTCACCGAGGTCGCGGATGGCCTGCGGGGGCGGGCCGATCCAGATCAGGCCCGCGTCCAGCACCGCCTGGGCGAACTCGGCGTTCTCCGAGAGGAAGCCGTAGCCGGGGTGGATCGCGTCGGCCCCCGACTCCCGCGCGGCCTTCAGTACCTTGTCCATGTCCAGGTAGCTGGTGGCCGGAGTGTCACCGCCCAGGGCGAACGCCTCATCCGCGGCGCGGACATGCAGAGCGTCCCGGTCCGGGTCGGCGTAGACGGCAACGCTCGCGATTCCGGCATCCCGGCAGGCCCGGGCAACGCGGACAGCGATTTCGCCACGGTTGGCGATGAGCACCTTGCGCACGATTGAGGCTCCCTCCTTGAAACAAGCCGAGTTTAGGGACTGCCGACACGGCACTTCGACCCGTCCCCAGTGGTGAGCTTGCCCACACGGAGCGTGATGCGAGGCTCGCTCGACCCGCGAAATCCCTTGTCGCACCTCGGTACGCAGGACTCCTCCCGGAAACCCTAGCCTCGTCATGTGGTCAAGGTCTCTGTGAGAGCGTGCTGCGGCCCACTTCGATTCTTTGTGGAGTCCCTACGAATGGCCCAATGATTCTTTGCCCGTCGCACGCCCCTTGTACCGAGGTTTACCCGTTAGTAGCCTTCGCGTCGTCCCGAACATACTCGGGGTAACCACAATCGTGCTCGAAAGTGGGTGGGGGCCGGTGGTCCGCAGACCGGTGGCGTGGATCGTCGCGCTCGTGCTGTTCGCCGAGGCGCTGGGCGTGCTGGCGGTGAACTGGTTCCTGGGGGTCGTCGTCGACCGCCAGGACATGTCCCTCGCCGGTCTCGACCCGGACGTGATGTCGGTGTCCTCGAAGATCGGCGGCGTCGTCTTCGGGCTCTACTTCGCCCTGTGCGGCCTGGTGTCCCTGCTGGTCGCCCTGCGCGACCGGGCCCCGGCCGGGCTCGGCCGGGTGCTGCTGATCAGCGCCGCCGTGGTGCACGCGCTGCTCGGCGCCTTCGCCTGGGGCCTGATCGGCTGGACGGCGTTCCTCTTCATGGTCGTCGTCCTCGCGCTCATCGTGCTGCTGCTGATGACGTACGACGGGCGGCCGGAGAAGCCCGACGAGCCCGCCGGGCCCGTCGATCCCGGGCCCGCCGACTCCGGGACGCCGCCGCCCCTCAGTCCTCCCGCGGCGCCCACAGCTCCGTGATGCCGACGCCCAGCTCGGCCAGCAGGCGCCGTACGAGCGGCAGGCTGATGCCGATCACGTTGCCGTGGTCGCCGTCGATGCCGTCGATGAACGGCGCCGAACGGCCGTCCAGGGTGAACGCCCCCGCCACGTGCAGCGGTTCGCCGGAGGCCACGTAGGCCGCGATCTCCTCGTCCGAGGGTTCGCCGAAACGGACCACCGTGGAGGCGGTGGCGGAGGCGTAGCGCCCGCTGAGGGTGTCGTAGACGCAGTGGCCGGTCTGCAGCGTCCCCGCGCGGCCGCGCATCGCCTTCCAGCGCGCGGTGGCCTCCTCGGCGTCCTCCGGCTTGCCGAGGGGCTCGCCGTCCAGCTCCAGCACCGAGTCGCAGCCGATCACCAGCGCGCCCTTCACCTCGGGCTTCGCGGCCACCACGGACGCCTTGGCCTCGGCCAGGGCCAGCGCCAGTTCGGCGGGGGTGGGGGCGGTGACGGCGTCCTCGTCGACCCCGCTGACGATCACCTCGGGCGCCAGCCCGGCCTGGCGGAGCAGCCCGAGCCGGGCGGGGGACTGGGAGGCGAGCACAAGGCGGCGACGCGGGTGATCTGTCATGCGGTCAGCGTATCGGCGTCCTTCGGACGGCTCATCTTGCGGTGGAGGCGCGGCGGGGTTTCACCTCACGCCGATCACCAGCATCGTCAGGATCATGGCCAGGGCCACGAAAACGCCCAGCCGCCGCAGCATGTCCTGCGTGTCACGCAGTTCCTTCGGCGGCTCGTTCTCGGGGTCGGACCACAGCATTCCTCCAGCGTGCGGTGGAGTCGGCGGAGGGCGCCTGAGTACGCGTACTCAACTTGGTGGGGGACCCTCCGGTTGGCCGAGGTCGGCGGGGGACATGCGGGACGGGCCGTACGCGGAGGCGTACGGCCCGTCGGGGATCGCAGAGGTCAGCCGCCCGGCCAGTACGTCCGCGACCACGACGCCGGGCCCGGCTGGGGCACCCGGCGGGCGGCGATGCGGGACGGGTCGGACCAGGCGTCGCGGACCGTGGGCGCGCCGGACGGCAGGGCGGCCGCCGCCACGGCGCGCGCCCTGACCACCGCCAGTGCGGCGGCCAGCTCCTCCGGGGTCGGGTTGCCCCGTACCACCTTGATCGTCACAGCGGCTCCTTACAGGGGGATGTTGCCGTGCTTCTTCGGGGGCAGGCTCTCGCGCTTGGTCCGCAGCTGGCGCAGACCGCGCACGATGTGGCGGCGGGTGTCGGACGGCATGATCACCGCGTCGACGTAGCCCCGCTCCGCGGCGACGTACGGGTTGAGGAGCGCGTCCTCGTACTCCCGCATCAGCCGGGCGCGCGCCGCCTCCGGGTCGTCCGACTCGGCGATGGTGCGGCGGTGCAGGATGTTGACGGCGCCCTGCGCGCCCATCACCGCGATCTGGGCGGTGGGCCAGGCGAGGTTGAGGTCGGCGCCCAGGTGCTTGGAGCCCATGACGTCGTACGCGCCGCCGAACGCCTTGCGGGTGATCACCGTGATGAGCGGGACGGTGGCCTCCGCGTAGGCGTAGATCAGCTTGGCGCCGCGCCGGATGATGCCGTCGTGCTCCTGGTCCACGCCGGGCAGGAAGCCGGGGACGTCGACGAAGGTCAGCACAGGGATGTTGAAGGCGTCGCAGGTCCGCACGAAGCGGGCCGCCTTCTCGGACGCGGTGATGTCCAGGCAGCCGGCGAACTGCATCGGCTGGTTGGCGACGATGCCGACGGGGCGGCCCTCGACCCGGCCGTACCCGGTGAGGATGTTCGGCGCGAACATCGGCTGCGTCTCGAAGAACTCCGCGTCGTCGAGGACGTGCTCGATGACCGTGTGCATGTCGTACGGCTGGTTCGCCGAGTCCGGGACGATCGTGTCGAGTTCGCGGTCCTCGTCGGTGACGGTGAGGTCGGCCTCCTCGGGGAAGGCCGGGGGCTCCGAGAGGTTGTTGGACGGCAGGTAGGAGAGCAGCTGCTTGACGTACTCGATCGCGTCCTTCTCGTCGCCGGCCATGTGGTGGGCCACGCCCGAGGTGGAGTTGTGCGTGCGGGCGCCGCCCAGCTCCTCGAAGCCGACGTCCTCGCCGGTGACCGTCTTGATGACGTCCGGTCCCGTGATGAACATGTGGGACGTCTGGTCGACCATGATCGTGAAGTCGGTGATCGCGGGGGAGTAGACCGCGCCGCCCGCGCAGGGGCCGACCACCAGGCTGATCTGCGGGATCACGCCGGAGGCGTGGGTGTTGCGGCGGAAGATCTCCCCGTACGCGCCGAGGGAGGCCACGCCCTCCTGGATGCGGGCGCCGCCGGAGTCGTTGATGCCGATGACCGGGCAGCCGGTCTTGAGCGCGAAGTCCATGACCTTCACGATCTTCTGGCCGTAGACCTCGCCGAGGGCGCCGCCGAAGACGGTGAAATCCTGGGAGAAGACGGCGACCGGGCGGCCGTCGACCGTGCCGTAGCCGGTGACGACGCCGTCGCCGTAGGGACGGTTGGCGTCGAGGCCGAAGTTGGTGGAGCGGTGCCGGGCGAACTCGTCCAGTTCGACGAAGGAGCCCTCGTCGAGCAGGAGGTCGATTCGCTCACGGGCCGTCAGCTTGCCCTTGGCGTGCTGCTTCTCGACGGCGCGTGCGGAGCCGGCGTGCGTCGCCTCTTCGATCCGACGCGTGAGGTCCGCGAGCTTGCCCGCGGTGGTGTGGATGTCAGGCTGCTGCACTTCCGGCTGCGCTTCCGGCTCGGACATCGGGATCGCGGCTCCCTGCCTGCTCAAAAGGGGGGACGGTTACTCATCCGTAGCGTAGTGGGGGGCTGTGTGTTCGGCAGTGCGGTGTTTCCCACACCTAGTGTGGGTTGCATGACACCTCGAGATGACTTCGGCCGGTGGTCGGATCTGGAACGGCCTCCGTTGAACGCGGGGGCGCTGCGGCGGGCGCTCGTGCGGGAGGGGAGTTTGTGGCGGGAGGTGGATGTGGTGCAGCGGACCGGGTCCACGAACTCCGATCTTGTGGCGCGGGCGGGGGCTGCGCGGGCGGGGGCCGGGTTGGGGGAGGGGGTTGTTCTCGTTGCCGAGGAGCAGACCGATGCGCGGGGGCGGCTGGACCGGAAGTGGGTTGCTCCGGCTCGGTCCGGGTTGTTCTTCTCCGTGTCGCTTCGGCCCGGGGACGCTGGGGTGCCGATGGAGCGGTGGGGGTGGCTGCCGTTGTTGACGGGGGTTGCCGTGGCGACGGGGCTGGCGCGGGCCGGGGGTGTGGATACGGCGTTGAAGTGGCCCAATGACGTGCTGGTGACGGTGGGGGGAGAGGAGCGGAAGGCCGGGGGGATTCTGGCGGAGGCCGCGGGGGACGGGGGTGTGGTCGTCGGGGTCGGTGTGAATGTCAGCCTGCGGGCGGACGAGCTGCCGGTGCCTACGGCGGGGTCGCTGGCGTTGGCGGGGGCCGTGAGCACGGACCGGGATCCGTTGCTGCGGGCGGTGTTGCGGGGGCTGGACGACTGGTACGGGCGGTGGTGCGCCGCGGGTGGGGACGCGGGGGCGTGCGGGTTGCAGGAGGCGTACGCGGCGGGGTGCGCGACGCTGGGGCGCGTGGTGCGGGCGGAGCTGCCGGGGGATCGGGCGCTGGTGGGGGAGGCGGTGGCGGTGGACGGCGACGGGCGGTTGGTACTGGCGACGGAGGCGGGGGTGCAGGAGCTGGTGGGGGCGGGCGACATCGTGCACCTGAGGTAGCGCCTGCGGCGGGGGGTTCTGCCCGGTGGGGGTGCGGTCGTGTGCCTGCGGCGGTCCGGTGGGGGTTGCGGTTGAGTGCCTGCGGCGCAGGGTTGCGGTGCGGTGGGGGCGGGCGTAGCGCCCAGGGTGGGGTGGTGGTGCGGGGCCGCGGCGGGGGTGGACGTCCTCGGTCTGGCGCGAGAGTGCGTACTTGTATGTGACGGGCGCGGACGCGCCAGCCGCTGCGGGCGCCCACCCCCACCCCGACCCCTCCCCGCCGTCGGCGGCAACACCGACACCGGTGCGGGGCGGCCGCCGAAAGATTCACCCACCGCGGGCATTCGCGCCGCCTAGATGACCCGTAATGATCTTAATGGGCCAAGTAGGAGGGGCGTTATTGCGACATCTTGGGTTCGCACACAGCCTACTGGCGATAACCTGACCCAGGAGATCGTCCGAGCCGATGTGATCACCAGCGTCAGCAGGCACAGCGGCAATGGGCTCGCTATCCGGTCGGACATCAGGCTGTGTCCCTGGCATGAGGGATCAGCGGTCGGGGAGGTCCAAGTCGCTACGGGTCGAGTTCCGTGTCTTCTTCTACAGACGTGGAACTCCGCATCAGGGGGAACCAATGACCACGCTTCTCTACTATCCGCTGTCCAAGCCTCCGCTGAAAGTGGTCCACGAAGCTTTGCTGTACTGGGACGGGCTCGCTTCGATCGTGTCGGAGAGACAAGAAGCCTACGAACGTACGCTTTCAGGCCCGCTGCAGGATCTCAAGGACCGAGGATTCTATAAACCCATCACCCTCAAGCGTCATTATCGTTTGCTGGCCAACAGGGAAATCGAGGATTTTCCCGGAATGGTAGATCAGCTGCAAGCGATAGGCCCGCATAGAGGCCGCCCTGTCTACCTTGACTCGGGTGGGAAGATTGGCTTCAAGCTCGAAGAGGGGCTCCTAGCACTCGGCGTAGCCCGGCGTAGTCGCCCTGACGAGTGGCCAGACCTCGGATATCTCGTCGTTCCTGAGCAGGTGCTGCTCGTCTTGGCTGGCACCATGGCGCACGAGGTTGCACGCTCGACAGCGAACCTCTCCTACACGCCCTACACCGATCAACCCACGGCTGACGAGATATCACTGAGGCCGGATTACCGCAAGGTAGCGGCTTGGCGCGTGGAACTGGGGCGCATGCTGCCCATACCAGCTCCCGGGACCCCCACATCCGAAGTGTTGGCATTTCGAGAGAAGTACGCCTCCGAGCGAGAGCGTTTGGTCGACGCAACCCAAGTCATGCTCAGTGAGCTCAATCGGCACTGGGAACACCCAGCCGACGTTCTTCAACGCATGCGCAAGGAGCTGACCCGGGCGCGAGCCGACTATCAAGAAGCTGTGAAGAGCAGTCGCATGGCGTGGATCACCAGGTCTGTCTCCGTCACGGTGGCTGTGAGCACCGCAGCAGTTGGAGCCCTAGTGGTCCCAGACCTCGGCTGGGTAGCCGGAATCGCCGGAAGTATCGGGTTCAATATCGCCACGCGTGAGGTTCGTCCTGTGGTCCAAAGGATGCAAGAGCATCCATTCAGCTATCTCCGACTCATCGAGAAGGAACTTTCGTAGCAGCGACTGCGCATCTCATGTAGCGCCTGTCGCGACCCAATCGCTCGAGAGTGGCAATCATCGAGCCGCTTCACCGCGGAGTTGATGCGATAGGTGTGCAAACCCCGCGCGGGTGCGCGCTCGCACCGGGGTGTGCAACACCCCGCCCCGTCCGCGCAACCGGAGGTTGAAAAGGGCACCGGCGCCGCGCCCCAGGCGCGTAAGTGAAGGCACGCGCCCCCGCACCTCCCCCACGGCCCAACCTGACGGAGTGAGCTACCGCACACCTGCCGTAGAGTTGAGCCCGGTCGAGACATGGCCGTGACAGATCGGAAAGGGCAGCAACGCGTGAGCGTCGACGACTCGGGTGCGGACGCGCAGGGCGACGGCGAGGATCCGCTTGCTCTGCGCCTCGAGCAGCTCATCCTGGGCGCCGAGCGCCGCTACACGCCGTTCCAGGCGGCCCGCAGCGCAGGCGTCACGATGGAGCTCGCCACCCGCTTCTGGCGTGCCATGGGCTTCGCCGACGTGGGGCAGGCGAAGGCCCTGACGGAGGCGGACGTCCTCGCCCTGCGCCGCCTCGCCGGTCTGGTGGAGGCCGGCCTGCTGAGCGAGGCCATGGCCGTGCAGGTCGCCCGGTCCACCGGTCAGACCACCGCCCGGCTGGCCGAATGGCAGATCGACTCCTTCCTGGAAGGGCTCACGGAGCCGCCCGAGCCCGGCATGACCCGTACCGAGGTCACGTATCCGATCGTCGAGCTGCTTCTGCCCGAGCTGGAGGAGTTCCTCGTCTACGTCTGGCGGCGGCAGCTCGCCGCGTCGGCCGGGCGCGTGGTGCAGGAGGCCGACGACGAGGAGATGGTGGACCGGCGGCTCGCCGTCGCCTTCGCCGACCTCGTGGGCTTCACCCGTCTGACCCGGCGGATGGAGGAGGAGGAGCTCGGCGAGCTGGTCGAGGCCTTCGAGACCACCGCTGCCGACCTGGTCGCGGCGCGCGGCGGGCGGCTCATCAAGACCCTCGGTGACGAGGTGCTGTACGCCGCCGACGACGCGGGGACCGCCGCGGAGATCGCCCTGCGATTGATAGAGACCATGGCGAACGACGAGACCATGCCGGAACTGCGCGTCGGCATGGCCTTCGGCACCGTCACCACCCGGATGGGCGATGTCTTCGGCACCACCGTCAATCTGGCCTCCCGGCTCACCTCCATAGCTCCCCGCGACGCCGTGCTCGTCGACGCCGACTTCGCCCAGGAACTGATCCGCACCGGTGACGCGCCGGCCAGTGAGGCCGCCGCCGCCGAGGAGAAGGAGGGCGAGGAGCCGCCCTCGTACCGGTTCGCCCTCCAGCCGATGTGGCAGCGGCCCGTCCGTGGCCTCGGCGTGGTCGAGCCCTGGCTGCTCAACCGACGGACACCCGCGCCGGCCTCCGACTGAGCAACGCCGTCGCTCTCAGCCGCCCAGGCAGATGTTCAGCAGGGGGAGGCAGAGGCCCCGGTCCCGGGCATCGTCCTCGTCGTCCGGTGGCGCGGGTGCGGTTGTGGACGGGGGCGGTGTCGTCGGTTGCTGCGGTTCCGGTGGTGGTGGCTGTGCCGGGCTCTGGGACGGCTGCGGTGCCGTCGTCCGCGGCTGGGTGGGGGCGTTCGGTGACGTGCTCCGGGGTGCCGTCTCCTCCTCGGACGATATGAGCGGCGCCCGCGCCTTGCCCCCCTGCGCCCTCGGTGACGTCGGGCTCGGGTGAGGGGTCGGCGGGGGTGTCGTGTCCCCCGTGGTGGGCGTGGCGCTCGCGCTCGGGGCGGGGGTGCTGGTGTCCGGCAGCGGGGCCGCCCTCGTGTCCCTCGGCGGGGCGTCCGGGGTCGCCACGTGGATCAGGGTGGCCGCTCCTGCCGTCAGGGTCAGGGCGCCCGCGGCCAGGAGGGCGCGGCGGTGGCGGGGTTTTCGGTGGCGTCCTCGGGGGACGGTGCGCGTGTCGTCCGGTGTCATCGTCTGTCTCCCCCCTGCGTGCGCCCCCGGCGCGCGCGGTGTGCGCACCGTATGCGCCGGGCGGGGTGCGGCTCAGGCGAGTCGGTCGTTTGTCACTCGAACGGGTGGACCCTTTTCCTCGGCGGCTCCCGGCTGCCATGATCGGGGCGAGCCAAGTTAACCCGCGTTAACCGGAGGGTGTCATGAGTGAGGAACGGTTCGGGGAGTTCGTGCTGGTGCGGCGGCACGAGCGGGGGCATGTCGCGGAGCTCGTCCTCGACCGGCCGAAGGCCATGAACGCGGTGTCGACGGAGATGGCCCGCTCGATCGCCGGCGCCTGTGCGGCGCTGGGCGAGGACCGTGACGTACGGGCGGTGGTGCTGACCTCGTCGCACGAGCGGGCGTTCTGCGTGGGGGCCGACCTGAAGGAGCGGAATTCCTTCACGGACGCCGATCTGGTGCGGCAGCGGCCCGTGGCGCGGGCCGCCTACACCGGGGTGCTGGAGCTGCCGGTGCCCGCTGTCGCGGCTGTCCACGGGTTCGCGCTGGGGGGCGGGTGCGAGCTGGCGTTGTCGTGCGACGTGGTCGTGGCCGACCGTACGGCCGTCATGGGGCTGCCCGAGGTGTCCGTCGGGGTGATTCCCGGCGGGGGCGGTACGCAGTTGCTGCCCCGGCGGGTGGGGTCGGCGCGGGCGGCCGAGTTGATTTTCACCGCGCGGCGGGTGGAGGCCGGGGAGGCGCGGGAGATCGGGCTCGTGGACGTGCTGGTGGACGAGGGGCGGGACCGCGAGGAGGCGCTTGCCCTGGCCGCGCGGATCGCCGGGAACTCGCCCGTGGGACTGCGGGCCGCCAAGCGGGCGCTGCGGCTGGGGCACGGGCTCGATCTGCCGGCCGGGCTGGAGGTCGAGGACGCGGCCTGGCGGTCGGTGGCGTTCTCCGGGGACCGGGCGGAGGGGGTCGCCGCCTTCAACGAGAAGCGGCGGCCGGAATGGCCCGGGGAGTGACTCGATGTCTCGATAAGCGGAAAATCTCCCTAATCTGGGGGAATGGGTGAGGAGAGCCGGCTGGCGGCCGTGGTGGCGCTGGCTCAGGGCATGGCCGCCGCGCGCAGTTCGCGGGAGGCGTGGCGGGCCGCCGCCGGCGGGGCCCGCCGGGCCCTCGGCGGGAGTTTCGCCGCGCTGTCGGTGTGGGAGCGGGAGCTCGGACGGCTGCGGGTGCTCGTGAACGTCGGGGAGCTCGCCGAGGGGGAGGAGGAGTTCCCCGAGGACGAGTCGTACCCGGTGCACCAGTTCGCCGAGATCACCGAGTTCCTGCACGAGCGGTGGGCCGGCGGGGGTGAGCCCGACGCCTGGGTGGAGACCGCGCAGGGCCCCGAGGAGGGGCGCGCCGGGTACTGCCACCAGCGGGTCGCGGCGCTGCGGCGGCGCGGGCGCGGCTGCTGCGTGGTCGCGCCGATCGTGCTGCACGGGCGGGCCTGGGGTGAGCTGTACGTGGCGCGGCCGGCCGGGGAGCCGGTGTTCGGGCGGGCCGACGCCGACTTCGCGACCGTGCTGGCCGCCGTGGTGGCCGCGGGGATCGCGCAGACCGAGCGGCTGGAGGAGGCGCGGCGGCTGGCCTTCACGGACTCGCTGACGGGTCTCGCCAACCGGCGGGCGGTGGACGCCCGGCTGGACGAGGCGGTCGAGCTGCACCGGCGGGACGGGGCCGTCGTCAGCCTGGTGGTGTGCGACGTCAACGGGCTGAAGCGGGTCAACGACACGCTCGGGCACTCCGTGGGCGACCGGCTGCTCGAGCGGTTCGGCACCGTGCTGTCGCTGTGCGGGGCGATGCTGCCGGGCGCTCTGGCGGCGCGGCTCGGCGGGGACGAGTTCTGTCTGCTGGCGGTGGGGCCGTCCGCCGACGAGGTGGTCAAGGCGGCCGACGAGGTGTGCCGGCGGGCCGTGGAGCTGGACATCGGGGACGGTGTCGCCTGCGGGGTGGCGTCCACGGAGGACCCGATCGGGCCGGTGCGCTCGGCGCGGCGGCTGTTCCGGCTGGCCGACGCGGCGCAGTACCGGGCCAAGGCCGAGCGGGCCGCGCACCCCGTGGTGGCCGGGCGGGAGGGGCCGGACGACCCCGTGGTGCGGCTCGCGGACGAACCCTCGCGGGAGGCCGACGGGGAGCGGCGCCGGTTCCGCGGGCGGCATGCCCCCGGGTAAGGGGCGCGGGCCGGGTCCGGTGGTGACAGTGAGGCATTCACTGCGTAGGCTCCTGAATATGGATATGCACACAGTGGTGGTGGGGACGTCGGGCGTGACCGCGTCCGACGTGCTGGCCGTGGCGCGCGACGGCGCCCGCGTCGAACTGTCCGAGGAGGCGGTCGCCGCCCTCGCCGCGTCCCGCGAGATCGTGGACGCCCTGGCCGCCAAGCCGGACCCGGTCTACGGGGTGAGCACCGGCTTCGGCGCCCTGGCGACCCGGCACATCAGCCCGGACCTGCGCGCACAGCTCCAGCGCAACATCGTCCGCTCGCACGCCGCCGGCATGGGCCCGCGGGTGGAGCGGGAGGTCGTGCGCGCCCTGATGTTCCTGCGGCTCAAGACCCTCTGCTCCGGCCGCACCGGCGTCCGGCCCGAGGTCGCGCGGACCATGGCCGACGTGCTGAACGCCGGGATCACCCCGGTGGTGCACGAGTACGGCTCCTTGGGCTGCTCCGGCGACCTGGCCCCGCTCTCGCACTGCGCGCTCGCGCTGATGGGCGAGGGGGAGGCGGAGGGCCCCGACGGCAGCGTCCGGCCGGCGGGCGAACTGCTCGCCGCCCACGGCATCCGGGCCGTCGAACTGCGCGAGAAGGAGGGGCTCGCCCTCCTCAACGGCACCGACGGCATGCTCGGCATGCTGGTCATGGCCCTCGCCGACCTGGATCTGCTGTACCGGTCCGCCGACGTCACGGCCGCCCTCAGCCTGGAGGCGCTGCTCGGCACCGACAAGGTGCTCGCCCCCGAGCTGCACGCCGTCCGCCCGCACCCCGGTCAGGCCGCCAGCGCCGCCAACATGCTCGCCGTGCTGGAGGGTTCGGGCCTGACGGGACATCACCAGGACGACGCGCCCCGGGTCCAGGACGCCTACTCGGTGCGCTGCGCCCCGCAGGTCGCCGGCGCCGGACGCGACACCCTGGCGCACGCCCGGCTGGTCGCCGAGCGCGAACTCGCGGCGGCCGTGGACAATCCGGTCGTCCTGCCTGACGGACGCGTGGAGTCCAACGGCAACTTCCACGGGGCGCCGGTCGCCTATGTACTGGACTTCCTCGCCATCGCCGTCGCCGACCTCGCCTCCATCGCCGAGCGCCGCACCGACCGGCTGCTGGACAAGAACCGCAGCCACGGACTGCCGCCGTTCCTCGCCGACGACCCCGGCGTCGACTCCGGGCTGATGATCGCCCAGTACACGCAGGCCGCCCTGGTCAGCGAGCTGAAGCGGCTCGCCGTACCGGCGTCGGCGGACTCCATCCCGTCGTCCGCGATGCAGGAGGACCACGTGTCCATGGGCTGGTCGGCGGCGCGCAAGCTGCGCACCGCTGTCGACGGCCTGACCCGGGTCGTCGCCGTGGAGCTGTACGCCGCCACGCGGGCCGTGGAACTGCGCGAGGGGCTCACCCCCGCCCCGGCGACGCGCGCGGTGCTGAAGGCGCTGCGGGAGGCCGGCGTGGGCGGCCCCGGCCCCGACCGGTTCCTGGCGCCCGACCTCGCCGCCGCGGAGACCTTCGTACGGGACGGGCGGCTGGTCGAGGCCGTGGAGCGGGTCACCGGGCCGCTGAGGTGAGACGGACGGGGCCCCGCGGAGTCGTCCGCGGGGCCCCGGTGGGCGTCGCTCAGAACTCCAGGCGCTCCCGGCGCACCGAATAGACGACGAAGCCGGCGCCGAGGGCCAGCGAGGCGGTCCCGCCGACGATGTACGGGGTGCTGTCGAAGCTGCCGGTGTCCGCGAGGCGGACCTCCTGGCCGGTGCTCTCCAGCTGGGCCGTCGTCGCGCTCGACACGCCTCTCGCCTGCTCGGTGACCTGCGGGGACGGGCTCGCGGACGGCGCGGTCGTGGCCGGGGCGTCCGAGGTCGCGTTCGCGGACGGGACGAACCACAGGGCGCACAGCAGGGTGCCCGCGGCGGTGGCGGTCAGCAACGGACGGAGCGCGGATGACACGGAATATCGATCCCCTTGTGGCGCTGGCGAATTGGCCGTGTGGGCTGATGGTAGTGAACCGCGCGGGTCACAGGAAAGTCACGGGCGCCCCCGCCTGTGCGGTCCGGGCGTGAGCACTTCCAAGACGTACTGATATGTACGGTTTCGCTCGGACGGGAGGGTCGTGCGCGTTGAACGGGCTTGTGGGCAAAGGGTTGTGACCGAGGACACAGTAAGAAACGGCGGACTTTCTTACGTGCCTGTTCGTACTGGTCGGCGGGGGTGGTGGAGCGTCGGGTGCGGTGGATGTCGTGCGGTGCCGGGAGGTTGGATCACGACCGGTACTCGCCTGATGGGGGAACCGGCGGCGAGGATGGCCGCGTGTTCGACGAGGACTGCGACGACGAGTCCGACGACGAAGAGTCCCCCCACCGCGACGCGTCCCCCACGGCGGTTCGCGCGCAGGCTGAGACGACTTGAGGAAATGTTGACCCCGGGAGGCAACCGACGCCCCGGGGCGGCACGTCTCAATCGGCGCACTGACCGGCGTTCCCGCGCTCCGCACCGGCGGACGTGGTGAGTCCCACACGTATGGGACTCAGGGAACCGGACAACCCGGTCGTAGCGTTGAAGGTTGTGGACGAGGTGCCTCGGCTTCCGCCTGGGGCCTCGTGGGGTTGGGATTCTGGTGACGATGGAGAAGCGTGTGATGACGGACGGTAAGCGGCGGCGCAGGGGCTTGGCGGCCGCGTCCGCTCTGCTCGGCGGAGTGCTGGTGCTCTCGGCGTGTTCCGGCGGGGACGACGACGCCGCGGCATCCGACGGCAAGGACACCTCGCAGGCTCAGGTCGACGAGGCGGCGGCCAAGAAGTCCTCCGAGGCGCAGATCAAGATCACGCCCAAGGACGGCTCGACCAACGCCTCCATCAACAACTCGGCCACCGTGACCGTCGCCAAGGGCGAGCTCACCGAGGTCACCATGACCACCGCCGACGGCACCGCCGTCGAGGGCCAGATATCGGCCGACAAGAAGAGCTGGAAGCCCAGCGGCCAGCTCGAGCGCGCCACCACCTACAAGCTGTCGGCCTCCGCGAAGGACTCCGAGGGCCTCGTCGCCCACGAGAACGCGTCCTTCACGACGGTCTCCCCGTCCAACAGCTTCATCGGCAACTTCACGCCGGACGACGGCACCACGGTCGGCGTGGGCATGCCCGTGTCGATCAACTTCGACAAGGCCATCACCAACAAGTCCGCCGTGCAGAAGGGCATCGAGGTGTCCTCCACCAGCGGTCAGGAGGTGGCCTGCCACTGGTTCAACGCCAACCGCATGGACTGCCGCCCCGAGCAGTACTGGCAGGAGGGCTCCACCGTCACCCTGAAGCTCGCGCTCGACGGGGTCGAGGGCGCCGAGGGCGTCTACGGCGTCCAGCAGAAGACGGTCACCTTCAAGATCGGGCGCAACCAGGTCTCCTACGTCGACGCCGAGACCAAGCAGATGAAGGTCACGCAGAACGGCAAGACCGTCAAGACCATCCCGATCTCCGCCGGCGCGCCCGAGAACACGACGTACGAGGGCCAGATGGTGATCTCCGAGAAGTTCAAGGAGACCCGGATGAACGGCGCCACCGTCGGCTTCACCGACGACGACGGCAAGGGCGAGTACGACATCAAGGACGTGCCCCACGCCATGCGTCTGAGCACCTCCGGCACCTTCATCCACGGCAACTACTGGGGCGCGAAGTCCATCTTCGGCAGCGTCAACACCAGCCACGGCTGCGTGGGCCTCGCCGACGCCAAGGGCGCCAACGACCCGAGCACGCCGGGCGCCTGGTTCTACAACAACTCCATCGTCGGCGACGTGGTCGTCGTGCAGAACACCGGCGACAAGACCATCGCCCCGGACAACGGCCTCAACGGCTGGAACATGAGCTGGGAGCAGTGGAAGGCCGGCTCCGCCGTCTGACGCCCCTCCGCCGCGACGGAAACCCACACCACACGGCCGATGCCCTCGTCCCCTCCCTCGGGAGCGGTGACGGGGGCATCGGCCGTTGCTGTCCCTCCCGCCCCAACCGCGCGATTTCGTAACGGAGTTCCTGCGGGTACATCACAGTCACCCGGCGACTTCCCGACCACTCCCGAACCCCCTTGAGCCGCTTGATCACCGGTCGGCATACTCCGAGCACCGGGGGGTGCGCGCACGCGTACGAGACCACCCCCGGCCGGGCGATGCTTCCGCCGCCCGGCGACTTCGCTAGGGGGAACCTTGCGCAGACACGTCTCACAAGCATGCGCGGCCACGATCGCCACGGCGACCGCCGTGGCGCTCGCGGCGGGCATGGCCGGCCCCGCGTCGGCGAACGGGGAGAACGGCACGGCCGCCGGCTCGTCCACGAGCGCGACGGCCCTCAAGGGCAAGCACCGGATCACCCTCATCACCGGTGACCGGGTCACGCTGGACGCCAAGGGCCGCGTCCTGGGCCTGGAGCCGGCCGAGGGCCGCGCGCACATACCCGTCCAGATCCGCCGCGCCGACGGCCACACGCTGGTCGTCCCCGCCGACGCCGCCCGGCTGGTCGCGTCCGGCACGCTGGACCAACGGCTGTTCGATGTCACCGAGTTGAACAAGTCGGCGACCCGCACCGCGCACCGCGCCGGCCTGAAGGTCATCGTCGGCTACCGGGGCGCCGCGAAGACCGCCAAGGCCGACGTCCGCGACGCGGGCACCGTCCGCCGGGCGCTGACATCCCTGAACGCGGACGCGGTGCAGACCCCGCAGGACGCCACCGCCGAGCTGTGGGACGCCGTCACCGACGGCGACCGCACCGCCTCCGGTGTCGCCCGCGTCTGGCTGGACGGCGTCCGCAAGGCGTCCCTGGACACCTCGGTCGGCCAGATCGGCGCCCCCAAGGCGTGGCAGGCCGGCTACGACGGCAAGGGCGTCAAGATCGCCGTCCTGGACACCGGTGTGGACGCCACCCACCCGGACCTCAAGGGCCAGGTGACCGCGGCCAAGAACTTCACCTCCGCGCCCACCACCGGCGACGTGGTCGGCCACGGCACCCATGTCGCGTCCATCGCGGCCGGCACGGGCGCCCAGTCGAAGGGCACGTACAAGGGCGTCGCGCCCGGCGCGAAGATCCTCAACGGCAAGGTCCTCGACGACGCCGGCTTCGGCGACGACTCCGGCATCCTCGCCGGCATGGAGTGGGCGGCCGCGCAGGGCGCCGACATCGTCAACATGAGCCTCGGCGGCATGGACACCCCGGAGACCGACCCGCTGGAGGCGGCGGTCGACAAGCTGTCCGCCGAGAAGGGCATCCTGTTCGCCATCGCGGCGGGCAACGAGGGCCCGCAGTCGATCGGTTCGCCGGGCAGCGCGGACTCCGCGCTCACCGTCGGCGCCGTCGACGACAACGACAAGCTCGCCGAGTTCTCCTCCACCGGCCCGCGCCTCGGCGACGGCGCCGTCAAGCCGGATCTCACCGCCCCCGGCGTGGACATCACGGCCGCCTCGGCGAAGGGCAACGACATCGCCAAGGAGGTCGGCGAGAAGCCGGCCGGCTACATGACCATCTCCGGCACCTCCATGGCCACCCCGCACGTCGCGGGCGCCGCCGCGCTGCTCAAGCAGCAGCACCCGGACTGGAAGTACGCGGAACTCAAGGCCGCGCTGACCGCCTCCACCAAGGGCGGGAAGTACACCCCGTTCGAGCAGGGCTCGGGCCGCGTCCAGGTGGACAAGGCGATCGCCCAGACCGTCGTCGCGGAGCCGGTGTCGCTGAGCTTCGGCGTGCAGCAGTGGCCGCACGCCGACGACAAGCCGGTCACCAGGAAGCTCACCTACCGCAACCTCGGCACCGAGGACGTCACGCTGAAGCTGACGTCGACCGCGACCGACCCGAAGGGCAAGGCCGCCCCGGCCGGCTTCTTCACCCTCGGCGCCTCCACCCTGACCGTCCCCGCGGGCGGCACGGCCTCCGTGGACGTCACCGCCGACACCCGCCTCGGCGGCACCGTCGACGGCGCGTACTCGGCGTACGTGGTCGCCGCCGGCGCCGGGCAGACCGTGCGCACCGCCGCCGCGGTGGAGCGCGAGGTCGAGTCGTACGACCTCACGCTGAAGGTCCTCGACCGCGCCGGCAAAGCCACCGCGAACTACTCGACGTCCCTGTCCGGCCTCACCGGCCTGGGCAAGAACCGCTCGTACGCCCCGTACGAGGCCGACGGCACCGTCACCGTGCGCGTGCCCAAGGGCGGCTACGTCCTGGACACCAGCGTGCTGGTGGGCGACGACCCGGAGAAGTGGCAGGGCGCCGACTGGCTCGCCCAGCCCAAGCTGGACGTCACCCGGAGCACGACCGTGACGCTGGACGCCCGCAAGGCCAAGCCGGTCAAGGTCACCGTCGCGGACAAGGGCGCCAAGGCGGCGTTCGCCCTCTCCGACTACACGATCGAGACCGACGACAGCTCGGTGTCCTACGGCTGGTGGCTGGACGACTTCACCGGCTTCCGCACCGCGCACCTCGGCCCGCAGATCACCGACGGCTCGCTGAGCCAGCAGTGGAACGCCTACTTCACCAAGGGCGCCACGGCGCAGTACAGCGCCGTCAGCGGCGGCCCGGTGAAGCGGGTCGCCACCGGCTACACCCGCGCCTTCAAGGCCAAGGAGTTCGCCACCGTCAAGGTCGGCATGGGCGCCTCGGCCGCCGGCAAGAAGGGCGCCGTCACCGCGTACGGCTGGCTGCCCGGCGGCTCGGGCGCGTCCGGCTTCTCCCAGGCGCAGAAGCTGCCCGGCACCCGCACGCTGTACCTGTCCACGGTGAACGGCGTGACCTGGGACATGGACTTCGAGCAGCAGGGCGGGGTCGACGAGGACGGCTTCCCCGTCTACGAGGCCGGCTACTCGATCGGCTCCGGCAAGGCCTTCAAGGGCGGCAAGACCTACAAGGAGACCGTGAACACGGCCGTCTTCGGGCCGCGTCTCACCTCGTACTACGGCGTCTTCCGCGACGGCAACAGCATCTACGGCATGCTCCCGCTGTTCGCCGACGGCAAGGGCCACGAGGGCTCCTCGGCCGTCTCCTCCGCGGTCACGACCCTCTACCGCAACGGCAAGAAGGTCGGCTCCCGCAACGACCCGCTGTTCGGGGACGAGACCTACACCGTCCCGTCCGGTGACGCCTCCTACCGGATGACCACCTCGGTCAGGCGCAGCGCCAAGGTCGCCGCCGCGACCACCCGCGTCGACGCGAGCTGGATCTTCCGCTCCAAGAAGACGACGGGCGAGCAGCAGCTGCCCGTCTCCTCCGCCCGGTTCGCCGCGGTGACGGGGCTGGACAGCAAGGTCGCGGCCGGCAAGAAGGCCACCTTCCCGGTCGTCGTGGAGGGCGCGGCCAGGGGCAAGAACCTCAAGTCCCTGGCGGTGTACGTCTCCTACGACGGCGGCAAGACCTGGAAGGCCACCAAGGTCACGAAGGGCAAGGTCACCGTCAAGAACCCCGCGAAGGGCAAGGCGGTCTCCCTCCGCGCCAAGATCACCGACAAGAAGGGCAACGCGTCCCTGATCACCGTCCACAACGCCTACTACGGCAAGTAGTCCCCACCGGTGACGGCCCGCCGGAGGCACCCGCCTCCGGCGGGCCGCGTCACGCGTCCCGGGCGGCCGGCGCCTGCGTCCCGGGCGCTGGCGCGTCCGCGCTCCAGCTGCCCAGCAGGCGCAGCCCCTCGGCCGACGGCGACCCGGCCTCAGCGAAGTACGTCACCAGCGACTGCTCGGCCTCCCCGGCCGGGCGGAACGACTCCCACAGCAGCGTCAGCTCACCGACCAGCGGGTGCCGCACCCGCTTGACGCCGTGGCTCTTCTCCTTGACGTCGTGCCGCGCCCACAGCGTGCGGAACTCCTCGCTCTTCACGGACAGCTCGCCGACCAGCGCGGACAGCGCGGGGTCGTCCGGGTGCCGGCCCGCGTCCATGCGCAGATAGGCGACCATGTCGTAGGCCTTCTGGTCCCACTCCACGAACAGCTCGCGGTGCGTGGGGTCGAGGAAGACCAGCCGGGCCCAGTTGCGCTCCTGCGCCGGCAGCGCGCCCCAGTCGCCGAACAGGGCCGTCGCCATCCGGTTCCAGGCGAGGATCTCCGAACGCCGGCCCACCACGTACGCCGGGACCGTCTCCATGGCGTCCAGCAGCTGCCGCAGCGCGGGACGGGCCTGGCGGCTGCGGGGCTCCGGGCGCTTTCGGCGCCGGCCCGGCCGCGCGAGATGCGTCAGATGCGCGTGCTCGGCGTCGCTCAGCCGCAGCGCGCGGGCGATCGCGTCGAGCACCTCCGCCGACACGTTGCGTCCGTTGCCCTGCTCCAGGCGCGTGTAGTACGCCACGGACACCCCGGCGAGCTGCGCCAGCTCCTCCCGGCGCAGACCGGGCACCCTGCGGTGCCGTCCGAGGTCCGGCAGCCCCACGTCCTGCGGCTTCAGCCGGGCCCGTCGCGTGCGCAGGAACTCGCTCAGCTCGGCACGCGGGTCCAGGCCGCCGTCCCGGGCGCCGGCCGGGTCGCCCATCCGCTCGTTCATACGTCCATGGTGCCCGTTCGTACGCCCGTCGTGCCTGTCCCCGCCAGTGGTAGGCACAGCGTGCGTAGGCACGACGGAAGTCTGGGTACGCGCCGCCCGTTGTCCCAGGCTGGACAGCGTGCGGCCCGGGCGGTTCGGATCCCGGGCGCACGACCCCTTGTGGAGGAGAAACTTCGTATGACCACTGTCGCCGCTTACGCCGCGCCCGCCGCCAAGGCACCGCTGGAGCGCACCACGATCGAGCGGCGCGCCGTCCGCGAGCACGACGTGCTGATCGACATCAAGTTCGCCGGGATCTGCCACTCGGACATCCACCAGGTCCGGGAGGGCTGGGGCGAGGCGATCTTCCCGATGGTCCCCGGCCATGAGATCGCGGGCGTCGTGTCCGAGGTCGGCCCCGGCGTGACCCGGTTCAAGGTCGGCGACCGGGTGGGCGTCGGCTGCATGGTCGACTCCTGCCGCGCGTGCGAGAACTGCCTGGCGGGCAAGGAGCAGTACTGCCTCCAGGGCCAGACGCCGACGTACAACGGCATCGGCCGGGACGGCGAGCCCACCTACGGCGGCTACTCCGAGAAGGTCGTCGTCGACGAGAACTTCGTCGTGCGCATCCCGGACGGCCTCGCCCTCGACGTCGCCGCGCCGCTGCTGTGCGCCGGCATCACCCTGTACTCCCCGCTGAAGCGCTTCGGCGCCGGACCGGGCCGCAAGGTCGCGGTCGTCGGCATGGGCGGCCTCGGCCACATGGGCGTGAAGATCGCCCACGCGATGGGAGCCGAGGTGACGGTGCTGTCGCAGTCCCTGCGCAAGAAGGACGACGGGCTGCGGCTGGGCGCCGACCACTACCACGCCACCGGCGACCCGAAGACCTTCGAGGAGCTGCGGGGCTCCTTCGACCTGATCGTGTCGACGGTGTCGGCGCCCCTGGACTTCGGCGCCTACCTGTCCCTGCTGAAGACGGAGGGCACGCTGGCGAACGTGGGCGCGCCGGAGGAGCCGGTCTCCCTCAACCTCTTCTCGCTGATCGGCGGCGGCCGGAGCCTGGCCGGCTCGATGATCGGCGGCATCGCGGAGACCCAGGAGATGCTGGACTTCTGCGCCGAGCACGGCATCGGCGCGGAGATCGAGCTGATCGCCGCGTCCGAGATCAACGAGGCCTACGAGCGCGTCGAGAACAGCGACGTGCGCTACCGCTTCGTGATCGACACGGCGACGATCTGACCGGTTCGGGCGGGGCGGGCGGGGCACCCTCGGGGCCTCGCCCGCCCCGCCTCTTCTCACGTGTTCGCGTACTCGGCGTACATCGCGTACTCGACGTACAGCGGGCTCGCGACCAGCAGGCCCGGTAGGCCCGGGAGGCCGGTGGAGCCGGGGGAGCCGGGGGGCTTCGTCGCGGGGAAGCCCGTGGTGACGCGGGCGTAGCCGCGCATCGTCGCCGCGGTCTCCGGGTGCGTCTGGGCGTCGATGCGGGCCAGCAGCGCGTGCAGGGCGGTGACCAGGGAGGGGCGGCGGCCGTCCGGGCCGGTGCCGAGGTCGTCGGAGAGGGCGGCGAGCAGCGCGCCGGGCGCGCTGGCGTCGGAGCCGAGCAGGTTGCGCACCAGGGTGCCGGACTGGCGGGTCTCGTCGGTGACGCGGGCCGGCGGACCGGCGATCAGATGGTCGACGGAGCCGTGCAGCAGCAGCCGGACCGTGCGGTCCTCGGCCGGGGTGTCGGCGAAGAACACCATCGTCGGGTCGGCGCCGTCCAGGACGAAGTAGTTGAGCGGCGCCTCGAAGGCGATCCACTGCCCCGGCCGCACCCCCGCCTCCGTGTACCAGCGCGCCGACTCCTCGACCCGGCGCACCACCCGCAGCAGATGCCTGCCCCACAGGTCGGACGCGGGCCCGGGCGGCGGGTCCACCTCCACCCCGCCGAACGGCGTGGAGACGCTGACCCGCTGCCGGGGCCACGCCGAGCGCAGTCCGGGCAGGAACTGCGAGAGTTTCCGGTCGGACAGATAGATGACTTCCTGCACTCCTGCTCCGTTCTTCACACGTCCTGGAGACCGAGGAACTCGAAGGCCGCCGGCGGCAGCAGCTCCGAGGGCCGGTACAGACCGTCCGGGCCCGGCTCCATGTCCCGCACGATCAGGTCCAGCAGCTCGTCGAGGCCGGGGCGCTCCTCCGGGTCCGGCCGCAGACAGGGCGCGACGACGTCCACGAAGGCGTCCGGCACCCCGCCGAGGTCGGGCGCCTCGGTCTGCATGCGGAGCATGGTGCGCACGGGGTCGCTGCCCGGGTACGGGCTGTGCCCGGTCGCGGCGAACACCAGCACCGCGCCCAGCGCGTACACGTCGCTCGCGGACGTCACCTTCCGGGCGTCCAGCGCCTGCTCGGGCGACATGTAGGCGGGTGTGCCCAGCGTGGTGTGCGCGACGGTCAGCTTGCTGGCCGCGGCGGCCGCCGCGAGGGCCAGCCCGAAGTCGATCACGCGCAGTCCGTCCACGCCGACCAGCACGTTGGACGGCTTGAGGTCGCGGTGGACGATGTCCGCCGCGTGCACCGAGCGCAGCGCCTCCACCAGCTGCGCGGCCACCCAGCGCAGCGCCCTCAGCGGCAGCGGCCCGCACGCGTCGACCAGATCCTTCAGGGACGGCGCCGACACGTACGCGGTGGCCAGCCAGGGGATGACGCCGGTGGTGTCCGCGTCCACGACGGGTGGTGCGTAGAAGCCGTTCACGCCCCGCGCCGCGGCCACCTCACGCTGGAAGCGCCTGCGGAACTCCAGGTCGTCGGCCAGCTCCTCCTTGACGACCTTCACCGCGAGCAGCCGCCCGGCCGGGGTCCGCCCGAGGAACACCCGGCCCATCGACCCGCAGCCGATCCGCCGCAGCACCGTGTACGGCCCGACCCGGCGCGGGTCGAAGGGCTGAAGCGGCTTCCAGCGGGACGTGGGGTCCCACTCGTGGTGCTGCGGCCGCAGCACCGAACCGGCGGGCGGCGCCGCGGGCGCCGGCACCCGGGGCAGGGACGCGGCCGTCTCCTGCACGACGCCCAGGGCGTCGATCAGCTCCCGCACCACCGGCGCCTCGACCGTGGCCGACGCCGACCGTACGAAGTGTCCCAGCTCGGTCATCTTGTCCAGGACGACCTTGCTGTCGACCCCGACCTTCCTGGCCAGCTCGTAGACCCGTACGTTCGCCACACCCGACTCCTCCACCGGAGGCCCGTCCGGGCCTCGCAGGGGTCAAGAATATGGGTGCGGACGGGTCAAAATACGGACAAACGCCGGGCGACGCGCGGGTGTTGACGTCAGTGCGGCAGCGTGGCCGGGCTGCCGCCGTTCGCCTCGTAGCCGGCGACCGCCAGGGCGCGGTACACCGCGAACTCGGCGGCCGGGTCCGGGGAGAGCGTCCACGGCAGGGCGCCGACGTGCCCGTCGACGTGTATGAGCTGGTTCATGGCCTCCGCCCAGCGCTCGGCGCGCACCAGGAAGAAGATCAGCATGTGCCGCACGTGCGCGAGCATCGGGTCGTCCGGGCGGGCCGAGTGGACCGCGTGCAGCGCGCCGTGGATCGCCTTGGAGACGACCTCGCTCTGGTAGAACCCGCTGACCAGGTTCACCTCCGGGAGGTGCTCGAACACCGCGAACAGCGGCATCGCGGCCAGCAGGGACCCCTGGGGCGCCCGCGCCGCCGCGGCCTCCGCGAAGTCGTACGCCTGCTGCCGCGAGCCGTGCCACTTCTCGCACCAGTAGTGCAGCGCGGCCAGATGCGCGCCCATGTGCGCCGGGGCGCGGTCCAGGATCTTCAGCCAGACCTGCTCGAACTCAGGCTGCGGATAGCCGAGTCCGCGCGCCACGGACAGCTCCACGATGTACGGCACCGGGTCGCCGGGGGCCAGCAGCGCCGCCTCGCCGCACGCCGCCTTCGCCTCCTCCATGATGATCCGGAACTCGTCCGAGCCGGGCGCGGCCGTGCGCCACGCCTGCTGCACCAGGAACTCGGCGTGCACCGCGGCGCCGCCCGCGTCCTTCGGCGCCTCGGAGCGCCACACCCGCAGCCACTGGCCGCCCGGCGTCTCGGAGACCCCGCCGGGCCGCTGCGCCAGCTCCAGGGACGCGGCGCCCGCGAACGCCTGCACGCGCTGCCAGCGCTGCTCGCCCTCCGCGGGCGTGCCCACGAGGAGCTGCTGCGCCGCGCGGTGGTCCTGGGTGCGCTGCACCACGTCGAGGACGTCCAGCAGGTCCTGGTCGGGGCCGGGCATGCGGATGTCCAGCTCCTCCTGGAGCGCGAAGCCGTAGTTCGCCGGGTCCGCCGCGTCCGGGTGGCCGGGCGGGACCAGGCCCACGGCGCTGCGCCGGCGCCGCAGGACGGGCAGCACCACGAAGCCGAGCATGACGAGGGCGATCAGCACCCACAGAATCTCCATGTCCCCAGCGAACCAGACCGCCCGCCCGAATGGCCAACCCGGTGCCCGTCCCTGTGGAAAACTTCCGCCGGCGAGCACCCGCGGAGGCCCGCCGCCCCGCCCGGACGGGCCGCGGCCGTCATCACACCCTTCCGCGCACTACCCTCGGGCGCATGAGCGACAGGCACATCAGTCAGCACTTCGAGACGCTCGCGATCCACGCGGGCAACACCGCCGACCCCCTGACGGGCGCGGTCGTCCCGCCGATCTACCAGGTCTCCACCTACAAGCAGGACGGCGTCGGCGGCCTGCGCGGCGGTTACGAGTACAGCCGCAGCGCCAACCCGACCAGGACCGCGCTGGAGGAGAACCTGGCCGCCCTCGAGGGCGGCCGCCGCGGCCTCGCGTTCGCGTCCGGACTGGCGGCCGAGGACTGCCTGTTGCGCACGCTGCTCGCGCCCGGCGACCACGTGGTCATCCCGAACGACGCGTACGGCGGCACGTTCCGCCTGTTCGCCAAGGTCGTGGCGCGCTGGGGCGTGGAGTGGTCGGTGGCCGACACCTCCGACCCGGCGGCGGTGCGGGCCGCGCTCACCGAGAAGACCAAGGTCATCTGGGTGGAGACCCCCTCCAACCCGCTGCTCGGCATCACCGACGTCGCCGCCGTCGCCCAGGTGGCGCGGGACGCCGGCGTCCGGCTGGTCGTCGACAACACCTTCGCCACGCCGTACCTCCAGCAGCCGCTGGCGCTCGGCGCGGACGTCGTCGTGCACTCCCTGACCAAGTACATGGGCGGCCACTCGGACGTCGTCGGCGGCGCCCTGGTCACCGGTGACGCGGAGCTGGGCGAGGAGCTGGCGTTCCACCAGAACGCGATGGGCGCGGTCGCGGGTCCCTTCGACTCGTGGCTGGTGCTGCGCGGCACCAAGACGCTGTCGGTGCGCATGGACCGCCACAGCGAGAACGCGGCCCGCGTCGCCGACATGCTCACCCGCCACCCGCGCGTGACGAGCGTGCTCTACCCGGGCCTGCCCGACCACCCCGGGCACGAGGTCGCCGCCAAGCAGATGCGCTCCTTCGGCGGCATGATCTCCTTCCGCGTCGAGGGCGGCGAGCAGGCGGCCGTCGAGGTGTGCGACCGCGCGCAGGTGTTCACCCTCGGCGAGTCCCTGGGCGGCGTCGAGTCGCTGATCGAGCACCCGGGCCGGATGACGCACGCGTCGGTCGCCGGCTCGCAGCTGGAGGTCCCCGCCGACCTGGTGCGCCTGTCCGTCGGCATCGAGAACGTCGACGACCTGCTCGAGGACCTGAAGCAGGCACTCGGTAGCTAGGGCACGCCGGAAGGCCCGGTCACCATCCGGTGAGGGGTGGGGTCGTCTCGGACGGCGGCTCCGCCCAGGGCCGGGCGGTCAGCGCCCACACCGTGAACGCCACCGCCGCCGCGCACAGCAGCAGCCACATCACGCGCCGGACGTAGGTGCGGCGCCGGAGCATGCGGGCGCCGCGCCGCATCGCCTCCGCGGCGAGGTCCGGCGGCAGCACCGGCGGGCCCGCCACCATCAGCCGCCGTACCCGCTCCTCGCGGTTCGACCGGTTCACCGCGCCTCCCCGGTCATGACGGCACCGTGTCGACGCGCCCCAGCGCGGGGGCGGACCTGGGCGCGGGGCGCAGCATGACGGCCATCGCGCGGTTCTGCACGGCCCGTACGCGCTCCGCCGGCAGGCCCAGCAGGGCGGCCGTCTGGTCCTCGCCGATGCCCTCGTGCAGCCGCATCACCAGGATCAGGCGCTCCTGCGGGCTCAATCCGGCCAGCGGGCCGCCCGGCGGGGGCCGGAAGGGCAGCCGGCCGCCGTACCGCAGGGTGTTGAGCGCGAACCTGATCATCAGATAGCGCCGGGTGTGGTCGTACGGGTCCTCGCCGTGCAACCGGTCCCAGCAGGCGTACGTACGGGCCAGGGCGACGGTGAGCAGGCGCTGGGCGCGCGGGTTGGCGTCGCGCGGCTCGGCGGTCAGCAGGGTCGCGGTGTGCAGCAGTCGTCCGCCCGCGCCCGCGACGTACGCCCGGAACTCCTGGGCGCGACGGACGTCGTCGAACGCATGCCGTGGTCGCACGCGCACCTCCCGTGGCCCCCGCGAAGGGCCGCCCCCCGTGTCGTGCGGCGGACGGGGACCCCTCCACATATCAGGCCAGGGCGCGCCCCCGGGTCAAGAGGCGCGCACGGTGCGGGAGCGCGGGGTCCTCAGTCGCCGCGCTCGGGCCCGGCCATCCGGGCGGACAGCGCGCCGTTGAACCGGGCGAGGAGCCCGCAGAACGCCTCACGCTCCTCCGGCGCCCAGTCGCGGGTCAGCTCGGCCATCAACTGCCTCCGGGAGGCGCGTACTTCCTCCAGGCGGGCCTGGCCGCGCGGGGAGAGCTGGAGCACGACCGCGCGGCCGTCCTCGGGGTGGGAGGTCCGCTTGACCAGGCCCGTGTCCACGAGCGGCGCCACCTGCCGGGTGACGGTCGAGGAGTCGATCCCCATGCTCGCGGCCAGGGCCTTGACGCCCATCGGGCCTTCCTTGTCCAGCCGGTTGAGCAGCAGGTAGGCGGCGCGGTCCATGGAGTTGCGCACCTGGCCGACCCCGCCGAGCCGGGTCTGTTCGGCGCGCCGGGCGAAGAGCGCCACCTCGTGCTGCAGAGTGTCGAGAAGACCGGTGTCGCCGACCGCGGTCAGATCGGTCGTCATGTCCATCGACATTTCAGGTGTAGTGGGCATGGCGGGGGGCTCACTTCGTGATGGGCTGCTGATGGGACGACAGGGTACGCGGCCGGGGCGCGGACCGTACCGGGGCTGTGGAAAGCGGCCGTCCGCGGGTTGGTCACACCGCCGTCGTGCCTGTGGAAACTGCGATGCTGGAGGCATGAGCTACAGCACGGCCGACCGGCTGCGGACCGTCACCCTCGACGACGTGCGCGGCGCTCACAAGATGCTCTCCGGCGTGGCCCGCACGACCGCCCTGGAGGGCAGCCGGCACCTGTCCGCGCTGGTGGGCGCGCCGGTGCTGCTGAAGTGCGAGAACCTCCAGCGGACCGGCTCCTTCAAGCTGCGCGGCGCGTACGTGCGGATCGCCGGGCTGCTGCCGGAGGAGCGGGCCGCGGGGGTCGTCGCGGCGAGCGCCGGCAACCACGCGCAGGGCGTGGCGCTGGCGTCGTCGCTGCTCGGTGTGCGGTCCACGGTGTTCATGCCGAAGGGCGCCCCGCTGCCGAAGATCAGCGCGACCCGGGAGTACGGCGCCGAGGTGCGGCTGCACGGCCAGGTGGTGGACGAGTCGCTGGCCGCGGCGCAGGAGTACGCGCGCGAGACGGGCGCGGTGTTCATCCACCCCTTCGACCACCCGGACGTCATCGCCGGGCAGGGCACGGTGGGCCTGGAGATCCTGGAGCAGTGCCCCGAGGTGCGCACGATCGTGGTCGGGGTCGGCGGGGGCGGGCTGGCGGCCGGGATCGCGGTCGCGGTGAAGGCGCTGCGGCCGGACGTGCGGATCGTCGGCGTGCAGGCGGAGGGCGCGGCGGCCTATCCGCCGTCGCTGGCCGCCGGGCGCCCGGTGTCGCTGAGCCACCCGGTGACGATGGCCGACGGGATCAAGGTGGGGCGGCCAGGCGACGTGCCGTTCGGGCTGGTCGGCGAGCTGGTGGACGAGGTGTGCACGGTCACCGAGGACGAGCTGTCGGCCGCGCTGCTGCTGTGCCTGGAGCGGGCCAAGCTGGTCGTGGAGCCGGCCGGGGCGAGCCCGGTGGCGGCGCTGCTGAGCCGGCCGGAGGCCTTCGAGGGCCCGGTGGTCGCGGTGCTGTCCGGCGGCAACGTCGACCCGGTGCTGATGGAGCGGGTGCTGCGGCACGGCATGGCGGCGCAGGGCCGCTACCTGGCCGTGCGGCTGCGGCTGACCGACCGGCCGGGCGCCCTGGCCTCGCTCCTCGGGGCGTTGTCAGTGGCCGACGCCAACGTGCTGGACGTGAGCCACGTGCGGACGGACCCGCGGCTGGGACTCACGGAGGCGGAGGTCGAGCTGCACCTGGAGACCAAGGGACCGGCGCACTGCGCCGAGGTCCAGCAGGCCCTGCGCGACGCGGGTTACACGGTCATGGGCTGAAGCCGGACGCGGGTTTCACTCCTTCGGGTAACTCCATTGAGAGACGCGATACATCGCGTTACGGTGTGTGTCCTGTCACGGTGCGGCCGTGGTGACCTCCGGGCGTTCCTGCGCGGCGGCACCGGGCGCACATCGGCACACGAACCTAGGCTTTTCCGAAGAATCACGATGACGTGGAGATTCATATGCCAGGTGCCATCCATGCCGAAGGTCTGGTGAAGACCTTCGGAGACGTCAAGGCACTGGACGGCGTCGACCTCGATGTCCCGGAGGGGACCGTCCTGGGTCTGCTCGGGCCGAACGGCGCGGGCAAGACCACCACCGTCCGCTGCCTCACCACGCTGCTGCGTCCCGACAGCGGCCGGGCCGTCGTCGCCGGGATCGACGTGCTGAAGCACCCCGACGCGGTGCGCCGCTCGATCGGCCTGTCCGGCCAGTTCGCCGCCGTCGACGAATACCTCACCGGCCGGGAGAACCTCCAGATGGTCGGCCAGCTCTACCAGATGAAGGCCAAGGCCGCCCGGGCCCGCGCGGACGAGCTGCTGGAGCAGTTCCACCTCACGGACGCGGCCGACCGCACGGCGAAGACCTACTCCGGCGGCATGCGCCGCCGGCTCGACCTGGCCGCCGCCCTGGTCGTCTCCCCGCCCGTGATGTTCATGGACGAGCCGACGACCGGTCTCGACCCGCGCAACCGCCAGCAGCTCTGGGACGTGATCAAGGACCTCGTCTCCGTCGGCACGACCCTGCTGCTCACCACGCAGTACCTGGAGGAGGCCGACCACCTGGCGCACGACATCGCGGTCGTCGACCAGGGCCGGGTCATCGCCCGGGGCACCTCCGACCAGCTCAAGGCCCGCACCGGCGGCGAGCGCGTCGAGGTCGTGGTGCACGAGCGCGAGCGCATCCGCACCGCGGCCGCCCTCCTCGACAAGTACAGCCTGCGCGGCCCCGGCCAGGGCGACACCACGGTCGAGGAGCACATGCGCAAGATCACCACGCCGGTCTCCGGCGGGGCCAAGCTGCTCGCCGAGATCATCCGCGAGCTCGACACCGACGGCATCGAGATCGACGACATCGGGCTGCGCCGCCCCACCCTCGACGACGTGTTCCTCTCCCTCACCGGCCACGCCGCCGAGTCCGCACAGCTTGCCGACGAGGAGGCCGCGAAATGAGCGCCGTCACCGAATCCCTGCGGGTCGCGTCCCCCGGGAACGCGTTCAGCCGCTCCGTCCGCGACTCGCTGGTCGTCGCCAAGCGCAACCTGATCCGCATGGTCCGCATCCCCGAAGTGGTCATCTTCGGGCTGATCCAGCCGATCATGTTCGTGGTGCTGTTCTCGTACGTGTTCGGCGGCTCGCTGGACGTCGGCGGCTCCACCAGCCCGCAGGTCTACCGCGAGTTCCTGATGGCCGGCATCTTCGCCCAGACCGTCACCTTCGCCACGGCGGGGGCAGGCGCGGGCATCGCCGAGGACATGCACAAGGGGCTCATCGACCGCTTCCGCTCCCTGCCCATGGCGCGCGGCGCGGTCCTCACCGGCCGCACCCTCGCCGACATGGTGCAGACGGCGCTCACCCTGCTCGTGCTCGCCGTCGTCGCCCTGCTGGTGGGCTGGCGCACGCACACCAGCTTCGGCGAGGTGCTCGGCGCGTTCGGCCTGCTGCTGCTCACCGGATACGCCTTCACCTGGATCGGCGCGGTCATCGGCCTGTCGGTGCGCACGCCCGAGGCGGCCACCTCCGGCGGACTGGTCTGGCTCTTCCCGGTCACGTTCGTGTCGAACGCGTTCGTGGACTCCAGCAACATGACGCCCTGGCTGCGGCACATCGCCGACTGGAACCCGTTCAGTGCCACCGTGCAGGCCTGCCGCGAGCTGTTCGGCAACCCGGGTGTCTCCACCTCCGACGCCTGGCCGATGCAGCACCCGGTGTGGGCGTCGGTCATCTACTCGGTACTGATCATCGCGGTCTTCCGGACCCTGGCCGTGCGCAAGTACCGCTCGGCGGCGGCATGACGAAGCCCCCGGCGCCGCTCGGGCGCCGGGGGCCTCGCGGGGACTCGCGTGCGGCGGGTCAGCCGTTGTACGGCTCGGCCTTGAGGATCTTCACCGATGCCTTCTTGCCGTTGGGCAGCTCGTACTCGGCGTCGTCGCCGACCTTGTGGCCCATCACGCCGGACCCCAGCGGGGACTGCGGCGAGTAGGTCTCGATGTCGGAGCTCGCGTACTCACGGGAGGCGAGCAGGAAGGTCAGCGTGTCGTCCTCGTCGCCGTCGAAGGCGATCGTGACGACCATGCCCGGCGCCACCGCCCCGTCGGACGCCGGGGGAGTGCCCACCTTGGCGTTCTCGAGGAGCTGGGTGAGCTGGCGCACACGGAGCTCCTGCTTGCCCTGCTCCTCCTTGGCCGCGTGGTACCCGCCGTTCTCACGCAGGTCGCCCTCCTCGCGCGCGGCGGCGATCTTGGCGGCGATCTCCGTGCGCGCGGGACCAGTAAGGTACTCAAGCTCGTCCTTGAGCTTGTTGTACGCCTCCTGGGTCAGCCAGGTGACGTTCTCGCTGGTCTGGGTCACAGGTGCTCCTCGTAGGTACTGGGAATACAAAGCATCGCCCTACCCAGAAGGATGGTCCCCCAGGGACGGGCGAAACCACGAGCCTAACAATTCAGTGCCCGCAGGGGGAGGACATAAGCCGCTGTTTTCACAACAGTGCAGGTCAGTGGCCGGGTATTCCCCGTCCGCTCATTCGGCGTGACAGCCGATGAGCTCCGCACTGCTGCCGGGGGAGGTGGTGCGCAGCGTGACCACCTGGTCGACGCGGGTGTCGTCCCCGTCGAAGCGGAAGTCGGCCCGGCCGACCTCGCCGCCGTCCGCGGCCTGGGAGCGCACGGTGCACCAGCCGACGACGCTGGCGTCCTTGTGCACCTCCAGATGCACCGTCACCGCGTCCTCGCCGGCCTCGAAGCGGATCAGCTCGGCGCTGATCTCGTTCTGCGCGACGTAGTGGTAGCCGAACCAGCCGATCAGGGCGGTGAACAGGACGGCGAGCACACCGCCGACGACCTTGAGGGTGCGGTCGGCACGCTGGTCCGAGGATCGGCCGTAGCGGCCCTCGGGCAGCCGCGTGCTCGACGTACTCATGATCGTCTCCTCGGAAGGACCTCGGAAGGAAGGGACCGGCGTCCCCGGATCGTCCCCGGGAGCGGTCTCCGGAATTTTTCGCCCCCCGGTTCCGTCACTATAGAAGCCTGCGACTGCGCCGCCGTACACAGGGCGGCCCACGACTTGAGGATTGAGTCTTGACTGACCAGCTGCGACTGATGGCCGTGCACGCCCACCCCGACGACGAGTCGAGCAAGGGCGCGGCCACCATGGCGAAGTACGTGTCCGAGGGGGTGGACGTGCTGGTCGTGACCTGCACGGGCGGGGAGCGCGGCTCCATCCTCAACCCGAAGCTCCAGGGGGACCCGTACATCGAGGAGCACATCCACGAGGTGCGCAAGAAGGAGATGGACGAGGCCCGCGAGATCCTCGGGGTCAAGCAGGAGTGGCTGGGCTTCGTCGACTCCGGGCTGCCCGAGGGCGACCCGCTGCCGCCGCTGCCGGAGGGCTGCTTCGCCCTGGAGGACGTCGACAAGGCGGCGGGGGAGCTGGTGCGCAAGATCCGCTCCTTCCGGCCGCAGGTGATCACCACCTACGACGAGAACGGCGGCTACCCGCACCCCGACCACATCATGACCCACAAGATCACGATGGTGGCGTTCGAGGGCGCGGCGGACACCGAGAAGTACCCGGAGGACGAGTTCGGCCCGGCGTACCAGCCGCTGAAGGTGTACTACAACCAGGGCTTCAACCGGCCCCGCACCGAGGCGCTGCACAACGCGATGCTGGAGCGGGGCCTGGAGTCGCCGTACGCGGACTGGCTGAAGCGGTGGGACGAGTTCGAGCGCAAGGAGCGCACGCTCACCACGCACGTGCCGTGCGCCGACTTCTTCGAGATCCGCGACAAGGCGCTGATCGCGCACGCCACGCAGATCGACCCCGACGGGGGCTGGTTCCGGGTGCCGCTGGACCTCCAGCGGGAGGTCTGGCCGACGGAGGAGTACGAGCTCGCGAAGTCGCTCGTGGACACCTCCCTCCCCGAGGACGACCTCTTCGCGGGCATCCGGGACAATGGCTGACATGAGCGCAAGCGCAAGCCTGGCATTGACCCACCTGGTCCCCCTCGCCAAGGAATTCGACGAGGACAAGGTCACCCCCGGTGTCCTCGGCTTCATCGTCTTCGCGGCGCTGGCCCTGGCGGTCTGGGGGCTGATGAAGTCGATGAACCGGCACATGGGCCGCGTGAACTTCGCGGAGGCGGACGACCAGCAGCCGGACGCCGTCACCCCGGACACGGGCAAGTCCACGGCCTGACCCCGGCGGCCCTCTGGCCCACGGCACCCGGCATCATGCGCCGGGTGCCGCAGCCGTGTGCCCGGCCGCGCCCGGAGCGCCGCATCACACGCCCCGGCGGGACGCGCCACGCCGACAGCGGCGCCGAGCGGCCCCCGGTCCTCGAGCCCGGCCCGCCGGCACACGCGGGCGCCCGGCAATCTCGCGGCCCGGCGATGGGCGCGCAGTCCCTTCGGACTCCGCACGCGCCGTTGCTGCCCCCGCTCTCCGCAGCCGGTCCCATCGCGCTCGGCACGCGGAGCGCCTCCGGGGCGCCGGGCCCGCGCGGAGCCAGGACGCGCCGGACGCGGACGGCGCGGGCCCAGCGGGCGCCGCGCCGACGGCAGGGTGCCCGCAGGCGGGTCCGGCGCCGGGCGCGGCGCGTGTGCCGCAGCCGTGTGCCGAGGAGCGACGGCCGAGGCGCGGGCTACGCGTCCAGGGGGACCGTCACCCCCATCACCTCCCGGGCGTGGCGGCTGGGGACCAGGCCCAGGTTCCATGCCTGCCAGCCGGCTTCCAGGGTGACGCCCCGTTCCAGGAGGAGCCGGCAGGCGTCGACGCAGTCGGTGAGTTTGGGGTCGCGGGCCGGGTGGGGTGCGGCGGCCAGGTCGGTGAGTTCCTGCTGGGCCACCGCCGAGCCGACCTCCGTGCCGCCCGGCGCCGCGTACGGCAGGAGCGTGCAGCGCAGGAAGCGCGCCCAGTCCTCGCCGCGCCGGTCGCCGTAGGAGGCGAACAGCGCGACCGCCTCGTCGCACAGCGCCAGCGCCTGCTGGGTGCGCGCGTTGCCCGCGTCGACGACCGCCAGCTCCAGGCACGTCCACGCCTCGCCGTGCGCCACCCCGATCCGCTGGAAGTCGGCGCGCGCGTCCACCAGCAGCTGCCGGGCGAACCCGGAGTTGCGCAGTGAGCCCGTCTGGGCCGCCCGCTGGTCGCGGGTGACCCGCGCCGAGTGGTGCCGGGCGCAGGCCAGCCCGTAGACGTCCCGCATGCGGGAGAACATCGTGCGGGCGCGTTCCAGCTCCCGCACCGCGCGGTCCAGGTCGCCGCTCTCCTCCAGCGCCTGCCCGAGGTAGTACAGCGTCCACGCCTCGCCGCGCGCGTCCTCGTTGTCCCGGTGCCGGGCGGCGGCCGACCGCAGCTCCTCCACCGCGGGTCCCGCGTCCCCGTCCACCAGCCGGGCCCGCGCCAGCTCGGTCAGCGCCCACGCCTCCCCGCGCGCGTCGCGCGTGCGGCCGTACAGGTCGAGGGCGGTGCGCAGCTCGCCCTCCGCGCGCGGCACGTCCCCGCGCCGCAGATGCAGCTGCCCGAGCTGGAAGTGCGCCCACGCCTGCCCGTGCAGGGACTCGCCCGCCCGGTGCAGCACCAGCGACTCGGTGAGCAGCTCCAGCGCCTCGGCCAGCCGGGCACGGTCCCGCTCCACCGCGGCCAGCGCGTGCATCGTCCAGGCGCGGTCGGCGGCCAGCGCGTCGGACGCCTGGAGGTCGAGTGCCTCCCGCAGCCGCGCCGACGCCTCCGTCAGATTGCCCTGGTGGTGCAGCGTGATGCCGAGCGAGGTCAGCGCCCGCGCCTCGCCCGCCCCGTGCTGCGCCTCCCGGTACAGGTCCACGACCGACGTCAGCGTGGTCCGAGCCGTGTCCAGCTCGCCGAGCTGACGTGCCGCGATGCCGGTGCGCCACTGCACCGAGCGGACCAGCAGCCCCTCGTCGACGGCCTGCGCCAGCTCGTTGATCTCGCCCAGCCGGTAGAGGTCGCCGCGCAGCAGGCAGTAGTCGCACAGCGCGCCCAGCAGGTTCAGCACCGCCGCCCGGTCCACGCCCTCGGCGTGCCGCAGCGCGGCCGTGATGAAGCTGGACTCGTCGTCCAGCCAGCGCAGCGCCTCGTCCAGCGAGGTGAAGCCGTACGGGCTGAAGCGGTCGGAGCGGGTCGACATGTTGCCGTCGACCAGCCGCAGCACCGAGTCGGCGAGCTCCGCGTAGTTGACGATCAGCCGCTCCTGCGCGGCGGCGCGCTCGTCCGGGTCCTCCTCGTCGAGGAGCCGGGCGTGCGCGAACGCCCGCACCAGGGCGTGCAGCCGGTACCGGCTGTGCCGGACTCGGTCGATCAGCCCGGCCCGGTGCAGTGCTTCCAGGTGCCGGGTGGCCTCCGCCTCGTCGGTGGCCAGCAGCGCCGCCGCGGCGGCCGCGCCGAGCGAGGCGCGCCCGGCCAGCGCCAGCCGCCGCAGCAGCCGCCGTACGGTGTCCGGCTGGTCGGTGTAGCGCAGCCACAGGGCACGCTCGACCGGCTCGACGGGCCCGTAGGCGCCGAGGTCGGTGGCGAGGGCGAGGGTGGAGCGCGGCCCGAGGGCGGCGCCGGCCAGCCGCAGCGCCAGCGGCAGGCCCCCGCACAGCTCCCGCACCCGCTCCGCGGACTCCGCGTCGTAGGGCCCGGAGTCGTCCTGCGCGGCGGCGGTCAGCAGCTCCTCCGCGCCGGCCGCGTCCAGCGGTTCCACCGGCAGCCGGTGCACCCGCGCGGGCAGGTCCTCGGGCAGTCCGAGCGGGGAGCGGGTGGTGACGAGGACCAGGCTGTCGGAGCGCTCCGGGAGCAGCGTGCGGACCTGCTGCGGGTCGGAGGCGTCGTCGAGGACGATGGTGACCGGCGTGCCGGTCAGATGCTGGTGGTACAGCTCGCTCAGCCGCTTGACCTGCTGGTCCGGGGAGGTCCGCTCGCGGAACAGCAGCTGCTCGCGGGGCGCGCCGAGCCGGTTCAGCAGGTGCAGCAGCGCGTCGCGTGTGGACAGCGGCGGCTCGCCGGAGCCGTCGCCGCGCAGGTCGACCACGCAGGCCCCGCGGAAGTAGTCCCGCAGTTCGTGCGCGGCCCGCACCGCCAGCGTCGTACGGCCGCTGCCGGGCTCCCCGTGCAGCACCACCACCGTGGGCCGGGTCTCCGTCTCGGCGCGGGCCGACTGCACCCACTGCCGGATCCGCGCCATCTCCTGCCGCCGTCCCGCGAACGGGCCGTGCGGCTCGGGGAGCTGCCCGAACGACTGCTCGAGCACGCTTCTGCCGCGGGCCGCCGCGGCCTTGTCGGCGCCGCGCAGCCGCGGCCCGTTACGCTTCGGCGCCGTGGACGCGGCGAGGACCCGCTGCTGGTCGAGGAACGGCCGGATGCCGCGCACCTCCAGCGCGGTCAGCCACTGAAGCCGCAGCTGCTCCACCCCGCCCGGCTGGCCCGCCGCGCCGGCGTGATGGTGGGCGGCGGGGAGGTGCGACCCGGCGACCTTCACCACGGTCGCCGCCGCCCCGACCACGCCGACGGCCACCCCCGCGCCCAGCGCGGTCCCGGTGTCCGTGCCGAACGCCAGGTCGGCGACCACCGCCGCCACGCCCGCCACCCCGGCCACCAGCAGCGGCGTCGCGCCGCCCTCGCGCGCGTAGCGCTGCCGGAAGGTGAGCCGGCCGGCCTCCGCCTCGTCCAGCGCGCGGGTGTACGCCTCGTACTCCTCGGCCGCCGTCCGCGCCATCGTCTCCAGCGCCCCGCGCGCCCGTGACAGCAGCACCTTGCCGTCGGTGCGCCCGCCCGACCGGCGCACCTCCTCCTCCACGGCCCGCGCCAACAGCCGTTCGGCGTCGGCTCGCTGACCGTCCCTCATGTCCCGTCCCCCTCCGGCGGCGATCGCGTCCCTACGAGTGTCCTGCGGACGCGCCCGCCGCGCGAGGGTGCGGCGATCAACGACCGCCCCGACACCAACTCTTCACAGGGCGGGGGGCATTCAACTCTTCACAGGGCCGGGGCGCACTCACACCTCTTTGATGATCACGCGTTTCCCGCAGAGCTTCGACCAGTCGTCACGGTCGGACGTCAGAACGATCACGGGGGCCGGGACGCGGAGCGCGAGCGCGGCGACGAGGGCGTCGACCGCGTACTTGTGCCCGTGCAGCCCGCCGGCGTCCCGGAGCAGCGTCACCGCTGTCAGGGAATCCTCCTGGCTGACCGGCTCCACGCGCAGCCGGGAGAGCAGCCATTTCAGCCGCGCATGATCGGTCTTGCCGTGCACGGCTTCGACGATGGTCAGCACGGACACGAGAACAGGCACCCCGGCCTGCCGGGATGCCTCGATGCGAGCTGCCATCCTGCGGTCGTTGCACAGGAGAAGGGACAGCGCTTCGGAGTCGAGCAGCAGTGAGCGGGCCGGCTGTTCCTTCACGCGGCTCCCCGCTCGCCGTCCTCGGCGTTCACCTCTCCGAACAGCTCGCCACGAGCGGCTTCGATCTCCCGTTCCGTGAGCGTTCCGTGCTCCTCCTCGTGGGACGCGACGATCTCCGCGAGTCCGTCCATGGCGAGCTGGTGCCGGACAGCCTCGGTGATGTAGCTGGACAGGCCGCGGCGACCGGTCCGGGAGCGGAGCTCGCTGACAAGCTCGGCGGGCATGGACACGGAGATGTTCTCGGTGGTCCCGGCTCGGGTCTGCTTCATGCCTGAAGTGTAAGACGACTTCTATTACAACGAGAAGGTTTCGGGTGGCGGCACGGATGTGAGGCGGCGCCCCGCTCAGCCGTCCCCCGCCGGGCGGGTGGAGTGCGCGAGGATGGAGGCATGGCGAACCGACTTGCGCAGGCCACGTCCCCCTACCTCCTCCAGCACGCCGACAACCCCGTCGACTGGTGGACCTGGTCCGAGGAGGCCTTCGCGGAGGCGCGGCGGCGTGACGTGCCGGTGCTGCTGAGCGTCGGCTACTCCAGCTGCCACTGGTGCCACGTCATGGCCCACGAGTCCTTCGAGGACCAGGCCACGGCCGACGAGATGAACGCGCACTTCGTCAGCATCAAGGTCGACCGCGAGGAGCGCCCCGACGTCGACGCCGTCTACATGGAGGCCGTGCAGGCGGCGACCGGGCAGGGCGGCTGGCCGATGACGGTGTTCCTCACCCCGGACGCCGAGCCGTTCTACTTCGGCACCTATTTCCCGCCCGCCCCGCGTCACGGCATGCCGTCGTTCCGGCAGGTGCTGGAGGGCGTGAGGCAGGCCTGGGCGGAGCGGCGGGACGAGGTCGGCGAGGTCGCCGGGAAGATCACGCGGGACCTGGCGGGCCGGGAGCTGTCCGTGGGCGGCGACGAGGTGCCCGGCGAGCAGGAGCTGGCGCAGGCGCTGCTCGGGCTGACCCGGGAGTACGACGCGCAGCGCGGCGGGTTCGGCGGGGCGCCGAAGTTCCCGCCGTCCATGGTGCTCGAGTTCCTGCTGCGGCACCACGCCCGCACCGGCGCGGAGGGCGCCCTCCAGATGGCCGCGGACACCTGCGAGCGGATGGCGCGCGGCGGCATCTACGACCAGCTCGGCGGCGGCTTCGCCCGCTACTCCGTGGACCGCGACTGGGTCGTCCCGCACTTCGAGAAGATGCTCTACGACAACGCCCTGCTGTGCCGGGTCTACACCCACGTGTGGCGGACCACCGGCTCGGAGCCGGCGCGGCGCGTGGCGCTGGAGACCGCCGACTTCATGGTCCGCGAACTGCGCACGCCGGAAGGCGGTTTCGCGTCCGCGCTGGACGCCGACAGCGACGACGGCACGGGCAAGCACGTCGAGGGCGCGTACTACGTCTGGACGCCGGCGCAGCTGCGCGAGGTGCTCGGCGACGCGGACGCGGAGCTGGCCGCCCGCTACTTCGGGGTGACCGAGGAGGGCACCTTCGAGGAGGGCGCCTCGGTGCTTCAGCTGCCGCAGCGTGACGAGGTGGCCGACGCGGCCCGGATCGACGGCATCCGGGAGCGGCTGCTCGCGGCCCGCGGCCGGCGGCCCGCGCCCGGCCGGGACGACAAGGTGGTCGCCGCCTGGAACGGCCTGGCGATCGCCGCGCTCGCCGAGACGGGCGCCTGCTTCGGCCGGCCGGACCTGGTGGAGGCCGCGGTGGCCGCCGGCGACCTGCTGGTGCGGGTGCACCTGGACGAGCAGGCCCGTATCGCCCGGACCAGCAAGGACGGGCAGGTGGGCGCCAACGCGGGCGTGCTGGAGGACTACGCCGACGTCGCCGAGGGCTTCCTGGCGCTGGCGTCGGTGACCGGCGAGGGCGTGTGGCTGGACTTCGCGGGCCTGCTCGTGGACCACGTCCTGGCCCGCTTCCTGGACGCGGAGTCGGGGGCGCTGTACGACACGGCGTCGGACGCGGAGCGGCTGATCCGGCGCCCGCAGGACCCCACGGACAACGCCGTTCCGTCCGGCTGGACCGCCGCGGCGGGCGCGCTGCTGGGCTACGCGGCGCACACCGGCTCCGAACCGCACCGCACGGCCGCCGAGCGGGCCCTGGGCGCGGTGAAGGCGCTCGGCCCGCGCGTGCCGCGGTTCATCGGCTGGGGTCTGGCGGTCGCCGAGGCCGTGCTGGACGGCCCGCGCGAGGTCGCGGTGGTCGGGCGGGGCGCGGACGACCCGGCGACCGCAGAGTTGCACCGCACCGCCCTGCTGGGCACGGCGCCGGGCGCGGTGGTCGCCGTGGGCACGGAGGGCAGCGACGAGTTCCCGCTCCTCGCCGACCGGCCCCTCGTCGACGGAGCCCCGGCCGCCTACGTCTGCCGCAACTTCACCTGCGACGCCCCGACGACCGACCCCGCCCGCCTGCGCACAGCGCTCGGCGGACGGGCGTAGCGGGGGCACGGCGCCCTGACGGGCGTGTCGTCGCCTCGCGGCCGGACGCGCCGGGTCCCGCCCGCCTGGGGCGCAGGGTGTCGCCCCTGCTTCCGGCCGGCAGGTGTTGGGCTCAGGCGCCTTGGTCCGATCGCGTACGCACGGCGCTGGGCGGACGTGGGGGCGGCGCGGGGCCCTGACGGGTGTGTCTTCGCCTCGGGGCCGGACGCGCCGGGTCCCGCCCGCCTGGGGCGCAGGGTGTCGCCCCTGCTTCCGGCCGGCAGGTGTTGGGCTCAGGCGCCCTGGTCCGATCGCGTACGCACGGCGCTGGGCGGACGTGGGGGCGGCGCGGGGCCCTGACGGGCGTGTCGTCGCCTCGCGGCCGGACGCGCCGGGTCCCGCCCGCCTGGGGCGCAGGGTGTCGCCCCTGCTTCCGGCCGGCAGGTGTTGGGCTCAGGCGCCTTGGTCCGATCGCGTACGCACGGCGCTGGGCGGACGTGGGGGGCGGCGCGGGGCCCTGACGGGCGTGTTTTCGCCTCGCGGCCGGACGCACCGGACCCCGCTCGCCCGGGGCGCAGGGTGCCGTCCCTGCTCACGACCGGCTGGCGCAGGGCCCGGGCGCCTCGGTCTGTGCGGAGGACCGCCGGGGCGCGGCGCCCTGACGGGTGTGTCTTCGACTCGGGGCCGGACGCCCCAAACCCCCCCCCGGGTCGCAGGGTGCCGACCCTGTCCCCCCGCCGGCAGGCGCACGTCTCAGGCGCCCCGGTCCGCCCGTGACGCCACCGCGCGCTCCACGATCGCCTCCAGCTGCTCGTGGTGCGCGCCCTTCCAGTAGGCGCGGCCGCAGTCGGCGCACTGGGCGAACACGTCGTACGTGCGGTGGGTGCCCTCCTTGAGCTGGTCGGCGACGTCCTCCTTGCCGGCCGCGCGCAGCAGCCCGTTGCAGGCGGTGCAGCGGGTCCAGGGCCGCAGATCGGGGGCGAACCGGTCGAGGACGTCCGCCAGTTGCTCCTCGGGGCGGGTGCTGTAGACGAAGGCGCCCGCCCACAGCTCGCGGCGGCGCAGCAGCCCCCGGTCGCGGCTCAGCATGACCCGCTTCTCGGCGGCGGAGCGGGCGGCCAGCGCAGGGTCGCCGATGTCGGTCGACTCGTACGCCGTGTCCACGCCCAGCAGTCGCAGCCGGCGGGCCAGGGTGCCGAGGTGGACGTCGAGCAGGAAGCGCAGGGGAGCGCCGGGCACCCGCTGCGGGTAGGTGTGCGGGCGCACGGTCACCGACTCGCCGGCGGCCGGGACGTGTCCGACGGGCACCTCGCGGCCGTCCACCAGCAGGGCGCCGACCTCGGTCAGGGGGACACCCAGGGACTCGACGACGTGGCCGAGGCCGGCGATGCCGTCGGTGGCCGTCCGGAGGCTGCCCGTGGCGCGGGCCTGGGGGACGAAGACGCGCAGCTCGGGGGCGAACTCGACGTGGATCTCGGGACCGTTCACCCGGTCAGGATGGCACGGCGGCGGCGCGGTGCCTCAGCTTTTTCCGGCGGGCAGGCCGTGCTCGATCACGTCGACCGCCCGGTCGGCGAGGTCGGCCCAGTCCTCGCGGTGGCCGTGCTCCGCCCAGTACGCCGTGGCCTCGAGGAGGCCGCCGATCAGGGACATCACGTGCACCCGCACCTCCAGTCCCTCCGGGTCGAGCCCGGTGCGGCCGGCGACGGCCTCGGCGAGCAGCCGCCCGGTGCCCGTCAGGGTCTCCCGCATCCGCGCGCGGACCGCGGGGATCTCCAGCATCAGCCGCGCGCGCAGCTCGGTCGTCTCCGGCTGCTCGGTCATGGCGAGGCGGACGGCCTTGCGGATCACGTACCGGACGGAGTCGGTCCAGGGTTCGCCGGCGGGCCGTGCGGCGAGTTCGGCGAGCAGCGGCTCGTCGTACTCGTCGGGGACGACGATGTCCTCCTTGGTGGGGAAGTAGCGGAAGACGGTCGACGGGGACACCTCGGCGCGCTCGGCGATCTGCTCGATCGTCGTGGGGTGGTACCCCTGCTGCTCGATCAGCGCGTAGGCGGCGGAGCGGATGGCCTCCCGTGTCCGGATCCTCTTGCGCTCCCGCAGTCCGGGGCGCGGCGGGGCGTCGGGGGCGGGTGATGCGCCGGTGACAGCTGCCATGAAATGAGAGTAACTCTCATAAGTAACTCTCATGAGAGGGGACGGAAAGGCCGCGGCGTGGATGCCGCGGCCTTGCGTACGGGGGGCGGGACGGCCCCCGGTGTCCCCTACGCGTGCTGGTAGGCCACCAGGGAGATCCCCACGTAGTGGGCGATGAAGGCGGCCAGGGTGAAGGAGTGGAACACCTCGTGGAAGCCGAACCAGCGGGGGGAGGGGTTGGGCTTCTTGATGCCGTAGACGACGCCGCCGGCGCTGTAGAGCAGGCCGCCGACCACGACCAGGACGAGGACGGCGATGCCGCCGGTGTGCAGGAAGTCCGGCAGGTAGAACACCGCGGCCCAGCCCATCGCGATGTAGCACGGCGTGTAGAGCCAGCGCGGGGCGCCGACCCAGAACACGCGGAAGACGATCCCGGCGGCCGCGGCGGCCCAGATGCCCCACAGCAGCCAGCGGCCCTTGGAGTCGGGCAGTAGCAGGATCGTCAGCGGGGTGTAGGTGCCCGCGATGATCAGGAAGATGTTGGCGTGATCGAGGCGGCGCAGGACGCCGTCCATGCGGGGGCTCCAGTTGCCCCGGTGGTACAGCGCGCTCACGCCGAAGAGCAGGCAGGCGGTCAGGGCGTACACACCGCAGGCGACGCGGCCCCGGGGGGAGTCGGCGAACGCGGTGAGGGCCAGCCCGGCGACCAGTGCGGCCGGGAACATGCCCAGGTGGAGCCAGCCGCGCAGCTTCGGTTTGACGGGGTGAGGCAGAGAGGTCGCCACCGGGCCCGGGCCTTCGGCCTGCGGGTCCTTGGGCGTGTCGGGGGCGAACGCAGTCATGTTCGCATGGTACCTACGCGACCGTAAGTTACACCTCCGGGCGGCCTGTTGGGCCGCGCGAAGTGGCCATCCTCTCACGCCGGCCCGCGCACGCCGTCACGCAAAGAGTCGGTTTCGTTCACTCCATGTGCGTGTAAAGCCGCACGACAGCCGTGGTCAGCGTCACGTTGCTCACCTGTGCGGCCCTCTGGACAGATGGGCGCACGCATCGGATGATCAAATGAGTGCGGTCGACACCGGATGAGCGCCGAAGTCACCCCTTTCAGCATCCGGGTCGCAGCCCCCACGGGGCCTCCACAACCACAAAAACCCTCACTTAGGAGCAAACGTGGCGCGCGACATCGCGGAACCCGGCGTCCCCACCACCCACCAGGGACTGATCTCCTGGGTCGACGAGATCGCAGAGCTGACGCAGCCGGACCGGGTGGTCTGGTGCGACGGCTCGGAAGCCGAGTACGAGCGCCTGTGCGGGGAGCTCGTCGCCAAGGGCACCTTCACCAAGCTCGACCCGGTCAAGCGCCCCAACTCCTACTACGCCGCCTCCGACCCCACCGACGTCGCCCGCGTCGAGGACCGGACGTTCATCTGCTCCGAGAAGGAGGAGGACGCCGGCCCGACCAACCACTGGAAGGCCCCCGCCGAGATGCGGGATATCTTCCAGGGCGAGAAGGGCGTGTTCCGCGGCTCCATGCGCGGCCGCACGATGTACGTCGTCCCCTTCTGCATGGGCCCGCTCGGCTCGCCGCTGTCCGCGCTCGGCGTGGAGATCACCGACTCCGCGTACGTCGCCGTTTCCATGCGCACCATGACCCGCATGGGCCGGCCCGTCCTCGACGAGCTCGGCGACGACGGCTTCTTCGTCAAGGCCGTGCACTCCGTCGGCGCCCCGCTGGAGCCCGGCCAGGAGGACGTCCCCTGGCCCTGCAACCGGACCAAGTACATCTCGCACTTCCCCGAGGACCGCGAGATCTGGTCCTACGGCTCCGGCTACGGCGGCAACGCCCTGCTCGGCAAGAAGTGCTACGCCCTGCGCATCGCGTCCGTCATGGCCCGCGACGAGGGCTGGCTCGCCGAGCACATGCTCATCCTCAAGCTCACCCCGCCCACCGGTGAGTCCAAGTACGTCGCGGCGGCCTTCCCGTCCGCCTGCGGCAAGACCAACCTCGCCATGCTGGAGCCGACGGTCTCCGGCTGGACGGTCGAGACGATCGGCGACGACATCGCCTGGATGCGCTTCGGCGAGGACGGCCGCCTCTACGCGATCAACCCCGAGGCCGGCTTCTTCGGCGTCGCGCCCGGCACCGGCGAGCACACCAACGCCAACGCCATGAAGACCCTGTGGGGCAACGCGGTCTTCACCAACGTCGCCCTCACCGACGACGGCGACGTGTGGTGGGAGGGCATGACGGAGGAGACCCCGGCCCACCTCACCGACTGGAAGGGCAACGACTGGACCCCGGAGTCGGGGACCCCGGCCGCCCACCCCAACGCCCGCTTCACGGTGCCCGCCGCGCAGTGCCCGATCATCGCGCCGGAGTGGGAGGACCCCAAGGGCGTGCCGATCTCCGCGATCCTCTTCGGCGGGCGCCGCGCCAGCGCCGTACCGCTGGTGACGGAGTCCTTCGACTGGAACCACGGCGTCTTCCTCGGCGCCAACGTGGCCTCCGAGAAGACCGCCGCCGCCGAGGGCAAGGTCGGTGAGCTGCGCCGCGACCCGTTCGCCATGCTGCCGTTCTGCGGCTACAACATGGGCGACTACATGGCCCACTGGATCGACGTCGCCAAGGACAAGGACCAGGCCAAGCTCCCGAAGATCTACTACGTCAACTGGTTCCGCAAGAACGACGACGGCAAGTTCGTCTGGCCCGGCTTCGGCGAGAACTCCCGGGTCCTGAAGTGGATCGTGGAGCGCCTGGAGGGCAAGGCGGCGGGCGTCGAGACCCCGATCGGCGTCCTGCCGACGAAGGACGCCCTCGACACGGAAGGACTCGGCCTCTCCGACGGCGACCTGGACTTCCTGCTCACCGTGGACAAGGAGGTGTGGCGCGAGGAGGCCGCCCTGGTCCCCGAGCACCTCAACACCTTCGGCGACCACACCCCGAAGGAGCTGTGGGACCAGCACCGGGCGCTGGTGGAGCGCCTGCGCTGACCACCACGCCCGCACAGACCCCGCGGCCGGCCGGTACGAGGATGCCCTGACCAGCGATCGTCACGCCACGGCCGGCCGCGGAACACACCGGCGGGGCCCCGCACAACGGAGTGCGGGGTACCGGTCCCGGCGCCGCCCCTCCCGTCCGCCCCGACGGGAACCCGCGGCACCGGTCCCGCCCCGCCCCCTTCGGCACGGCCCGCCCAGGGGCTCACGAACGTGCCGAGACCGACGGACGCCCCGGTTCCACTCGGACCGGGGCGTCCGGCCGTCCCGCCCCGACGCGCGGTCGGACCGGGTCAGATCACGCGGAACAGGTCCGCCGTCGTGTGGACGTCCGTCAGGTCGTCGACCGTGCGGAGGTTGTCGCACAGGGACTCCAGGACCGAGCCGGAGGCGGTGGCGGTGTCGGGGGTGGCGATGGCGATGCCGAAGAGTCGGAAGTCCAGACGGCGTTTGACGGCGTTCCACAGGCGGGTCCAGTTCTCCGAGACCTCGCAAGCGTCGTCGGTGATCAGGACGATGTCGCCGCGCGCCCGGGACGCGTCGTCGAACTCCTCCTCCAGGATCTTCGCGGCCGTGCCCAGCGGGCGCTGGAAGTCGGTGCCGCCGCCGAGGAACGTCTCCGCGAAGTCCAGGACCTCGGTGACCGGGGCGGGCCGGCCGGCCGGGAAGCGGAAGACCTGGAGCTTGTCGGCGGCGGAGAACAGGATGCCGACGAAGTCCCGTCCGGCGTGGCGCGCCTGGTCCAGGAGCGCCAGCGCGCACGCCTTCGACCACGCCTCCCGGGTGATCCCGCCGGGCCCCTCCGCGTACATGGAGTGCGACGTGTCCACGCACGCGACGATCGCGCCCTTGCCGGTGCTCTGCTCGCCCCGGCTGTCGTACAGCATCAGCTCCCCGGCGGCGTAGCGGGCGGCGAACACCGCGCGCAGTTCCGGCACGCCGAGGACCGCCAGTTCGGAGGGGAGGACGCGGGAGAGGTCGTCGCCCAGGGTGACGCCGACCAGCTCGCCGGTGGCGTTCTCCACCCTGCGGGCGCGCTCGCCCGCGGCCATCTGCCGGAAGCGGCCGATCAGCTCGGCCCACCGGGCGAGCCGCCCGGAGCGCAGCCGTTCGGCGAGGCGGGCGCGTTCGTCGAACGGCATCCGCTCCGTCTCGCCCGCCTCCACGCCCCACGCCCGCATCAGCGCGGCCTCCTGCCGGACGGCCTCCGCGGCCGCCGACGCGGCGGTACGGGCGGCCGACCGGATGCCGGGAACCGCCGCCGCCATCGCCTGCGCGGCGGCGCCGTCCTCCCGCCGGGCCTCGTCCTCGGCGGCCTCGGCCGCCTCCACCGCCCGGCGCACGGCCGCGACGGCCGGGGCCGGCACCTCCCCCTGCCCGCCGGCCTCCTCGGCGGCCTGCCGCAGCGCCTCACCCACGTCGGCCGCCGCGGCCTCGGCCCGCTGCCGGGCCCGGTCCGCCCGCCCGGTCCGCTCCCTCGCCTCCCGCGACCGCTCCAGCAGCCCGCGCAGCGCGGACGACTGGGCGAGTACGGCCAGGGCGGCGGCGTACGCGTCGCCCGCCGTCTGCCGGTGCAGCGCGGCGAAGTCGGGGGACTGCGTCAGCGCGGTCACGACCTGGTGGTGGACCAGGTGGGACGGGGCCATGACGGCGCGGTCCCGCAGGCGTGGGGCGGCCTGGTACGCGCACAGGAACACGTCCGCCAGCAGGTCGGGCGCGTACGCGTGCCGGGTGAGCAGCTGCGCCGCCAGCTCGCGGAGCGCCGCCGACCGCGCGTACACGTCGCGCCACGCGACCCGGTCGTACGGGCCGGCGACCACGGCCGTGGTGTGCCGTTCGGCGGGGGCGGCGGACCGGGCCAGCCACCGGCCGGCCTGCCGTGTGAGCGCGTCGAGCGGCTCCGTCCGTTCATCCATGCGCGCCTCAGAGCTGGGTCGGCACCATGGACGCGTCCACGCCCAGCGCCTCGGTGAGGACGCGGGCGCGGACCGCGCGCTGGCGGCCGGTGACCCGGTCGATGGTCGCCGTGGACCGGCCCGCGCCGGCCGCCTCCTCGCGCAGCCGCTCCAGCCGCTTGCCCGCCATGGCGAGCTTGTGGTGGGCGTTCTTGATGACCCACTCGCTCAGCGCCTCCCGCGACTGCCCGGCCATCGCGTCGAGCTGCGCCTCCAGTTCCTCGATCACGTCGGCCAGGTCGAGCGCCTCCCGGGCGTCCGGGTTCACCAGGTTCAGCACCTCCCGCTCCACGACCGGACGCTGGGCGGGGGAGTCCCACAGCACATGCGTCAGCACGGACAGGTCGGTCTCGGCGACCTCCGTCCGCCCGTCCAGGTACGCGGAGGCCTGGAGCAGCGCGACCGCCTGCCGCCACCGCCGGTCGGAGGCGACGAGCTCCTTGCGGCGCAGGGCGGCCCGCAGCGTCACCACGGCGTCCACGATCGCGTCGGGCACGCCCACGGAAGGCACGCCCTCGCCCACCGCCCGCTGGAGCGCCGCCAGTTCGAGGGTGGTGCGCGGCGCCGGACCGGCCGGGCGGCCGACGGCGGACCGCACCAGCGCGGCGAAGTTCGACGGGTCCTCCAGATAACCGACCTCGATCCGCACCAGCAGCCGGTCGTAGATCGCGGCCGAGTCCTCCCCGTCGGGCAGTTCGTTGCTCGCGGTGATCGCGCCGATCAGCGGGCAGCGGATCGGGGCGCCGCCGTTCTCGGGGTGGTAGATCCGCTCGTTGAGATAGCCGAGGGTCTCGTTCAACGCGGCCGTCGAGCACTTGAAGATCTCGTCGATGAACGCCACGTGCGCGGTGGTCGCCCGTCCGTCGTACACCTGCCGGTACTCGCCCCGCGCCAGCGCGGCCACGTCGATCGGCCCGAACATCCGCGTCGGGGCGGTGAACTTCGACAGCAGGATCTCCCAGTAGGCGGCTCCGTCGATCCGGCCCGTCAGCTCCCGCGCCAGCTCCGACTTCGCGGTCCCGGGCGGCCCGAGCACCAGCGAGTGCTGCCCGGCGAGCAGCGTCACGACCAGCGTGCGTACGACGTCGTCCCGCTCGAAGAAGCGCGTCGACAGCTCGCCGCAGATCGCGCGCAGCCGCCGGGCCGTGTCCCCCGGGGCCCCCGTGTCCTCCGCGGCCCCCGTGTCCCCCGCGTCCCGCCCGTCGTCCATGTACCGCTCCTCGCCTGTGACGCCCCTGCCGGGCCCGCTGTGACGGCCGTTCCCCCCGAAACTACGTCAGCAGGGCGCGCAGCCGCCCAGGAGGGAGCCCCGCCGCACGGCGGACGGCGCGGGTCATGTGGGACTGGTCGGTGTAACCGAGCTCCGTCGCCAGACCCGCCAGGTCCCGCTCGCCCTCGGCGAGGCGGTCCAGCACGCGGGCCAGGCGCAGCCGCTCGCGGTGCGCGGACACCGTGCTCCCGGTGACGGCGGTGAAGACCCTGCTCAGATGGTGCGGCGACGCGCCCACGGCCCGGCTCAACGCCGCGAGACCCAGCGTCGGTTCGGCCGCGAGCGCCGCACGCGCGTCGTCCACCAGACGCCGGCGGGCGGCGGCGGAGGCGGGTCGTCCGGAGGCGACACGGGCGGGCGCGAGCCGTGCGAGGATCCCGGCCGCCAGGCGGACCGTGTGCTCACCCAGCTCGAAGGAGTCACCGCCCCTGCGGGCGAGGGAGAGCAGCACGCGGTGTGCGAGCGCCAGCTCCGGTGTCACCATCACCATCCCTTCCGGGACCGTGGGATCACCGCCGAGGAGATCGGCGACCCGGGGCTCGGACAGCACGATCTCGGTGTACGCGTCCGGCCCCAGCGGATGCGCGAACTGCTGCTCGCCGCCGAGCCGTTCGACGTACACGGCGCCCGCGTCCAGCACATGCTCCACCCCGTCGACCCGGGCCCGCAGCACCCCGTCCCGGAGCAGCACCAGCCCGAACACGGGAGCGGGCCGGAGCGGCGACCAGCCGGGCGCGGTGCTGCCGCAGCGCACGTCGGCGAGCAGGACGTCGTCCTCGCACAGGTGCACCCGTCGCTCCCCGGCCATACGGCCATCGTAGGAGCCGCACCCTCCGGCGCGGGACCGCTTGACCGGACCCCTTGCCCGGCCACCCGCGAACCGGACACGAACGTACAAGCGCCGGCATGCGACCCCCTCGCACGATGGCTGTCGCGCACCACGACCCGTACGTACGCGACACCCTCGCAGGAGAGCCCATGACCGAGCGTCCCGCCCCGTCCCCCGCCCTCACCCGCCGTGGAGTCCTGCGCGGCGCCGCTGCCGCCGCGGGCGCCGGCACGCTCGCCGCATGGGCGGCCGCCGGCTCCCGGGCGACCGCCGCGCCCCACCGCCCCACGAGGGACACCGCGCGTGTTGTCACCCGGCACACGGGCCCCTACGAGGTGATGGCCCTCCTCGACGCCCACGGCACCTTCCCCGCCACGCGGCAGGCCGTGTTCCCCGACGCGACCGACGCCGACTGGGCCCGCGCGCGGCGGCTCGACCCGGCGGCCTTCGGCCCGGACGACACCTGGGAACTCGACTTCCGCTGCTACGCCGTCCGCGGGCCCGGCGGACGCGTCACCCTCGTCGACACCGGCGTCGGCCCCGCCGGCAGCCCCGCGTCGGACTGGGCCCCGGTGCCGGGCCGCCTGCCGTCGGTCCTCCGGCACGCGGGCATCGAACGCGACGACGTGGACACGGTCGTCCTGACCCACCTCCACGAGGACCACTACGGCTGGACGGTCGACCCGACGGGCACCCCGATGTTCCCCGACGCCCGCCACGTGGTGCAGCGCGCGGAGATCGAGGCGCTGGACGCCGGCGACAGCGCCCTGTCGTACGTGGTCGAGCCCCTGCGCCGGGCCGGACTGCTGCACCCGACCGACGGCCGGGTGAGGGTGCGGGGCGACGCGGGCTGCGCGGCGCTGACCGCCGTACCGACGCCCGGCCACACCCCGGGCCACCAGTCCGTGCTCGTCGACGGCGGCGGCCGGGGCGGCAGCATCATGATCACCGGTGACGTCCTGGTCCACGCCGTCCAACTGGCCGCGCCGGACGTCGCCTACGGCCTGGAGGACGACCAGGCCACGGCCCGCCGCACCCGCCACGCCCTCCTCGCCGAGGCCCGCGAACAGGGCCACCTGCTGGCGACGGCCCACGTGAACCGGACGTTCCTCGACGTCGGGCGGAGCTGACCGGCACGCCCTAGGCCGCATCCGGCGGCCCGTCCGCCGCCAGCTCCCACCACACCGTCTTGTGGCCGGGCCCCTGCGTCACGCCCCATCTCTCCGTCAGCGCCGCCAGCAGCGCGAGCCCGCGTCCCGACTCCTCCCCGGCGTCCGCCGACGCCCGCAGGACGGGCAGCACGCGGGGGTCGGGGTCGGTGACCTCCAGGCGGGTGCGTCCGCCGTCGTCGTACGACACCCGGACGGTGACGGGAACGCCCTCGCCGAGGTGCCGGACCACGTTCGTGACGAGTTCGCTCGCGCAGAGCTGGACGTCGGGGCCGTGGTCGCGCAGGGCGCGGCGTACGCGGGACACCTCGGCCGGTGTCGCGAGCAGGTCGAGCGTCAACGCCGGTCGCGTCCGCGGGCGCAGATGCCGGTCCTCGGTCTCGGTGGGGCTGTGCATGGGGGTTCACGCCTTCCGGTGCTCTGTGTGACGAACCGGTCACACTGTGCCGCCGCTCGGCGTAGCGTGACAGCCCTTCGGCATCCCGGCCCTGAACTGCACCTATGCGGTGCGGGGGTTGGTAGCGGCCGGGACCGGCACAGCGAGGACGGTGAACGATGGGGCAGCGCAAGGACATCGACGGTTCGACGGGCGTCCCGACCTTCTACGGCAGTGAACTGCGCTGGAAACTGGAGGAGGCGGGCCTGACGCTCCAGCAGTTGGTCGAGGGCAGCTTCTACGGCCCGAACCACCTCAGCGAGATCGAGCGGGGGACGCGGAGGATGCCGGCGGAGCTGGCGGAACACGTGGACAAGGTGCTCGGCACGGACGCCTTCTTCCGCCGGCGGTGCGAGGACGTGCGGAGGGCCGAACGGAGGGGACACGCCAGCTACTTCGCTGGGCAGCGCCATGGTTATGACCGTCGCCGATGCGCCACCTCTGATCTACACGGAGGCGCAGTACAGCGGTGACACCATCGACGATCCGGGCCTCGTGAAGCAGTACCGCAAGGCATACGACCGGCTCAGGGCCGCCGCACTGCCTCCAGAGGCGCCCCTCGCCCTTATCGAGCAAGCGGCTGAGGATGACCGAAATGGCGAGCAACGCACATGATCTGAGCACGGCCGTCTGGCGCAAGAGCAGCTACAGCAACGGCGATGGCGGTAACTGCCTCGAAGTCTGCGACGCACACACCTCCGTGGTCCCCGTCCGTGACTCCAAGGTCCCCGACGGCCCGGTCCTCACCGTCACGGCGGCGGCCTGGACGTCGTTCGTCGCGTCCCTCAAGTGAGAACTGATAGCCGCACGCGCGTTTCCCTGCGTTCCTGGCTGATCCTCGCCGTGCCTGTCGTGGGCCTGTTGGTCCTGACGTACTCCGCGACCGCGCCCGAGCCGGGCGCGGCCGTGGCTTGGCAGGCCGCTGCCGAGCCGTTGCGGGACAGTCCGCTGGCCTCCGGCGGCACGGCCCAGCTCGCGAAGTGCGGGGTGAACGAATGGCAGCGCCCGGAACCACGAGGGAAAGGCGAGGGGAGCGAGGATCCTCAACTGGTGATCACCAGCTGGGGTTATTACGACCCGGGGCCGAAGATGCCGGGTGAACTCCGCTACACCGTTCGCGCCGCCGTCCGGACGGACAACCGCCCCCTGGTGCTCGACGCCCCGGTGGCCGAAGGGCGGGTCACGCTCGACTTCTACGGTCCCCACGGTGAGGGCGTCCGCGCATCCGCCCGTGGTCTGACCGCGACCGTCGTGGACAGCGGTCCCACGGGCAAGCCGGTGGACGTCCCGGCGTCCGGGCGTTTCCGTGTGGACCCCGGCGAGCAGTTGCTCCTCGAGGTCGAGTTGCCCGCCGGAGCCGTATGTCCTGGTCACGACCTGAGTGACATCGGCAAGTGCTCCGACGAGCACAGCAACGACGCCCTGGACTGCCCGACGCTGACCCTCACCCTCAGCGACCCGGCGATCCGCGCGTACCGCGCCGGGACGGCGGACGGCGACACCGCCGCCTCCTTCAGCGACCGGCTCGTCGCGGTCTTCCCGGAGTGGAACGTCGACCAGGTGTGAGCGTCACGCGCGAGGAAAGCGGGCCCGTACCGCGTCGATGCAGGTGTCCCGGGAGGTGGGTCCGCCGAAGCGGAGGCGGTCGTAGGCCGTGAACGCCGGTTCCAGGGCGTCGAGTTCGTCGACCAGGGCGTGCAGCCGCTCCGTCCACCGCGCCGAACCGGCGTCCGGACCGCTCGGCGCGGCGTCGATCGCGGTCGTCAGGTGGTCCTTGCGCCGGATGGTCGCCGGGGTCACCGAGTGCAGGCACACGTACTGGCCGCTGAGGTATGCGCTCCACTCCGCCTTCCCGGTCACCGGGTCGGCCCAGTGCGCGGTGAACCACGCTTCGAGGCGGTCGACGCCGCCGGCCTCGTCGGCGAGGGCGAACAGGTCGGCCGGCACCATCTCGGCGCCGTCGGACCGCAGATATCCCGGCAGCGGCAGTCGCCCCTCCAGCATGAGCCGGCGGACCTCGTCGGCGTCGCGGCCCCGGACCGTGCACAGGTCCTCCAGCGTGACGAACTGCGCGCTGACGTAGGCGTCGTCCGCCGCGGTCATCGGATGGTCCCCGTTGACCTCCCGGAACCGCTCCACGAGCTGCTGCTTCACATCCGTCTCCGGCACAGGGACCCTCCGGCGTCGTCGGCACGGCACGGGCGTCTCCCGCGCGGACTCCGCACGCTACGGCCCGGACCGTTCGGCGCTCACCGAACCGTCGACGAGGGGACCGTACGGGCGGGGAAGTCCGCGAGGCGTGCCGCCGGGGGGAGGGGCGTGGCCGCTTCCGGCTGCGGTGCCGCGCGGAAGGCCTCGATCACGTAGGCGGCGTAGCGGCGGGAGGCCGCCGCGCGGGCCGAGGCCGGCGTGTCCTGAAGGCCCCGGTGGGCCATCAGGACCAGCACCAGGTCGTCGACGACGAAGTCCGGTCGCAGCCGGCCGGCCTCCCGGGCCCGCCGGGCCAGTTCGGCCACCGCGCGCAGGGACTGTTCCCGGTCGGCCGCGAAGTCCATCACCTCGGGGAACGCCGCCATGAAGGCGTCCGCGAACCCCCGGCTGCGCGCGTGCAGTTCGCAGATCTGCTCGATCACGGTCCGGAAGCCGTGCCACGGGTCCGGGTCCGCGAGGGCGTCCCGGACGGCCGTACGACAGACCCGCCGCTGCTCGGCGAACGTCTCCGTGAGCAGGTCCCGCTTCGCCGGGAAGTGCCGGTACAACGTCGCCGGGCCGACCCCCGCGCGCCGTGCGACCTCACGCATCGGCGCGCCCAGCCCCTCCTCCCCGAACACCGTGCGCGCGGCGTCCAGGATGCGGGCCCGGTTGTCGCGGGCGTCGGAGCGCAGGGGGTGAGTCACTTCGGTGGTCATCGTCTCTCACTTCGCTCAAATGGACGCGGGCGTCCGTTACGGTCCGACGGCGGTGCTGCCACCGACCTTAAGGAGCAGAGATGAAAGCCGTGGTGATCAGGACGTTCGGGGACCCGGAGGGACTGGAGGTCGTCGACCTCCCCGCGCCGGAACCGGGGCCGGGGCAGGTGCTGATCGGCGTCGAGGCGATCGGGGTGGGCGGGGTGGACGCCGTGATCCGCCGGGGCGCCCTCGCCGCCTACGGGTTCCGGGCGGGGCATCTGCTGGGCAGCGAGGTCGCGGGCACCGTCACCGCCGTGGGGGAGGGCGTCGACGCGGCGTGGGCCGGGCGGCGGGTGTGGGCGTTCACCGGGCTGTCCGGCGGGTACGCCGAGCAGGCCGTCGCCCGCGTCGAGGACGTCCTCGCGCTGCCCGACGGCCTGACCGGCGAGGACGCGGTGACGCTGGGCGGCTCCGGGCTCGTGGCCCACTTCGCCCTGCGGAAGGCCCACTTCGCGGCCGGTGAGACCGTGCTGGTGCGCGGTGCGGCGGGCAGCATCGGGATCACGGCGGTCCAGCTCGCGGCCCGGGGCGGCGCGGGCGCGGTCGCGGTCACCACGTCGTCCGAGGAGCGGGGCGCGCGGCTGCGGGAACTGGGCGCGACCCATGTCCTGGACCGGTCAGGACGGGGCGCCGGCCCGGACGTACCGACCGGCTTCGACGTCGTCGTCGACGTGGTCGGCGGGCCCGGACTGCCGGACGTCCTGGACACGCTGCACGCGGGCGGCCGGTACGTGCTGGTCGGCGTCGTCGGAGGTCAGCCGCCGGAGGACTTCGGCGCGCGGCTGCTGCGGGACTTCCGCAAGTCGCTGACGTTCGCCGCCTTCAGCACCGACACCGTGCCCGGCCCCGACCGCCAGACCGTCCGCGCGGAACAGTTCGCCGAGGCCGCGCGCGGGGACCTGCGCACCGTCGTGCACGCGGTGCTGCCGCTCGGCCGCGCGGCGGACGCCCACCGGGCGATGGACGCGGGGGAGGTGTTCGGCCGGGTGGTACTCACACCGTGAGCCGGGGCGTCGACCGTGACGGTCACGCCCGGGAAGGGCGGCTGCGGAGCCTCCCAGAACCGGGGCACGAGGCGGCCGTCGGCCACGACCGGGCCGGACGCGTCATGGTGGTGCGCGCAGTGGAGGACCGACAGGTGTTGTCCGCCGAAGAACTCGATGTCCTCAGGCAGATCCAGTTGGAAGAACTGCGCCGGCCGCTCGCCGCGGAAGCAGCGCGGCCACTCCTGGCCGTCGTCGAAACAGGGCCACCCGCCGACCGAGTTCCGGGCCGGCCGGTCCAGGGGCTCCGTACCGATCTCGATCCTGTACTCGGGGAGCGCCGCCCGCTCCTCCTCCAGTCCGGCCCGGCTCACCGGCCGGCGTCCAGCACGGTCCGGCGGATGAGGGGCCGGTCCCACGAGGAGTTCGTCGGCGATGTCGAGGACCGGCAGCGGGTACGGTTCGCCCTGCACCTCGATGCCGGCCGCCGACAGGCTCCGGGGGACGGCGCCGGCGTCGAGCAGGACCCGCCAGTCCTCGGGACCGAGGCTCAGATACTCCAGACCGGTCAGCCCGGCGATCTCCAGGGGATCGGCGAGCGTACCCGGGTGGACGGTGAGGGTTCGCAGACGGGGAAGTCCGGCGACCGGGGCGAGGCTGATCGGCTCGCCGTCCCACACGCCGATGCCGAGCACCTCCAGCTCGGGACGGGCGGCAGCCTCCACACTCCGCAGGGCGCTGACGTTCACCCGGGCCACCACCGGCGGGCTGTCCGTGCCACGGTCCTGGTGCCGGCCGCCGGGTCGGCTGATCACCATGTCGGTGAGGGAGCCGGCGCGCAGTCCGGCACCGGTGGTCCGCTCGTGGTCGATCACGATGACCTGCCCGGTGTGTCCGCCCGGGCCGGGCGTCAGGTCGACGGCCAGCCGGTCGCCGCCCCCGTTGTCGCCGAAGACGATCCAGCCGGGCGAGCCGACGAGGCCCTGCACGGCGGCCTCCGAGCCGGTGACGACGGCATCGTCGGCAGCGAACTGCCACGGGCAGGGACGTGAGGCCGCGTCCGCGATGTAGAGCTTGTCCAGGGAGAAGAGCTCACAGCCGACCGCGTCGCTGACGCGTCCCCGTGCCGCGTGGTCGCCACCCCAGTCCTCCCGCCGCGCCCGGGTCACCCGGTACAGCGCCTTGAGCTCGTCGGGCAGTACGACACCGAGACGCGCTTCCGCTTCCGCCATCTCCTCCTCGGTGGCCCCGATGGCGTCGGGAAGCCGCTCACGGAGGATCCGCTCCAGCAGCGCCGGATCCGCGGACGGCGCAGGTGTGGCTCCCGGCACCGCCTCGGGCAGGCGTCGCCAGGGCTCCGGAACGGCGCCCTCGACCAGGAGCAGGGCACCCACGAAGGGGCTGACGACGCCGTGCTCCACGGCAGGGCCCACGTCGATGACGTGAAGCAGCGACCTTCCGTCCGGCGCCGTCTCGACCATGTACGAAACGCTGCTCGCCCCGTCGGCTCGGAGGGCGTCCTGCACCCGTTCCACGGCGGTGAACTGGTCCTGCATGGCCACCTGAAGGGACTGCCCCGGCATCGGGAACGGCTGCGGAGCGGGTGGGGTCCAACTGCCGAGACCGATCTGGCCCGTGAACCACCCTCCCGGCGCGGCGAGCTGTTCCGCGTGGGCATTCCGCACCAGCCGCAGCAGGGGCTCCCAGGCCGCGAGGTCATGTATCGAGGACAACGGTGTTCTCCGGACGGTCGGTTGTCGAGGACGGGAAGGCGATGAGGCGCGGGAGGACGTGGCTCAGTCGCCCGAGTATCCGAAGATGCCCAGGTGCGTCGGTTCGGGCTGGTCGTCGGCATGGAGGAGGACGTACACACCGGTCCACCGCATACGGCACTCGTCCAGCAGCGTCTCCTCGGGATCGGGCGGGAGCCGGTCGGCCGTGCGGGCGTGGTCGAGGAGTTCCTCGAAGCGAACCGGCGTCGGCCGGACGGTGCCGAAGTGGTGGAGGACGCGTTCCGGCGCCAGGGGACGCAGTGTCCCGTAATCCTCGACGTTGCGGGGATCGGGCGCCGCCGTCGAATGGACGACACGCTGGATGTCGAGGATGGAGTGCGTTCCCTCCTCATCCATGAACTCTTCGTCGGCCCAGAGGTCGTCCGGACAGCCGTACATGTCGTCGTGGCCGTAGTACTCGTCGAAAACCCGCCGGTGCAACGCCGCCAGCGATGTCTCGACGCTGCCTTCGTACGCGGTGACGTACTCCCACCCACTGGCGCCCACGGTCGTCCCCCTCTGCCTCGCATGGATCCGGCGTGATCCTAGGTCCGCCCACTGACACCGAGCGGGGCAGTCGCAGGAGGACGCTTCGGTCGCTCGGCGCGGGAGCGATGATTTCAGGCGGCGGACGGGGTCTGCTCTTCATGACTCGTCACACCACCACCGTCAACGCCAACGAGGTCACCTTGGGCGTCGAGTCGTTCGGTGACGACGACGCGCCGCTCGTCCTGCTCGCGGGCGGGACGACGATGCTCTCCTGGCCCGACGCGCTGTGCCGGCGCCTCGCCGCCGGCGGGCGCCGCGTCGTGCGCTACGACCTGCGGGACAGCGGCGCGTCGACGACGCTCGACCCGGAGGCTCCCGCCTACACCCTGCGCGACCTCGCCGCCGACGCGGCGGCCCTCGCCGACGCGCTCGGCGGCCGGCCCGCGCACCTCGCGGGGATCGGCGTCGGCGGGATGGTCGCCCAGGTGGCCGCGCTCGACCACCCGGCCGCGTTCTCGGCGCTCACGCTGGTCGGCACCCGCGCGGTCGCGCCCGGCCCGCCCGACGACGACCTCCCCGACCACGACCGGGCGACGATGAGCCGGCTGTTCGCGCACGCCATGCCCGACTGGAGCGACAGGGAGGCGGTCGCGGACTTCGCCGCGGCGGGAGCGGAGATCCTCGGCGACGACCCCGTCGCCGCACGTGCGGTCGCCGCGCGCGTCTGGGACCGCACGCCCGGCACCGCACCGGCGGTCCAGATGGCCAACCAGCTGGGCATGGTCTTCTCCCGGCTGGACTGCGCACCCCGCTGGCGCGAGCGCCTGCCGGAGATCGAAGTGCCCACGCTCGTGGTCCACGGCCGCCGCGACCGGTTCTTCCCTGTCGGCAACGCCGAGGCGATCGCACGCGAGATCCCCGGGGCACGGCTGCTCGTCCTGGAGGAGGCCGCCACGGCGATCCCGGATACGGCGGCCGGCGCGGTCGCCGAGGCGATGCTCACGCTCGGACAGGTGACGGCGGGTGACAGGCGGGCCCGGCCCCCACGTCGGTGAGAGGCCGTTGCACACCGATGGTCAGCGGTGGCCGTCCTCTTCCCTCAGCCGCTCTCCCGGCACGTTCGCACGGTCCGGCTGGAGCACCAGGTCGCACTGGTACCAGGTGCCCGGCTCACCACTGAGGTGGGCCGGGTCGGCCGGACCGACGGGGACGAACCCGGCCTTGGCCAGTACCTTCTGCGAGGCGGCATTCCGGAGGGTGGTGGCCGCCCGCAGGGTGCGCAGCCCGTACTGGGCCGCCGCCAGCCTGCACAGCTCCCGGACGGTCGCGGTCGCCACGCCACGACCGGCGACACGCTGGGCGACCCGGTAGCCGAGTTCAGCGGTGCGGTCCTCGATGTCCATCAGGTTGAACCGGCCGAGAACCGAGCCGTCCTCGGCGACGAGCACGTGGAAGGCGCAGACACCCGCTTCCTGCTCGGCCAGCAAGGCGTTGAACCGGGCCGTGAACCGGTCGAAGAACTCGTCGCCTCGGTCGGGGACGGAGGCGGCGAAGTAGGCGCGGTTCGCCCGCTCGAAGGCCAGGACCGCCGGGGCGTGACCGGCGTGCAGCCGTTTCAGCTCGGACATTCGCCCGACCTTACCCAGGTTGCCCGCCGTGGCCACCTGGGTTTCTGCCGGCGGCGCACAGCCCCGGCCTGCACGGCGTCGGCCCGGAGGCGAGGGTGACGCGTACTCGGCGCTCCCGGAGATCCGCGGCGCGGCGGGCGCGTCGGTGTACGCGGGCCGGCCGGCGAAGTGAGAGGGCACCCGGTCCGCGCGTCGCTGCGGGTGCGCGCGGACCGGGGCCGTACAGGGGGAGAGCCCCGGAGGGGGGCTCAGTGTGCGGACGACGCGAGCGGGCGCGGCTTCAGGGCCGCGGTGTGCGCGTCCATCCGCTCGGCGGCCAGGATCGCCGCCGCCGTGTCCGCGCGGGACGCGGCGACGACCAGGGCGCGTCCGGCGAGCGCGTGCGCCCTGCGGTGCAGGGCCGACGCGTCCGCCTCGCGGCCGCGCGTGGACGTCGTCGCACGGGCCGGCGTATGTCCTCCCCGCAGGCGGGTGATCTCCTGGGCGAGCCGCTCGGCCGCCGTGTCCAGATCGGCCGAGGGCGCTGCCACCCGCAGCTCGTCGGTGACGGCGAGCAGCGCAGCGAGATGGCCCGCGAGCTGGATGTCCAGCTCCTCCTCACGGGACCGGTGGGGGAAGTCGTCAGGGCCGGCCATCGTGCTGTGGACCGACTTGGAGCGGATCGGCTCGTACATGGATGGCCTCCTGGGTGCTGACAGGAAGCCATCCTAGCTTAGATTCTGTCTAAAGTTGAGTCGTACTCGAGAGTGATCAGCCCTCAGGGCAGTGGCCGGCCCTCGGCGCGGGGAGCGGTCAGTGCTGGCCGTAGCCGTCCAGGAAGCGGGCGATGCGGCCGACCGCGTCCCGCAGGTCCGTGACCGAGGGAAGGGTGACGACCCGGAAGTGGTCCGGCTCGGGCCAGTTGAAGCCCGTGCCCTGCACGACCATGATCTTCTCGCGGCGCAGCAGGTCCAGCACCATCCGCCGGTCGTCCTTGATCTTGAAGACGTCGGGGTCGAGCCGCGGGAAGAGGTACAGCGCGCCCTTGGGCTTGACGCAGCTCACGCCCGGGATTTGCGTCAGCAGCTCGTACGCCGTGTCCCGCTGTTCGCGCAGCCGTCCGCCTGGCAGCACCAGGTCGTTGATCGTCTGGCGTCCGCTGAGCGCCGCGACCACCCCGTGCTGCCCCGGCATGTTCGCGCACAGGCGCATGTTCGCCAGGATCGTCAGGCCCTCGATGTAGGAGTCGGCGTGGGCGCGCGGGCCGGAGATCGACATCCAGCCCACCCGGTAGCCGGCCACCCGGTACGCCTTCGACATGCCGTTGAAGGTGAGGGTGAGCAGGTCGGGGGCGACCGAGGCGGTCGGGATGTGCCGGGCGTCGTCGTAGAGGATCTTGTCGTAGATCTCGTCCGAGCAGACCAGCAGGTTGTGGCGGCGGGCGATGTCCGTCAGACCCTTGATGACCGCCTCGTCGTAGACCGCGCCGGTCGGGTTGTTCGGGTTGATGATGACGATCGCCTTGGTGCGGTCGGTGACCTTGCGCTCGATGTCGGCGAGGTCCGGCATCCAGTCGGACTGCTCGTCGCAGCGGTAGTGCACCGCCGTGCCGCCGGAGAGGGAGACGGCCGCCGTCCACAGCGGGTAGTCCGGCGCGGGGACGAGCACCTCGTCGCCGTCGTCCAGCAGGCCCTGCATCGCCATCACGATCAGCTCGGACACGCCGTTGCCGATGAAGACGTGCTCGACGTCGGTCTCGATGCCGAGCGTCTGGTTGTGCATGACGACGGCCCGGCGCGCGGCCAGCAGGCCCTTCGCGTCGCCGTAGCCGTGCGCCGAGGACACGTTGCGGAGGATGTCCTCGAGGATCTCGGGCGGGCATTCGAAGCCGAACGCCGCCGGGTTGCCCGTGTTCAGCTTGAGGATGCGGTGACCGGCGGCTTCCAGCCGCGTCGCCTCCTCGAGCACCGGGCCCCGGATCTCGTAACAGACGTTGGCGAGCTTGGTCGACTGGATCACCTGCATGCTGGGAGCTTACGGCCCGGTATGGCCCTTCGGGCCGTGTTTTCCGCCACGTGAGACGCGTCGGTTCGGGTGGTTTTGTCCTCGGGGTGGGCCGGGGTGTGCGGACCGGGTGCCTCCCGGGTGCGGGCCGGGTGTGCGCCTCCATGACCTCCACACCGAGCCTCCCCGCCTCGGGCTCCCCTTTCTCCGTGCGATCAGGTCAGGCTGAGGGCCTTGCCGCGTTCGGTTACCGGCGGGAAACAAAGCCTTGCCCCTCAGGCGTCCGCGCACTGACAATGCGCATGACAACCTTGTGGGCGGCCGGAGGATTTCCGGCCGCCCGACGCCGCAATGAGGGGACCCCCATGAGAAAACCTCTCGTCGTCGCGCTCTGCGCCCTGGCACTCGCCGGGGCGGGCGCGACCCCCGCGGTCGCCGCCGCGCCATCCCCCACGGGCGCGGACACGACCACGGGCACGGCCCCGGCCACGTCGTCACTGACGGACGTCGTCAACGACACGGTCGGGGCCGTCGCGGACACCCTGTCGGGGCTCACCGCGCCGAAGGCCGGCGCGGTGAACTTCGCGGGCACCGTCTCGCTGAGCAACTGCTCCGGCTCCGTCGTCCGCATGCCGGACTCGGCCGCCTCCGACCCGGCGCTGGTCCTCACCAACGGCCACTGCCTGGAGAGCGGCTTCCCCGCGCCCGGCCAGGTCCTCACCGACCGGGCGTCCAGCCGCACCTTCGGCCTGCTGAACGCCTCCGGCGCCAAGGTCGCCACCCTGCGCGCCGACCGGCTGGTCTACGCGACCATGACCGACACCGACGCGGCGATCTACCGCCTGAACACCACGTACGCGCAGATCAAGAGCGCCTACGGGATCGACCCGCTCACCCTCAGCGGCAGCCGCCCCGCCGCCGGCACCGCCATCAGCGTGGTCTCCGGCTACTGGAAGCGGATCTACAACTGCTCCGTCGACGGCTTCGCGTACCGGCTGAAGGAGGGCGACTGGACCTGGAAGGACTCGGTCCGCTACACCTCCGCCTGCGACACCATCGGCGGCACCTCCGGCTCCCCGGTCGTCGACGACGCCACCGGCCAGGTGGTCGCCGTCAACAACACCGGCAACGAGGACGGCGGCCGCTGTACGGTCAACAACCCGTGCGAGGTCGACGAGAACGGCGGCGTCACGGTCCGCCAGGGCATCAACTACGCCCAGCAGACCTACCCCTTCACCGCCTGCTTCACCACCGGCAACCGCCTCGACCTGAGCGCGAGCGGCTGCACCGTGCCCAAGCCCTGACGGGCCCGCCCGCCTCGACGGGCCCGACGGGGCGGGCGGGGCGGGCGGTCAGCGCGGACTTCTGCGCACCGCCCGCCCCGCCAGCACGTCCGTGCGCCGCCCGTCCTCGATCACGAACCGCCCGTCGGCCAGCACGTACGGGATGCCCGTGGGCAGTGTCCTGGGCTCCGCGAACGTCGACCCGGCGTCCACCGTCCGCGGGTCGAACAGCACCAGGTCCGCCTTGTAGCCCTCGCGGACCAGACCCCGGTCCGGCAGCCGCAGCCGCGCCGCCGGACGCGAGGTCAGATGCGCCACGCACTCCTCCAGCGACAGCACCCCCAGCTCCCGCACGTAGTGACCCAGATAGCGGGGGAACGTCCCGTACGCCCGCGGGTGCGGCTTGGCGCCCTGGAGGATTCCGTCCGAGCCGCCCGTGTGCACCCGGTGGCGCATGATCTCCCGCACGTTCTCCTCGTGGCCCACGTGCTGGAGGATCGTCGGGGCGAGCCGGTCCTTCAGCAGCAGCTCCCGCGCCACCGCCCAGGGCTCCTCCCCGCGCGCCCGCGCCGCCTGAAGCACCGTACGGCCCACGTACTCACCCAGCGCCGGGTCGCCGACGCCCGAGATCTCGATGGTCTCCCACTCCACCGGGACGCCGTGGCAGCCGTCCGAGCCGGTGACCTCCAGGTGGTGCCTGATCCGCTCGGCCGTGCCGTCGTCCGCGAGCCGCCGCAGGATCTCCTCCGGGCCGCCCTCGCTCGCCCAGCTCGGCAGCAGCGCCACCAGGGTCGTGCAGCCCGGGGTGTACGGGTAGGTGTCCAGGGTGATGTCGGCGCCCGCGTCCAGCGCGTCGTCGAGGAGCGCCAGCAGCTCGGGCGCCCGGCCCTTGTTCACGCCGAAGTTCATGGTGGCGTGCGCGAGATGCAGCGGGCAGCCCGCCTCCCGGGTCAGGGCCACCATCTCCGCGTACGCCTCCAGCGCGCCGGCGCCGTAGGAGCGGTGGTGCGGGCAGTAGTAGCCGCCGTACGACGCCACCACCCGGCACAGCTCGGTCAGTTCGGCGTCCGGGGCGTACATGCCGGGCGTGTACGTCAGCCCCGACGACATGCCGACCGCGCCCTGCTCCATGCCCTCCGCGACCAACTGCCGCATCCGGTCCAGCTCTTCGGGCGTGGCCTCGCGGTCCTCCCAGCCGACGGCGAGCGCGCGCACGGTGCCCTGCGGGATCAGGTACGCCGCGTTCACCGCGATGCCCCGGTCCAGCCGGTCCAGGTACTCGCCCACGGACCGCCAGTCGACGTCCACGTCGTCACCGGGGCCGTTCCACCCGGCGATCGCCCGCCGCACCTCGCCCAGCGTCCGGTCGTCCACCGGCGCGTACGACAGCCCGTCCTGGCCCAGGACTTCGAGCGTGACGCCCTGCGCCGCCTTGGCGCTGTGGTCGGGGTCGCGCAGCAGCGCGAGGTCGCTGTGCGCGTGCATGTCGATGAAGCCGGGGGCCAGCACCAGCCCCTCCGCGTCCAGTTCGCGCCGCGCCTTCGGACGCTGGCAGCCGGCGTCCGCCGCCTCCTTCACGATGGAGACGATGCGACCGCCGTCCACCACCACGTCCGCGCGGTACGAGTGGTCGCCGGAGCCGTCGACGACGTCCGCGTCCCGGATGACGAGCTCTTCCATGCGCCGGCCCTCCTAGAAGAACGTACGGATGTAGTCGACCACCGTGCCGTCCGCCTCCGCCACGGGAATCAGCACCCACTTGTCGAAGGACGTGCAGGGGTGGGACAGGCCGAGGCCCACCCAGTCTCCCACCTCCAGGTCCGCCTCCTCGGAGGTGCGCAGCCACGCGTGCTGGTCGGACAGACCCGTCACCTCGATCCCCGTGGCCGGCCGCTCCGCCCCGTCCCTGCGCACCACCCGGGCCACCGGCAGATCCAGGTCGTACGCCGCGTCCCGCTTGCCCGCGTTGGTGAACGCCTGCTGTGCCGACGGCCGCGACACCACCTGCGTCCACAGCCGGAACGCCGGCTCCAGACCGCCCTCCCGCGGCACCCGGTTGAACGGCGTCAGCCGCTCGTAGTGCCCCTCGTCGTGCGACACGTACGCGCCCGACCGCAGCAGCTTCAGCACCGGCGCCGACAGCTCCGGGACCTCCGCGAAGACGTCCGCCACCGCGTCGAACCAGGCGCTGCCGCCCGCGCTCACCACGATCTCGTCCAGCCCCGCGAACCGCCCCGCCTTGTCGAAGTCCACGGCCAGCGCCACCAGCCGCCGCAGCCATGCCCGCACCCGCTCCGGATCGGCCCCCGGCACCTCGCCCTCGTACCCGGCGACCCCGACCAGCCGTAGGGTCCGCGTGCCCGCCACCGCGTCGGCGACGGCCGCGCACTCGGCCTCCGTCCGCACCCCGGTGCGCGCGCCCTCACCGGCGCCCAGCTCGACGACGACGTCCACGGGGCGGGAGGCGCCGCCCGCGGTGAGCGCCGCGTCCATCAGCTCCACCCCGCGCACGGAGTCGACGTAACAGACGAACCGGAACGCCGGGTCGGCGTCCTGCTCGGCGGCGACCCAGCGCAGCGCCGCCGCGTCGACGAGTTCGTTGGCGAGGAAGACGCGCCGGATGCCGTACGCCCGCGCCACCCGCACCTGGTGCGGAACGGCGAGCGTGATGCCCCACGCGCCCCGCTCGATCTGCCGCTGGAAGAGCTGCGGCGCCATGGAGGTCTTGCCGTGCGGCGCGAAGGCCAGTCCGTGCCGCTCGGCGTACGTCTCCAGCGCCGCCAGGTTGTGCTCCAGACGCTCGGCGGACAGCGCGAGCACGGGCGTGGTGAAGCCGTCCGTGAAGAGGTTCCGGCGCTGCGCGGCCAGCTCGCCGACCGTGAGGCCGGCGGCGTCCGGCGGGAGGCCCTTGAAACGGTGGTCGACCCGTTCCTCGGTGAGGCGGGCCAGAGCGTCGAGGACCATCGGAACCTCCCTGATCAGGCGTGTTGCATTGCTTGCAACATCCATTGCGTATATCGCTTAACGCTGTCTAACATCTCGGCCACGTGCGGTCAACGGCGACCGCCCCACCCGCAGAAGAGAAGGAGTCACGCCGTGGACGTTGTCGCGCTCGGCGAGTCCATGGTGACGTTCCTGCCCTCCCAACCCGGCCGCCTCGCCGACGTCCCCGCGTTCCACCGGTCGATCGGGGGCGCGGAGTCCAACGTGGCGTGCGCGCTCGCGGCGGCCGGCCACACCACCCGGTGGGTCAGCCGGGTCGGCGCCGACGGGTTCGGCGACCACCTCGTCGAGGCGATCGGCGGCTACGGCGTCGACGTGTCCCACGTCCGCCGTGACCCGGACCGCCCCACCGGCGTCTACTTCCGCACGGCCGGCGACCGCGCGGACGACGCCCACGAGGTCGCGTACTACCGGGCGGGCTCGGCCGCGTCGGCGATGTCACCGACGAGCGTGGACCTGGACGCGGTACGGGCGGGACGCGTGCTGCACCTGTCGGGCATCACGGCGGCCCTGTCCGAGGACTGCCTGACCCTGATGCGCGAGCTGACCGCCCCGCACGCGGGGCGCCCTCTGATCTCCTTCGACGTGAACCACCGCCCGGGCCTGTGGGGCGAGGGCCAGGATGCGGAGGTGCTGCTGGATCTGGCCCGCGGGGCGGACATCGTCTTCGTGGGCGAGGACGAGGCGGAGGAGGCCTGGGGCCTCACGGGCGGCCCGACGGCCATCAGAGAGGCACTCCCCGAACCGGATGTGCTGGTGGTGAAGCAGGGCGCGGTGGGGGCGGTGGCGTTCTGCCGCCCGCCCGCGGGCGATCGTGCCGCTGGGGCGGCACGGGCGGGCGCGGACGGCACCCCGCAGTCGCCGGGCTGCGACAACACCCCCCGCCCAGCCGCAACGGCCCCGGCCTTGAACGTCGACGTGGTCGCAACAACCGGCGCAGGCGACGCCTTCGCAGCAGGATTCCTCTCAGCAACCTTGCGCGGCCTGCCGCTCAAGACCCGCCTCCGCCAAGGCCACCTCACCGCCGCCGCCACCCTCACCACCCCCGGCGACGTGACGGAACCCCCCGCCCGCCCCCTCGCCGACCGCCTCGCCGCCCTGGACGACCCCGCGTGGGGGAGACTGCGACTCGGCCCCGGCTGGACAGACGCCGACGCAGAGGCCGTAGAGGAGGCACGCACCCCATGAGCCAGACCGTAGACCGCGCCCTGAGCATCCTTCCGCTGCTCGCGGAGGGCCCCGCCGACCTGGGCCAGGTCGCCGACCGCCTCGGCGTGCACAAGTCCACCGCCCTCCGCCTCCTGCGCACCCTCCACGAGCACGGCCTGGTCTACCGCCAGTCCGACCAGCGCTACCGCCTCGGCGCCCGCCTGTTCGCCCTCGCGCAGGAGGCGATGGAGAACCTCGACGTGCGCGAGATCGCGCACGCCCACCTCGTACGCCTCAACGAGACCTGCGGGCACACCGTGCACCTCGCCGTGTACGAGGAGAACGAGGTCCTCTACATCGACAAGGTGGAGAGCCGCTACCCGGTCCGCATGTACTCCCGTATCGGCAAACCGGTCGCCATCACCGTCGCCGCCGTGGCCAAGCTGCTTCTCGCCGACCTGCCCGAGCACGAGCGCCGCGCCCTCGCGGAGAAGCTCGACTACCCCATGTACACGCCCCGTTCGACGCCCCACGCGGCCGCGTTCCTCCAGGAGCTGGCCAAGGTGCGCGAACAGGGCTGGGCCACCGACCTCGGCGGCCACGAGGAGTCCATCAACTGCGTCGCCGCGCCGATCCGCGGCGCCGACGGCCGGGTGGTCGCCGCGATGTCGGTCTCCGCGCCGAACGTCGTCGTCACCGCCGACGAACTCCTCACCCTGCTCCCGCTGGTGCGCCGTACCGCGGACGCCATCAGCGGCGAGTACTCCGGCCGTACCCCGGCAGAACCGAAGTAAGGACACCCCCGCATGACCGAGAAAGTCGCGCTGACCCCGAAGACCCACACCACCCCGCCCGCGAAGTTCTCGCACGGCGTCCGCAAGGGCAACATCCTCCAGGTGGCCGGCCAGGTCGGCTTCCTGCCCGCCGAGGAGGGCAAGCCGCCCACGCCCGCCGGTCCCACCCTGCGCGAGCAGACCCTCCAGACCCTCGCCAACGTCAAGGCGATCCTCGAAGAGGGCGGCGCGAGCTGGGACGACGTGATGATGATCCGCGTCTACCTCACCGACGTGGACCACTTCGCCGAGATGAACGAGATCTACAACACCTACTTCGAGGAGCAGGGCCTCACCCAGCCGCCCGCCGCCCGCACGACCGTCTACGTCGGTCTGCCCGCCGGCCTCCTCATCGAGATCGACGCGCTCGCCGTCCTCGGCTGACCCGCGCCGGACCCCCCCACCGCACCGCCGTACGACATCACGGCACGGTGTCCCGCACCCCTGGGACGCCGTGCCGCGATCCCCCCTGCCCGAAAGCCTCATGCCCTTACCCAGAGGACCCCCGATGTCCCTTCCGTTCCTTCCGCTCGCCGCATCCGCGCCCGCCGAGACACCACCGCACACCGGAGGACTGCTCCTCCTCGTCGACGGCACCGCGGGCCTGCTCACCGTGGCCGCCATCGGCATCGCGCTGCTGCTCTTCCTGATCATCAAGGTCCGCCTCCAGCCGTTCGTCGCGCTGCTCGGCGTCTCCATAGCCGTCGGCCTGCTCGCCGGCCTGTCGGTCACCGAACTCTTCGGCACGGTCCAGCGGTCGGACGCGGTGTCCACCATCGAGTCGGGGATGGGCGGCATCCTCGGCCATGTCGCGATCATCATCGGCCTGGGCACCATGCTCGGCGCGATCCTCGAAGTCAGCGGCGGCGCCGAGGTGCTGGCGGGCCGGCTGCTCGGACTGTTCGGCGAGAAGCGGGCGCCCCTCGCGATGGGCCTGACCGGCCTGATCTTCGGCATCCCGGTCTTCTTCGACGTCGGCATCTTCGTCCTCGCCCCGATCGTCTACGCCGCCGCCAAGCGCTCCGGCAAGTCGATCCTCCTCTACTGCCTCCCCCTCCTCGCCGGTCTCTCCGTCACCCACGCCTTCCTGCCCCCGCACCCGGGCCCGGTGGCCGCCGCCGGACTGCTCCACGTCGACCTCGGCTGGGTCATCCTCATGGGCGTCGTCTGCGGTCTGCCGGCCGTCGCCGCCGCGTGGGTCTACTCCGCCTGGATCGGCAAGCGCATCTTCGTCGCCGTCCCGCAGGACATGGTCGAGGCCGCCCAGGAGGCCAAGGACGCCGTCGCCGCCGAACAGCGCGCGTCGGGCGTGCAGCCGCGTGAGACGCCGGTGCCGCTCGCCACGGTCCTCGGCATCATCGGCACGCCGCTGATCCTGATCCTCGCGGCGACCTTCTCCTCCATCGCGCTGGACGAGTCCACGCTCCGCTCGGTCATCGAGTTCTTCGGCCACCCCTTCGTGGCCCTCACCCTCGCCCTGTTCCTCGCGTACTACCTGCTCGGCATCCGGCGCGGCTGGTCCCGCAAGTCCCTGGAGACGGTGTCCACTTCCTCGCTCAAGCCGGTCGGCAACATCCTGCTGGTGGTCGGCGCGGGCGGCGTCTTCGGCGCCGTCCTCAAGGGCAGCGGGGTCGCCCAGGCGCTGTCCGACACCTTCAACGACGTCGGCCTCCCGGTGATCGTCCTCTCCTACCTGATCTCCGTGGTGCTGCGGGTCGCGCAGGGCTCGGCGACGGTGGCGATCGTGACGACGGCCGGCATCGTGGCGCCGCTGCTGTCCGAGGGCGACCACTCGCAGGCGTTCGTGGCGCTCGTCATCATGGCCATCTCGGCGGGCTCCATCTTCGCCTCGCACGTCAACGACGGCGGCTTCTGGATGGTCGCCAAGTACTTCGGCATCACCGAGCGGGACACGCTGAAGACGTGGACGGTACTGGAGAGCGTGCTGTCCGTCGCCGGCTTCGTCGTCGCGGCGGCGCTGAGCCTGGTGGTGTGAGCCCGGCGGGCGCGCGAGGCGTGGTGCCCGTGTAGGCGTCTGATAACGAAGTCGGGGCTGGCTGTGACGCGCACAGGTTCGTCGACCATACTCCTGCGGTGTGGAGCAGCGCATAGGTTCGAGCAGCAGCAAGCCTCTGGAGGGCGCCGGGTTCGACCCGGCCTTCATCCCCGGGCTCACCGCGCCCGGCACGGACGAGGCCACGGAGGCCGGGGAGTCCGCCGACTCCCCGGCCTCCGAAGCCGAAGCGGAAGGTGAAGCCGAAGGCGTGAAGGCCGCCGAGGTCTCCGAGGAGGCCGGGGAGGCCGGGGACGACGAGCCCGAGCCCGAACCCGTCCCCGACGGGCCCGTCTTCGAGGCGTCCGACCGCCGTGCCGCCATCGTCGCCGACCACCGCGGCGTGCGGCTGAAGCTGGACGACCAGGAGTGCGAGTTCCGCTGGGACGAGATCGGCGCGGTGGAGACGGAGACGGCCCGCTTCGGCAAGCGGTACACCGTCACCGTCCATACGCCCGAACGGCGTTGGTACCCCATCGAGATCGAGGCCGACTCGCGCCGCCGGTTCGCCGAGTGGGACGACGCCCTGGACAAGGTCCTCGACGAGTACTTCGACGACGGCGCCGAGGAGCCGGCCGACAAGCCGGCCGACGAACCATCCGAGACGTCGGCCAAGGCCAAGGACAAGGACAAGGACAAGGCCGCCGACCGCGCCTGATCCCGCCGTCGGTCCCGCCAGGGGGAACCGGTGAAGATCCCGGCACGCCCTCTTGTGGGACCGGCACCCGTCCGCTTTCTTGACCTCATGGCGGACACCACGGGAAACACCCAGGACATCGGTGCGCAGGACGGGCCCGGCCCTCAGCCGCGCAAGTCCAGTTGGCGCTACATCGGCCCCGGCATCGTCGTCGCCGCGACCGGCGTCGGCGCCGGGGACCTCGTGGCCACCCTCATCGCCGGCAGCAACTTCGGCTACACCCTGCTGTGGGCCGCGGTCGTCGGCTGCCTGGTGAAGATCTCCCTCGCCGAGGCGTGCGGCCGGTGGCATCTGGCCACCGGGCGCACGCTGTTCGACGGCTGGGCCGGCCTCGGACGCTGGACCACCTGGTTCTTCGCCGTCTACGCCGTCATCTGGGGCTTCGTCTACGGCGCCGCCGCCATGTCGTCCAGCGCGCTGCCGCTCCAGGCGCTGTTCCCGGACGTGATGGACCTGGAGTACTGGGGCATCGCCTGCGGCCTGGTGGGCCTGGTCTTCGTCTGGTTCAACAAGTACGCGGTGTTCGAGAAGGTCATGACCGTCCTGGTGGGCGTCATGTTCGTGGTGACCGTCTACCTGGCCGTCCGCGTCACGCCCAACCTGGGCGACGCCTTCGCCGGCCTCCTCCCCGTGCTGCCCGACGAGAAGGACTCCGTCCTCAACACCCTCGGCCTGATCGGCGGCGTCGGCGGCACCATCACGCTGGCCGCCTACGGCTACTGGGTCAACGCCAAGGGCTGGACCAACACCGGCTGGATGAAGGTGATGCGGCTGGACAACCGCGTCGCCTACCTCACCACCGGCGTCTTCGTCGTCGCGATGCTGTTCGTCGGCGCGGAGCTGCTGCACTCGGCGAACATCGCCATCTCCAGCGGCGACCAGGGGCTGATCCAGCTCGGCGACATCCTGGAGGACCGGTACGGTTCGACCACCGGCACGCTGTTCCTGATCGGCTTCTTCGCCACCTCCTTCACCTCCCTGATCGGCGTCTGGCACGGCGTGAGCCTGATGTTCGCCGACTTCCTCGCCCGGCAGCGCGGCGAGCGGCAGGCACGCGCCGACGAGCTGGCCTCCGGGCGCCGGGAGCGCTCCTGGGCCTTCCGCGCGTACCTGCTGTGGCTGACCTTCCCGCCGATGATCCTGCTGTTCCAGGACGAGCCGTTCCGGCTGATCATCATCTACGGCGTGCTCGGCGCGGCCTTCATGCCGTTCCTGGCCCTCACCCTGGTGTGGCTGCTCAACTCCTCCCGCACCCCGCGCGAGTGGCGCAACGGTCCGCTGAGCAACGGCATGCTGACGGTCGCGGGCCTGCTGTTCCTGGTGCTCGCGGTCAAGCAGATCTGGGACCAGCCCTGGTCGGAGTTCTTCTGACCGGCCCGCCGTCCCGCCCCTCGTCTCACGCCCCCGCGTCCCACTCCGTGCTCAGCGCGATCTCCCGCAGCTGCGTCAGGGTGAGCGCGGGGGTGTCGCGCGTGGCGTCCTGGTCCTGGGCGGGCGTGTTGAAGGCGCTGACGACGACGCGCAGCCCGTCGGGGCGCAGGGTGTCGGCGGTCCACATGACGACGCCCTGGCCTTCCTTCTCCCCGCCCGACGTCCGGGTGGTGACCAGCCTGCCGTCGGGCAGCTTCTCGGCGTCCCCGAACAGCTCGTCGGCCATGTCCGACATGCCGGGCTGCACGTTGACCTGGACGAGGCTGCCGCCCTTGCCGTCGTCGACGACGAGGAAGGCGTAGTCGTCCTTGCCGCCCTTCCCGGTCACGGTGAGCCCGTCAGGCAGCAGACCGGCCAGCGTGTCGCCGATCGAACCGGTGGGCAGGCCCTCCGGAATGGCGTCCACGACCCGCCGCCACACGTCGGCGGTGACGACCTTCTTCATCTGCGCCTCGGACAGCGGAGGCCGCGGACGGGACACCGGGGCGTCCTTCTGCGCCGGGGCGTTCCACTCGCTCAGCGAGACGTGCTGGCCCTTGCGCGTGACCAGTTCGGCGTTCCACCACTTGGTGTCCACGCGCCGGTCGGGATACTCGTAGCCGCGGAACAGCATCAGCCGGGAGCCGTCCGGCAGCCGGGTGGAGGTGCAGCTGTCGTAGTCGACGAACTCCTTGTCCGGGCAGGTCGTCACCTCACGGGCCTGGTCGCTGTCCGGCTCCACACGGTTGAGGGTCAGGTCGATCGCCGCCGCGCCCTTGCCGTCGTCGAACACCACGTGCGCGTACGGAGGCGTCGACGACTCCGTGCCCTCGGCCGCCTCCTCGCTGAACGTGCCGCGCGGCAGCAGCTTCTTGAGCGACCGCAGGAGGTCGTCGCCCGTGTAGGAGGCGGCCCCGGGCGAGGTGCTCGACGCCGGGCTCCCGGTGGTGGCCGGCCCGGTGGCCGCCGAGGTGCGGAGGGGGTCGGTGGCGTCGGCGGCGTTGCCCGGCACGAGCAGCGCCCCGCCCACCCCCACCAGGGCGACAGCGGCCGCCCCGCCCAGCACGGCGGAGCGCCGCAGCAGCTGGGTCCGGCGTCCGCGCACCCGGCCCCCGGTGACCAGGGCGGCCGGGTCGTCGGTACGGAAGCTGTGGCCGGTGTCGCGCAGCGCTGTGGCGAACCGGTCCTCGAAGAGGTCGGTGTGCTGGTTCTCGGGCATGACGAACCACCCTTTCCACGGGGGTGAGGTATGTCGGACGAAGAGGTGATGCTGAGGCGGCTGTCAGGGGCGGGAGTACTCGTGGACGTCCTCGCCCAGCAGCTGCCGCAGCCGGCCGAGCGCGCGGACGCACCGGGTGCGCACGGCCGCCGAGCTGACGTTCAGCACGTCGGCGGTCTGCTCCACCGAGAGGTCCTCCCAGTAGCGCAGGACGACGACGGCACGGTCCTTGGCGGGCAGCCGGGCGAGCGCGGCCATCAGCGTCAGCCGCAGCGGCGCGTCGCCGTCGCCGGTGCCCGGCAGGTCGGGGAAGGTGTCGGTCGCCCGCTCCCGGCTGCTGCGCAGCCGCCGGTGGGCGAGGAAGGTGCGGGTGAGCACGGTCTGCGCGTACGCGGCCGGGTTCTCCGCCCGGGAGACGCGACCCCAGCGGACGTACAGCCGGCCTAACGTCTCCTGCACGAGGTCCTCGGCGAGGTGCGTGTCCCCGGCGGTGAGCAGGCACGCGGACCGGTACAGGTGACCCGCCCGCGCGGAGGCGAACTCCGCATAGTCCTCCGTGCGCCGCTGCCTCATCCGCCGTCCCCCCGTCACGCCCACCGAACCGCTCTCACCTCTTTGATGCGGTGGGGGCGGGGAAATGTTTCATGGAGTGCCGGACACAGCGCGCGCCGCCCGTTGTCAGTGGCCGCTGTCAGGATGACCGCGTCATTCACCGGCGCACACGAGCGCCGCCCGTCGACCTTCCCTGGAGCCGCCGTGGGCATGATCGGAGAGTACGCGCGCCTGACGCCCGCCGAGTTCGAGCGCGCGGTCGGCGACCCGGACTGGGCGTACCGGCGCGTCCAGGAGCTGACCGAGCAGGAGTGGGACGAGAAGCTGCCGTGGGACCGGGCGCGCCGCTTCGACACCGACAAGATGTGGCACGCCCTCGACTTCCTGCTCCGGCGTATCGGCTTCCCCGTCGACATCGTCTTCGGCGAGGAGGAGATACCCGGGGCGGAGGAGTGGAGCTACGGGCCGCCCCGCTGCCTCACCCCCGCCCAGGTCCGCGCCGCCGCCGACGCCGTCGACGCCACGCCTTCCGCCCGGCTGACCGAGGGCGTCACCCCGGCCGAGCTGGCCGAGGCCGACATCTACCCCACGGTCGTCTGGGAGCGCGGCGAGCCGGTGGACGAGGTGACCGCCCACTACGAGGCCCTGGCGGTGTTCCTGCGGGCGGCGGCCCGTGACGGGGACGGCGTCCTGGTCTGGATCAGCTGAGCGCGCGGACGCCGACCGCCCCTGCCCGGTGAGCCGGGCAGGGGCGGTCGTGAAGGGAGACGCGCCGGTTACGGCAGTGCGTGGACGTGCGGGCCCACCGCGTTGGACCAGGCGTTGCCCGCCGTCGCGTCCCAGTTGGTGGACCAGGTCATCGCGCCGCGCAGACCCGGGTAGGTCTTCGACGGCTTGAAGGAGCCGCAGTTGGTGCCGCGGGTCAGGCAGTCCAGGGCGGCGTTCACCACGGACGGCGCGACATAGCCGCTGCCCGCGCCCCGCGTCGAGGCCGGCACGCCGATGCCCACCTGGGAGGGGTCGAGGCCGTTCTCCAGCTGGATGCAGGCCAGCGCGGTGAGGAAGTCCACCGAGCCCTGGCTGTAGACCTTGCCGTCGCAGCCCAGCATGGAACCGCTGTTGTAGTACTGCATGTTGACGACCGTGAGGATGTCCTTCACGTTCAGCGCGGTCCGGAAGTAGGAGTTGGACGCCGACTGCATGTCGATGGTCTGCGGCGCCATCGTCAGGATCATCGACGGGCCCGCCTTCGCGGACAGCGACCGCAGCGCCTGCGTCATGTAGGTCGCGTTGAGGCCGTTCTCCAGGTCGATGTCGACGCCGTCGAAGCCGTACTCCTGCATCACGGCGTACACCGAGTTCGCGAAGTTGGCGGCCGAGGTGGAGTCGTTCACCGAGACGGTGCCCCGCTCGCCGCCCACCGAGATGATGACCTTCTTGCCGGCCGCCTGCTTGGCGCGGACGTCCGCCTTGAACTGGTCGACGGTGTAGCCGCCCAGGCCCGCCGAGTCCAGGTTGAAGGTGACGGCGCCCGGGGTGCCCGTGGCGTCGGCGAAGGCGACCGCGATGATGTCGTACTGGTTCGGGACGTCGGAGATCTTCTGCACGGCCGCGCCGTTGTTGAAGTTCTGCCAGTAGCCGGTCACCGCGTGCCGGGGCAGGTCACCGCCCCCGTTGCCGCCGTCCTCGCGGGTGCGCACGGACACCGCGGCCGACTTGGCCGACTCGCCGGCCGCGTTGGTCGCCGCGACCTGGAAGGAGTACGACGTGTCGGCCGCGAGCCCGGTCACGGTCGCCGAGGTGCCGGTCACGGCGGTCGCCCGGGTGCCGTCGCGGTAGACGGTGTAACCGGTCGCGCCGGACACCGCGTTCCACGTCAGCGTCGCCGAGGTGGCGGTCGTGCCGGAGACGGTCAGGCCGGCCGGGGTGGCCGGGACCGTCGGCTCCGGGTCGCCCCCGCCGCCCCCGTCGGGGCCGAGGACGGACAGGTCGTCCACGTAGTAGGGCTGCTGGCCGTACCAGCCGTGGGTGTAGACCGTCACCGACGTGGTGTTCGCACCCGTGGAGAAGCTGGTCGACAGCTGCTTCCAGGAGGAGGAGTCCGGGGTCCAGGTGGACACGTCCGTGGTGCCGGTGCCGGTCACGCCCAGGTAGGCGTACCCGCCCTGCACCCAGCCGGTCAGCCGGTACGTGGAGTTGGGGCGTACCGCGACCGTCTGGGAACAGCGGGCGTTGTCCTGCCCGGCGGGCGTGGCCTTCAGCGCGGCCGAACCGGCGTGCACGGGGGAGGAGACGACGCTGCCGTTGTTCGCGGAGCAGGTCCAGCCGCTCAGGCCCGACTCGAATCCGGCGTTCTTCGCGTTGTTGACGTCGGCCGCGGTCGCCTGGCCCGCGCCGGCGAGGGGAAGGGCGAGGGCCAGGGCGGAGACGAGGGCGGCCGCCCAGGGGCGTCCGCCGCGTCCGGGCATGCGTGGTACGCGGTCCACTTGGGGCCTCCGGTGGGGGAGTTGGGGAGGGGAAGCGACGGTGGCCACCGTTGATGTCCACACCGTGGTCCAGACCAATCGCGTTGTCAATAGGTCCAGACCGGAAACGGCGGCGCCCGAGCTGGAGTAGGGCGGCGGACGGGTGGGAAGCGTGGTCCGGAGGAGGCGGAGCGGGTCCGGCGTCAAGCCGGGTGCACCAAACCCACACGGTCGGTGCCGTATCGAGACCGGCGAGATGATCGGCCTGCCCCGGTTTGGCGCGAAGTGTGTGCCGGAAGTTGCGCTCCGGCTGCTCAAAGGCTGTTCTCCGGTCACAGACCCGCGGATACAGTGCTGAGGTAGTCACGCAGTGAAGTCACGAGGGTGCACCGGAGTAACACCCGGTGGGCCGACGGGCATGGGGAGAACGGGGAGCCGCGCGTGCCAACTGCCATTGCCGTGACCGGCGCCGACATGGCGCTGCCGGCGCACGACGAACGGACCCTGCCCGCCGTCGTGCTGCGCGACGTCGACACCCGCCCGCTCGACCAGGTGCTGACCGAACTCCAGGCGGTCGTCGAGGCGCACGGCCATGTCGTCGTCGTGTGCTCCCCGGCCACCCCGGAGTCCGTCCTGCGGCGGCTGCACACCCTGCGCTCCCTCCTGGAGAGCGACCGGATAGCCCTGTTCCGCCCCGACCTGCCGCCGCTCGCCGTCGCCGTGCTGGCCCGCCAGCTGCGCCAGCTCGCCTCCTGCGACATCGGACCCGGCGTGCTGGCCTCGGCCGGCCGCCTGCTCACCCACTACCTGCACGCCGGGGCGCTGCTCGGCTCCGTTGCCCGCCTCGACCGGATCCCCGTCGACCTCAAGCAGCACGCCAAGTCCTGGCTGCCCGGCAGCCAGTTCGCCGTCCTCGCCCACCCCCAGCCGCAGCTCGTCCGCCTCGGCCCCGACGCCATGCTGGCCGGACCCGAGTTCGGCACCTGGATGCTCGTCGCCCGCGGCCAGCTCCCGTCCGACTGGGTCACCAGCACCCTGGCCCCCGCCTGGCGGGTGCAGGGGCTGCGCGAGGCCCCGCTGCCCGCGGAGTCCGGACGCTGGTGGGGCACCGGCAAGCTCGTCGAGTTCTGCACCTACCTGCCCGACCTGTCCGTGCTCTACCAACTGGTCACGTCCGTACGGCGCGGCGCCTGCCACTGGTGCGGCATCGACGTCATCGGCGACCGCTGCGTGTTCTGCTCGGCCACCCCGCCCGCCCCCGAGGGCAGACCGGCCCTCACCCGACGCACGTGACCCGTCCGTCCACCGCACGAGCCCGCACCGTCCCGCTCGACCGCCACCCCCCAACGAGGTTGCACGGTTCATGAACTCCCGTCAGCGCCGCGGCGTGATACTTATCCTCCTGTCGGTCCTGTGCGCCCTCGGCGCGTTCGCCGGCGTGCTCTCCGTCATCAACGACGTGCGCTCCAAGGTCGGCCCCGAGGTCGCCGCGTACCGGCTGAAGACCGACATCGCGCCCTACACCACCCTCGGCGCCGACCAGTTCGAGCGGATCGAGATGCCCGAGCGGTGGCTGTCGGACAACGCCGTCACCGACCTCGACGACATCCGCGGCAAGATCGCCGTCACCACCCTGCGCAAGGGGTCGCTGCTGCAGACAGACATGATCGTCGACCGGCCGGAACTCCAGCCGGGGCAGCAGGAGGTCGCCATCATGATCGACGCGGCCACCGGCGTGGCCGGCAAGATCACCCCGGGCTCCACGGTCAACGTGTACGCCACCTTCGAGGGGCAGCGCGAGGGCGACCCCGACCAGTCGAAGATCATCGTCACCAACGCCAAGGTCCTCGACGTCGGCCGGCTCACCGCCCTCCAGCCCGACGAGGACGACCGCCGCGGGCCCGCCGACGCCGTCCCCATCACCTTCGCGCTGTCCACCCTCGACGCCCAGCGCATTACCTACGCCGAGTCGTTCGCCCAGCGGGTGCGGCTCGCGCTGGTCGGCCCCGGGGGCGACACCGGCGTCCCCGAGAAGGACCGGACGTACGAACTCGCGCAGGACAAGTGAGAGGCCCGCATGTCCACCAGGATCCTCCCGGCCGTCGGTGACGCGGACGCCGTCCGGTCCCTCACCACCCTGATCGGCCAGCTCCCCGACGTGGAGCCGCTCGCCCCGGTGACCGACTCCACGCAGCTCGTCGACACCCTCTCCCGGCTGGCCGCCGAGTCCCTCGACGAACTGCCCGAGGTGGTCGTCGTCCACGAGCGGATCGGCCCCGTCCCCGCGCTGGAACTGATCCGCGAGGTCGCCCTGCGCTTCCCCGCCGCCGGCGTCATCCTCGTCACCTCCGACGCGAGCCCCGGCCTCTTCCAGGCCGCCATGGACTACGGCGCCCGCGGTCTGGTCGCCCTCCCGCTGGGCTACGAGGAACTCGCCAGCCGCGTCCAGGCCGTCGCCCAGTGGTCGGCCGGCGTACGGCGCCATCTGGGCGCCGGCAGCGACCCGGTCGGCGGGGCGGGCGGCACCGTCGTCACCGTCAGCGGCGCCAAGGGCGGGGTCGGCGCCACCCTCACCGCCGTCCAGCTCGCGCTCGCCGCCCAGACCTCCGGACGCGCCACCGCCCTGGTCGACATGGACCTCCAGACCGGCGACGTCGCCTCCTACCTGGACGTCCAGTTCCGCCGGTCCGTCGTCGACCTCGCCGCGATCCACGACATCTCCCCGCGCGTCCTCGCCGACGCCGTCTTCCGCCACGACAGCGGACTCGCCCTGCTGCTCGCCCCCGCCGAGGGCGAACGCGGCGAGGAGGTCACCGACCGGGCCGCCCGCCACATCGTCAGCGCCCTGCGCTCCCGCTACGAGGTCGTCGTCATCGACTGCGGCGCCCAGCTCGGCGGCGCGGGCGCGGCGGCCGTGGAGATGGCCGACCGGGCCCTGCTGGTCACCACCCCCGACGTCATCGCCGTACGGGGCGCCAAACGGGCGGTGCGGATGTGGGACCGGCTCCAGATCCGCAAGGCTGAGGAGACCACGGTGGTCGTCAACCGGCACACCCGGTCCACGGAGATCCAGCCGCCGCTCATCGCGCGCATCACCGGCACCGCCGTCGCCGCCACCACGGTCCCGGCCCACTTCAAGGAGCTCCAGGGTGTGGTGGACGCCGGGCGCGTGCACGAACTGGAGGCGAAGAGCACCGTGAAGCAGGCGATGTGGGCGCTGGCCGGCGAACTCGGGCTCGTACGGGCCCCGGAGACCGGCCACAAGGGCGGACGGCTGCGCGGCGACCGGGGCGCGGTGAGTTTCCGGCGGCGCAGGGACGGCACGGGATGAGGCCCGACCGGAGGCCGTGGGCGACGGGGCGGCGGTGGGCCGTCACGGGGCGGCGGGCCGCCGTCACGGGGCCGTTACGCGACCGGGGGCAGGTGACCGTCGAGTTCCTCGGCATGACCCCGGCGATCCTCGTCACGCTGGTCGTGCTGTGGCAGCTCGTGCTGGTCGGCTACACCTTCACCCTCGCCGGGAACGCCGCCGACGAGGCGGCCCGCGCCGGGACCGCCGCGTCCCCCGGCGCACGCCAGGGCGCCTGCCAGGAGGCCGGCACGGCCACCCTGTCGGGCGCCTGGAGCAGCGGCGCGACGGTGACCTGCGCGACGGGCGGCGGCATGGTCACCGCCGACGTGACGATCAGGGTGCCGATCCTCTTCCCCGGCACCCTGTCGTTCCCCTTCGACGTGACCGGCCACGCGGGGGCGGTCGAGGAGGAGACGGACTGACATGCCGTACCGACGCAGCGAAGGACGCCGCCGCGACCGTGGGCAGGTGGCGATCGAGTACCTGGGGTTCCTGCCGGTCCTGCTGATCGTGGCGATGGCCGCCGTACAGCTCGGCCTGATCGCCTACACCGCACAGCAGGCCGGAACCGCCGCCCGCGCGGGCGCGCGCAGCGCCTCCCTGGACCAGGGCGCCCAGGCCGCCTGCACGGCCGCCGTCAGCTCCTGGCTGGCCGGCGGCACCTCCTGCGGCACGGCGGAGGGCGGCGACGAGGTCACCGTCACCGCCCGGGTCGACATCCCGTCGATCGTGCCCGGCTGGGACTTCGGAACGGCCGGGAGGAGCGCCACGATGCCCGTCGACCACTGACACCGTCACCACCGGAGCGCCGGACGACAAGGGCCGGGACAGGGACAAGAACCGGGACACGAGCGAGGACCGGGACACGAGCGAGGAGCGAGCGACTCATGAGCCTGCGGGCACGCATCAACTCCCCCGAGGAGAAGGCCGGGCGGGGCGAGGACGGCCACCTCGTCGCGTCCTACCGCGCCAAACTCCTGGAGGAGATCGACCTCGCGGAGATGAGCGCGCTGTCCCCGGCCGAGCGCCGGGCCCGGCTGGAACGCGTCCTCGGCCACATCATCAGCCGTGAGGGCCCCGTCCTGTCGACGGTCGAACGCGCCCAGCTGATCCGCCGCGTCGTCGACGAGGCCCTCGGCCTCGGCATCCTGGAACCGCTCCTCGAGGACGCCTCCGTCACCGAGATCATGGTGAACGGCCCCGACGCCATCTTCGTCGAGCGCGGCGGCCGGGTGGAGCAACTGCCGCTGCGCTTCGCCTCCAACGACCAGCTGATGCAGACCATCGAACGCATCGTCTCCACCGTGAACCGCCGCGTCGACGAGTCCACCCCCATGGTCGACGCCCGGCTGCCCTCCGGGGAGCGCGTCAACGTCATCATCCCGCCGCTGTCCCTGACCGGCGCGGTCCTCACCATCCGCCGCTTCCCGCGCTCGTTCACCCTCCAGGAGCTGATCGGCCTCGGCTCGCTCGACGAGCCCATGCTGTACCTGCTGGCCGGGCTGGTGCAGGCCCGCTTCAACATCATCGTCTCCGGCGCCACCGGCACCGGCAAGACGACCCTCCTCAACGCCCTGTCCGGGCTGATCCCCGCGGGCGAGCGCATCATCACCATCGAGGACTCCGCCGAACTCCAGCTCCAGCAGCCGCACGTCATCCGCCTGGAGTCCCGCCCGCCCAACGTCGAGGGCAAGGGCCGCGTCACCATCCGCGACCTGGTGCGCAACTCCCTGCGGATGCGGCCCGACCGCATCGTCGTCGGCGAGGTCCGCGGCGGCGAGTCCCTCGACATGCTCCAGGCCATGTCCACCGGCCACGACGGCTCCCTCGCCACCGTCCACGCCAACAGCGCCGAGGACGCCCTCACCCGGCTCCAGACCCTCGCCTCCATGTCTGACGTGGAGATCCCCTTCGTCGCCCTGCACGACCAGATCAACAGCGCCGTCGACGTGATCGTCCAGCTCACCCGGTTCGCCGACGGCGCCCGCCGCATCACCGAGATCGCCCTGCTGGAGAGCCACGGCGGGGAGCCGTACCGGCTGGCCACGGCCGCCCGCTTCGACGCGCTGCCGATGACGCCCGACGGCCGCGTCCACGGCTCCTACGTCCACCACCCCCTGCCCCGGCGGACCGCCGACCGCCTCTACATGGCGGGCCAGCCCGTCCCGCAGGCGTTCGGCATCGCCCACTCCGCCGACCAGCTCGCCACCCGAGAAGCCAGGTAGGTACCGCCCCCATGGAGCTCCAAAACCTGATCACGCTGACCACCGGCGTCACCCTGCTGACCTGCGTCCTCGCTGTCGCCGGCGTGCACGTCCACGCGGCCGGCCGGGCGCAGCGGCAGGCGCTGGTGGACCGGCTGTCGGCCACCGGGGAGCTCCCCTCCGCCGGCCGCCGGCGCCGCTTCCCCCAACTCGACCGCCGGCTGCGCCGCACCCGCCTCGGCCGCACGCTGGAGCTGCGCCTGCTCGCCACCGGCCTTGACGTCACACCCGGCGAGTTCTTCGTGGCGATGCTCGCCGTCGTCGCCGGACTGTGGCTGGCGGGACAGGCCGCCCTCGCGCCCTTCTTCGGCCCGATCGCGGGACTGCTCGGCGTCTGGGCGGCCGTGCAGTTCCTCAACTGGCAGCGGCAGAAGCGGATCGAGCGGTTCATCAACCAGCTTCCCGAACTGGCCCGCATCCTCGCCAACGCCACCCAGGCGGGCCTCGCCCTGCGCACCGCCATCGGCATCGCCGCGGAGGAGCTGGAGGCCCCGGCCGGCGAGGAACTGGGCAAGGTGGCCAACCAGCTGGCGATGGGCGCCTCCATGGAGGACGCCCTCGGCGAACTGTCCGACCGGCTCCCCTCCCGCGAACTGGTCGTCCTGGTCACCACGCTCGTGCTCTCCAACCGGGCGGGCGGCCAGGTGGTGAGCGCGCTGCGCAACCTCACCGAGACGCTGGAGGAACGCAAGGAGACCCGGCGCGAGGTCCGCACCCAGCTCTCCCAGGTCAGCATGACCTCGTACGCGGTGCCCGTGCTCGGCGTCGGCTCGCTGTTCCTGATGGACGGGGTCAAGGACGGCGCCCTGGAGCGCATGACCGGATCGCCGGCCGGCCAGATCGCGGTCCTCGTCGCCTTCGGCCTGTACGCCGTCGGCTTCCTGCTCATCCGCCGCCTGTCGCGCATCGACGTCTGAGCCGGGAAAGGGGACGACGACATGGCACTCCTGCTCGCCGCGCTCATGGCCCTCGCCGTGTGCGGCATCTTCGCCGGCATCCGCATGTACCGCGCGGAGGCCAAACTCCCCGGCGACCTGATGCTCGCCCTCGAGGTCGGCTCCACCCGCACCGGCGCGGTCGACTCCCTCATCGACCGCATGGGCATGCGCTACGCCCCCGCCGTGCTGCGCCTCATGGGCCCCAAGCAGGTCGCCAGGTACCGCCGCAAGATCGACCTCGCGGGCAACCCCGGCGGCCTCACCATCCACCGCTACGCCGCCCGCCGCGCCGTCTACGGCGCCCTCGGCGGCGTCGGCTTCCTGGTGTTCCTGATGCGCGGCCAGCTGTTCGTGGCGCTGCTGCTGCTCGCCTTCGGCGCGTTCTGGACGGAGGTCGGCATCTGGTCGGCGATCCGCGTCCGCAAGGACGTCATCGAGCGCACCCTGCCCGACTTCCTGGACGTCCTCGCCGTCGTGGTCAGCGCGGGCCTCGGCTTCCGCCAGGCCCTGGAACGCGTCTCCTCCCAGTACGAGGGCCCCTGGGCCGACGAACTGCGCATCACCCTGCGCCAGATGGACCTGGGCATGAGCCGCCGGCAGGCCTTCGCCGAGCTGCGCCGCCGCAACGACTCCGAGCAGGTCGCCATGTTCGTCACCGCCCTCCAGCAGGGCGAGGAGCTGGGCGCGCCGATCGTCGACACGCTGGTGGCGCTCGCCAAGGACATGCGCCGCACCGACGCGCAGAACGCCCGCCGCAAGGCGGCCCGCGCGGTCCCCAAGGCCACGCTGATGATCACCACCTTCATGGTTCCGGCCACGATGATCCTTCTCGGCGCCGGCCTGATCCTCGGCTCGGGGACGGACTTCGGGTCGCTCACGGGGGAGTGAGGGGAGGGGAGTGCGATGAGGACGATGACGAGGATGAGGGCGGAGAGGACGGCGAGGGCGTCGAGGACGCGGAGGGGGCGCGGCTGGCGGCGGCGCGGCGGCCCGGGGTTCCGGCGGCGGGCGGGGGCGGTTGCGGTTGTGCCGGTCGCGGCGGTCGCGGCGGGTGGGGCGTGCGCGGCGCCAGGAGCGGCCGTCCCGCCTCACGCGGCTGAGGAGCCTCTTCAGCCCGAAGTGGCACAGGCGCCGGAACCCGAGGAGCGGCCGAGTGGGCCGGTCACGGACACCCAGCTCCAGGTGAACGCCCTCCAGGCGCTCTGCCGTCAGGCCTTCGGCTTCCGGCTGGCGATGATCGCCGTGGCCGCGCCGTCCGCGCTGCTGAACGCGGGCGCGGGCTGGGGCGTACGCCTGGTCGGCATCGCGGTCGTCGTCACCTTCATGGTGTCGTACGCCCTCTTCCGCGACTGGGAGCGCTTCGGCCCCCTCCTCCTGCGCCACCCCACCCTCCTCGCGGCGGACACCCTCTTCGGCGCCCTGCTGCTGGTCTCCGCCGGCCCCGACACGACCCTCGCCTACGTCAGCGTCTGCACGCCGCTGCTCGCGGGCCTCATCTACGGCTGGCGGGGCGCGGCCGTCTTCGCGTCGCTCCAGGGCGTGATCCTGCTGCTGGTCCACGCCACGCTGGACAACCCGCACACCGAACCCGCCGAGACGCTGATCCTGCCCGGCCTGTGCGTGATCGCGGGGGCGGTCGGCTCCAGCCTGCGCAAGCTGATGCTCCACCTCGGCGAGGCGACCCGGGCCCTGGCCGCCGTCCGGGCCCGCCTCGCGGTCACGGAGGCGGTGGACGCCGAACGGGCGCGACTGGCCCGGGAGATGCACGACTCGGTCGCCAAGACGCTGCACGGGGTCGCCCTGGCGGCGGACGGCCTGGCCTGCTCGGCGGGGGCCGCCCGCATGGACCCGGCCCTGGTCAAACGCCAGGCGGAACTGGTGGCGCGGTCCGCGCGGCGGGCGGCCGCCGAGTCACGGGAACTGCTGACGGACCTGAGGCGGGAGGGGGCGCCGGGGGGTTCGTTTTCGGTCGATGTGATGGCGGAACTGGCGTGTGCGGTACGGGCCTTCCGGACACGCACCGGGGCGCCGGTGACGTACGCGAGGACGGGGGAGGCGCCCGCCCCGCCGGTCCCCCGGACGGTGGCCCGCCAGCTCCTCTCCATCACGGCGGAGGCGATGGAGAACGCCCACCGCCACGCACGGGCGACGAGGGTGGACGTGCGGGCGGGCGTGCGGGCCGACGTGCTGACGGTCAGCGTCCGTGACGACGGTACGGGCCTCCCCGGCCATCCCGCCGCTCCCGACCTCGACCGTCTGCGCCGCGCCGGCCACTTCGGCCTGGTGGGCATGGTGGAACGGGCGGCCTCGGTCGGGGCGAGCATCGACTTCGGGCGGGGCGAGCGGGGACGCGGCACGGAGGTCCGCCTGGAGCTGCCGCTCGGGGCGATGGTGACGACGACACGTGTGACGGAGGTCCACCATGACCGGTGAACCGAACACGCCGGACCCCTTCGGCGAGGCCCCGCCTCCGGAGCCCCTGCGCGTGGTCGTGGCCGACGACAACCCCGTGGTCCGCGCGGGCCTGACCGCCCTCCTCACCGGCCGGGACAACCTGGAGGTGGTGGCGGAGGCGGCGGACGGCAGGGAGGCGTACGAGGCGACGCTCGCGCACGGTCCGGACGTGGTGCTGCTCGACGTCCGCATGCCGGGGGTGGACGGCCTCTCGGCGCTCCCGCACCTGGTGCCGCTGACGGCGGTGCTGATGCTGACGTACAGCGGGGAGTCGGACATCGTCCACGAGGCACTGCGCCGGGGCGCGAACGGGTATCTGGTCCACGGTGAGTTCACGCCGGACGAACTGGTGACGGCGGTACGGGACGCGAGGCGGGGGAGGCCGCACTTGACGCCGACGGCTGCGGGGAGATTGCTTGCGCAATTGCGGGTGCGAGGTGAGGGAGATTCCGCTTTCTCCGGCACGGCGGACGGGAGTTGGCAACCCACTGGCCCCACTTCGACAAAAAACCTTTCGCAAGTGCAACCGCGTATGGCACAGTCGGTGTCTGACAGGTCGACGTACGGGCTGAGTGCGAGGGAGGCGGAGATCATGGAGCTCATCGCGTCCGGCATGAGCAACCAGCAGATCGCCGCCACGTGCTTCATCAGCGAGAAGACGGTCAAGAACCACATCAACCGCATCTTCGCGAAGCTGCACAGCACGAGCCGCGCCGAGGCCACGGCGAAGTGGCAGGGGACGCGCGGGAGTTCGACCCGGTACGGGGGTGGCCGGTGGTGAGGCGCACACCGACGACGCGCTGGGCCCGCCTTTGGGTCCGGAAATGGGCCCCGGGACCCTTGAGGGGCCTCACCCGCCCCTCGTACGGTGCCGAGGTCGACAGCGGCCCCGGGACCCAGGCCGCCACCGCGTCCGCCGGAGGGGAACACCATGGGCAACTGGATCAACACGACGGTCACGTACCTCCAGTCCCGCGCAGCCCGTCGCGACGACCGTGGCCAGACGGCGGTGGAGTACCTGGGGATCATCGCGGTGGTGGTGGCGATCGTGTTGGCGATCACGGGGACGGACATCGGGCAGACGATTTACCAGGCCATCGTGGACAAGGTCGACGAGCTCGTCGGCTGAACCGTCCACGTCTTCGCGCTGACGCAGGTCAGGCATTCCCCATCTACATCACTGTGGTGGGGGGCCTGCTCTTCCTGGCGTTCGCCTACCTGGCAGTCGGCCAAGCCGCAGCGAACAGGAACGGCGCCCAGACCGCCGCCGACGCGGCGGCGCTCGCGGCAGCTCAGGAGCGGCGTGACCAGCTGGCCGGGGCGTGGCTGGAGAACCTGCTCGACCCCAAGAAGTGGCAGGACATCTTCGACGGCACGGCGGATGGGCTCACGCCGTCCTGCTGGCGGGCCGAGCAGTTGGCGGCAAGCAACGACGCCACGGTCCTGAGCTGCAAGGCGGACGGCCTCCTCAGCTACACGGTCGAGGTGCAGACGAACAAGACGGTCGGAGACTCCATCGTGCCCGGCACCGAGACGAAGAAGTCGCGGTCGACTGCCACTGCCGTGATCGAGTCCCGTTGCGGCTTCGATCTTCCCGCCGGGGAAAAGGATGCGGACGGGGGGGAGAAGGACGAGCCGGAAGAGCTCCCCACGCTCAACTGCAAGGGCGGAGTCGACTGGGACCTGGACCCGGAAACACCTAAGGATCTGTTGCCGAAGCCCGAGGATCTCTTCGACGTGCACTTGGCCGACTGACAAGCAAACGACGAGTGACTGAGGATGCAGGGTATGACTGTTCGGTTCACAACGAGGGCTCGCACGGGGCTCGTCGCGCTGGTTGTTGCGGCCGGACTGGCCTTCGGTGTCGCCGGGTGCGGCGGAAGTGACGACGGCGAGGACGGAAAGCCGAAAGACTCAGCCTCGGCTTCGAATGGGACCGACTCCAATCCGAGTACTCAGGAGGGGGACGACGAGACTCTGGCGGAACTGCGCGGTGAAGGAGGCCTGACTCTCAAGATCACCTCGGCGACGAGGGACGCAGGCGGCTTCGTCACGGTGAACGGTGAGATCAAGAACGACAGCTCCGAGCCGGCGCGCATCCCGGTTCAAGCTTCGGGGAACGAGACCGAGATCATCGCGCATGGGCGGTCTCTGGGCGGTGCCACGCTCGTCGACAGCGCGAGCAAGAAGCGCTATTACGTTTTGCGAGACACCGAGGGGCGTCCGCTCACCACGACGAACATGCCGCGTCTGAAGGCCGGTGAGTCGATTCCAGTGTTCATGCAGTTCCCGGCCCCGCCGACCGATTCGTCGGAAGTTACGTTCCAGTTGCCGACGTTCGCCAGCGGCACCATCCAGATCTCTGGGTGAGGCGGGGATGACACACACGCGCCTCCTTCTCATCGGTACGCTCGCCACCCTGCTGGCCGCCGGTCCGGCCGTGGCGCACGCCGACGACGGACCGAGCGTCCCGCCGGGCACGGAAGCCAGCGCCTCCGCGCCCGTGGAACTGGACCCCAACGATCCCGACCTGAAGCTCCCGGACGGGGCCACCCTCGCGGAGCCGAAGGTGCTGGACATCAAGTCCGTCGTCGAGGACCAGAGCGGGGACGAGCGCCGCGAGGACACGAACACGAACGTGACGTTCGCCCTCCAGGCGGAGGTCCTCTTCGGCAAGGACAGCGCCAAGATCTCCGCCCAGGCGAGGTCCCGCATCAGCGTGATCGCGAACGAGATCAAGACGCAGAACGCGACCCGCATCCGCGTCTTCGGCTTCACGGACAACCTGGGCTCGTCCGCGCACGGCGATGTGCTGTCCCGCAAGCGGGCCAACGCGGTGCACGGCATCCTCGAAGAGGAGCTGAGCGACGCGAACATCACGTACGAGGTGCGCGGTTATGGGGAGGACTACCCGATCGCCGACAACTCGACGGAGGAGGGCCGGAAGAAGAACCGGCGGGTGGAGATCTCGTTCCCGCGAGGGGCGAACTGAGCGGGCTCAGGGGAGCGCACGCACCTCCACCATCGCTCCGACGCCGAGCCCCCACCCCTCCATGGCTCCCGCCTCGGCCTCGATGACATGCCGTGCCCGGACGCGTGGCCGCCCCAGCCGTCCGGGCGGCATGGTGCGCACGGCGAGGACGCGGAGCCGGCGGTCCAGGTAGGCGACGTCGATGGACATGCGCATACGGAAGGTGTGGATGCTGTTGGCGGGCGAGAGCAACAGCGCGCCGTCGAGGCTCTCCCGCCCGAGCAGACCGCGTGTCCGCGCCCGATAGGAAGCCGCGACCTCGAGCGGCACACACGCGCTGACGTCCCCGCCCGGCCGCCGCACGACCAACTCCCCCCGCCCGTCCCGCCACCGCACGACCGCGCCTCCCCTCACCCCGGCGAACGTACCCTCCGTCACTGGATACCGTGATCCCGTCGAAACGACGCCTCGCCCCACCGGGAGCATCCTTGAACCGCCGTACAGCCTTCCTCACGACGCTCGCCGTGACCACGGCCCTGGCCCTGACCGCGTGCGGCAGCGAGGACACCGACGCCCCGGCCCAGGGCAGCGACAAGGCGACGGGATTCGAGACGCCGACGTCGTCCGCCCCGGCGTCGGCTGAACGCCCGGAAATTCAGCTGCCTGCGGACGTGACCTACACGTTCGAGTGGCCGAGGACGGGAAACGAGGACAAGGACGCCGTCCTCAGCGACTCGGAGCAGCGGATCAAGGCCGTCGACATGGCCATCGCGGAACAGGACCCGCTCCACGAGGCCTACCGCTTCTACACCGAAGGTACGGCTGCCGCCGGCACCGAGGAGTGGATTCAGTCGTTCGTCGACCACAAGGCCCGAACGACAGGCGTCACGCGCTTCTACGACGCGGACGTGACGGTCAACAAGGACGGAACGGCCGCCCTGGTGTACTGCGAGGACCAGGGCAAGGCGTACAACAAGTTCCTCGAGACCGGCAAGGTCGACGTGACACCGGTGTCCAAGGACGCCTACGTCGTCTACGCGGCCACACTGCGCAAGAACGAGAACGGTGTGTGGGTGACCGAGCGTCTGTCGTCGCAGCGGGGAAGCGCCAGGTGCCACCCCCTGACGTAGGCTGCCGCGTCCCAATTCGGTATTAGCTCTGTTGCAGTTGGTCCATTCGCTCTGGTGTCGCACTGTGCGCGCTGGGTAGCGTTGGCGCGCTGATGTGACGCCTCGCCCCACCGGGAGCCGACTGTGAACCGCCGTCCCACCCTGCTCGCAGCGCTTGCGCTGACCGCCGCCGCGGCGTTGACGCTGTCCGCGTGCGGAAGCGACGACGACACTCCTGCGAAGGACAAGGACACGATCGCGGGGGCCGACACGGGCGGCAAGAAGTCGGCCTCGCCGGCCCCGAGCGAGTCCGCTCCCGCATCGGACGGACGCCCGAAGATCACTTTCCCGGCCGACGCCAAGAACGTCTTCGAGTACGAGAAGACCGGGGACGCGGTCAAGGACGCCGTGCTTCTCGACAGCACTCTGGGCGTCAACTCCGTGGATGAGTCGATTTTCAAGGGCAGCACGGACACCGAGGCCCTCGGCTTCTACAACACCGACCGTGCGTTGAGCGCCTCCATCACCTTCGTGAACGGGTACCTCAAGAAGAATCACACGTGGGTCGGGGAGACCCGGTACCACGACTACGAGGTGAAGCTGTCCGGCTCCGACGGGGCCTACGTCACCTATTGCTCGGACGAAAGCAAGTCGTTCCTCAAGGACAAGAAGACCGGCAAGGTCGAGAACACGCCGACCACGGCGGACAGTTACGTGCTCTATCACACCAAGCTCGTCAAGAACGCCGATGGCGTTTGGCAGACCACAGACATCGCGTCGGACCGGGGGAGCAAGACGTGCCAGCCATAGGAAGGTATGTACGGGTCGCGACATTCGTCGCTCTCGCCAGCGTGGCCCTGCTGGCCGCCCCGCCTGCGTTCGCCGGCGGCCGGGGCGGCGACGGTACTCGGGACAGCACCGACAACAGCGCCAACCTCAACGACGACGGCACCCTCTCCGTCTCCGCCGGAGGCGTCCGCTTCGACCACTCCAAGAACGGCAAGGGCGGGAAGGTCGGCGGGCTCACGTCGAGCACCTCGTGGTCGCCTCCGCCCTGCTGGTACGCGCCCAAGTACTCCCCGGAGGAGTTGCAGGCGTACCTGGAGCCCATCTGGGAGGCCGGGTCGACGGGGCACGAGTGGGACAACGAGCAGCGGGAGAAGTACACGAACCCCGACGACCCCGAGAAGGACTTCAACAAGCACAAGTCCGGCAAGGGCTACTGGTGGGGCTCGTACGTGAACAAGAGCTTCCCGCCGGGATGGGACTCCTGCACGAAGGACTACTTCTGGGTGGACCAGGGCGACCCGCCGCCCGCGGACGTCGAGAACGCCGTCACGCCCGAGATCCTCGCCGAACTCGCCTACTCCGAGATCCGCGTCCCCGGCACGGAGGTCACCCTCGCGCCCGCCCAGGCGACCAAGGTGAACCTGCCGACCTGGGCGTGGCTGGACGGCGCGCAGTTCCGGCCGGTCTCGGTGACCGCCTCCGTGCCGGAGATCGGTATCTCCGCGACGGCCACGGCGGAGCCGGTCTCGCTGAAGATCCAGCCCGGCACCCCGGACGCGGAGACCTACCCCGCCTCCGGAGTCTGCGAGATCAACAACGGCCGTATCGGCGAGCCCTACGCCAAGGGCAAGGCGAACCGGACGCCGCCGTGCGGGGTGCAGTATTTGCGCTCCTCGGGCGACGGCACCTTCCCGCTCCAGGCGACCGTCACGTGGGAGGTCCACTGGACCGGCTCCGACGGCACGGGCGGCGACCTGCCGGACGGTGAGTTCGGAGCGACGCAGGACGTCGTCGTCCAGGAGATCCAGGCCGTCAACCGCTAGCCGTCCGCACACGGCTCCGCCCGCCCCGGCACGGGTTTGCCGGGGCGGGCGGACGTGGGTAGGTACACCCGCATGACGACGACACTCGGTGCTGTGTTCCGCCCCCAGCTCGCCCCCGAGCGGCTGCGCTCCGTCGTGCGGGCGGCCGACGCGGCCGGGCTCGAGGAGCTCTGGCTGTGGGAGGACTGTTTCCGGGAGGGCGGCATCTCCACCGGCGCCGCCGCCCTCGCCTGGAGCGAGCGCATGCGCGTCGGCATCGGGCTGCTGCCCGTCCCCCTGCGGAACGTCGCCGTCACCGCCATGGAGGCCGCCTCCCTGCACCGGATGTTCCCCGGCCGTCCGATCCTCGGCGTCGGGCACGGCGTGCAGGACTGGATGGGGCAGGTCGGCGCGCGCGTCGGGTCGCCCCTCACCCTGCTGCGGGAGCATCTCCTCGCCCTGCGTGCCCTGCTGGCCGGTGAGACGGTCACGACCAAGGGCCGCTACGTGAGCCTCGACGGCGTCGCGCTCGACTGGCCCCCGTCCGGCCCCGTCGAGGTCCTGGCCGGCGGCATGGGCCCCCGCACCGTGCGGCTGACCGGGGAGGCCGCCGACGGCACCATCCTCACCGCCGACACCTCCGCCGACGGCGTCCGGCAGTGGTGCGGGCTCATCCGGGAGGGCCGCGTCGCGGCGGGGCGTGACCCCGACGGCCACCGGGTCGTCGTCTACCTGCTGACCGCGACCGGCGACGGGGCGCGCGAGCGGCTGCGGGCCGAGCTGACCGCCGAGGGGCACGACGCCGACGCCGACCTCGGGGTCGCCGGGGACGCCCACGCCGTCGCCGACGCCGTGCGGCGGCTGGCCGAGGCCGGCGCCGACACGGTCGTCCTCCAGCCGACCGCCGACGAACCCGACCCCGAGGGCTTCGTACGCTTCGCCGCCGAGGAGGTACGGCCGCTCCTCCCCTGAACCCCGCCACCCTGTGCGGGGCGGGAGAAAAGCACGCGACGACTCGCCCCGCCCTCCGGCATCCTCGCCGCATGACCCAGCGGCAACCCCGGCCCCGCGCGTTCGACGAACTCCTCACCGAAGGCGCCTCCGTGCCCACCGAGGGGTGGGACTTCTCCTGGTTCGAAGGACGCGCCACCGAGGCCCGGCCCTCCTGGGGGTACGCCACCACCGTCGCCGGCCGGCTGGGCGCGGTCGACGGGCCCGTGCTCGACGTCCAGAGCGGGGGAGGGGAGGTCCTGGACTTCGCCCTGTCCCGCGCGTCCCGGCGGCCCCCGCTCGTCGTCGCCACCGAGGGCTGGCCGCCCAACGTCCGCAAGGCCGGGGAACTGCTGCGGCCCCGCGGCGTCACCGTCGTCGCGTCCGCCGAGGACGCCCCGCTGCCCTTCGCGGACGGCTCCTTCGCCCTCGTCACCAGCCGGCACCCCGTCCGGCCGCACTGGCGTGAGATCGCACGCGTCCTCAGGCCCGGGGGCACGTACCTAGCCCAGCATGTCGGACCCGCCAGCGCCTACGAGGTCGTCGAGTACTTCCTCGGCCCGCAGCCGGCGCAGCGGCGGCAGGCCCGCCATCCCGACCGTGAGCGGCGGGACGCCGAGGCGGCCGGGCTGGAGATCGTGGAGCTGCGGGCCGAGCGGCTGCGCATGGAGTTCTTCGACATCGCCGCGGTAGTGCACTTCCTGCGGAAGGTGATCTGGATGGTTCCCGGCTTCACCGTCGAGGCGTACCGGCCGCGGCTGCGGGAGCTGCACGAGCGGATCGAGGCGGAAGGGCCGTTCGTGGCCCACAGCTCACGTCACCTCGTCGAGGCCCGTAGGCCCCACGCGCAACGCGCGTAGTGTCCGCATCGTTATGGGTGAGGGCTGGTTTCGGCGGCGATGCATCACTTAGGTTCGGACCAAGTTGATTCGCGCGAGCAAAGCTGCGCGGAAGGGTCACCGCGCAGTGGAGGGGGCTGCGCGGTGCCTCGGACTTCGAGCCCGCCGTACGGTCAAGGCGGAGCCTTGGGCGGGGTCACCCGTCGGGGGGACGGCCGGAAGAGTGGCCGGAATGGTGCAGGGTTGGTGTCACACCGTGCACAGAGTCCCCTCACCGCTCTTCTCTCGCACGATTTCGCCGGGTTCCGGCCAGGAAGACCCCCTGAATCGGCCCCTCCGAGGACATCCGGGCGTCGCCGGACGATTCCGGAGAGTAGTTGTGTCGCGTCGATGCACGCAGCATCACTTACGAAGGGTTATGGTGGAAACCCCCCCTCGGGCCGGTCCGTCTCCCCCCCCACGGACCGGCCCGTTTTTTGTGCCCGCCAGTCTGCGCCACTCGCCACTCGACTCCGCGCCGCCCGCCACTCGCCACTCGACTCCGCGCCACGCGCCCGCCGTCACGCGCGGCCCGCTGGCTAGAGTCGCGGCATGTCGAACGACCATCCGACACCGTTCCCTCAGCAGCCTCCCGGCGGCCCGGGTCCGTACGGCCCGCCGCCCGCCCAGCCGCCGTACGGGCAGCAGTCCCCCTACGGGCAGCCCGGCGCCCAGCCCCCGTACGGGCAGGCCCCTTATGGGCAGCCCCCGTACGGCCAGGCCCCCTACGGGCAGCCCCCGTACGGCCAGTCCCCCTACGGGCAGCCCCCCTACGGCCAGCCCCACGGATGGCCCGGCGCCGCGCCCTACCCCCCGCCCGCCGTGCCCGTCGGCATGCCCGGACCCGTCCGTGCCGCGCAGATCGTGATGTTCGCGACGTTCGGGATCGGCGTCCTGCTGACCGTCCTGGTCGCCGCAGGCGAGGGCGCCGAGGCGGCGGGGCGCTTCTTCAGCGGCTACCTCATGCCCGCCGTGCTGTTCGTGCTGGCGTTCCGCTTCCCGAAGGCGGGGAACGGTGTGCGCGTGGCCTCGATCGTGCTGGCCTCCCTGCAGATTCTCTTCGCGCTCAGCGGTACCGCCCGGGGCGTCCCGCTCGGCATCGTTCCGCTCGGTACCGGGATCGCCGTCCTGGTGCTGCTCTGCCGCGAACCCGCGAAGCAGTGGTTCCGGCGGCAGCGCGCAAACGGCGTGCCACCGCAGTACAGCTGACAAAAGCGCGCCAGACCGGACGTTGGGGACCCCCGCCCCGGCGGGGGTACGCTTCGCCTCTGGGGACCGCCATACGGGCAGGGACCGCCCGCGGCCGAGACCGGGCCGCTTGCCGCGTGACGCGGCGGGGTGCCGCGCCTGTCCGATCCGTACGGAGGGGCTGACGATCACGTGAACCTGCGCGACAAGCTGCGGAGCCTGTTGGTCAGGCTGTACGCGCGCCGGGTGGAAGGCCACCTGGACACCGCTCAGGTGCCGAAGCACATCGGCGTCATCATGGACGGCAACCGCCGCTGGGCGAAGGCCGCGGGCTCCACCACGGTGCACGGTCACCGGGCCGGCGCCGAGAAGATCGAGGAGTTCCTCGGCTGGTGCGCCGAGACGGACGTCGAGGTGGTCACCCTGTGGCTGCTGTCGACGGACAACTTCGACCGGCCCAAGGAGGAACTCGTCCCGCTCCTCGGCATCATCGAGGACACCGTGCGTACCCTCGCCGCCGACGGCCGCTGGCGCGTCCACCACGTGGGCACCCTCGACCTTCTGCCCTCCGGGATGCAGACCGTCCTCAAGGAGGCCGAGGAGGCCACCGCGCACGTCGACGGAATAGTCGTCAACGTGGCCATCGGGTACGGCGGGCGCCAGGAGATCGCCGACGCCGTGCGCTCCATGCTGCTGGAGGCCCACGACAGGGGCGTCGCGATGGAGGAGCTCGCCGAGTCGGTGGACGTCGACATGATCGGACGTCACCTCTACACCAAGGCGCAGCCCGACCCGGACCTCGTCATCCGCACCAGCGGCGAGCAGCGGCTGTCCGGATTCATGCTGTGGCAGACGGCCCACTCGGAGTACTACTTCTGCGAGGTCTTCTGGCCGGCCTTCCGCAAGGTGGACTTCCTGCGCGCGCTGCGCGACTACGCGGCCCGCCACCGTCGCTTCGGCGGCTGACCGCCGAGCCTCCTCCCCGCACGACACGGGCTCCCTCCCCGCGCATGCCCGCGCATCCCCACAAACGCGCGCGATTCGCCCCCGCCGCACCTCCACACCCCTCCCGCACCCCCCTTGGGTCACCGTGCGTCACCCGCCGTTCACCGGCGCGCCGTCACGCGCCGTGGCATGGCACCGCTTGTTCGAGGGCATAACTGAGTCAGGTCGACGCCCGAACCACGGGTGTCGGATCTCAGCGGACGGCACGGGAGCCGTCCGCCCGGGAGGCCCTTTGCACCAGCCCGACCGTGCGGTCACGGCACGGAAGCAGCGGCGGAGGGCCGGTTCTCGGCCCGCTGTGCATCGCGGCCGTCGACCGGTCCAGCTCCGCCTCGTCGCTCCCCGACCTCATCCGAGGGGGTTCGTCCTTCCGTGGTGACCAGCGCAAAGCGCCACAAGCCAGACCGGCGCACCTACGTTCTCGACACCAGCGTCCTGCTGGCCGACCCCCATGCCCCGAGCCGCTTCGACGAGCACGAGGTCGTGCTCCCCGTCGTCGTGGTGACCGAGCTGGAGGCCAAGCGGAACCATCCCGAGCTCGGCTACTTCGCCCGCCAGGCCCTGCGCCTGCTGGACGACTACCGGGTGCGGTACGGCCGTCTCGACGCCCCCATCCCGACCGGGGAGCTCGGCGGGACCCTGCGGGTCGAGCTCAACCACTCGGACCCCAGCGTGCTGCCCAGCGGCTACCGCCTGGGGGACAACGACTCGCGCATCCTCGCGGTCGCCCGGAATCTCCAGGCGGAGGGGTTCGACGTCACCGTCGTCTCGAAGGACCTCCCGCTCAGGATCAAGGCGTCCTCGGTCGGTCTCCTCGCCGAGGAGTACCGCGCGGAGCTCGCCATCACGGACTCCTCCGGCTGGACCGGCATGTCCGAACTGACCCTGCCCGGCGAGCAGGTGGACATCCTCTTCGAGGAAGGCCACGTATATGTGCCCGAGGCGGCCGGCCTGCCCGTGCACACCGGGCTGACCATCCAGTCCGAGCGCGGCAAGGCGCTCGGCCGGGTCACCCCGGAGGGCGGCGTCCGCCTGGTGCGCGGCGACCGGGAGGCGTTCGGCATCAAGGGCCGCAGCGCCGAGCAGCGGATCGCGCTCGACCTGCTGCTCGACCCGGACGTCGGGATCGTGTCCATGGGCGGCCGGGCCGGCACCGGCAAGTCCGCGCTCGCGCTGTGCGCGGGTCTGGAGGCCGTGCTGGAGCGGCGGCAGCACCAGAAGGTGATGGTCTTCCGCCCGCTGTACGCGGTGGGCGGGCAGGAGCTGGGCTATCTGCCCGGCACCGAGGCCGAGAAGATGAGCCCCTGGGCGCAGGCCGTGTTCGACACGCTGTCGGCGGTCACCAGCCGGGAGGTCATCGAGGAGGTCACCGCGCGCGGCATGCTGGAGGTCCTGCCGCTCACCCACATCCGGGGCCGCTCGCTGCACGACGCGTTCGTCATCGTGGACGAGGCCCAGTCCCTCGAGCGGAACGTCCTGCTGACCGTTCTGTCCCGGATCGGGGCCAATTCCCGGGTCGTCCTGACGCACGACGTGGCGCAGCGGGACAATCTGAGGGTCGGCCGGTACGACGGTGTGGTCGCCGTCGTCGAGAAGCTGAAAGGGCATCCCCTGTTCGCCCACGTGACCCTGAACCGGTCCGAGAGGTCCCAGATCGCGGCCCTTGTGACCGAAATGCTCGAAGACGGTCACATCTGACCCTCGCGTCCCAACAGGGGTCGGTTACGCAGGAGTTGGCGCCGTCCGGAAAGGCGTAGAGCCTAGCCGGGCGGCGTCGGCGCGTGTGCGGCTTTCCGGTGAACGCTGGGGCCAAACGACATGTGAGCTTTCACACGCAACAGAGAATTGCCTTGCGCCGCTTGGTTACGGCAGAGTCTCACTCCTGTCAGGCCCCGCATACGACACAGCTGCACCCCCAGCGGTGCGGCGCCCCAGCAGGACCTCCCAATTCCATACCGCCGTCGTATGCCGCCCGAGCACCACGCGGCGCTCCTGCCGAAGGAGTTGCCCACCGGGCCCGAGCCTCCCGTGACCCGTAGTTGGGGAGGCCAGTGTCAGGGGCACGATTGCGTCCGCGAGGGTCACCGAAGCGGGCGATGCTGGAAGGAAACCGTGTGAGCCGGATCTCGGTCCGGGGATTCGCAGTGGCCTCGGCCACGGCGGTCACCGCTGTCGGAAGCGTCGTCGGCGTTGCCTCGGGCAGCACCGCAGCGCAGAACAACGACGCCGAAGCGACGGCAGCCGGCACCACACTGCTCGCGGACATCCCCGCGGGGCAGCAGGCGCAGGTGCAGACCGCGTCGTTGACGCAGCAGGCCCAGACGATGGCCATCGCCGCGGACGCGACCGCCAAGAAGGACGCGGAGGAGGCAGCCCGCAAGGCCGCCGCCGAGACCGCGATCGCGAAGAAGAAGGAAGCCGAGAAGGCCGAGCAGGAGGCCAAGGAGCGCGAGGAGGCCGAGGAGGCCGCCAGCCGCTCCGCCGCGCGTGACGCGTCCTCCTTCACGGTCCAGGCCTCCTACTCGGTCGCCGACGTCCAGGCCATCGCGCGCCAGATGGTGCCCGCCGACCAGTTCCAGTGCTTCAGCAACATCGTGGACCACGAGTCCAGCTGGAACTACCAGGCCTCCAACCCCTCCTCCGGCGCCTACGGCCTCGTGCAGGCCCTGCCGGGCTCCAAGATGGCCTCCGCCGGCGCCGACTGGCAGACCAACCCGGCCACCCAGATCAAGTGGGGCCTCAACTACATGGACAGCCGCTACGGCAGCCCGTGCGGCGCCTGGGAGTTCTGGCAGGCCAACAACTGGTACTAGGGCCGGGCCCAGGTCTTCGGACCGCCTCGCCGCCTCCGCGGCGCGCTCGACTCCGGCGCAGCCCCGCACCGTCCTACGGTGCGGGGCTTTCGCCATGTACCGTCTGACCGACGGCTCCAGGGGGACTGGTGGGGAGAATCGGGGGAAGAGGACGGATCATGTCGCGACTGCCAGGGTGGCTCGACCGGGTCGGAGCCGGACTGACGAAGGTCGGCAAACGGCTGGAGGAGCGCCGCGCCGAAGTCACGCGTGACGAGGGGCCGGACGACGACCCGTCACGCCGCACCGCCGACCCCGACCGGCCGCACCCCCCGCCCGAGTACACCCAGGTCGTCCTCCCGGCGCGCCCCGACCCGGCGCAGGCCGTGCCCTGGGGCGTCAGGGTCGCCGCCGAGGCCGGCTGGCGGCTGCTGGTGCTCGCGGGCACCGTCTGGGTGCTGATGCGCATCATCAGCGCCGTCCAGCTGGTGGTGCTGGCGTTCGTCGCCTCGCTGCTCATCACCGCGCTGCTCCAGCCCACCGTCGCCCGGCTGCGGCGGATCGGCGTGCCGCGCGGACCGGCCACCGTGCTGACCGCGCTGTTCGGCTTCGTCGTGATGGGGCTCATCGGCTGGTTCGTGACCTGGCAGGTCATGGAGAACGTCGACACCCTCGCCGACCAGATCCAGGACGGCATCGACGAACTGCGCAACTGGCTGCTCAACAGCCCGTTCCACGTCACCGACAAGCAGATCAACGAGATCGCCAAGAACCTGCGCGAGGCGGTCGGCGCCAACACCGAGCAGATCACCTCGGCGGGCCTGGAGGGCGTGACCGTCGTGGTCGAGGCGCTCACCGGCATCCTGCTGGCGGTCTTCTCGACGCTGTTCCTGCTCTACGACGGCAAGCGGATCTGGCAGTGGTCGCTCAAGCTGGTCCCGGCCGCGGCCCGTCCGGGCGTCGCCGGCGCCGGCCCGGTCGCGTGGCGCACGCTCACCGCGTACGTGCGGGGCACGGTGGTGGTGGCGCTGATCGACGCCATCTTCATCGGCCTCGGCATCTACTTCCTCGACGTGCCGCTGGCGGTGCCGCTCGCCGTCTTCATCTTCCTGTTCTCGTTCATCCCGCTCGTCGGCGCGGTGGTGTCCGGCGCGCTGGCCGTGGTCGTCGGGCTGGTCACCCAGGGCGTGTTCACCGGTGTGATGGTGCTCGTGGTGGTGCTGGCGGTCCAGCAGATCGAGGGCCACATCCTCCAGCCGTTCATCCTCGGGCGTGCGGTGCGGGTGCATCCGCTCGCGGTGGTGCTGGCCGTGGCCTCCGGCGGACTCGTGGCGGGCATCGGGGGCGCGGTGGTCGCGGTGCCGCTGGTCGCGGTCTCCAACACCGTCGTCGGCTACCTGCGGTCGTACTCCCACGAGGCGGCCCTCGCCCAGTCCCCGCGCCCCCGGGGCGCCACGGCCATGTCGGCCCCGGACGCCCCGCCTCCGGCGTCACCGGCACCGGAGACGGAGAAGCGGCCGGGGGACACCGGCGAGGAGTAGGCGAAGGGCGTCGCGCGGCGCGTGGAAACGGTGACGGGCCCGTCCACCCCGGGGGTGGACGGGCCCGTACAGTGACGGCACGGGCGCGGAGTCACTCCGCGAGCGCCGCCTCGGCGTCGAGGGTAGCGGCGACGGCCTGCACCACCGCGGCGATCTTGAACGCCTCCTGGATGACGTCACGGTCCAGGCCGGCCTTGCGCAGCACCTGCTCGTGCGAGTCGAGGCACATGCCGCAGCCGTTGACCGCGGACACCGCGAAGGACCAGTACTCGAAGTCGACCTTGTCGACGCCCGGGTTGCCGATGACGTTCATCCGCAGACCGGCCCGCAGGTTGCCGTACTCGTGGTCCGACAGCAGGTGGCGGGTGCGGTAGAAGACGTTGTTCATCGCCATCACCGCGGCGGCGGCCTTGGCGGCCGTGTACGCCTCGGGCGACAGGTTCGCCTTAGCCTCCGGCTCCAGCTCGCGCAGCACGATGGACGAGCGCGAGGCGATCGCGGTCGCCAGCACCGTGCCCCAGAGCTGCTGGGCGGGCAGGTCGGAGTTGCCGATGACCGAACCCAGGTTGAGCTTCAGGTCCTTGGCGTAGTCCGGTATGCGGGACTTCAGGGAGTCGAGCGACATGTCAGCTCACTCCCCGGCCAGCAGCGCGACCGGGTCCAGGGTCTCGTCGCCCTTGGACCAGTTGCACGGGCAGAGCTCGTCGGTCTGGAGGGCGTCCAGGACCCGCAGGACCTCCTTCGGGTTACGGCCGACGGAGCCGGCGGTCACCATGGAGAACTGGATCTCGTTGTTCTGGTCCACGATGAACACGGCGCGCTTGGCGTAGCCGTCCTCGCCCTCGATGCCGAGGTCGCGCATCAGCTCGTGCTTCGGGTCCGCCATCATCGGGAACGGCAGGTCGCGCAGGTCCTCGTGGTCCTTGCGCCAGGCGTGGTGGACGAACTCCGAGTCACCGGAGAAGCCGAGGACCTGGGCGTCGCGGTCGGCGAACTCGTCGTTCAGCTTGCCGAAGGCGGCGATCTCGGTCGGGCACACGAAGGTGAAGTCCTTGGGCCACGCGAACACGACCTTCCACTTGCCTTCGTAGGTCTTGTGGTCGATCGTCTCGAACTCCTTGCCCTTCTCCAGCGAGACGCAGGCGGTCAGTTCGAACTCGGGGAACTTGTCACCGACAGTGAGCACACGCTCTCCTTGCAGCGAAGAAACACCCCGATTGCGGGTGTTTCCCATGGGTTGGACCTGGTTGATGTTGGCACAGAGTGCATTGATCAGTGAAATAGCTACACTCGGTCGGGTTGATCGGAGGGACCTATCAGTGACTGTCGGTGACCGGCGCAGGCAGCCGAGCCTGGCCCAGCTGCGGGCGTTCGCGGCGGTGGCCGAGCACCTGCACTTCCGCGACGCCGCCGCGGCCCTGGGCATGAGCCAGCCGGCGCTGTCCGGGGCGCTGTCCGCGCTGGAGGAGACACTCGGCGTGACGCTCGTGGAGCGTACGACGCGCAGGGTGCTGCTCACCCCGGCCGGGGAACAGCTCGCCGCCCGCGCCAAGTCCGTGCTCACGGAGGTCGGCGCGCTCATGGAGGAGGCGGACGCGCTGCGGGCGCCGTTCACCGGGGTGCTGCGGCTCGGCGTCATCCCGACCGTCGCACCGTACCTGCTGCCGACGGTGCTGCGGCTGGTCCACGACCGCTATCCGCGCCTCGACCTCCAGGTGCACGAGGAGCACACCGCGAGCCTGCTCGACGGGCTGGCCGCGGGCCGGCTCGACCTGCTGCTGCTCGCGGTGCCGCTGGGGGTCGCCGGCGTCACCGAACTGCCGCTGTTCGACGAGGACTTCGTGCTGGTCACCCCGCCGGGCCACCGGCTCGGCGGGCGCGACGGCATACCCCGCACGGTGCTGCGCGAGCTGAACCTGCTGCTGCTCGACGAGGGCCACTGCCTGCGCGACCAGGCCCTCGACATCTGCCGGGAGGCCGGCAGCGCGGGGGTGGCGGCCACCACCACGGCGGCCGGACTGTCCACGCTGGTGCAGCTCGTGGCGGGCGGACTCGGCGTCACGCTGCTGCCGCGCACCGCCGTCGAGGTGGAGACCAGCCGCGCCGACCGCCTCCTCACCGCGCGCTTCGCCGACCCCGCCCCGAAACGCCGCATCGCCCTCGCCATGCGCACGGGCGCGGCGAGGGCGACGGAGTACGGACAGCTGGCGGCGGCGCTGCGCGAGGCGATGCGCGCCCTGCCGGTCCGCACGGTGGAGGACGGGACGCCCTCCGGGGGCTGAACGCCCCCGCGGCGTCACTCCGTGCGGAGGCCGTCCGGGCGCATCATCCGCAGCAGCGGCGGCAGGCTGAGCAGCGTGACCAGGGCGACCACGCCCGCGCCGACGCCCGCCATCCCGAGCACGCTGCCCCAGTCCACCTGGACCGGTGTCGCGGTCATCCGCAGCAGCACCACCCCGAGGACCGTGCCCACCAGGGTGGAGAGCGCGAGGCCCAGGCCGATCGGGATCGCCGTCTGCCACAGCACCGACAGGCTCAGCGTGCGGCGCCGGGTGCCGAAGGCGACCAGCGCCGACAGCAGCTTGCGGCGCTCCCGCAGCTGTTCGAGCTGCGAGACCAGCAGGCTCACCCCGATGAGCGCCAGCACGGCGGTGGCCCCGACGAACAGGCCGGTGCGGATGGAGTCGAACCGGGTGGTGCGCTCGGTGGCGGCCCAGGTGGACGCGTGGGCCAGCGGGTCGACGGCGGCGGCCGTGTTGCGCACACGCTCCTGCACGTCGGGCACCGACTCGTCGACGGCGAGCCACAGCCTCCCGGACAGCCGCTCCGACACCTCGGGGGTGACGGCGCCCGGCGTCAGCAGGAACCCGCTGTTCAGCATCCCGGTGGGGTCCTTCACGGCGGCGGCGCGCTTCACGACGGGCGGGACGGTCCAGACGGCGTCCTCCTGCCTGCCGGCCGCCTGGCCCTGCTCCAGGTGCAGGGCGCGGCCCGGCTTGTTCAGGACCGGTGTGTCCGTGTCGTAGTCGGCGCCGGTCAGCATGAAGACGTCACCGTCCGCGCAGCCGGTCAGCCTCGCCAGCAGGCGCAGGGCGTCGCAGTCGCCGACGGTCAGCTCCGCCCCGCGGCCCGTGTCCTCCGAGTCGGCGGGCCTCTCGTACGCGTAGACGGAGGAGAGCGCGTTGACGCCGCGCACGCCGTCGGTCTGCTCGAACTTCGCCGCGGCCCGCGCCGCCGGGACGCCGTCGGGCAGGTCGACCTGCATCTGCGCGCGGGATGTGTCCTGTCCCGTGTCGCGGGTGTACTGGCCGTCCACGCCGGCGAACAGCATCTGGAGGGCGATCGCGCCGGCCACGGCCACGGCGATGCCGTTCACCATGCGGGCCGCCGTGCCGCTGCTCAGCTGGAGCCGGCGCACGGCGAGCTGCCAGGACAGGCCGCCCGCGCCGAGCCGGGCGACGACCGTCTCCACGATCCACGGCAGCAGCGCGGTGACCCCGACGAGGAGGCACATCACACCGCCGACGACCAGGTACTGGTTGAAGTCGCCGTTGTCACGGCCCTGGCCGGTCATCGGCACGAGCATGGCGACACCGGCGAGCGGCAGCAGCAGCCGCCACCACAGCCGGCGGCGGGCCGGCCGCGCCGTGCGGACCACGCCCAGCGGCTCGATGACCACGCCGCGCAGCGCGATCAGGGTGACCAGCACCGCGGCCGCCGGGACCGCGACCGCGACCAGCAGCGCCAGCAGCGGCGACGGGTCGAGGTCGCTGGGGAAGACGCTGACGCGGAACACGTCGACGGACCCCGCGAACTCACGCCCGGCCAGGAAGAACAGGGTGCCGAACCCCAGCCCGAGCACCGCGCCGGCGAGCGCCTCGCCCGCGGCGATCCTGCGGGTCATCCGGCTGTCGGAGCCGACCAGCCGCAGCGCGGCGAGCCGGCGGTCGCGCCGCTCGCCGCCGAACCGCACGGCGGTGGCGATGAACACGCCGACCGGCACCAGCAGCACCACGAAGATGACCAGCGTCAGCATCATGAGCACCGGGTCCAGCGGCTCGGTGGGGTTCTGCTGGGTCTCGCCGAAGGCCTCGATCCGCATGACCGTCGGACTGTCCAGCCGCTCGGCGAGCCCGGTGCCGCCCGCGTACCAGGCGAGTTCCTGGGAGCCGATCAGTCCCGTCTCGCCGATGGTGCCCACGATGTCGTACGGCAGCCGCTCCCGCAGCAGCGCGCCCTCGTCGGAGGCGAGGAGCTCCTTCAGGGCGGGGGAGACCACCATCGTGCCCGGCTTCGGCAGTGCGCTCACCCCCGGCGGCACCGGGGCCTTCGGACCCTCCGGCTCCACCAGGCGGCCGCGCAGGTCGCGGTCCCTGAAGTCGCTGTTGGCGTGCGCGATGAGCAGCGTGTCGTCCGAGGGACGCAGCGTGTCCTCGGCGTACGGGCTGTCCTGGCGTGCGGCCTCCCGCCGGTCGCGTCCGTCGAGCAGGTTCGGCACGGCCGTGGTGAGCAGCAGCAGCGCCACCCCCAGCCCCACGCCGACGGCGGTGAGCAGCGCCCGCGTCCAGCCCTCCCGGCCGCCGGTGACGGCGAACCGGGCGCCCAGGGTCAGGTCGCGCGCCCTCCCCCAAGCTCTCGACTCCGCTCGAGCAGGGCGGTGCCCCCATCGGGCGCTCATACGACGCGCTCCATGTCGCGCGCCTTGCCGTCCCGGACGACGATCTCGCGGTCGGAGTACGCGGCGACCCGCGCCTCGTGCGTGACGAGGACGACCGCCGCGTTGGCGGAGCGGGCGGCCTCGGTGAGCAGCTCCATCACGCGCTCGCCGTTCAGCGAGTCCAGCGCGCCCGTCGGCTCGTCGGCGAACACCACGCGCGGTCCGGTGACCAGCGCGCGGGCCACCGCGACCCGCTGGCCCTGACCGCCGGACACCTCGCCGGGCCGCTTCCCGCGCACGTCGTCGACCTCCAGGCGCTCCATCCAGGACAGGGCGGTGCGCTCGGCCTCCTTGCGCGGGGTGCCGTTCAGCCGCAGCGGCAGCGCGACGTTCTCCACGCAGGTCAGCTCCGGCACCAGCTGGCCGAACTGGAACACGAAGCCGAACTCGGAGCGGCGCAGGGCGCTGCGCTCGGAGTCGTTCATCGCGGTCAGCTCGCGGCCGTTGTACGTGATGGAGCCGGCGTCGGGCGTGACGATCCCGGCGAGGCAGTGCAGCAGGGTGGACTTGCCGGAGCCGGAGGGGCCCATCACGGCGACGACCTCACCCGGGTGGATGGAGAACGCGGCCCCGTCGAGCGCCTTGGTCGGGCCGTAGGTCTTGTGCAGGTCCCGTGCGGCGAGCAGGGAACCGGCAGGTGCGGACGTGGTCATCGGGCCACCGCCTCACGGAGTTTGTCGAGGCGCGCGGCGGTCAGTTCCAGCCAGCGCAGGTCGGCCTCGAGGTGGAAGAGTGCGTGGTCGCAGATCAGCTGGTCGGCGAGATCGCCCTTGCGCTTGCGGTCGGTGAGGACGCGCATGCTGCGCAGGTGCTCCGAGCGCTGGGTGTCGAGGATGTCGGCGGCGTCGCGCCGGGTGAGGAGCGCGAGGACGACCTTGGTGTAGAGCGTCGACTGGAGGTACGGCTCGGGCTTCTCCGGCGTGGCGAGCCAGCGGGCGACATCGGTGATGCCGGCCTCGGTGATGGCGTAGCGCTTGCGCTCGGGGCCGCCGCCGGCCTCGATGCCGTCGACCTCCACGAGGCCGTTCTTCAGCAGCCGGGACATCGTCGAGTAGACCTGGCCGTAGTGCAGCGGCCGGTCGTGACCGAACTTCTCGTCGAAGGCCCGCTTGAGGTCGTAACCGTGGCGCGGGCCGGACTCCAGGAGTCCCAGGAGGGTGTGACCGATGGACATGCGGAGCACTCTACACACCGTGTATACGCGGGATGTATACGCGGAGTGTGCAGATCCCGCGTGCGGCTGTGACGCCCCAGGTGAGGCGGCGTTGTCACGGTTCTGTCACCGAGGTCCGGACACGCGTCCGGCCCCCGTCGCGGGCGACGGGGGCCGGTTCAGTCGGCGGGCGGGGCCCCGCCCTGGGAGGGGCCGGACGGCGGGCGGCCGCCCGGTGGCGGCCCGGAGCCCGGCGGGCGGCCCCGGCGGGGGATCGGACCCGCTCCGCCGGGGAGGCGGCCCGCCTCCGCGAGGGCGCGCCGCAGCAGGAACTCGATCTGCGCGTTCGCCGACCGCAGCTCGTCGCCCGCCCAGCGGGCCAGCGCCTCGTACACCGCCGGGTCCAGCCGCAGCAGCACCTGCTTGCGCTGCGGCCGGCGCTGCGGGGACGGGCCCTCGGACGGCGCGGTCACTGGTAGAGCGTCCCGGTGTTGAGGACCGGCTGCGCCGAGCGGTCACCGCACAGCACGACCATCAGGTTGGACACCATCGCCGCCTTCCGTTCCGGGTCGAGGTCCACGATGTCCTGCTCCTGGAGGCGGGCCAGGGCGGTCTCGACCATACCCACGGCGCCCTCCACGATCTGCTGCCGCGCCGCGACGACCGCGCCCGCCTGCTGCCGCTGGAGCATCGCCGAGGCGATCTCGGGGGCGTAGGCGAGGTGCGTGAAGCGGGACTCGATGATCTGCACGCCGGCCGCCTCGACGCGCGCGTGCAGTTCGACCGCCAGCTTCTCGGTGATCTCCTCGGCGTTGCCGCGCAGCGACAGGTCGTCCTCGTCGTGCGCGTCGTAGGGGTACTCGATGGCGATGTGCCGCACGGCCGCCTCGGTCTGGGTGGAGACGAACTCGACGTAGTCGTCCACCTCGAAGGTGGCCTGCGCGGTGTCCTCGACCCGCCACACCACGACCGCGGCCAGCTCGATCGGGTTGCCGTAGGCGTCGTTCACCTTCAGCACCGCGGTCTCGTGGTTGCGCACCCGGGTGGAGATCTTGGTGCGGGAGGTGAGCGGGTTCACCCAGCGCAGGCCGTCCTTGCGGATGGTGCCCCGGTAGCGGCCGAACAGCTGCACCACCCGCGCCTCGCCGGGCGCCACCATGTTCAGCCCGCACATCGCCAGGAACGCGGCGATCGCGACGACGATGCCGCCGACGATCAGACCGGCCTTCGCGCCCGTGCCCTCCACCGCCGTGGCCGAGATCGACATCGCCACGCCGCCCAGCAGGCCGAGCAGTCCGAGGAGCAGGGCGAGGCCGCCGCCGATGCTGTGCGCCGGGATCTCCCGGACGCGCGGCGCCGGCATCTCGGGCACGTCGGCCGTGATCTGCGGGTCGTGTGTGGTCATGAAGATGCCCCCGTCTCTCCGCGTGCGTTCCCGCACGGCGTTCACTGTCTATCGACCTTCTAGCTAAGTGATATCACATTACCCCTCCATGGCAACCTCGTACGCCTCTCGAACGTCGGTTCCGTTGGGGTGGGTGCTGATTGTCACGTCCGTAAAGGCCGGATCGGCAGCCCTTTGTCATAGCTCCCGGTGCTAGCTTGCCAAGCCGGCCTGAGTGGCGAACGTGTGTGCCGCGTGAGCACACAGAGACGAAGCGGATACGAAGCGGAGCGGAACAGGCGTATGGGACGAGCGGATGAAAGACGCGCACGACAGCGCGGCGGGCGCCGTGCGGCACCCAAGGGCCGCGCTGCCGCCGCGGGCGGCCGCACCGGCATACGCCGCCTGTTCACCTGGAAGAAGATCCTCGGCACCTTCTTCACCCTCTGCCTGCTGGGCATGGGCGCCTTCATCGTGCTGTACATGATGATCGACATCCCGGAGGGCAACGCCGACGCCGAGCTCCAGAGCAACGTCTACGAGTACAGCGACGGCACGCTCATGGCCCGCGACGGCGACCGCAACCGCGAGATCGTCGACCTGGCCCGGGTCCCCAAGCCCGTGCAGCGCACGTTCGTCGCCGCCGAGAACAAGACGTTCTACAAGGACTCCGGCGTCGACCTGAAGGGCACCGCCCGCGGCGTACTCAACACCCTGTCCGGCAAGGGCGCGCAGGGCGGCTCGACGATCACCCAGCAGTACGTCAAGAACTACTACCTGACGCAGGAACAGACCGTCTCCCGCAAGCTGAAGGAGCTGGTCATCTCCCTGAAGCTGGACCGGGAGAAGTCGAAGGACTACATCCTCGCCGGGTACATCAACACCAGCTACTACGGCCGCGGCGCCTACGGCATCCAGGCCGCCGCCCAGGCCTACTACCGCGTCGACGCCGAGGACCTCACCGTCGAGCAGGGCGCCTACCTCGCCGCGCTGCTCCAGGCGCCCAACCAGTACGACTGGGCGATCGCCAGCGACAAGGGCAAGAAGCTCGTCCAGGAACGCTGGGACTATGTCCTGGACAACATGGTCGAGCAGAAGTGGCTGGACGCCGGCGAGCGGGCCGCCATGAAGTTCCCCGTGCCCAAGGCGCCCAAGGCGGCCCCCGGCATGGAGGGCCAGACCGGCTATCTGGTCGAGGCGGCCAACACGGCGGTCAAGCAGCAGATGGTCGAGCAGGGCGTCGCCGAGAACATGGAACAGGCCAAGGCGCTGCTGGACCGCGGCGGCTACACCATCACGCTGAACATCGACAAGAAGAAGCAGAAGGCGCTGGAGCAGGCGGTCAAGGACCGGCTCACCAGCAAGCTCGACCCGAAGAAGCGGGACGTCGACGCCGACGTCCAGGCCGGCGCCGTCTCCGTCGACCCCAAGACCGGCAAGGTCGTGGCGATGTACGGCGGCGTGGACTACGTGAAGCACTACACCAACAACGCCACCCGCGCCGACTACCAGCCCGCCTCCACCTTCAAGCCGGTGATCCTCGCGGCGGCCGTCGACCGGGGCGCCGAGACCCAGGACGGCGTGCCCATCACGGCCGACACGATCTACGACGGCGACAGCAAGCGCCCCGTGGTCGAGGACGGCAAGAAGGTCGGCTTCGCCCCGCCCAACGAGGACGACCAGGACTACGGCGACATCACCGTCCAGGAGGCGATGAACAAGTCCGTCAACTCCGTCTTCGCGCAGATGGGCGTCGACGTCGGCATGACGGAAGTGATGAAGACCGCGGGCGCGCTCGGCATGAGCGAGAACCTGGACCCGTTCCCGGCGCAGACCCTGGGCACCATGGGCGCCAGCCCGATGCAGATGGCCGGCGTCTACGCCACCCTCGCCAACCACGGCAAGCAGGTCACGCCGTCGATCGTGAAGTCGGTCGAGCACAAGGACCGCACCCTGGAGATGCCCGACCCGATCGGCCAGTCGGTCATCAGCCGGCGCGCCGCCGACACGGTCACCTCGGTCCTCACCGGAGTGGTCGACGACGGCACGGCCCGGGCGTCCGTGCGGGACAACCCGCTGCGCGACGGCCAGCAGGTCGCCGGCAAGACCGGCACCTCCGACTACAACAGGTCGGCCTGGTTCACCGGCTACACGCCCGGCCTGGTCACCTCCGTCGGCCTGTTCGGCGAGGACGCCAAGACCGGCAAGCAGGTCCCGATGTACGAGGCCGGCGGCGTCGACCACCGCGTCAACGGCGGCGGCTTCCCCGCCGAGATCTGGGCGGCGTACACCTTCGGGGTGATGGACGAGGTCGCCGAGTTCGACCTGGAGACCGAGCAGGGCGCGGGCGTGGCCCCCACCCGGAGCCCGTCCCCGTCCGAGACACCGTCCCAGACCCCGAGCCAGGAGCCGACGACGGAGGAACCCCCCACGTCGACCCCGCCGACAACCACGTCCCCGCCGGAGACGACAGAACCCCCGACGGACCCGTCGACATCCCCGCCGACAACCGACCCCCCCACCTCCCCACCCCCCACCTTCGACATCCCAGGCGACCCGGACGACCCCTTGAACGACGACCGCGAATAAGCGCCCCAAAGGGGCGCGGGGACCTGCGCGAGCAGCCCAGAGCGGCCCGCACTCGCCGTCGGGCCGAATCTGCACGGCGGGGGGCGCCCCATAGGGGCGCGGGGAACGGCGCGAGCAGCCCAGAGCGGCCCGCACTCGCCGTCGGGCCGAATCTGCACGGCGGGGGGCGCCCCATAGGGGCGCGGGGAACGGCGCGAGCAGCCCAGAGCGGCCCGCACTCGCCGTCAGGCCGAACCTGCACGGCGGGGGGCGCCCCATAGGGGCGCGAGGAACTGCGCGAACAGCCCGGAACAAGCCGCACCCGGCAAACACCCCGCCCTCCACGGCGGCCCCGCACACAGAAGGGCGCCCGGTGACAACTCACCGGGCGCCCCTCACACACGTGGGTGAAACCTCAGCCGTGGTTCAGCTCGAACCACACCACCTTCCCGGTGCTCAGCCGAGTAGCCCCCCACCGCCGGGCAAGGCGGTTGACGAGATACAACCCCCGCCCACCCTCATCCGTAGCCCGCGCCTGCCGCAGCCGCGGCAACTGCGGCACGTCGTCCCCGACCTCGCACCGCAGCACATCCGTCCGCAGCAGCCGCAGCGTCACCGGCCGGGAGGCATACCGCACGGCGTTGGTGACGACCTCGCTGACCAGCAGCTCCACCGAGTCGCTCAGCTCGTCCAGGCCCCACCGGGACAGCTGCCGCCGGGCCAGCCGCCGCGCCCGCCCGGGCGCCGCGTCCTCCGGCTCCAGGAACCAGTACGCCACGTCGCTCGGCGCGATCCCGTCGAAGCGGGCGGCGAGCAGCGCGATGTCGTCGTCCCGGTCGCCCGGGCCGAGCATGTCGAGCACCTCGTCGCACAGCGCCTCGAGGGGCGGCGGATGGTCCGGCCCGGTCAGCTGCGCGGTCGCGGCGAGCTTCTCCCGCAGCTGCTCGATGCCGGTCCACACGTCGCGCAGCCGGGACTCCACCAGGCCGTCGGTGTAGAGCAGCAGGGTCGCCCCGGCGGGCGCCTCCAGTTCCACGGCCTCGAAGTCCACCCCGCCGACGCCGATCGGGGCGCCCGCGGGCACCCGCAGCACCTCCGCGCGCCCGCCCAGGTGCAGCAGCACGGGCGGCGGATGGCCGGCGTTGGCGACGGTGATGCGGTGCGCGACCGGGTCGTACACCGCGTACAGGCAGGTCGCCATGCGGTCCACGCCGAGCCGCTGGGCCTGCTCGTCGAGGTGGTGCAGCACCTCCTGCGGCGGCAGGTCGAGCCCGGCGAGCGTCTGCGCGGTCGTACGCAGCTGGCCCATGATCGCCGCCGACGTCATGGAGTGGCCCATCACGTCGCCGACGACCAGCGCCACCCGGCTGCCGGGCAGCGGGATCGCGTCGTACCAGTCGCCGCCCACCCGCGCGGTCTCCGCGGCCGGCAGGTACCGCGACGCCAGCCGTACGCCGGTGCAGCGCGGCAGGGTCTCCGGCAGCATCGTGCGCTGGAGTTCGTCCGCGATGTACGCCTCGCGCCCGTACAGCACGGCCTTGTCGATGCCGAGGGCGCTGTGCGTGGCGAGCTGCGCCGCGACCAGCAGGTCGTCGGCCTCGAACGGGATGCGCTCGGGGCGCCGCAGGAACAGCGCCGCGCCGATCACCCGGCGGCGGCCGCGCAGCGGCGCGAGGACCGCCCGCTGGCCGTCGGGGACCGCCGCCGCGCCCTCCTCGCCGAGGAGTTCCGGCAGCGCGGCCCGCGCGGCGGGCGCGTCCGTGAACACCGGACGCACCCCGCGCAGCACCTCGGCGAGCGCGCTGCCCGGCCGTACCGTGCACAGCTCCTCGCCGACCGAGTCCAGCTCGGACGGCTCCGGCGGCGCGGCCGGCAGGAACCCGCCGCCCTCGGTGTCCCGCTCGGGCGGGATCCGGTCGGTGCGGCGCAGCCGCAGCACCAGCGGGCCCGTCGGCCGCTCGTCGCCGACCGGCAGCGGATCGCGCAGATACACCAGGATCGCGTCGGAGAAGGTGGGCACGGTCGCCCGGCACAGCCCCATCACGATCTCGTCCAGGTCGATGCCGCGGGCGATCCGCCGGGTGGCCGCGCCGACGAAGCGCAGCCGGTCCCCGTCCCGCCGCATCGGCGTGGGCCGGCCCGGCCGCGCCACCTGGCCCGTACGGCGGTCCTTGCCGCCCGGACCCCGGTCCACCCGGCCCTGCCCGTCCGCCGGCTGCACCGGGATGCCGTCCGGCGCGGGCCGCGGACGGTGGGCGTCCGGCTCCGCGTCCGGGCCGGCGCCCGGCTGGGAGTGCTCGGACCCGGGACCGTCCGCCGCGGCGGGCGCCGAACCGGCGGGGGCGACCGCGCCGGGCGCGGGCGGCTCACCGCCGGAGCGGCCCTGTGCCGGTAAGGCGGCGCCCGTGCCGGCCGGCGGCGCCGGGGAACGCAGGAACGCCCCGCGGGGATCCGCGGGGTCCACGCCCGGCTGGGGGCGCTCGTAGGAGGTCGGCTGCTCCGTCACGCGTGTCGAGTCCATCCGTCCGGCGCACGCCGTGCGCGCGGTTCGCTCCGCCGAAACTCCGATACCCGGAACACGTGCCCCCGGAACGGATTTCGCGTGTGGTCAGAGGTTGTTCCTGCGACGCCGGCCGGCCGTCCTCGGCCCGTGCCGGTGTTTCCGTGCCCCTCGCTCACGTCCTGCCGCCCCTCGGTGACGTCCGGTCAAACCTCGCGCGCGCTCCGGTGGTTGCTGCTCCGCGCCCTTGCGGACGACGATCCTACGTTTCCTGCCCGGGGGCGCAGCAAGGGTCTCACGGGGATGCGTGCGCCGGTGTGCGGTCCCAGTCCTGTGGAAGTGACGGTACAGCCCAGGACGGATCCGGACGCCACTTCTCCCATCCGTCCGAGAACGGCGGCCCCCAGGCGTCGATCACCGCGACCGCCGCGCGCCCCGCCGCGCGCACCTTCCGGGCGAGCGCCACGTCCATCAGGCCGTCCCGCTGGGCCTGCGCGAACTCGTCCTCGTCCCGCCAGTGCCAGCCGCCGTCCGGCTGCACGGAGATGTCCAGGAAGTGGTCCTCGGAGTCCACCCCGCCCGCCCAGCGGGCGAGCGGCTCCTCCAGGTTCACGTACCAGTTCTTGAACCGCCAGCCCGGCTCCCAGAACAGCCACACCGACCACGGCTCGCCGGGCCGGGCCAGCTTCAGCACGCCGGTGCCGAACCAGCGGTCCTTCTGCACCGTGCGCGGCTTGGTGTAGCGGGTGGCGAGGGGTTCGCGGTGGACCGGGGTGCCGTCGGCGAGGACGGGCTTCACGCACTCGGTGCCGGGCGCCATCCAGACCGCCAGCAGCTCCGAGTCGTCGCGCACGACCGTGACGGGGCGCGCGATGTGGATGCGCGCGCCGCCGTTCTCCCGGTACCGCCACAGGATCTGCGTCCCGGGCTCCCAGTGGCGGGCCGCCCCGCCCGCGTGGCCGCGCATCGTCGTTCCACCCTCTGTCATGCGCAGATATTAGGTGGTGTGGCCACACGACGCTGCGGCCCCCGTCACGGTTCACCCCGGGGACGCCAGGTTTCACGGGCGGGTCATACGCAGGACATCCAGGGCCTCGTCCAGCTGTTCCACGGTCAGGTCGCCGCGCTCCACGTAGCCGCCCTCCAGCACCACCTGCCGGATGGTCCTGCGCTCCGCGAGCGACTTCTTGGCGACCTTGGCGGCCTCCTCGTAGCCGATGTACTTGTTCAGCGGGGTGACCACGGACGGCGAGGACTCGGCGTACTCGCGGGCCCGCTCCCGGTCGGCGACGATCCCGTCGACCGTGCGGTCGGCGAGCAGCCGGGAGACGTTGGCGAGCAGCCGCACCGACTCCAGCACGTTCTTCGCGATCACCGGCAGCATCACGTTCAGCTCGAAGTTGCCGGACGCGCCGGCCGCGGCGACCGTCGCGTCGTTGCCCGTGACCTGGGCGCAGACCATCAGCACGGCCTCCGGGATCACCGGGTTGACCTTGCCGGGCATGATCGAGGAGCCGGGCTGGAGGTCGGGCAGGGCGATCTCGGCGAGGCCGGTGCGCGGGCCGGACGCCATCCACCGCAGATCGTTCGCGATCTTGGTGAGGCCGACGGCGACGGTGCGCAGCTGCCCGCTGGTCTCCACCACGCCGTCCCGGGCGCCCTGCGCCTCGAAGTGGTTGCGCGCCTCGGTCAGCGGCAGCCCGGTCGCCCGCGCCACCTCCTCGATGACGGCCGCGGAGAACCCGGGCGGGGTGTTGATGCCGGTGCCGACGGCGGTGCCGCCCAGCGGCAGCTCGGCCAGCCGGGGCAGCGAGGCGCGCAGCCGCTCCACGCCGTACCGCACCTGGGCCGCGTATCCGCCGAACTCCTGGCCCAGGGTGACGGGCGTGGCGTCCATCAGATGGGTGCGCCCGGACTTCACCACGTCCGCGAACTCCTCCGCCTTGCGCTCCAGGGCGGCGGCGAGGTGCTCCAGGGCCGGGATCAGGTCCCGGGTGACCGCGGCGGTGGCGGCGATGTGCAGCGACGAGGGGAAGACGTCGTTGGACGACTGGGAGGCGTTGACGTGGTCGTTGGGGTGCACGTCCCGGCCCAGCCGCTCGGTGGCGAGGGTGGCGATGACCTCGTTGGTGTTCATGTTGGACGAGGTGCCCGACCCGGTCTGGAACACGTCCACCGGGAAGTGGTCGTCCCACCGGCCCTCGGCGACCTCCGCCGCCGCCTCCTGGATCGCCTCGGCGACGTCCTTGTCCAGCACGCCGAGCCGTGCGTTCACCTTCGCCGCGGCGCCCTTGATCCGGGCCAGCGCCTCGATGTGGGCGCGCTCCAGGCGCTGCCCGGAGACCGGGAAGTTCTCCACCGCCCGCTGGGTCTGCGCCCGCCACTTGGCGTCGGCGGGGACTCTCACCTCTCCCATGGAGTCGTGCTCGATGCGGTAGGTCCGGTCGTCGTCCGTGGTCGTCATCGTGTACCTCCGTGGAGCACAGCAGCGGTGTCGTCCGAGCGTATTCCCCGCAAGGCCGTCCGCCCCGCCGCGACGACGCGGCGGGGCGGACGACCGTGGGGGTTCCTCAGGCGCCGCTCAGGCTCACGTCGTCCAGCAGGAAGCCGGTCTGGAGGCTGTAGTCCTCGGTGGCGGTGAAGGTCACGGTGACCGTCTGTCCGGCGTACGCGGACAGGTCGGCCGACCGCTGTGTCCAGCCGCCGCCCGCGTGCACGTTGGACCAGGAGGCGAGCGTGGACCCGTTCACCCGGACGGAGAACGTGTCGTACGCCCGGCTGCCGGACTCGGCGGTCTCGATCCACAGCCAGAAGTCCAGCGACGCGCGCGTGCAGCCGGCCGGCACGGTCACCGTCTGGCCGACCGACTCGGTGCTGGTGGAGCCGTTGCCGCCGAGCCAGGCGAAGCGGGTGCCGCCGTGCGCGGTCCGGCCGGTGTGGGCGGCGATGACCGCGGTGGTCCCGGTCCACGGCGCGGTCCCGCTCTCGAACCCGCCGTTGCCGACGACCCCGGCCGGGTCGCAGGCGCCCCCGCCGCCCGTGCCGACGGCCTGCTGCCACACGGTGTACGCGATGCCGTCGGCCGCGCGGTCGAGCCCGGTGGTGTTGATGTTGGACAGCGTGTCGCACGACCGGTGGTAGCAGGGGTCGTACGCCGCACCGGACGTGCCGCCCCACTTGGCGGCCTGCGCGGAGGTCTTGCGGGCGCTCGCGCCCATCGCGTAGCCGGAGGTGGGGATGCCGTACCGCTCGAAGGAGTAGTCGTCGCTGCGCCCGGCGCCCTCGGTGTTCTCCTCGGGCCGGAGGCCGAGCGAGTCCCAGTACGCCTTCATCGGCGCGGCGGCGGCGGAGGTGATGTGGTTGATGAAGTAGCCGCCGTTGAGCGAGGCGACCATGTCGAAGTTGTAGTACGCCTTGATCCTGGAGCGTTCCGTCGAGGAGAGCGTACGGACGTAGAAGTCGCTGCCGTTGAGGCCCTGCTCCTCGTCGGTCCACCAGGCGAAGCGGACGCGGCTGCGCAGCTCGGGGTTCTCCCGGGCGAGCGTCAGGGCGTTCTCGAGCAGGGCGGCGGAGCCGGAGGCGTTGTCGTTCATGCCGGGTCCGGCGGAGACGCCGTCGAGGTGGGCGCCGAACATGTAGACGCCGCTCGCGTCGCCCTGGGGCCACTCGGCGATCAGGTTGGGCCCGGCGCCGCTGGTGCAGCCGGAGGTGCAGGGCTGCTCGGTGACGGTGTAGCCGGCGGCCTGGAGCCTTCCCTTCACGTAGGCGACGGAGTCGCGGTAACCCTGGCCGGTGGAACGGCGGTTGCCGCCGTTGCGGGCGGCGGCGGCGCTGAGCTCGTCGAGGTGGGCCCGTACCGCGGTGATGCTGATGTCGGGGGCGGCGAGGGCGGCGAGGGCGGTCGGGGTGGAGGCGGGGGACGTGCCGGACGGGGTGGCCGCGGCGGGGAGTGTGCCGAAGCCGAGGACGAGGGCGAGCAGGGTGCCCGCCATGGCGAATCTTCGTTTCACCTGGACTCCTCCGGACGGTGGCTGTGGGGTTGCCACGCGGTGGCCCGGGCATGGCATGTGCATGCCGGGCTGTCAGGAAGGGTCACAGCAGGTTGTTGAGGGCGTCAACGGCGTGGGGTGGGGTGGGGGGAGAAAGTCCGAAAGCAGTACAGGAATTTCGCTATGCGGACGTGGGTGGTCCGGGGCGGAGGGAGTTCGCCCCCTCCGCCCCTTCCCGTTCCCATCCCAGGGCTCCGCCCCGGACCCCGCTCCTCAAACGCCGGAGGGGCTTCGTCGGGTCAGGCGAGTCCGGGCCCCCGCACCGGAATCGACGTGAACGTCGGCTGGGGCGCCGGGTCCTGGAAGAAGTCGTTGCCCTTGTCGTCGACGACGACGAACGCGGGGAAGTCCTCGACCTCGATCTTCCAGACCGCCTCCATCCCCAGCTCCTCGTACTCGACGACCTCCACCTTCTTGATGCAGTCCTGCGCGAGCCGCGCCGCCGGACCGCCGATGGAGCCCAGGTAGAAGCCGCCGTGCGCGGCGCACGCGTCGGTGACCTGCTTGCTGCGGTTGCCCTTCGCGAGCATCACCAGCGACCCGCCGGCCGCCTGGAACTGCTCCACGTAGGAGTCCATCCGCCCGGCCGTGGTGGGCCCGAAGGAGCCGGACGCGTAGCCCTCGGGGGTCTTCGCGGGGCCGGCGTAGTACACCGGGTGGTCCTTGAGGTACTGCGGCATCTCCTGGCCCGCGTCCAGCCGCTCCTTGATCTTGGCGTGCGCGATGTCGCGCGCCACGACCAGCGGGCCGGACAGCGACAGCCGGGTCTTCACCGGGTACTTGGTCAGCTCGGCGAGGATCGCCTTCATCGGCTGGTTGAGGTCGATCTTCACGACGTCGCCGGACTCGTCGAGCTGCTCGTCCGTGGTCTCCGGCAGGAAGCGCGCCGGGTCCGTCTCCAGCTGCTCCAGGAAGACGCCCTCGGCGGTGATCTTCGCGACGGCCTGGCGGTCGGCGGAGCAGGAGACCGCGATGGCGACGGGGCAGGACGCGCCGTGCCGCGGGAGCCGCACCACGCGCACGTCGTGGCAGAAGTACTTGCCGCCGAACTGGGCGCCGATGCCGATCTTCTGGGTCAGCTCGAAGACCTTCTCCTCGAGCTCCTTGTCCCGGAAGCCGTGCCCGAGCGGGGAGCCCTCGGCGGGGATCTCGTCCAGGTAGTGCGCGGAGGCGTACTTCGCGGTCTTCAGCGCGTACTCGGCGGACGTACCGCCGACGACGATCGCCAGGTGGTACGGCGGGCAGGCGGCCGTGCCCAGCGAGCGGATCTTCTCCTCCAGGAACTTCATCATGGAGGCCTCGTTCAGGACGGCCTTCGTCTCCTGGTAGAGGAAGCTCTTGTTGGCGGAGCCGCCGCCCTTGGCCATGAACAGGAACTTGTAGGCGCCGCCGTCCGTCGCGTACAGCTCGATCTGCGCGGGGAGGTTGGAGCCGGTGTTCTTCTCCTCCCACATGGTGAGCGGAGCCATCTGCGAGTAGCGCAGGTTGAGCTTCTGGTACGCGTCGTAGATGCCCTTGCTCAGGGCCTCCTCGTCACGTCCCGACGTCAGCACGTTCTGCCCGCGCTTGCCCATGACGATCGCCGTGCCGGTGTCCTGGCACATGGGCAGCACGCCCGCCGCCGCGATGTTCGCGTTCTTCAGCAGGTCCAGCGCGACGAACTTGTCGTTGCCCGACGCCTCGGGGTCGTCGATGATGCGGCGCAGCTGGGCGAGGTGCGCGGGGCGCAGGTAGTGCTGGATGTCGCGGATGGCCTCCTCGGCGAGCTTGCGCAGCGCCTCCGGCTCCACCTTGAGGAACGTCCGGCCGTCGGCCTCGAAGGTGGACACACCTTCGGAGGTCACCAGCCGGTAGGGGGTGGTGTCCTCTCCCATGGGGAGCAGATCGGCGTACTCGAACTCAGGCATCTCGCCCATTCCTCACTCGACGGAAGACCGCCCGCCTCCGTCGGCGGGCCTTCCCAGCCTAGGACCTGCCGTGAACGCCGCTCCTGTGAGGTTGTCCTCAGTTGTCCGCGAGGTCGTCCGCGAAGGTGCCCGCGAGGTTTGTCCGCGAGTTGTCCGCGTCGCGGGGTAGTCGCGATCTATCGCGTTTGGGTACGCTGCTGCCGTGGACCTTCAGAAGCACGCCCAGCAGCCGGACACGGCCCCGCGCGACACCGAGCTGCGCGCCTCCGACGCCGACCGGGACCGTATCGTCGACCTCCTGCACGACGCGCACGCCGAGGGCCGGCTGACCGCCGACGAGCACGCCGAGCGTGTCGAGGGCGTGCTGACCGCCAAGACGCTGGGCGAGCTGGAGGGGTTCGTCCAGGACCTGCCCGCCGCCCACCAGCGGCGCGCGGCCCCTTACTCCGCGCCGGGCCGCCCCGCCGCGGGCGTCTTCCCGGTCGACCCCGACGACAACGTGGTCGCGGTGTTCAGCGCCGCCGCCCGCAAGGGCCGCTGGCGCACCGGCCGCCGCATCCACGCGTACGCCGTGTTCGGCAGCGTGGAGATCGACCTCAGCGAGGCGCTGTTCGACCACCAGCAGGTCATGATCAAGGCGTTCTCCGTCTTCGGCAGCGTCGAGATATACGTCCCGGAGAACGCGTCGCTGCGCGGCACCGGCGGCGGCGTGCTCGGCGCCTTCGAGGTGGACCCGCAGGACTCGCCCGACGACAACGCCCCGGTGATCTACGTCGACGGCTGGGCGATCCTGGGCAGCGTCGAGGCGCGGCCGAAGCGCGGCAAGCTCGTGAAGGACATCCTCGACCGCGTGCAGCGCACGGTGGACCGCAGCATGCGCAGGCATCTCGGCCACTGACCGTCCGAGGGCGTCCCCCGGCGGCGTCCCTCGCGTCAGGCGGCCGACGGGGGCGCGCCCGCCGTGGGTAGCTCCACCGTGATGCGGAGCCCGCCGGCGGTGCGGGGCGTGAGGGTGAGCGTGCCGCCGTGTGCGCGGGTGATGGACCGGACGATCGCCAGGCCGAGGCCGACGCCCGCGTGGTCGGTGTGCACGCGCTCGGTGCCGCGCCGGAACGGCTCGGTGAGCGTCGGGACCAGCTCCGGCGGGACCGGCTCGCCGGTGTTCTCGACGGTGAGCAGCACGGTCGCGGGGCGCAGCGCGGTGGTCACCCACACGCTGCCCCGCTCCGGCAGGTTGTGGACGATCGCGTTGTGCACGAGGTTCGTGGTCAGCTGGAGCAGGAGCGCCGGCGATCCGACGGTGGGGGTGATCTCGCCGTCGGTCACCAGGGCGACGCCGTGCTTCTCCGCGAGGGGCAGGAGCGTCTCGGCGGCCTCCTCCGCCACGAGGGACAGGTCGACGGGTTCGCGGGCGAAGGACTGCCGGTCGGCCCGGCTGAGCAGGAGCAGCGCCTCGGTGAGGTCGATCGCGCGGGCGTTGACGGCCTGGAGGCGGTCGAGGACCTCACCGGTGTCGTGCGAGGGGTCGGTGCGGGCCACGTCGAGCAGCGACTTCGAGATCGCCAGCGGGGTGCGCAGTTCGTGCGACGCGTTGGCCGCGAACCGCCGCTGCTCGGCCACGTGCGCCTCCAGCCGGGCGAGCATCGCGTCGAAGGCGTCGGCGAGTTCGCGGAACTCGTCCTGGCGGCCCGGCAGCCGGACGCGGTGCGAGAGCGATCCCGTGGCCGCCGTGCGGGTGGCGTGCGTGATGCGCGCCAGGGGGGCGAGCATGCGGCCGGCGAGGACCCACCCGCCCAGGAGGCCGAACACCAGGAGGCACGCCATCACCACGGCCGCCAAGGGCGCGAAACCGCGCACGAAGCTGGTGCCGGGGGTCACCCGCCACGCCCCCTGTTCGTTGGTCTGGAACCATCCCTCCCGCAGGAGGAACACGCCGACGGCGGCGAGCACCAGGGAACCGGCGAGCAGAAGGAAACCGGCGTAGCTGAGGGTGAGCTTGAGGCGGACGCTCAGCCCGGGCGGCCTATCCACGGCCCCGTCCGTCACGCGCGGAACCGGCGGAGCCGGGCGCGGTGTCGATGCGGTAGCCGACGCCCGGCACGGTCGCGATGATCCACGGTTCGCCGAGGCGCTTGCGCAGCGCCGAGACGGTGATGCGCACGGCGTTGGTGAAGGGGTCGGCGTTCTCGTCCCACGCCCGCTCAAGGAGTTCCTCGGCGCTGACCACACCGCCCTCGGCGGCGACGAGGACCTCGAGCACCGCGAACTGCTTGCGGGTGAGCGCCACGTAGCGGCCGTCGCGGTGGACCTCGCGGCGGAACGGGTCCACGCGCAGGCCCGCGACCTCACGCACCGGAGGCCTGGCGTGCGCCCGCCTGCGGTCGAGTGCCCTCAGCCGCAGCACCAGCTCCCGCAGGTCGAAGGGTTTCGTGAGGTAGTCGTCGGCGCCGAGTCCGAAGCCGGACGCCTTGTCGTCGAGCCGGTCGGCCGCGGTGAGCATCAGGATCGGCATCCCGCTGCCGGAGGCGACGATGCTCCGGGCGATCTCGTCACCGGAGGGTCCGGGGATGTCGCGGTCGAGGACGGCGATGTCGTAGGAGTTGACGTCCAGCAGCTCCAGCGCGGTGTCGCCGTCCCCCGCGATGTCGGCCGCGATCGCCTCCAGGCGCAGGCCGTCGCGGATGGCCTCGGCCATGAAGGGTTCGTCCTCGACGATCAGCACACGCATGCCGTCGATGCTAGGAGCCCGCGCATATCGCCGGCGTATCCGGAATCGCATACGTGCCCGCAACACGGCCCGCCCTTGACTGGCCGGGACATGACCGGCAGTGAGCGAGGACGGGGAACCATGACGCAGGCCGACACGGTGAGGACCGGGCCGGAGGACACCGGCCGCCACGACAGCCACGACAGCCACGACAGCCACGACAGCGACGACGGCCGCGCCGGGCGGGAGGGGTGGCGCGGGGTGCTGCGCGCCGCCTCCCGGCCCGGCCCCTGGAGGCGCGGCACGGTGCTCGCGGCGCTCGCGGTGCTGCTGGGCCTGACCCTGCTGCTGCACGCGCGGATCACGGACCGCGGAGGGCTCGGCAGCCTGGTGGAGTCCTTCCTGCCGTGGTCCGGCCTGTTCGTGCCCGTGCTGCTGATCGGCGCGCTGTGGCGTCGTTCCGCCTCCGCCGTGGTCGCGCTGCTGCTGCCCGTCGTGGTGTGGCTGAACCTCTTCGGCGGGCTGCTCGGCGACCGGTCCGGCCCGGCGGGCCACGCGGATCTCACCGTGGCGGAGCACAACGTCGCCGCCGGCAACTCCGACCCGGCGGGCACCGCCCGGTCGCTGGCCGGCTCCGGGGCGGACGTGCTGGCCCTGGTGGAGCTCACCGAGGAGGACCTCGGCACGTACGAGAAGGGCCTGGCGGCGGCGTACCCGTACCACACGGTGCTCGGCACGGTCGGGCTCTGGAGCAGGCTGCCGCTGTCGGGGACCCGGCCGCTCGACATCACGAACCACGGGCCGCTCGCGGCCACCCGGCCGGCCGGCGAGACGTGGTCCTCCATGCGGGCGCTGCGCACCACGGTGGCCACCGACCAGGGCCCGCTGGCCGTGTACGTGGCCCATCTGGGCTCCGTACGGCTCATGCCCCGAGGCGGCTTCTGGACGGACAGCCGGGACCGCGACGCGCGGGCGCTCGCCGAGGTCCTCGCCGCCGAGCGGAACGAGCGGGTGGTGCTGCTCGGGGACCTGAACGGCACCACGGACGACCGCGCGCTCGACGGCATCACCTCACGGCTGAGCTCCAGCTGGACCGAGGCCGGGGACGGCTTCGGCTTCACCTGGCCGGCGGCTTTCCCGGTGGCGCGGATCGACCACATCCTGGTCCGAGGTGTGCGGACGGAGAGCTCCTGGGTGCTGCCGGCCACCGGCAGCGACCACCTGCCGGTCGCGGCCGGTCTGAGGTGGTGAGGGCGCGCGGGGCCGCGCGGCCGCCCGTAAGCGGAGCCCGTCGGGGACTCTGTGCATAGGCGCGCGCACATCGGGTAAGCCTTGACGCATCGTCTCCTTGGAGGGCGCCAGGGATTCACGCCGGGCCGACCCGTGTGCATCCACGGCACTCGCCAGCTCGCGAAGCCGTCGTCAGGAGTAGACCGTGCTGCAACCGCCGCATTCGTCCCTGCAGGTAGCCGCCGTTCCGGCCCAGCGAGTGGCAGCGCGGGACAGGGACCAGGACGCCCCCTGGCACACCGAGGCGGTGTGCCGGCGTGACGAGGCGGGCCTGTTCTTCGCGCCGTCGAAGGAACCGACCGCCGCGCGGCTGTCCCGCGAGGAGGCGGCCAAGCGGGTCTGCGCCCGCTGCCCGGTCATGGTCGAGTGCCGCGAGCACGCTTTGCTCCAGCCCGAGCCCTACGGCGTCTGGGGCGGCCTGACCGCGGCGGAGCGCCGTGTCGTCCTGGCCCGCCGCAGGCGGCGCGAGATGGAGCTGAAGAAGGCCCGGCAGAACCGCATAGCCGCCGCGGGCTGACCCCGCACCGACGGAAGGAGGCGCCCTCTCCGCACAGAGGACGCCTCTTCTTCCGGTGGCTCACGGGTTCGCCGGGTGGTTCTCGGGGTCTCCGGGTGGCTCTCGGGGTTACCCGGGCGGCCTCGCGGGCTACTTGGCCCGGTCGAAGTCGATCGCGCTGTAGGCCCGCAGCTTGCTGAGCCGGTGCTCGGAGTCGATCCGGCGCACCGTCCCCGACTTGGACCGCATCACGATCGAGTCGGTCGTCGCCGTCTCCGAGCGGTAGCGCACACCCCGCAGCAGCTCGCCGTCGGTGATGCCGGTCGCCACGAAGAACACGTTGTCCCCGGTGACCAGGTCCTCCGTGGTCAGCACGCGGTCCAGGTCGTGCCCGGCGTCCACGGCCCGCTGCCGCTCCTCGTCGTCCTTCGGCCACAGCTTGCCCTGGATGGTGCCGCCCAGGCACTTCACCGCGCAGGCCGAGATGATGCCCTCGGGGGTGCCGCCGATGCCCAGCAGCAGGTCGATGCCGGTGCCCTCGCGCAGCGCCAGGATCGAGCCGGCCACGTCGCCGTCGGAGATCAGCTTGATGCGCGCCCCGGTCTCCCGGATCTCCTTGATGATGCCCTCGTGCCGGGGCCGGTCCAGGATCACCACGGTGACGTCCTCGGGGGTGACCCGCTTCGCCTTGGCGACCCGGCGGATGTTCACGCTCACCGGGGCGTTGATGTCGACGAAGTCGGCCGCCTCCGGGCCCGTGACCAGCTTGTCCATGTAGAACACGGCCGACGGGTCGAACATCGAGCCGCGCTCGGCCGCCGCCAGCACCGCGATCGCGTTGGTCATGCCCTTGGCGGTGAGCGTGGTGCCGTCGATCGGGTCGACCGCGATGTCGCACTCGGGGCCGGTGCCGTCGCCGACGCGCTCCCCGTTGAAGAGCATCGGCGCCTCGTCCTTCTCGCCCTCGCCGATGACGACGACGCCGTTCATCGAGACGGTGGAGACCAGGGTGCGCATGGCGCGCACAGCGGCACCGTCGGCGCCGTTCTTGTCGCCGCGCCCCACCCAGCGGCCGGCGGCCATCGCGGCCGCCTCGGTGACCCGCACCAGCTCCAGGGCGAGGTTGCGGTCGGGGGCCTCGGAGGGGACATCGAGCTCGGACGGCAAATGGTGGTGTTCGGTCATCGGAGCGCACCTTTCTGTACGACGACGGCCGGATGAGGGTGTGGCCATGACTCTAGCGCCAGGCGGACAGAATGAGCAGGGGACCCCACGGATGAGCGCCCCGGGCACCTGCGACGATAGGGGGCGTGGCAGGAACGAACAGCATGCAGAAGACCGCCAGGGACATGGTTCTCTCCCTGGCCCTCATCGTGCTCGCGGCGGGAGTGGTGTGGCTGTTCATCCCGCACACGGACGGTGAGCCCGAGATCAAGCGCGTCGACTACCGCGTCGACCTGCTCACCGCCCGCCGTGCCGCCTCCTACCCCGTGGCCGCGCCCGAGGGGCTGCCGAAGACGTGGAAGCCCACCTCCGTGCGCTACCGCGGCGCCGAGGGCGAGGCCTGGCACCTCGGCTTCCGCACTCCCGAGGGCGAGTACGCGGCGGTCGAGCAGTCCGCCGGCAAGCGCTCGACGTTCATCGAGACCACGACGCAGAGCGCCGAGGAGACCGGGGCCACGCAGCGGATCGACGGCGGGACCTGGACGCGCTACGAGGGCGACCGCTACGACGCCCTGGTGCTGGAGAACACCCCGGGCTCGACGACCGTGGTGACCGGCACGGCGTCCTTCGCGGAGATGACGAAGCTGGCGGAGGCGCTCCGCACGGAGTGACCTGCGCACACACGCAACAAGGGGCGGGGCCCCGGATCGGTGATCCGGGGCCCCGCCCCTGTTGTCGCGCTCGGGCTCAGACGGTGGTGACGACCTGGTCGTACTCCAGGCGCGGGTTGCGCGGGAACCAGGCGTCGGGGCCGGGACGGCCGATGTTCACGACCATCAGCGGGGTGTGGTCGTCGTCGAGGAACTCCTTGCGCACGCCCTCCACGTCGTAGCCGGTCATCGGGCCGGCGGCCAGACCGGCGGCGCGCACGCCGATGATGAAGTACGCGGCCTGGAGGGCGGCGTTCAGCGCGGCGGCGGACTCACGGACCGGGCGCTCGCCGAAGAACGCGTCCTTGGCCTGCGGGAAGTGCGGGAAGAGCTGCGGCAGCTCCTCGTGGAACTCGTTGTCCGCGGACAGGATCGCCACGAGCGGCGCGGCGGCCGTCTTGGGCTGGTTGCCCTCGGCCATGTGCCGCACCAGGCGCTCACGCGCCTCGGGGGAGCGGACCAGCGTGATGCGCAGCGGCGACTGGTTCATGGACGTAGGGCCGTACTTGATCAGGTCGTATATCGCCCGCACCTGCTCGTCGGTCACCGGCTCGTCGGTGAACGTGTTGGCGGTGCGCGCCTCGCGGAACAGCAGGTCCTGCGCGGCGGAGTCGAGAACGAGAGACATGCGTGAACCTCATGGGGGGTCGCGGCGGCCCGTCGGGGATTAACGGACCGCGGTCCGGTTTGCCGGACCGAGCGTACCTCTATGAAGTTTCAACTTTCAACCGGCTCCCGCCGCCAACCGGCTTCCTACTCGTCGTCGCCGGCCCCCTCGCCCCGCTCCTCCTCCGCGAGCGCCGCGTCCAGCCGGGCCCGCGCCCCGTCGAGCCAGCGCCGGCACACCTTGGCCAGCTCCTCGCCCCGCTCCCACAGCGCGAGCGACTCCTCCAGCGTCGTACCGCCCGCCTCCAGGCGGCGCACGACCTCGATCAGCTCGTCCCGCGCCTGCTCGTAACCGAGCGCCTCGGCCACCGCCGCCTGCTCCGTCCTGCCGCTCATTCCGCCCACCTATGCCTCGACCGTCCCGACCCGAACCGTGAACTCGCCCGCGGACACCCGCGCCCGCAGCGTCTCGCCCGCCTCCACCTCACCGGGCGCGCGTACCGCGTGCCCGTCCTCCCGCTGGAGCACCGCGTACCCGCGCTTCAGCGTGGCGGCGGGGGAGAGCGCCACCACCCGCGCGTGTGTGTGCGTCAGCTCGGAGTCGGCCCGGTCCAGCTGGTGGCGCAGCGCCCGCCGCCCCCGGTCCAGCAGCATCGTGACCTCCTCCGCGCGCGCGTCGATCATCCGGTGCGGGTCCTGTATCGACGGCCGCGCCAGCGCCTGCGCCAGCCCCCGCTCCTCCCGCTCCAGCAGGGCGCCCACACACCGCCGCGCCCGGTCCCGCAGCATCCGCACCCGCTCGTACTCCTCGCCCACGTCCGGCACCACCTTCTTGGCGGCGTCGGTCGGCGTGGAGGCGCGCAGGTCGGCGACCAGGTCGAGCAGCGGGCTGTCCGGCTCGTGCCCGATCGCCGAGACGACCGGCGTCCGGCACGCGGCCACCGCCCGCACCAGCTGCTCGTCGGAGAACGGCAGCAGGTCCTCCACGCTGCCCCCGCCCCGCGCGACGACGATCACGTCCACGTCGTCCAGCGCGTCCAGCTCCTTCACGGCCTGCACCACCTGCGGCACCGCGTGCACCCCCTGCACCGCCACGTTCCGCACCTCGAAGCGGACCGCGGGCCAGCGGTGCCGCGCGTTCTCCAGCACGTCCCGCTCGGCCGCCGACGCGCGCCCGCACACCAGCCCGATCAACTGCGGCAGGAACGGCAGCGGCTTCTTGCGCTCCGGCGCGAACAGCCCCTCCCGCGCCAGCGACTTCTTCAGCTGCTCCAGCCGCGCCAGCAGCTCCCCGACCCCCACCGGGCGGATTTCGGCGGCCCGCAGCGACAGCTGCCCGCGCGGCGCGTACCACTCCGGCTTGCAGTGGACGACCACCCGCGCGCCCTCGCTCACGACGTCCGCGACCGCGTCGAACACCTGCCGGTAACAGGTCACCCCCACCGAGATGTCGTACGACGGGTCGCGCAGCGTCAGGAACACCACGCCCGCGCCCGGCCGCCGCGACAGCTGGGTGATCTGACCCTCCACCCACACCGCGCCCAGCCGGTCGATCCACCCGCCGATGAGCCGCGACACCTCTCCCACCGGCAGGGGGGTGTCCGCGGACGTGTTCACAGCCATGCCCGCGAGCGTAGTGCGCCCCGCCGACACCGGTGCGCCGCCGCCGGCCGCGCACCGTGCCCGGCACCCGCACCCATGGCCCGTACGATGGGACGCATGACCGCTTCGCCTGGCCGCCGTGTCCTGCTCGCCGCCCCCCGGGGCTACTGCGCGGGGGTGGACCGCGCCGTGATCGCCGTCGAGAAGGCCCTGGAGCAGTACGGGGCTCCCGTCTACGTGCGCCACGAGATCGTGCACAACAAGTACGTGGTGCAGACCCTGGAGAAGAAGGGCGCGATCTTCGTCGAGCGGACGGAGGAGGTGCCCCCGGGCAACATCGTGATGTTCTCCGCGCACGGCGTCGCCCCCGTCGTCCACGAGGAGGCCCAGCGCGGCCGGCTCGCCACCATCGACGCCACCTGCCCGCTGGTCACCAAGGTCCACAAGGAAGCCGTCCGCTTCGCCAGCGACGACTACGACATCCTCCTGATCGGCCACGAGGGCCACGAGGAGGTCATCGGCACCTCCGGCGAGGCCCCCGACCACATCCAGCTGGTCGACGGCCCCGGCGACGTCGCGAAGGTCGAGGTCCGCGACCCGTCGAAGGTCGTCTGGCTCTCCCAGACCACGCTCAGCGTCGACGAGACCATGGAGACCGTCGACGCCCTCAAGGAGAAGTTCCCCCAGCTGATCTCCCCGCCCAGCGACGACATCTGCTACGCCACGCAGAACCGCCAGCTCGCGGTGAAGCAGATGGGCGCCGAGGCCGACCTGGTGATCGTCGTCGGCTCCCGCAACTCCTCCAACTCCAAGCGGCTCGTCGAGGTCGCCAAGCTGGCCGGCGCCCGCGACGCCTACCTCGTGGACTTCGCCGACGAGATCGACGAGGCCTGGCTGGAGGGCGTCACCACGGTCGGCGTCACCTCGGGCGCCTCGGTGCCGGAGGTGCTGGTCGAGCAGGTCCTGGAGTGGCTGTCGCAGCGCGGCTTCGAGGACGTGGAGATCGTCAAGGCGGCCGAGGAGTCCATCACCTTCTCCCTGCCCAAGGAGCTGCGCCGCGACCTGCGTGAGGAGGCCGCCGCGCTGGCGGCCGAGCGCGGCGGCGCCGGCACCGAGGCGTAGAACTCCGGCCGCCCCCGGGGGTGGTTGACCGTACGACGACCGGTGGCATTCCCCCGGTCGTCGTAACGTGGTGCCATGGAGATCTTCGGCGTGGACATCGGCGGATCCGGGATCAAGGGCGCCCCGGTCGACCTCGACAAGGGGGAGCTGGCGCAGGAGCGCTGCAAGGTCCTCACCCCGCACCCGGCCACCCCTGACGCGGTGGCCGACGGGGTGAAGCAGGTCGTCGACCACTTCGGCTGGACCGGCCCGGTCGGCGTCACCTTCCCCGGCGTGGTCACCGACGGCGCCACGATCCGCACGGCGGCCAACGTCGACAAGGGCTGGATCGACACCGACGCGCGCGTCCTGCTCGGCGACCGCCTGGGCGGCCTGCCGGTGACGGTGGTCAACGACGCGGACGCGGCCGGCGTCGCCGAGATGCACTTCGGCGCCGGACGGCACCGCAAGGGCACGGTGATCGTGCTGACCTTCGGCACCGGCATCGGCAGCGCGCTGTTCGTGGACGGCGTCCTCGTCCCCAACACCGAGCTGGGCCACCTGGAACTGCGGGGCCACGACGCGGAGAAGCGGGCGTCCAGCAAGGCCAAGGAGGACCACGACCTGTCGTGGGACGAGTGGGCGCGGCGGGTGAAGAAGTACCTCGCCCACGTCGAGATGCTGTTCTCGCCCGAGCTGTTCGTGATCGGCGGCGGCGTCAGCCGCAAGGCGCACAAGTTCCTGCCGAAGATCGAGGGCATCAAGGCGGAGATCGTCCCGGCGCACCTCCAGAACGACGCGGGCATCGTGGGGGCGGCGATGCGGGCGGCGACGGGGGTGTAAGGCGTCCTGTTGGCGCGGGCGGCTGGTTTCCGCAGGGCTCGTAGCCCGGGGGATGTCTTCAGACGACGGCCCGTCCGGCCCGGTTCCGGCCAACCGGGTCCCGGGCGGGCCGCCTGTTGGCGGTCCGGACCCGCCGCACCCGCCGCACCCGGCGGACGAGCACCAGCACACCCGCCAGCAGGGTCCCGCCGTACAGCCAGCCCGCCTGGGTGGCGAGGCCGGTCACCAGGCCCATCAGCCGGTCCGGCGTGCTTCCGCCGCCCTCGTCGGCGACCGGCACCAGCCCCACCGCGAAGGCGATCGGCACCACCACGGGCGCGATGAGCAGGTCCCCCTCGCGCACCCACAGCGCGGTCAGCATGCACACCGGCAGGAACAGCACCCCGTAGACGGTGAGCGAGGCGCCGAACAGCGCCTCCGTGAGCAGCCCGAGCACCAGCATCACGGCCCCGCAGAACAGTCCGCCGCCCAGACCGGTGAGCCGGGGCCCGGGCACGCGGCGCGCGGCGGGCGAGGGGCCGGGCCGGCGTCCGGCCGGCCGAGGGCTGCGCTGCGGCTGCTGCGGCCGCTGGGGCTGCTGCGATCGCTGGGCGCGCGGGGACCGGGCGACCCCGCCGCCGGCCGCCCTCCCCGCCTGCGGGGGCAGCGGCGGCCCGGGCGGCCGTGCCGTACGGGGGGCCGCCGACGGGCCAGGCGCCGGCTCGCGTCGCGGTCCGTGCTGGGCGGGTCGCGTCCTGTGTTGCTCCACTGGACCAACTTAGGTCGTTTAATGTGTCCGGCCTCCCGTCAGACACGCCGGGATCCGGACGTCGGCCGGGCGTTCGACACAGCGGCCGGGCGGGCGCGGGCACGCCGTAGACTGGTGGATCGGTCCACGCCGGCCGCTCGGCCGGCCCTCGCCCCCCTCCTCACGTACGGGAAGTCGCAACGTGTCGCTCACGATCGGAATCGTCGGTCTGCCGAATGTCGGCAAGTCGACCCTGTTCAACGCCCTGACCAAGAACGACGTGCTGGCGGCCAACTACCCGTTCGCCACGATCGAGCCGAACGTGGGCGTCGTCGGCGTCCCGGACCCCCGGCTGACCAAGCTGGCGGAGATCTTCGGCTCGCAGCGCATCCTCCCGGCCACGGTCGACTTCGTCGACATCGCCGGCATCGTGCGCGGCGCGTCCGAGGGCGAGGGCCTGGGCAACAAGTTCCTCGCGAACATCCGCGAGTCCGATGCGATCTGCCAGGTCATCCGCGCCTTCAAGGACGAGAACGTCGTGCACGTCGACGGCAAGGTCTCGCCCAAGGACGACATCGAGACGATCAACACCGAGCTGATCCTCGCCGACCTCCAGACCATCGAGAAGGTCCTCCCGCGCCTGCAGAAGGAGTCGCGGATCAAGAAGGACGTCGCGCCCAAGGTCAAGGCGGTCGAGGAGGCCAAGGAGATCCTGGAGAAGGGCGACACGCTCTTCTCGCAGGGCGTCGTCCAGGGCACGGAGCGCGCGGAGCTGCTCCACGACCTGCACCTGCTCACCACCAAGCCCTTCCTCTACGTCTTCAACGTCGACGAGGACGAGCTGACCGACGAGGACTTCAAGAACGAGCAGCGCGAGCTGGTCGCCCCCGCCGAGGCGATCTTCCTCAACGCCAAGCTGGAGGCGGACCTCGCCGAGCTGGACGAGGACGAGGCCCTCGAACTCCTTCAGTCCGTCGGCCAGGAGGAGCCCGGCCTCGCCACCCTCGCCCACGTCGGCTTCCGCACCCTGGGTCTCCAGACCTACCTGACGGCCGGCCCCAAGGAGTCCCGCGCCTGGACCATCAAGAAGGGCGCCACCGCCCCCGAGGCCGCCGGTGTCATCCACACCGACTTCCAGAAGGGCTTCATCAAGGCGGAGGTCATCTCCTTCGCCGACCTGGTCGAAACCGGCTCGGTCGCGGAGGCCCGCGCGAAGGGCAAGGCGCGGATGGAGGGCAAGGAGTACGTGATGCAGGACGGGGATGTGGTGGAGTTCCGGTTCAACGTCTAATACGTTCGGCGAAAGGCCGTCTGACCTGCGGCGGAGCGGGTTGGGCGGCCTTTGCGGTCCGCGCAGAGTCCGCAGCGTGCTGACTTCGGTCAGCGCGCGGGGGTAGCGGCTACGCCGCTTCGTCGACCTGTGGCCGAGCGTCGACGGACTGGTCCGCGTACGCCTTGTCGACGGCGGCACGGGTCCGCTCCTCGGAGTCGGGCCACAGGTGGGTGTAGATGTTCAGCGTCATGGCCGCGTTGGTGTGGCCGAGGCGCGCGCCCATGGTTCCTGACGTCTCCACCGGCTCCGACACGCGCGGACTGATCGTCTACCTCTTCGGCCCCGGCCGCCGCGACGAACACACCGACCCTCACATCGTCGCCGCCTGGGACATGGCCGGCGCCCCCGACCCCGGCCGCGACCCAGCAGCCACCTACACCCAGCTCGCCAAGCGCCTCGACACCCACGTCGACCTGCGCACCCGCGAGCTCGGCGGCAGGAAACCAACCCAGCACGTCTGGCACTGCCCCGTCCGCACCGCGCCCGGCGACCGCTACCTCACCGACACCGAGTGGGCCGAGGTCGCCCGCCGCATCGTCCACGCCACCGGCATCGCCCCCGAAGGCGACGACAAGGCATGCCGATGGATCGCCGTGCGCCACGCCGACGACCACATCCACATCATGGCCACCACCGTCCGCGCCGACGGGCGCCGCCCGCGCACCAACCGCGACGGACAGCGGGCCCAATCCGAGTGCCGCAAGATCGAAGCCGAGTTCGGAGCACGCAGCCCATCACGGCTCCATGGTGCGGAATCAGCCGTGCGTGCTGATTCCTCCTCGGGGCGGACGGGCCGCTGTCAAACTGTGGCTAGGGATCAGGTGACAGTGTCGTTGGGGGAGAGCGCAGTGGCGCAGAAGAGCGACAAGCCCTACTACCGGGCAGGACACTGGGTGCGGCCGCCGGCCGCCAAGCAGGTGAAGAAGCCTGCGACTGGCCTTGTGATTGCGGCGGTGTTGTTGGCTATTGCTGCCTGGAACACGGTCTTCGGTGATGACAGCGAGGCACCTGTTCCGGCTCCGCAGCAGGCGTCTCCGACTGCGTCAGCTACTCCCTGAACGGCGATCTCGACTTCGACCGTTTCGCCGAGACACTCTTCCGGTCAACCTCTGCAACGTGGTGGGCTTCTGGTTCTGGCGCGGTTGCGGGACGGTGTGCGGCGCGGCGTCGGTCGTCGTAACCGTTAGCAACCGCGTCCAGACGGCATTCCACTCAGCGACCTGCTGATCCGGCACGCCACAGGCGGACAGATACGCCGCTGTGGTGTGCCAGGTCTTGGGAAGACTCTCGCGGTTCAAAAGACGGCTGACGGTACCGGGTGAGATGCGTCCACCGGAACGTTGGCTAACCATCTGATGGGTGAGACCGCTCGTCACACGAACATCGGCCAACAACTTGAAGAAGCCCCTGACAGTGCGGATTCCCGAGGGACTCGGCCAAGAGCGCCCTGTGGCTGGCTTCCCGTCAGCAGACGGGGTGATCGCAGTTGTCGGCAGGCAGGCCAGGTTGCGGCCGAGAGCGAGTCGGGCCCCGGTGTTCCTGTCTCTCGCCTGTGGGGCGGGGCGCCCCTTAGCTGCCAGCCTGATGCGCAAGTGCCGGTACAGCGCTCCAAAGTCGATCAGCTCAGGCCCATTGGGGATGCCCGTCTGAAGCGTGTCGAGGAGCTCGCCGGTGAACGCGGTGAAGGTCTCGTCCGGCGGGGCGAGTGCTTGACGTGTTTCTGCAGCAGCGGCCAGCAGGAATGTTCCCTCCACGGCCGCCTGATCGGCCAGATCTGACGGGCCGCCCATCGTCCCGAGGGCCAGACCGCTGTAGCAGCAGTCAAGGACAACAACACATCGATCGGCCCGGCCGTTCAGGAGAGCCTGCCGTATCCACCGATAGGGCAGTCCGGTCTCCACGCGTTGCTGCTTGGACTGCGGCATGGCCAGATAGAGGTCCCCTTCGGGGTCGACCAGCCCATGACCGGCGAAGTAGATCAGCACGGTGTCGCGCGCTTGCTCGGCTGCGGCTCGCACTGCAGCCATGGTCATCTCTGCGGTCGGGGGGTTGGAGAGGATCGTGCAATGCTCCTGCGGCAGGGTCCAAGAGGTGGGTCCGGTCAGTGCCTCGGCCAGAGCGGTCAGATTGTTGGACACAGCCGGCAGTGACTCCAGGTGGTCGTAGTGGCTGGTGCCGATCAGCACGGCTCGGGTCGCGCCGGGGTCGGGTAACACGCTCATGTCCCAGGTGCCTCATCCTCGGTCGAGGTCTCAAGGGCACGAATGACACGTTCGAACTCGGCATCGCTGCCCTGGGTAAGAACGATCACGGTGTCACCCCGCCTGATCTCGATCCGCGGGTCCTGGGGCCTGGTTCGCTTCCAGGCGGCCAGTGCCATCACGAAGGAGGCAGCGCTCCATCCGTTTTCAGTCACCAATTGGATGACGTCCAGCAAACCGCCCATGTGCCCTGGCTTGGGAGGCTGCTCCTGAAGTGTCAAGGAGGACGACCTGCGGATCTCTCTGTCTGCCCCCAGCCACTGGTGCAGTGAACGCAGCTCGTCCGCCTCGGCCCCTACCCGTACGTCGATGCGCATGGTTCCCCCTGTCTCCGCGTGTCGGCGGTCTTCCGCATTTCCATCGTCGGGCAGAACCGGCTTTCTGGTGTGCGTTTGGCTTGTTCACGCCCCCACCTGGTGGGAACTAGGGGCCCGGAACCGGTGATTGCGCCGCGACCTACAGGCGTCGCCAGCTGTTGGCGAACTCGCACTGGAGGTCTGTCGAGCGGCGCCGCTCGACGGGGGTGTATGCGGGGTGGCCGCGGAGGTGGGCCAGGGCATTGACCCACTGGTCCCAAAGACCGTCGGGCTGTGTGAAGCGGTCGGCATGGTGGGTGCCGAGGTGGGCGTCGAGACGGAGGAGGGCGCCGAGGGCTGCGGGCTGGTCGTAGCGGAGGTCGGTGCGAGGGAGGTAATGGTCGAGGTAGGCGGTGAGGATCTCGGCGTCCGCGTGGGTGCCGAAGCGGGCCAGGGCGAAGCAGTAGGCGCTACCGGAGAAGCAGACCTCGCTGGCCAGAAGCAGGTCGCCGATGCGTTCGCGGAACCGATCGCGGCGATCGACGCCGATCAGCCATGCGGCGGTGAGGCGCGAGCGCCACTCGTAGCCGAAGAGGGCTTCCAACTCAGCATCGGTGATCGTGGCCGCGTCGTCGATGAGGTGATGGGCGAAACGTTCGCCGTGAGGCCACTCGGGCCGCAGGAATCGACCGCTTTTCAGGACGAGGTAGCGCGCGTGGCCCGAGTCCTTCCTTGCCGCGTAGCGCTCGATCACGTAGCCAAGGCCGACCTCCTCGGGGTGCTGGAACGGCATCGGTCACCTCTCCGGGTGCAGGTCGGCACGGTCGATCCAGGTGGGGACGACGAGGATGTTGTCGTCGGCGGGGGCTTCGGAGGCTCCCAGCAGGGACCAGGCGCGGGACTCTTCGACCAGGCGCTCCCAGGGCGCGGTCCAGTCGAGGTCCCAGTGCAGGCCTGGGCCGGCGACGCCGTACATGCCGCCGGCGTCCACCTGCCAGAACTGGGAGTGGAGGATCACCTGGGCGTGGTCGGCCAGGTCGTTGGTGATGTCGGCGTAGCGGGTCGAGGGCCAGCCCGTGGTGTTGTCCGTGGCCGTGGTTCGTAGGCGCGCGGTGAGCGGCGGGACGACGGGCGTGCGTGCGCCGAGTGCGGTCAGAGCCCAGCGGATACCTTCCGGCTCGGTCCAGTCCGGTGGCGTCGCCCGTTCCAGGCAGGCGCGATAGGCGCGGCGCACGGGCTCGACCGCGCCGTCGATCTGCAGGCTCGCCAGGGCCATCGCCGCCCATTCGCGGACGGTCGGGTTGTCGCTGTCCAGGAGGGCGATCAGGGCGGGGCCGCAGCGTGGGTCCGCCACCTCTTCGAAGACCTCGATGGCGGTCAACTGACCGAAGGGGCCGAGGGAGGGCAGTCCGTCGATGAGGGCGGGGACGGCGTCGGAGCCGATGCCGATCAGTTCGGCACGGGCGTCGTACGACGGGCCGGACGAGTCGTCCAGTTGTCGGATCAGTCTTTCGGTGTGGGTGGTCATGGGGCGGCGAGTCAAACCTTGATCACCTCAACGGCGGACACGGCCCCGCTTACTGACATCGACGTTACTAACACGCATGTTAGTGACGTACGTGTTAGTAGCCTGACGGCCGCCGACCGCTCAAACCCCTTCCCGCACCGCGCACCCCGCCGCCGCCAGCACCGCGCGCGTCTGGAGCTCCGCCTGGGTGTGTACCGGGACCCAGCGCAGGGCCGAAGCGCGCGTGAAGTCCTCGCACCAGCCGCTGAACAGGGCGCGCAGTTCGTCGTGGAGGGCGGAGGCGGCCGGGGCGGGGGACTGCGACAGCAGGCGCAGCAGCAGGCCCGCCGCGCGGAGTGGCTGGCGGCGGGCCACCACGTCCAGGGCGCAGACCTGGGCCGTGGTGAGGCGCTCGCCGCCCTCGGCGGCCTGCCGGGCCAGCGGCTGCCAGGAGTCGGCGACCAGGTCGTACAGGCCCCCCGCCATCCACTCCAGCACGCGCCGCGGCGCGCTCTCCTCCGGCGGTGGCAGGAAGCCGCGCGCCTTGTCGAGGACCGCGGTCACCTGCTCGCCCCCGTCCCGCACCAGCCGGGACAGCCCGCGCAGGGTCCGTACGGCGTCGGGGTGCGGGGACGGGTCGTCGGCCAGGGCGCTCGCCCACATGGGCACCTCGACGATCGCCGTGACACCCCCGTACCGCTGGGGCGCGCACCACGTGGACCGGCCGATGTGCTCGGAACCGGCGGCCAGCCGGCCCGTGCTCTCCGGCGGGGGCAGGACATGGACGCCGGGGGCGGGGTTCTCCCAGTACAGGGCGTCGAAGGTGCCGTGCTGGACCGGGACGGAGAGGTCGGCGGCCGCCGTGTGGAAGGGGGCCGCGAAACCCGGCAGGTCGTCCGTCAGCTGGGCGAACGTGCCGCCCGCCTCGATGCCGTGCAGGGAGCACTGGAGGACCGGGCGGCGCTCGTCGATCAGGTCGAACAGGGCCTGGCTCTCCGGGAGCTGCGACGACTCGATCGGCGCCCACTCGGGCTGCTCCGCCGCGACCGGACGGAACGCGGTACGGAAGTAGCGCTCCAGGGCGGGCGCGGGACCGGCCGTCGCCTCCTCGACGCCCTCGCTCAGCGCCGCCCCGTCCGGGTCCAGGCACAGCACGACGTCCCAGGTGACGCGCGCCGGATCGGTCGCCGGGGTGCGCCCGTCGCCGCGCGCCACCCGCTCGGCCAGCGCGAGCGCGGTGACGGCGCCGACCGGCTCGTCGGGGTGCGGCCGGGCGATCACCAGGACGTGCGCCGGACCGTGACCGACGGTCAGCATCTCCAGCGGGCGCCCCGCGCGCGAGGTGCCGACACGGCGCAGACGGCCGGCCCCCGGGTACCGGGAGACCAGCCGCCGCGCCGCCGCCGAGACTTCGGCGTCCGTGAGGTAGCGGTCCATCATGGCGGTCCGTCCCGTCCGTCCTGCCCGGCCTGGTTGTCCGTCAGCTGCCGTCGTTGCCCACGCTGTCGTCGGTGGTCCGCCGCTCAGACCAGCTCCGGCTTCACGTCCGTCGCCCCGGGCTTCCGGGTCTCCTCGGTTGCCTCGATCACCGACCCCTCCGTCTCCGGAGCCGGTCGCTGCCCCGGCACCTCCGGAGCCGGCTTCCCGTCGCGCGCCGCCCGCACGTAGGCGTAGATCACCGTGCCCGTCACCAGCAACAGCAGCGGGCCGAAGAGCCATGGCCGGGCGGCCATCTCCGTGGGGAGCCAGCGGTACGAGGCCAGGAGGGCGCCGAACACCGTCGCGCCCAGAGCCACCACGCGGACGCCCATCCGGTCCCAGCCGTACGCGGAGCAGCGCATCGCCGTCTCGATGGTCAGGGCGAAGACCACGCCGGCGAGCAGGTCGGCGCCGTAGTGGTAGCCGAAGCCCAGGGTCGCCGTGAGGGTGCCGATGAGCCAGAAGGTGCCCGCCCAGCGCATCGCCCGGGAGCCGTCACGGGAGTGGATGAACAGCGTGACCGCCCACGCGGTGTGCAGGCTGGGCATGCAGTTGCGCGGGGTGATGCCGTCGAACGGGATCGGCTGAGGGTCGGTGACCGGCGGCAGGGTGTCCGGCCAGATGTTCGCCGTCGCCCAGGCGCCGCCGTCCGCGCCGTACGCGAAGACCGGGCCGACCACCGGGAAGATCATGTAGATCGCGGGGCCGAACAGGCCGATCACCAGGAACGTGCGCACCAGGTGATGGGCGGGGAAGCGGCGCTCCACCGCCACCCGGCGCAGCTGGTAGAGGCCGACGAGGGCGGCGGCGAGCGGGAGTTGGCCGTAGACCACGTGCAGGATGCCCGTGCTGACCGGCGCGGTCGCGTCCAGGAAGCGGCCGGCCAGCCATGACGGGTCGGCCAGGGCGTGGTCCGCGGCCGCCACGTACGGGTCGAGGACGGTCGCGCGGGTCTTGGAGGTGATGAGCAGCCAGGTGTCGCCGGTCTTGTGGCCGGCCACCAGCAGCAGGCCCAGGCCCGTGCCCTTGAGCAGCAGCAGCCGTTCCTGGCCGGTGCGGCGCGTCAGGCCGAGGACCGCGCAGCCCAGCACCACCCACAGCGCGCCGTTGCCGAAGTTCATGTCGGCGTCGAGCGCCCACCGCACCAGGACGAAGACGACGTCCACGCCCGCGGCGATCCCGAGCGCGATCAGCCGCTGCCGCCAGGTGAGCACCACCATCGTCAGCGCCAGGCCGCCGTAGAGCAGCGGACCCGACTCGGGGGTGAGGATCACCTCCCGCGACTGTTCGGTGATCGGTCCCGAGAAGCCGTAGCCGCGGGCCACGATCTCCAGCGCGACGAGGAAGCCCAGGGTCGCCACGCCCGCCGCGGTCCACAGGACCACGCGGGGCCGGCGCCACATGGCGGGCTGCGTCCCGCGGTCGTCCCGCGGCGGTATTCGAGTGGGTTCGGTTATCAACTGGTTCGCCTGGTGATTCGGTTGCGGGCAGGTGGCTTACGGGCAGGTGGCTTGCGAGCGCGTGGCTTTGCGGGCAAGTGGCGCATCGCGCGGGAGGGCGGGGTCTTCCGGTGGACAGCCGGTGAATGAGGACATGCGTGGTGAGTTCGAACATGTTAACGGGGGTGGTCGGGGAGTCCATGGGTCGGCTGTGCCTTGTCTGTGCGGGAGGACGCGCGGAGGACGCGTGAGGGTGCTCCCCGCCTCCGGCGCCTCCCCGGGCGCGGCCCCCGTCACCGTCCGCTTACGATGCGCCTCGTGTCGATACCTCCGCCCGCCGGGCCGCCGTACGAAGGCGGCGGCCGGCCGCCGTACGCCCCTCCTCCGCAGGGCGCGCCCGGTCCCGCGCCGTACTTTCCCTACGGCCCGTACGGGCCCCGGCCGCCCGCCGCCGTCAACGGCGTCGCCATCGCCGCCCTGGTCTTCGGCGTGCTGTGCTTCCTGCCCGCCCTGGGGCTGGTGCTGGGGCTGATCGCGCTGCGGCAGATCGCGCGGCGGGGCGAGAGCGGGAAGGGGATGGCGATCGCCGGGGTCACGCTGTCGTCGCTCGGGCTGGCGCTGTGGACGGTGTCGCTCGCGACCGGGTTCGCGGCGGACGTCTGGCAGGGCGTCAAGGACGGGGCCCGCTCCGACAGCGTCCTGTCCCTGCGCACGGGCGACTGCTTCACCACGCCCGACGGGCTGGAGGGCTGGACCGCCGAGGCCCGCACGGTGCCCTGCGCGGACGAGCACGACGGCGAGGTCTTCGCCCTCGTCGCCGTCCCCGGGAGCGACTTCCCCGGCGACGACGGTCTCGTCGAGCTGAGCGAGGACCGCTGCTACGAGCGGCGCGGCGCCTACGTCATGGACGGCTGGGCCCTGTCGGAGGAGATCGGCGTCTACTACTTCGCCCCGTCCGAGCAGAGCTGGAGCTTCGGCGACCGCTCCGTCGTCTGCGTGTTCGGGCGTGAGGACGGGACCCGCTCCACCGGGTCGCTGCGCAGCGACGCGACCACCCTCGACGTGCACCAACTCGCGTACCTGGAGGCGGCCGAGGTGCTCAACGCGGCGCTGGACGAGGTGCCCGCCACGGACTACCCCGACGACGACGTGAGCGACGACCGGGAGTGGGCCGGGCAGGTCGAGGAGGCCGTCACCGAGCAGGTACGGCTGCTGCGCGCGCACAGCTGGCCGGAGGGGGCGCGGGAGCCGGTGGACGAGCTGATCGCGGACCTGGGCAGGGCGCGGGTCGCGTGGGGGCGGGCGGCGGGCACCACCGACCCCGACTCCTACTGGATCCGTGAGGAGGAGGCCTGGGACGCGACCGACCCCTCCCTTTCCATCACCGTGCGCGAAGCTTTGGGGCTGGCCACTTCACCGCCCGCTTACGACGAGGAGGTGGAGCAGGAACCGGGAGCCGGTGAGATGGAGGTGTGAGGGCCGCCATAGCGGGGAGAAACTGCCTGCGTAAAGCCCTCCCGCGGCAGAACTCATCACATCGAGTGATTCTTTGGCCTTTGCTTGCCTCGGACAACCCAGGGTTGCCACCCTGTTGCTGTCTGTACAACCTGATGGGAGCGGCCAGTGACATTCGGTGAGCAGCCGGCGTACCTGCGCGTCGCGGGTGATCTCCGCAAGAAGATCGTCGACGGTCAGCTGCCGCCCCACACCCGGCTCCCCTCCCAGGCCCGCATCCGCGAGGAGTACGGCGTCTCGGACACGGTCGCGCTGGAGGCGCGCAAGGTGCTGATGGCCGAGGGGCTCGTCGAGGGCCGCTCGGGTTCGGGGACGTACGTGCGGGAGCGGCCGGTGCCGCGGCGGGTCGCCCGCTCCGGGTTCCGCCCGGAGCGGGGGGCGACGCCGTTCCGTCAGGAGCAGGCCGACATCGGCGTGCGCGGCACCTGGGAGTCCAGCAGCGAACAGGCCGACGCGGGCGCGTCGATCGCCCAGCGGCTGGGCATCGACGCGGGGGACCGCGTGATGCGCACGAAGTACCTCTTCCGGGAGGCCGGCGAGCCGATGATGCTCTCCACGTCGTGGGAGCCGCTCGCCCTCACCGGGCGCACCCCGGTGATGCTGCCCGAGGAGGGCCCGCTGGGCGGCATGGGCGTGGTCGAGCGCATGCGCGCGATCGACGTCATCGTGGACAACGTGACGGAGGAGGTCGGCGCGCGCCCCGGCCTCGCGGAGGAACTGATGCTGCTGGGCGGCGTCCCCGGGCATGTGGTCCTGGTCATCCAGCGCACGTACTTCGCGTCGGGCCGGCCGGTGGAGACGGCGGACGTGGTGATTCCGGCGGACCGGTACCGGGCGGCGTATCACCTGCCGGTGAAGTAGCGGGACTTCGGGGCGCACCTCGCGCGGGGCGCCAGTCAGGGGCGGGTGACCGGCACAGGGCGCTGGTCACCCGCCCCTCGCTCACCCACCCGCGCCCACACCCCGCCCCCTCCGCCGCCCAGCCGACGTCACCCGCGCCTCCCCAGCCGCCCCATCGCCCCCTCGCGCTCCCCTCCGCGCCCCGCCCCGCACGTCCGCTCCGGCGCGCCCCGATCCCGCGCCGGCCCCAGAGGCGAAGGGATTTGGCCGTTCTCGCAGGTCGCCCCACGGACCGGACGAGCACGGCCACATCGCGCTGACCGGACATGTCGCCCCTGTCGCACGGCGCATCCGCCACCGTGCGCCCCCTCCGTACTGGCCGGTTGCGTGCCTGTTTGTGAAAAGGCGTATTCGCACAGTGAAGGTAAGGCGTAGGCTCGGGCATATGCGGACTGCGGTTTCCTTACCGGGCGAGGCGCGGCACAGGTCGCGGAAGGCAAGTGGAGGGGAGCGATGAGCGACGGCACGGTGACTCTTCCCTGGCTCGTCGTGCGTCAGGACGACAACGGCAACCGCTACCGGGTGGGCCGTTACGCGACACGCGCCGAGGCGGAGAAGATCGCGGACAGCCTCGACGGCCGCGGCCACAAACAGCTCTACTGGGTCGAACGCATCGGCCAGAACGGCTCCACGACGGTCAGCTGACCCGACGGGACGAGACCCGACCGGACCTTCGACGGTCCCCGTGAGGGGCGGGCCGTGCCGTGCGCCGGTGCATCCGGGACACCGCCGCGCACTGCACCGCCATGGACAGCGCCATGGCCAGGCACACCCCCGGCAGGCCCCACCCCGACAGGCCCGTGGCGAAGGCCAGTTGGAGGACCGTCCCGCAGAAGGTGACACGGGCCAGGGACCGGGCCCGCCCGCTGCCCTCGAAGACGCCGCCCAGCGCGATGAAGCAGGCGAGCAGCATCAAGTACGGCCCCACACAGCGCAGGAAGAGCGTCCCGGCGTCGGCGACCTCGCCCTCGGCGCCGAAGCCCCGCATGATCCACTGCGCGGTCCCGAGCAGCACCACCGCCGCCGTCAGCCCCAGGCATCCCGCGAGCAGCAGCGCCTGCCGGCCCACCTCCGGCCGCTCGTCCCGCCCCGCGCCCAGCAGGTGCGCGGTGTGGATGGAGGCGGCCTGGCGCACCGCGTAGAAGGCCATGGTCGCCACGTACGTCGCCTTGGTCGCGATCCCGTACGCCGCCACCTCGCTCACGCCGATCCGGGCGACGACCGCGACGAGCGCGAGCGCCCCGGTCATCCGGACGAGGAAGTCGGCCGACATGGGCAGGCCGGTCGCCGCCGTCCCGCGCAGGTCGGAGACCAGGCCGGTGAACCCGGAGCCCCGCCGGAGCAGAAGGGACCCGCGGTGCAGGGCGGCGAGTCCGCAGGTCAGCGCCACCGTCCGGCCCAGCACCGTCGAGACGGCCGCCCCGCGCACCCCGAGGTCCAGTCCGAAGACGAGCAGCGGGTCCAGCACGAGGATCAGGCCGTTCGCCAGCAGGGACAGCCGCATCGGGGTGCGGGTGTCGCCCGCGCCCTTCAGGATGCCGTCGACCACGTTGGTCGCGTAGAACACCGCGATGCCCGGCAGCGCGATCGCGAAGTAGCCGCTCGCGAGCGCCGACGCGTGGCCGTCGTCGCCGCCGAGCACCAGCCGGGCCAGCGGCTCGCGCGCCAGGAACCCGCCCACCGCGACCACCGGTGTGACGAGCGCCCACAGCGCCCAGCCGCCGCGCACGGCGGACCGCAGCGCCGCCGCGTCCCGCGCGCCCCTCGCCCGCGCGACCCGGACGGTCGTGCCGGAACCCGCCACGAGGATCACCCCGAGCAGCAGGTTCTCCACGTTCGTCGCGACCGCCACCGCGGCGACCGCGTCCCCGCCCAGCCGGGCCACCCAGACCATGTTGACGATCCCGGCCGTCACCCCGGCGAGCAGCTCGACGTAGACGGGGCACGCCAGATGGACCAGCGTGCGCCGATGCCGTACGGCTTCCAAGACGCCCCCCCTCGACGCGGTACCTCGATTCGAGGTACCGCGAAAAGAGATAGCATCGACCCGTCCGTGCGGACAAGCGCACGGACGGATGCGGGCACAATGCGGGCACGACGCGGGCAGGGGGCACGGCATGCTGGAGCTGTCGATCCTGGGGTTCCTTCACGAGGAACCCCTGCACGGCTACGAGCTGAAGGCGCGCATCCAGGCGCTCCACGGCCACATCCGCCCGGTCAGCGACGGCGCCCTGTACCCGGCCATCACGCGCCTGGTGAAGGCCGGCTCGGTCGAGCAGCGCACCGAGCCCGGCAGTGGCGCCGCCGCCCGTCGGGTGCTGTCCCTCACCGACGCGGGCCGCACCGCCCTGACGGACCGGCTCAGGGAGCCGAAGGACGTGGAGATCACCGACGGGCAGCGCTTCTTCACCCTGCTGGCGTTCCTGCGCTTCCTCCCCGATCCCGCCGCGCAGGCCGCCGTCCTGCGCCGCCGCAAGGCGTTCCTCGACGCCCCGTCGAGCTTCTTCCACCGCGACGGCGAGCCGATGCGGGCCGAGGAAGCCCCGGACCCGTTCCGGCAGGGGATGCTGCGCATCGCCCGCGCGACGACCGCCGAGGAGCGTGCGTGGCTGGACGAGACGATCGCCGCCCTCGAGGGCCGGGCGTGAACGGCACCCCCGCCCGGCCGCTAGGGTCCTGTGGCGAGGTGGCGGACGACGGACGACGGACGACGAAGGCGGAGTGATGCCGGCCCTGATCGACACGGTGGCGTGGGTGTACGTCGAGGACGGCAGGATCCTGTGCGCCCGGCCGCGCGGCAAGGACGTCTTCTACATCCCCGGCGGCAAGCGTGAGGGCGCGGAGAGCGACGTCGAGACGCTGCTGCGCGAGATCAAGGAGGAGCTGACCGTGCTCCTCGACCCCGCCACGGCCACGCACGTCGGCACGTACGAGGCCGAGGTGCCCGGCGCCCCGGACGGCACCGTGGTGCGTATGAGCTGCTGGACCGCCGACTTCGCCGGGACCCTCTCCGCGAGCAGCGAGATCGACGAGATCGCGTGGTTCTCGTACGCGGACCGGCCCCACGTGCCCCCGGTCGACCAGCTGCTCTTCGACGACCTGCGGGCCGCGGGCACCCTGGACGGGTGACGCGTGACTGCGGCGCACCGGCGTGAGGATGACGACGTGTGAGCGCCCCGTGGGCACCGGGCCGCGCGGGCGGTCCGCGGCTCGCGCCGTTGTGCGCGGTACTCCGTCCGGGATATCGGGTATGTGGCTATTGACCACATGAAACCGGACACGGTCGGACTGCCTGACTCGCTCGGCGGGGAGGTGATCCGCGTGACCGACACCGACGGCGACCGGGCCACGTGGAGCTTCCCCGCGGACCCGGACGCGGTGCGGGCCGCCCGTCGCGCCGTGCGCGCACAGCTCACCCGGTGGGAGCTCGACGGCGTCGCCGATCTCGCGGCGCTGCTGGTCAGCGAGCTGGTCACCAACGCCCTGCGGCATGCCACCGGACCCGTCGGCGTGTGCCTGACCCGGCCCGCCGGCCGTTCCGGGGTGCTGCTCGTCGAGGTGTCCGACCCGGTCCCCGAACCGCCGCACGAACGCGTCGCCCGGCCCGACGACGAGGGCGGGCGCGGACTCCAGCTGCTCGCCCGCTCCTGCCGTCGCTGGGGGCACCGGTCGGGGCCGCACGGGAAGACGGTGTGGTGCGAACTCGTGGTCCCCCGGTGAGGGCTCGCACGGCCGTTCGCGGGGGTGTGCGGACCCTCGTCGCACCCCGTGACCGGTTCCCGTCCATGACGGTTGCCCAACGGGGGGATTCGACGGCGTGTCCGCTGGTTAGAAGACTGGAAGTGTTCTCACGGCGCGGACCGAAAAGCATCGGGACCGTGCTGTGATCGTGAACACCGTGTTGTGCGGCGCCGTAGTGCTGGATACTGCGGGCAGCCGCCCCCGGTGACCGGTGCCGGACGCGGTGAGCTGGAGGGGACGGTTCGCGTGAGCGAGATACCAGCGAAGGCCACGGAGTCCGAGGACTCGTCGGGCGGCCCGAGGGACGAGGCCGCCGACGGCCTCGTATCCGGCGATGCTCCGTCCGGGGACGCGATGTGGCAGACCGCCCCGCCCGGCTCCATGTACGACTACATCAAGGTCGCGTCCTTCTCGATCGGCCCCGACGGGCTGGTCGACCAGTGGAGCCTGCGCGCCGAGCAGATCTTCGGCATCCCCGCGGAGCGCGCCGTCGGCGCGGACCCCATCGAGGCGTTCCTCGAGCCCGTCCGCAGGGAGCGCGGCCAGCGCAAGATGGCCGAGATCCTCGACGGCCGCGAATGGACCGGTGTGGTGCCGTTCCGGCTCCCCGCCCACCTGGCCGGCGACGAGCGCGACCGGGAGGGCGTCGCCGAGGTCTACGTCATGCCGACGCGGACCGAGGCGGGCGAGAAGGCCGCCGTCTGCATCGTCGTCGACGTCCGCACCCTGCGCCGTATCGAGACGGACCTGGCCGCCTCGCAGGCCATATTCGGCCAATCTCCCTTCGGCTTCGTGCTGATCGACCGTGACCTGCGGGTCCGCCGCGCCAACGAGCGGTTCGCGTCCCTGTTCGGCGGCACGCCCGACGACCACCGCGGCAAGGGCGTCCACGACTACCTGCCGCGCGGCGAGGCCGAGCGGGTCGCGGCGACCCTGCGCCGGGTGCTGGAGACCGGCGAGTCGATCACGGACATGCACGTCACCGGGTTCCTCCCCGGCTCCGACGAGCGCCGCCACTGGTCGGTCAACCTCTACCGGGTGCACAGCGGCAGCGGCCGCCCGATCGGCATCGCCTGGCTGGGCATCGACATCACCGCCCGCCGCGCCGCCGCCCGCGAGGCAGCCGCCGCGCGGCGCAATCTCGCCCTGCTGAACGAGGCCGGCGCGCGCATCGGCAACTCCCTCGACCTGGAGACCACCGCGCGCGAACTGCTCGACGTGGTCGTGCCCGGCTTCTGCGACCTGGCCACCGTCGACCTCTACCAGGGGCTGCTGGCCGGCGACGAGACCCCGCCCGGCCTCGCCGACGGCAGCGCCGAGGTGCGCCGGGTCGCCTTCGCCAGCGCCGTGTCCGACGGGCCCATCAGCGGCACCGGGGACCCGGTGAAGCTGGGCGCCGTCCACCACTTCCCGTTCAACTCGCCCTGCGCGGACGCCCTGCGCACCGCCCGCCCGCAGACCGTGCCCGGCGAGGACGGCGGCCTGGTGCAGTCCACGCTCGCGGTGCCGATGGTCGCCCACGACACCGTGGTGGGCCTCGCCCAGTTCGCCCGCACCAAGGGCAGCGAGCCGTTCGGCGACCGCGACCGCGACCTCGCGGTCGAACTGGCCGCGCGCGCCGCCGTCTGCATCGACAACGCCCGCCTCTACCGCCGCGAGCACGAACGCGCGCTGATACTGCAGCGGTCCCTGCTCCCGCCCGGCGACCCGGAGGCGTCCGGCCTGGACATCGCCTGCCGCTACCTGCCCGGCAACGCGGCGAGCGGCCGCACCGGCGAGGTCGGCGGCGACTGGTTCGACGTCATCGAACTGCCCGGCCACCGGACGGCGTTGGTGGTCGGCGACGTGATGGGCCGCGGTCTGCGCGCCGCCGTCGCCATGGGCGAACTGCGCACCGCCGTACGGACGCTGGCGCAGCTCGACCTCGAACCGGCCGAGGTGCTCTCCCAGCTGGACGAGATCGCCCGGGGCCTCGGCGCGCCCGGCGGTCCCTCCCAGGCGTTCGCGGGAGGCGTCCAGCAGGCCACCCGGGCCGCCCGCCGCCCGCGCGAGGCGGACCTCTCCGAGGTGTACCTGGCCACCTGCGTGTACGCCGTCTACGACTCCGTCACCCGCCGCTGCACGTTCGCCAACGCGGGCCATCTGCCGCCCGTCCTGGTCGAGCCCGGCGAGAACGCGCTGATGCTCGACGTGCCGCCCGGCATGCCGCTCGGCGTCGGCGGAGAGCCGTTCGAGGAGGTGGAGGTCGAACTGCCCGAGGGCGCCCTGCTCGCGCTCTACACGGACGGACTGGTCGAAAGCCGCGACCACCCCCTCGACGAGGGCCTCCAGGCGTTCGTGGGCGCGCTCACCGACCCCTCCGCCCCCCTGGAGGACGTCTGCGACCACGTCCTCAACACGCTCGACACCCATCACGGCGAGGACGACATCGCGCTGCTGATGGCACGTGTCCAGGGCCTGCCCGCCGACTCCGTGGGCGACTGGACGCTGCCGCGCGAGCCGCGCAGCGTGGGCCGGGCCCGCGAGTACGCCCGCGCCCAGCTCCTCGCCTGGGACATGGAGCCGCTGGTCGACACCACGGAGCTGCTGGTCAGCGAGCTCGTCACCAACGCCCTGCGGTACGGCGAGGGGGAGATCAGACTCCGGCTGCTGCTCGACCGCACCCTGGTCTGCGAGGTCTGGGACTCCGGCCTGGTCCAGCCCCGCAGGCGGCGCGCCCGCGACACCGACGAGGGCGGCCGCGGCCTCCAGCTCGTCGGTCTGCTGAGCGCCGCCTGGGGCTCACGCCGTACGCCCCGGGGCAAGACGGTGTGGTTCGAACTGCCGCTGCCCGGGGCCGACACCGGCCTCACCGACCCGGCGGAGGCGCTGCTCAGCCTGTTCTGACGCCCCGTCGCACCGGCCGTGACCCTTCGTGATCATGGCGCCGTGAACGCAACCGGACCACCTGTTCCCCTCGTCCTCACCCCCAACATCCGACGGCGAGGGGAACGGTGGCATGGAACACACGGAGCCGCGGGACAAGGCGGCCGGTAGGGACGACACGCAGCCCACGCCCGAGCCGTCACCGGAGCCCGCGCCCACCTCCGAGCCCGCGCCCACCTCCGAGCCCGCGCCCACCTCCGAGGCTGCGCCCACCTCCGAGGCTGCGCCCGCGTCCGCACCCGAGCCCTCGCCGGAGAAGAAGCGCCGCAGACCCTGGGTGCGTCGCGTCGGACGCACCGCCCTCGTGCTCGCCCTGGTGCTGATCGTGCCGCTGCTCGCCGTCGAGACCGCGCTGCGGGTCAACTACATGGGCGACCCGGCGGACGGCACGTACACCCGCGGCCGGGACGCCATGTGGCTCGGCCACGCCTGGGTCGACGGACGCAAGAAGGACGCCGACGTCACCGCCCTCGCCCGGCGCCTGAAGGACACCGGCGTCCGGGACCTCTACGTACACTCCGGCCCGCTGGAGCACGACGGCACCCTGCCCACGTCGGCCTACCCGCGCGCCCGGTGGTTCATCGACGCGGTGCACCGGGAGATGCCCGGGGTGCGCGTGCAGGCGTTCCTGGGAGACGTCCTCGCCAACGGCGGGCCCGAGGGCCTGGAGCTGAGCGACGACGCCACCCGTACCGAGGTGGTGCGCAGCGCAGAACAGGTTATCGACGCCGGCTACGAGGGCGTCCACCTCGACCTGGAGCCGCTGCACTCCGACGACGCGGACTACCTCGACCTGCTGGACGACCTGCGGGGCGTCACCCGGCAGCGGGACGCGCAGCTGTCCGTGGCCGCCCACCAGATCGACCCGCTCCCGCACCTCCACTCCGTCGCGGGCTTCGTCGCCGACCACCCCAAGTGGTGGTCGCAGAAGTTCTTCGGGCAGGTGGCGCGGCGCGTCGACCAGATCGCCGTGATGTCGTACGACACCGCGCGCCTCTTCGAGAGCACCTACGGCGGGTACGTGGCCCAGCAGACCTCGCTCGCCCTGGAGGTCACCCCGCCCACCACGCACCTGCTGATGGGCCTGCCCTTCTACTACGAGAGCAACCCGAGTCACTGGGGTCACGCCGAGACCGTCGCCGCCGCCGTCCGTGGTGCCCGCCTCGGTCTGTCCCGCACGGACCCCGACCGTGAACTCTTCGGTCTCGCCCCGTACATCGACTTCGCGGCGACCGAGACCAACTGGAAGGAGTTCAAGGACGGCTGGGCGCGCTGACCCCGGCCTCTACGACCGGCGGCGGATCTTGTCGCCCAGCCAGACCAGCGGGTCGTACTTGCGGTCCGCCGCCCGTTCCTTCAGCGGGATCAGCGCGTTGTCCGTGATCTTGATGCCCTCGGGGCAGACCTCGGTGCAGCACTTGGTGATGTTGCAGTAGCCGAGGCCGTGTTCGTCCTGGGCCGTGCGCTTGCGGTCCAGGCCGGACTCGTCCGCCGCGTCCAGCGGGTGCATGTCCAGCTCCGCGACCCGCATCAGGAACCGGGGACCGGCGAACGCCGGCTTGTTCTCCTCGTGGTCGCGGACCACATGGCAGGTGTCCTGGCACAGGAAGCACTCGATGCACTTGCGGAACTCCTGCGAGCGGTCCACGTCCTCCTGCGTCATCCGGTACTCGCCCGGACCCACCCCGGCCGGCGGCACGAACGCCGGGACCTGCCGGGCCTTGGTGTAGTTGAAGCCGACGTCCGTCACCAGGTCCCGGATCACCGGGAACGCCCGCAGCGGGGTCACGGTGATGGTCTCCTCGCGGTCGAACACCGACATGCGGGTCATGCACAGCAGCCGGGGGCGCCCGTTGATCTCCGCCGAGCACGAACCGCACTTGCCGGCCTTGCAGTTCCAGCGCACGGCGAGGTCGGGGGCCTGGGTGGCCTGGAGGCGGTGGATGATGTCGAGGACCACCTCGCCGTCGTTCACCTCGACGCGGAAGTCCTCCAGGCCGCCTCCGTCGACGTCCCCCCGCCACACCTTGAAGCGGGCCTCGTAGCTGCTCACTCGTAGAGCTCCTCTTCGGCCAGGTACTTGACCAGCTCGTCCTTCTCGAAGAGGGCGAGCAGGTCGGGGCGGATGGGTTCGGTGGTCTCACGGGTCAGGGTGATCTGGCCGCGCACCGCGTCCGTGGCGGCGAGCCCGCCCGTGGGGTCGGTGAGCGTGCACAGCAGGTTGACGTTGCGCCAGGCGCGGTCCATGGCGGCGTGGTCCTCGCGGGTGTGGCCGCCGCGCGACTCGGTGCGCTCCAGCGCCGCGCGGGCCACGCACTCGCTGACCAGCAGCATGTTCCGCAGGTCCAGCGCGAGGTGCCAGCCGGGGTTGAACTGCCGGTGGCCCTCCACGCCCGCGCGCCGGGCCCGCGCCCGCAGCTCGGCGAGCTTCTGCAAGGCCTGCTCCATCTCGTGCTCCCGGCGGATGATGCCGACCAGGTCGTTCATCGTCTGCTGGAGCTCCTGGTGCAGCGTGTACGGGTTCTCCGGCGGGCCGTCGGCCGGCTCCCCGCCCTCGGCGGAGAACGGGCGCAGGGCCTCCGCGGCGGCCGTGTCGACCTGGGCGTCGTCCACGCGGGGCCGCCCGGCCCCCGCCCCGCTCGCGTACTCGGCCGCGTGCCAGCCCGCCCGGCGGCCGAACACCAGCAGGTCGGACAGCGAGTTGCCGCCGAGCCGGTTGGAGCCGTGCATGCCGCCCGCGACCTCACCGGCCGCGAACAGCCCCGGCACCCCGCGCGCCGCCGCCGAGTCGGAGTCGACGGCGATGCCGCCCATCACGTAGTGACAGGTCGGGCCGACCTCCATCGGCTCGGCGGTGATGTCGACGTCCGCCAGCTCCTTGAACTGGTGGTACATCGACGGCAGCCGGCGCTTGACGACCTCCGCCGGCATCCGGCTGGACACGTCCAGGAACACCCCGCCGTGCGGCGAGCCGCGCCCCGCCTTGACCTCGGCGTTGATGGCGCGGGCGACCTCGTCGCGGGGGAGCAGCTCGGGCGGGCGCCGGTTGTGGTCCGGGTCGTCGTACCAGCGGTCGGCCTCGTCCTCGGACTGCGCGTACTTCTCCTTGAAGACGTCCGGGATGTAGTCGAACATGAACCGCTTGCCCTCGGAGTTGCGCAGCACCCCGCCGTCGCCGCGCACCGACTCGGTGACCAGGATGCCCTTCACCGACGGCGGCCAGACCATCCCGGTCGGGTGGAACTGCACGAACTCCATGTTCAGCAGCGGGGCCCCGGCCAGCAGCGCCAGCGCGTGGCCGTCGCCGGTGTACTCCCACGAGTTCGACGTGACCTTGAACGACTTGCCGATGCCGCCGGTCGCGATCACCACCGCCGGCGCCTCCAGGACGAAGAAGCGGCCCGATTCGCGCTCGTAGCCGAAGACGCCGCTCACCTGGTCGCCGTCCTTCAGCACCCGGGTGACCGTGCACTCCTGGAAGACCTTCAGCCGGGACTCGTAGTCGCCGGTCTCGCGGAAGTCCTCCTGCTGGAGGGCGACGATCTTCTGCTGGAGGGTGCGGATCAGCTCCAGGCCGGTGCGGTCGCCGACGTGCGCGAGGCGCGGGTACTCGTGGCCGCCGAAGTTGCGCTGGGAGATCCGGCCGTCCTTGGTCCGGTCGAACAGCGCGCCCCAGGTCTCCAGCTCCCACACCCGCTGCGGCGCCTCCCGGGCGTGCAGCTCGGCCATCCGCCACTGGTTGAGGAACTTGCCGCCGCGCATGGTGTCGCGGAAGTGCACCTGCCAGTTGTCGCCCGAGTTGACGTTGCCCATCGCCGCCGCGATGCCGCCCTCGGCCATCACGGTGTGCGCCTTGCCGAACAGCGACTTGCAGATCACGGCCGTACGGGCGCCCCGCTCGCGCGCCTCGATCGCGGCGCGCAGGCCCGCGCCGCCGGCCCCGACCACGACGACGTCCCACTCCTGTCGGTCGACCACGGACATAGGTAAGGCCCCCAGCTAGAAGAAGCGCGGATCGTCGAAGACACCGGACGCGACGAGATAGACGTAGAAGTCGGCGAGCGCCACGCTCAGCAGCGAGGCCCAGGCGAGCTGCATGTGCCGGGCGTTGAGCCGGCTCACCCACTGCCACATCCGGTAGCGCACGGGATGCCTGGAGAAGTGCTTGAGCTTCCCGCCGACGATGTGCCGGCAGGAGTGGCAGGACAGGGTGTACGCCCAGATCAAGGCGATGTTGGCCAGGAACACCAGGGTGCCGAGCCCCATGTGGCCCCACGCGTAGTTCTCGTCGCGGAAGGCGAGCACGGTGTCGTAGGTCAGGATGCCGGCGACCAGGATCGCCGCGTAGAAGAAGTACCGGTGGACGTTCTGGAGGATCAGGGGGAAGCGGGTCTCGCCGGTGTACTTCGTGTGCGGTTCGGCGACCGCGCAGGCCGGCGGGGAGGCCCAGAAGCCCCGGTAGTACGCTTTGCGGTAGTAGTAGCAGGTCAGCCGGAAGCCGAGCGGGAAGATCAGGATGATGATCGCCGGCGAGATGCCCCACCAGCCGCCGAACAGCTCCCAGTTCGGGCCGCCGCGCATCGGCTCGCAGTTCTCCGCGAGGCACGGCGAGTAGAACGGCGACACGTACGGCGCCGCGTAGTAGTCCGTGTTCGCGAACGCCCGCCACGTCGAGTAGACGATGAAGGCGAGCAGCCCGGCCGCGGTGGCGGCCGGGGCCAGCCACCAGCGGTCGGTCCGCAGATGGGGGGCGGAGATCGCGGCGCGCGTGCCGGATCTCACGCCGCCGCGGTGATCGGGTTCGGTCGCGGGAGGTTCCGTACCAGTGGCCACGTCGTCCACTCCGGTAGGGGTCGGGGGGCGTCAGGTCGGCGGGCGGCGGTCGGGCGGGGTCAGGGGGCGCGGCGGTCGCGGGCGCCGAGACCCTCGTCGTCGGTGTCCACCCACAGCGACGGGTCGTAGGGGGTGTCGGAGATGGTCACGAGGTCGGGCCGCTTGGCCGGGCCCGCCGTGGCGACGGCGGTCTCCCGGAGCAGCGCGAGGCTCTCGCGCAGGTGGTTGGCGTCGGAGCGGACGCGGCGGACCTCCAGGCCCCCGCTGCCCAGCTGCTTCTCCAGCCGCCCCACCGACCTGACCAGGTCGTCGAGGCAGCGCTGGACGGTTGTCAGTTCGTCGTGCACGGACATGACGTGACCTCACTTCCACGGGTCCTTCAGGCCCAAGGCGGGCGACGGTCATGCGCCTGCGAGTGTTGCGCGTCACACCTCGCGCTGTGAAGGGATGTGCATCGATTGGCCGAGGCGCATGGGTGCATCGTCCGGTGCGAAGCCGTGCCGCGCCGGGTGCGTTGCGCCGCACGGGTGGGCTTGCCGTCCCCGCCGCCGTGTCGCCGGGGAACGCGGAACCCGTTCCTCTTCAGTGGGCCGCATACATCGGATGAACGCCCAATACCAAGTGTGATCACCATGCCCGCGGCTTTCCGGAGGTATCCAGAGATGTCCCACGACGGCATCGGCCCGCGCGCCGTCCTGCGCTCGGTCGCCCTCCTCACCGCCGGCGTGCTCACGGTGCCCGCCCTGGCCGGATGCGGTTCCGAGGACCCCGCGGGCAAGCCCCTCGCGGGCGCGGACGTCGCGGACGCCGACCGGTCCGACATCGCCGACGGCGGCACCCTGCGCTGGGCCGTGGACACCGTCCCGGACACCCTGAACACCTTCCAGGCCGACGCCGACACCACCACCGCCCGGATCGCCGAGGCCGTCCTGCCGTCGATGTACCGCACGGACGGCCGGGGCCGGGCCGTGCGCAACCCGGACTACCTGGCCTCCGCCGAGGTCGTCGACACCGAACCCAAGCAGGTGGTCGTCTACCGGCTCGCCCAGCAGGCCGTCTGGAGCGACGGCCGGGAGATCGGCGCCGCCGACTTCGCCGCCCAGTGGCGCGCCCTGTCCGGCAAGGACACCGCCTACTGGACCGCCCGCAACGCCGGCTACGACCGCATCGAGAAGGTCGAGCGGGGCAAGAACGACCTCGAGGTCAAGGTCACCTTCGACCGCCCCTACGCCGACTGGAAGTCGCTGTTCAGCCCCCTCTACCCCAAGGAGGTCATGGGCAGCCCGGACTCCTTCAACGACGGGGCGCGCAAGAAGCTCAAGGTCACCGCCGGGCCGTTCACGGTGGACACGGTGGACACCGAGGAGGACGAGGTCGTCCTCGCCCGCAATCCGCGCTGGTGGGGCAGCCCGGCCAAGCTTCAGAAGATCGTGCTGCGCGCCGTGCCGCACGACAAGCGCGTCTCCGCGCTCAGCGACGGCACCCTCGACCTGGCCGAGATCGACCCCGAGGCCGCCCGGCGCATCACGGCCGCCGCCCTGCCGCAGGACGGGAACACGCCCCTGATGGGCCCCGAGGCGGACCGCTCCGCCGCGGACGCGCTGCGCTCCTGGGCGGTCGCCAACGGCTCCGACGAGGACGCCGCCGACGAGGAGATCTCCGCCCGCAAGAAGCTGCGCAAGAAGGCCGAGAAGTACGCCCGGCAGCAGAAGGCGCTCGGCGGCTTCGAGGTGCGCAGGTCACTGGAGCCCGCCTACACCCAGCTCGCCCTGAACGGCGCCGAGGGTCCCCTGTCCGACGAGCGGGTCCGCCGCGCCGTGGCCCGCGCCCTGGACCGCGAGGAGATCGCCGGTGCCGTGCTGAAGCCGCTCGGCCTGCCCGCCGAGCCGGTCGGCAGCCACCTCGCGCTGTCCGGCCAGGCCGCCTACGCCGACAGCAGCGGCGCCCTCGGCACGCCGGACGCCAAGGAGGCCCGCGCCCTGCTCTCGGACGCCGGCTGGGTGCCGGGCGGCCCGGTGAAGGAGGAGAAGAAGGACGCGAAGAAGGACGAGGGCGAGGAGGCGGCCGGCTCCGAGGCGGACACGGAGGACGAGGACGCCTCGGGCGGCTCCGAGGGCTCCGGCGAGGGCGGCGGCGAAGGGGAAGGCGAAGGCGGCGACGACGGCACCTACATCGTCGGCGAGGACGACGGCAAGGCCCCGCAGGACTCCGGCACCGGCACCGGGCGGCTGAAGAAGGGCGGAGCCCCCGCCGGCGCCTACGCCCCGCGGGGCACCGCCGCCCCGGCCCGCGCGGACACCGCCCCGGTCGCCAAGGACGGCAAGGCGCTGGTGCTGCGGTTCGTGCTGCCGTCCGGGCCCGGTTCGAAAACGCTGGAGACCGTGGCAGGCCGGATCGCGACGATGCTGGAGAGAATCGGTATCCGCACCGACATCTCCAAGGTCGACAACGACAGCTACTTCAAGGACCACATCGCCTCCGGCGACTTCGACCTGGCCCTCTACTCCTGGCCCGCGACCGCCTTTCCCGCCACCGACGCCCGCCCGGTCTACTCCAAGCCGGTACCGGCCGCCGACGGCTCGCTGAACGTGGAGCAGAACTGGACGCGGGTCGGCACCGACCAGGTCGACCAGCTCTTCGACCAGGCGATCGCCACCCTCGACGACTCCGAGCGCCGCGACCTGATCCGCAAGGCCGACTCCCGGATCTGGGCGGCGGCCGGCTCCATCCCCCTCTACCAGCGCCCGCAGCTCGTCGCGGCCCGCGAGGACCTCGCCAACGCCGGCGCCTTCGGCTTCGCCACCCCGGTCTACGAGGACATGGGCTTCCTGAAGAAGTCGGCGCAGGGGCCGCAGGGGTCGCCGGGGGCGAAGGACGACGCGTCCGCCGCCGAGGACTGACCGGACCGGAAACGCGACGCGGCCCGGCGCCCCACCAGGGGTGCCGGGCCGCGTCGCGTGCGCGGTGGTGCGGTCTGATCAGCCGTGCTTGGCGCGGCTCGCGGCGCGGGCGCGCTCGCGGGCGTCCAGGTTCACCTTGCGGATGCGGATGGCCTCCGGGGTGACCTCCACGCACTCGTCGTCGCGGCAGAACTCCAGGGACTGCTCCAGCGACAGCTTGCGCGGCGGGACGATCGACTCGGTCACGTCGGCCGTGGACGACCGCATGTTGGTGAGCTTCTTCTCCTTGGTGATGTTGACGTCCATGTCGTCGGAGCGGGAGTTCTCACCGACGATCATGCCCTCGTACACCTCGGTGCCGGGCTCCACGAAGAGCACGCCGCGCTCCTGGAGGTTGGTCATCGCGAAGGCGGTGACCGCGCCGGCGCGGTCGGCGACCAGGGAGCCGTTGTTGCGGGTGGTCAGCGTGCCGAACCAGGGCTCGTGGCCCTCGTGGATGGAGTGCGCGATGCCGGTGCCGCGGGTCTGGGTCAGGAACTCGGTGCGGAAGCCGATCAGACCGCGCGAGGGCACCACGAACTCCATGCGCACCCAGCCGGAGCCGTGGTTCGACATGTTGTCCATGCGGCCCTTGCGGATGCCCATGAGCTGCGTGACCGCGCCCATGTGCTCCTCGGGCACGTCGATGGTCATGCGCTCGACCGGCTCGTAGACCTTGCCGTCGACGTCCTTGGTGACCACCTGGGGCTTGCCGACGGTGAGCTCGTAGCCCTCGCGGCGCATGGTCTCCACCAGGATGGCCAGCGCCAGCTCGCCGCGGCCCTGCACCTCCCAGGCGTCGGGGCGGTCGGTCTCCAGGACGCGGAGCGAGACGTTGCCGATCAGCTCGCGGTCCAGGCGGTCCTTGACCTGGCGGGCGGTGACCTTGCGGTCCTTGACGGCCGCCTTGTTGTCGGCGCCCTTGCCGGTGCCGCCGCGGCCGACCAGCGGGGAGGTGTTGGTGCCGATGGTCATGGAGATCGCCGGCTCGTCGACCGTGATCAGCGGCAGGGCGAGCGGGTTCTCCGGGTCGGCCAGGGTCTCGCCGATCATGATGTCGGGGATGCCCGCGACCGCGCAGATGTCACCGGGGCCGGCCTTCTCGGCGGGCTTGCGGGTGAGCGCCTCGGTCATCATCAGCTCGGAGATGCGGACGTTCTGCACGGAGCCGTCGCGCTTCATCCACGCGACCGTCTGCCCCTTCTTCAGCTCGCCCTGGTGGACGCGCAGCAGCGCGATACGGCCGAGGAAGTTGTCGGCGTCCAGGTTGGTGACGTGGGCCTGGAGCGGGGCGCCCTCCTCGTAGGAGGGGGCGGGGATGTGCTCGAGGATCGTCGAGAAGAACGGCTCGAGGGAGTCGGAGTCGCCGGGGACCGTGCCGTCGTCGGGCTTGGTCAGCGAGGCGATGCCGTCGCGGCCGCAGGCGTAGACGATCGGGAACTCGATCTGCTCCTCGTCGGCGTCCAGGTCGAGGAAGAGGTCGTAGGTCTCGTTGACGACCTCGTCGATCCGGGCGTCGGGGCGGTCCGTCTTGTTGATGCAGAGGATGATCGGCAGACGCTGCTGGAGCGCCTTGCGCAGCACGAAGCGGGTCTGCGGCAGCGGGCCCTCGGAGGCGTCCACCAGCAGCACGACGCCGTCGACCATCGACAGACCGCGCTCGACCTCGCCGCCGAAGTCGGCGTGGCCGGGGGTGTCGATGATGTTGATCGTGATGGGCTCCCCGCCGTCCTTGGGGTGGTACTTCACCGCCGTGTTCTTGGCGAGGATCGTGATGCCCTTCTCACGCTCCAGGTCGTTCGAGTCCATCATGCGGTCGTCGACCTGGTCGAGCTGGTGGGCGGCGAAGGCGCCGGCCTGCTTGAGCATGCCGTCGACGATGGTGGTCTTGCCGTGGTCGACGTGGGCGACGATGGCGACGTTGCGGATGTCGTGACGCGTTACAGACGGTGCCATGAAAGGCGTACTCCCGGAGGTGGTGAAGGTTGCCCGCCGCAGACGTCTGTGGTGCGAGGGCCCTGCCGGGCTGGACACGCCTCGGCCTGCCTCCATGGTACGGGGCCGTCACCGCGTACGCCCGCGCCTGCCGGAGGGCCGGGGTCCCGGGTGGCCGGCGTCCGGGGGCGGGGGACGTCTCCGGGCGGTCGCACGTGCTTCCGGCAAACGCAACATCTCGTTCGCATATCGGTGATCGCGCCCTCCGGTTTCGGACATGTAAACCGAAAACGCGCCCTTAATGTCCGAATTGCCGAATTCAATTCAGAGGTGTCAAGCGCGCGTAGGTGTCGATCTCTGCAATATTTCCTCAAAAAAACGACGGTAGGGAGATCCCTATGTCGTACGCCCTTGACGCGCGTTGACTCTCTTGGCGAAAGTTCCCCCAAACCGCAGTACCTGCCGGTATCTGCGCTGCGCTCAACTTCCCAACCCCCCGGGGGACGAACACGATGACCAGTCCAATCAAGGCTGAGGACTCCGGGTCCGCGGCTGTCTTGGACCCTGAGCTCACGGCGACCACCGATGTCGTCAAGGGCGAGAAGCAGCCCGAGGGCCGTTCCCCCGGCCAGTTGATGTGGCAGCGCTTCAAGCGCGACCGTACCGGAGTCGTCTCCGCGTGTGTGGTCATTTTCTTCTTCGTGGTGTCCGCACTCGCACCGGTGATCGCCAAGCTGTACGGCAAGGACCCGTACACGCTGTACGCCCAGGAGCCCGACTACCCGTTCCTGCTCGACGACTTCGCCATGCCGAACGGTTCGTTCGGCGGCATGTCGGGCGACTTCTGGTTCGGCGTCGAGCCCAAGCTGGGCCGCGACGTGTTCACCATGCTGCTGTACGGCATGCGCACGTCGCTCTACATGGCCGTGCTCGTCACGCTGCTCAGTGTGGTCACGGGCGTGATCCTCGGCATGATCGGCGGATACTTCGGGGGCCGTGTCGACTACTGGCTCGGCCGGGTGACGGACTTCTTCCTGGGCTTCCCCCAGCAGCTGTTCTTCATCGCCTTCATGCCCGTCGTCACCGCGATGTTCGTGGACCCGCAGGACGAGACCCCCACCTACCTGCGGGCGGTAGCGATCATCCTGGTGATGTGGTTCCTCGGCTGGATGGGCCTGTCCCGTCTGGTGCGCAGCTCCGTGCTGTCTCTGAGGGACCGTGAGTTCGTCGAGGCGGCGAAGGTCTCGGGCGCCTCTCCCGGTCGCATCGTGCGCAAGGAGATCCTCCCGAACATCGTCACCCCGATCCTGGTGCAGGCCACCTACATCCTGCCGAGCACGATCCTCACCATCGCCTTCCTCTCGTTCATCGGTGTGGGCTTCGTCGAGCCGACACCGGACTGGGGCCGCATGTTCCAGGTCGGCACCGAGGTGTACGAACAGGATCCGATGTTCCTGTTCTTCCCGGGAGCGGCACTGGTGATCTTCGTACTCGCCTTCAACCTTCTCGGAGACTCCGTCCGGGACGCATTCGACCCCAAGACCGGACGCTGAACGTCCATTGGTGGGTGGGGGAGCTGCCGCCCCCGGCCGGTCTACCGGACTGCCAGGCAGCAACTCGTGGACAACTATCGACAGGTAGGTGCATCGGCATCATGAAGCCCATCAGAACGCGTACCGCGCGCGCCATCGCCGTGGCCATCGTGGCAGGGTCCCTGGCCCTGACCGGCTGCTCCAGCAACGACGGCGGCGGCAAGGGCAAGAGCGACGCGAAGTCCCAGAAGGACGCCGCCGAGCAGCAGGACCCTGTCGCCTACGGTGACGCCGCCGCCTCGACCGGCCCGGCTGAGGAGGTCCCGGGGGCCAAGCCCGGTGGCTTCATCAACGTCTACATGCAGTCGGACCTGACCCACATGGACCCGGGTCAGATCTACGTCAGCGACGCCGGCCAGTTCGCCAACCTGATCCACCGCGGTCTGACGAACTTCCAGGAGGACGAGCAGGGCAACCTGACCGTCGTCGGCGACGTCGCCACGGACTCGGGTCAGACCACCGACGGCGGCAAGACCTGGACGTACAAGCTCAAGGACGGCATCAAGGACGAGGACGGGAACCCGATCACCTCGGCCGACGTCCGCCACACCATCGAGCGCCTGTACTCGAAGGTGATCTTCGACGGTCCGACCTACATCCAGAGCTGGCTCTCGGGCAACGACTACCGCAAGGCGCTGCCGGACGGCCCGTACAAGGGCAAGCACCTGCCGGACACCGTCCTCGAGACGCCGGACGACAAGACGGTCGTCTTCAAGTTCAGCCAGCCGCGTCCGGACCTGCCGCAGGCCCTGGCCATGGCCGGCTACGCCATCGTGCCCGCCAAGCAGGACACGAAGGAGAAGTACGACAAGGCGCCCGCCGCCCTCGGCCCGTACAAGCTCGCCGAGTACAAGCCGGGCAAGTCCATGAAGCTGGTCAAGAACGACCAGTGGGACCCGAAGACCGACTCGGTGCGCCACCAGTACGTCGACGGCTACAACTTCACCAACACGGTCTCCCAGGCGAGCCAGACCAAGCGTCTGATCTCCGACCAGGGCGAGGCCAAGAACGCCATCCAGTTCACCGACCCGGTGGACCCGGCGCAGATGGCCGACGTGGTCACCGACCCGCAGACCAAGAAGCGCACCATCCAGGGCTACCAGCCCTACGTGTGGCAGCTCACCTTCAACCTGGACCGGGTGAAGGACAAGAAGGTCCGCGACGCGATCACCTACGCCATCCCGAGCCAGTCCATGGTCCAGGCGGACGGCGGCCGCTACGGCGGTGAGATCGCCGGCGGTCTGCTCGCCCCGACCCTGCCGGGCTTCGACCCGACGTACGACCCGTTCGGCAAGCTGAAGAAGCCCAACGGCGACATCGAGAAGGCCAAGGAGCTGCTGAAGGAGGCGGGTGTCAAGGAGGGCACGAAGCTCACCTACGCCTACTCCAACACGCCGCGCGGCCAGGCCCAGCAGGTCATCCTGAAGGACGCCCTGGAGAAGATCGGCTTCGACGTCCAGTCGAAGGAGATCGACCGCGCCAGCTTCTACGAGCAGGTCGGCAAGCTGAACAACCCGTACGACCTCTACATGACCGGCTGGGGCCAGGACTGGCCGTCCCCGTCCACGGTCGTCACCCCGGTCTACGACGGTGAACTGGTCGCCGACGGTGCGTCGAACTACTCGCACATCAACGACAAGCAGGTCAACGAGCTGATCCAGAAGGCCCTCAAGCAGGAGCCCGAGGAGGCCGCCAAGACCTGGGAGCAGGCTCACCACCGCATCGTGGAGGAGATCAACCCGGCTGCCCCGGTCTACTACTCCAAGCAGATCCAGCTCTTCGGATCGAACGTGGGTGGCGCCAAGTACAGCACCGAGTCGAGCTACATCGACATCAACGACCTGTACCTGAAGCAGCCGTAACCCGCCAGATCGGCTGACCGCGGGGGTGTGCGCCAGGCGGAGCACACCCCCGCGGACGGTACCCCCTGACTGCCGCCGCGTTTCGAAGAGAGCATCCACCCGCCATGCTTCAGTTCCTCATCCGCAGGCTGACCGGCGCCGTCGTCATCATGTTCCTGATCGGCGCCTTCACGTTCTTCCTGTTCTACACAGTTCCTCAGGACTTCGCTGCACTGTCCTGCGGCAAGAACTGCTCACCCGAGAACCTCGCGGTGATCCGTGAGAACCTCGGCCTGGACAAGCCCATCTCCACCCAGTTCTGGGAGTTCATGTCGGGGATCGTGGCAGGCCGCGACTTCCCGCAGGGCCACTGCTCCGCGCCGTGCCTGGGTGTCTCCTTCCAAAGCGGCGAGTTCGTCTGGGACTCCGTCCTCGACCGTTTCCCGCTGACGCTGTCGCTGACCGTCGGCGGTCTCGTGATCTTCCTGATCCTGGGCCTCGGCTCGGGTCTGCTGGCCGCCTGGAAGCGCGGCACCGTCGTCGACAAGATCGTCAGCGGCGCCTCGATCGTGCTCAGCTCCTTCCAGATCTACCTGCTCGGCCCGATCGTCCTCGGCCTGCTCGTCTACAGCACGGGCATCATGGAGTTCCCGAAGTACCACAACTTCACCGAGGAGCCCGGGGCCTGGTTCCTGGGGATGCTCATCCCCTGGGTGGTCATGGCCACCATCTTCACCGCGCAGTACACCCGTATGTCGCGCTCGACGATGATCGAGCAGCTCCAGGAGGAGCACGTCCGCACGGCGCGCGCCAAGGGCATGCGCCAGAGCTACGTCTTCTTCCGCTACGCCTGGCGCGGCTCCCTGATCCCCATCGTCACCATCCTCGGCATGGACCTCAGCGCCCTGCTGTCCGGCGCGGTGGTCACCGAGTTCACCTTCGACCTGGCCGGCATCGGCCGTCTCGCGGTCGATTCGTCGCTGACGAAGGACCTGCCGGTGACCATGGGTGTCATGCTGTTCGGAGCCTTCTTCATCCTGCTCCTGAACATCCTCGTCGACCTCGCCTACGCGTACATCGACCCGCGCGTACGGCTCAGCTAGGAGAAACACCGTGACCACACTGACCAAGACCGAAGGCGAGAAGGCCCCCACCGGGCCCGACTCCTTCCTCTCGGTCCGCGACCTGCGGGTGCGGTTCTCCACCGAGGACGGCATCGTCAAGGCGGTCGACGGGCTGTCCTTCGACGTCGAGCGCGGCAAGACCCTGGGCATCGTGGGCGAGTCGGGTTCCGGCAAGTCCGTGACCAACCTGACCGTGCTCGGGCTGCACAACCGCAAGAGCACCACCGTCGAGGGCGAGATCCTCCTCGAGGGCCAGGACCTGGTGACCACGCCCGAGAAGGAGCTGGAGAAGCTCCGCGGCAACAAGGTCGCGATGATCTTCCAGGACCCGCTGACGGCGCTCTCGCCGTACTACACGGTGGGCCGGCAGATCGCCGAGCCGTTCATCAAGCACACCGGCGCCTCCAAGAAGGAGGCGCGGGAGCGGGCGATCGAGATGCTGACCAAGGTCGGCATCCCGCAGCCCAAGACGCGCGTGGACGACTACCCGCACCAGTTCTCCGGCGGTATGCGCCAGCGCGCCATGATCGCCATGGCCCTGGTGTGCGACCCCGACCTGCTGATCGCGGACGAGCCGACCACCGCCCTCGACGTGACCGTCCAGGCGCAGATCCTCGACCTGCTCAAGGACCTCCAGCAGGAGTTCGGGTCGGCGATCATCTTCATCACCCACGACCTCGGCGTCATCTCCGACATGGCCGACGACCTGCTGGTGATGTACTCGGGCCGGGCCGTGGAGCGCGGCAGCGTCCGCGAGGTCCTGCGCGAGCCGCGGCACCCCTACACCTGGGGCCTGCTCAGCTCGATGCCGCGCCTCGGCGGCAGCACCTCGGTGCCGCTGACGCCGATCCCCGGCACGCCGCCCAGCCTGCTCAACCCGCCGTCCGGCTGCCCGTTCCACCCGCGCTGCACGTTCACGGACAAGGTGTCCGGCGACCGGTGCAGCACCGAGCGGCCCCCGCTCGGCGAAGGCCGGGCCGCTGCCTGCCACCTGACGGCAGAGCAGAAGCAGACCATCTTCATCGACAAGATCCAGCCCCGGCTGCGCTAGGGAGATCCGAGACATGAGCGACAACCTCACCCTCCCCGCACAGCAGGGCTCCACCGGCGCTTCGACCGAGGCGCTGCTGAAGGTGGAGGGCCTGACCAAGCACTTCCCGATCTACGGCGGCTTCCCGATCAAGCGGAAGGTCGGTGCCGTGCAGGCCGTCGACAACGTCGACCTGACCGTCGGCGTCGGCGAGAGCGTCGGCCTGGTGGGTGAGTCGGGCTGCGGCAAGTCGACCACGGGCCGGCTCATCACCCGGCTCCTGGAGCCCACCGGCGGGACGATCGAGTACGCGGGCCAGGACATCACGCACGCCAAGCGCAGGCAGCTGGCGCCGGTCCGGTCCGAGATCCAGATGATCTTCCAGGACCCGTACTCCTCGCTGAACCCGCGCCAGACCGTCGGCACGATCATCAAGTCGCCGATGGAGGTCAACGGGATCAATCCCGCGGGCGGCCGGGAGAAGAAGGTGCGCGAGCTGCTCGAGCTCGTCGGCCTGAACCCCGAGCACTACAACCGCTTCCCGCACGAGTTCTCCGGCGGCCAGCGCCAGCGCATCGGCGTCGCCCGGGCGCTCGCGCTCAACCCGAAGCTGATCGTGGCGGACGAGCCGGTCTCCGCGCTCGACGTGTCCATCCAGGCGCAGGTCGTCAACCTGCTCCAGAAGGTCCAGGAAGAGATGGGCATCGCCTTTCTCTTCATCGCGCACGACCTGGCCGTCGTGCGGCACTTCTCGCAGCGCGTGGCCGTGATGTACCTGGGCAAGGTGGTCGAGGTCGGCGACCGCGACTCCATCTACAACCGCCCGCGGCACCCCTACACCCACGCCCTGCTGTCGGCCGTGCCCGAGGTGGCCATGGACGACGAGTCGGAGAACCGCGAGCGCATCCGCCTCGCCGGTGACGTCCCCTCGCCGATCTCCCCGCCGTCCGGCTGCCGGTTCCGCACGCGGTGCTGGAAGGCGCAGGACAAGTGCGCCACGGAGGAGCCGCCGCTGGTGCAGCTCTCCGGCAACACCGCGGGTCACCTGACGGCGTGCCACTTCCCGGAGGAGCCCACCGTCGCGGCGCGCTCCGAGGACGTCGTGCTGGACCCGGCCCTGAAGACGCTGGAGAGCGACGGGGACGTCGCCAAGGACTGACCCCCTCACCTTCAGGACGCGGCGCCCCGAGGACCCGGGGGCGGGAGGACATCGCACCTCCCGCCCCCGGGTCCTCGCGCGTTCCGGTCCCGGAGCGTGCCCGTCCGCCCGTCCGGTGGATCGTGCGACCCGTACGGCCCCGGCGGGCGTGCGCGCGGTGGCGCCCCCTCCCAGGCTGGCCCGGTAAGGGACCCGGGCACGAGGAGGCACCCATGCGCATCACCACGCACGCCAGCTGGGCCGTCTGCGCGATGGCGCTCGCCCTCGCCACGGCGGGGTGCGGCGGGGGCGGGGGAGGCAGCGGAGACTCCGAGGCCGTGCTGAGCGCCTCCTGGGGCGACCCGCAGAACCCGCTGGAGCCGTCGAACACCAACGAGGTGCAGGGCGGCAAGGTCCTCGACATGATCTTCCGGGGTCTGAAGCGGTACGACCCGGAGACCGGTGAGGCCGAGGACATGCTCGCCGAGAAGATCGAGACCTCGGACTCGCAGAACTTCACCGTCACCGTCAAGGACGGCTGGACCTTCAGCAACGGCGAGAAGGTCACCGCCCAGTCCTTCGTGGACGCCTGGAACTACGGCGCGAGCCTGCGCAACAACCAGCGCAACGCGTACTTCTTCGGCTACATCGAGGGCTACGACCAGGTGCACCCGGAGGAGGGGGAGCAGACCGCGGACACCCTGTCCGGGCTGAAGGTCACCGGCGAGCGCACCTTCACCGTGAAGCTGACCCAGAAGTTCTCCACCTTCCCCGACACCCTCGGCTACGCGGCCTTCGCTCCGCTGCCCCGGGCGTTCTTCGACGACCACGACGCCTGGGTGAGGAAGCCGGTCGGCAACGGGCCCTACCTGGTCGAGTCCTACACCCGCGGCTCGCAGATGGCGCTGCGCAAGTGGGAGGAGTACCCCGGCGACGACAAGGCGCAGAACGGCGGCGTCGACCTGAAGGTCTACACCGACAACAACACCGCCTACACCGATCTGCTGGCCGGCAACCTCGACCTGGTCGACGACGTGCCCGCCGCGCAGCTGAAGAACGTGAAGAACGACCTGGGCGACCGCTACCTCAACACGCCCGCCGGCATCATCCAGACCCTCGCCTTCCCGTTCTACGACGACGCCTGGAACACCGAGGACGCGAAGAAGGTGCGCCAGGGCCTGTCCATGGCGATCGACCGTGCCCAGATCACCGACACGATCTTCCAGAAGACCCGCACGCCCGCCACCGACTGGACCTCCCCGGTGCTCGGCGAGGACGGCGGCTTCCAGGACGGACTGTGCGGCGAGTTCTGCGAGTTCAGGCCCGACGAGGCGAAGAAGCTGATCGAGGAGGGCGGCGGACTGCCCGGCGGCAAGGTGACCATCACCTTCAACGCCGACACCGGCTCCCACCGCGAGTGGGTCAACGCCGTCTGCAACTCCATCAACAACGCCCTCGACAACGAGCGCGCCTGCACCGCCAACCCGGTCGGCACCTTCGCGGACTTCCGCAACGAGATCACCGACCGGAAGATGACCGGACCGTTCCGGGCCGGCTGGCAGATGGACTACCCGCTCATCCAGAACTTCCTGCAGCCGCTGTACTACACCAACGCCTCGTCCAACGACGGCAAGTGGTCGAACAAGCAGTTCGACGACCTGGTGAACCGGGCCAACCAGGAGACCGACACCGCCAAGGCCGTCGACCTGTTCCAGCAGGCCGAGGAGGTGGTCCGGGACAACATGGCCGCGATCCCGCTCTGGTACCAGAACGGCAGCGCCGGCTGGTCCGAGCGGCTCTCCAACGTCAAGCTCAACCCCTTCAGCGTCCCCGTCTACAACGAGATCAAGGTCAGCTGATCCGTCATGGGGCGCTACGTCGTCCGGCGGCTGCTCCAGATGATCCCCGTCTTCATCGGGGCCACGCTGCTGATCTTCCTCATGGTCAACGTGATGGGCGACCCCATCGCGGGCCTGTGCGGTGAGCGGCAGTGCGACCCGGCGACGGCCGCCCGCCTGGAGCAGGAGTTCGGCCTCGACAAGCCGGTCTGGCAGCAATACGTGACGTACATGGGGAACGTCTTCACCGGCGACTTCGGCACGGCCTTCAACGGCCAGGAGGTCACCGAGCTGATGGGGACGGCGTTCCCCGTCACGATTCGGCTCACGCTGATCGCGATCCTCTTCGAGATCGTCATCGGCGTCACCCTCGGCGTGGTCACCGGACTGCGCCGGGGCCGGCCGGTGGACACCGGGGTGCTGCTGCTGACCCTGGTCGTGATCTCCGTGCCCACCTTCGTCACCGGTCTGCTGCTCCAGCTGCTGCTCGGGGTGAAGTGGGGCTGGATCCGGCCCTCGGTGTCCTCCGAGGCGCCCTTCGACGAGCTGATCCTGCCCGGGCTGGTGCTCGCGTCGGTCTCCCTCGCCTACGTCACCCGGCTGACCCGCACCTCCATCGCGGAGAACCGCCGCTCCGACTACGTCCGCACCGCCGTCGCCAAGGGCCTGCCCCGGCGCCGGGTCGTCGTCCGGCACCTGCTGCGCAACTCCCTGATCCCCGTGGTGACGTTCATCGGCGCCGACATCGGCTTCCTGATGGGCGGGGCGATCGTCACCGAGCGGATCTTCAACATCCACGGCGTCGGCTACCAGCTCTACCAGGGCATCCTGCGGCAGAACACGCAGACGGTGGTCGGCTTCGTCACCGTGCTGGTGCTGGTCTTCCTCGTCGCCAACCTCGTCGTCGACCTCCTCTACGCCGTACTCGACCCGAGGATCCGCTATGTCTGACCGTCACCACGAACCCCAGGCCGCCATCGCGGGCACCAGCATGGGCGGCGCCATGGACCTGGGCGTCGACGAGGCCGAGTCCCTGGAGAAGAGGCCAGGGCCGGACGGCGCGGGACCGGAGGAGCGGCCGCGGTCGCTGTGGTCGGACGCCTGGCGGGACCTGCGCCGCAACCCGGTGTTCCTCGTCTCCGCGCTGGTCATCCTGTTCCTGGTCTTCATCTCCCTGTGGCCGTCGGCGATCACCTCCGGCTCCCCCCTGAAGTGCGACCTGTCCAAGGCGCAGGAGGGCTCGCAGCCCGGTCACCCCTTCGGCTTCGACGGGCAGGGCTGCGACGTCTACACCCGGACCGTGTACGGGGCCCGCACATCCGTCGCGGTCGGGGTGCTCGCCACCCTCGGGGTCGCCGTCCTCGGCAGCGTGCTGGGGGCGCTCGCCGGGTTCTTCGGCGGCGCCTGGGACGCCGTCCTGTCCCGGATCACCGACGTCTTCTTCGCCATCCCGGTCGTCCTCGGCGGGCTGGTGCTGCTCTCCGTCATCACCAGCAACACCGTCTGGCCGGTCATCGGCTTCATCGTGCTGCTCGGCTGGCCGCAGATCTCCCGCATCGCCCGCGGCGCCGTCATCACCGCCAAACAGAACGACTACGTGCAGGCCGCGCGGGCGCTCGGCGCCTCCAACTCCCGGCTGCTGCTGCGGCACATCGCGCCCAACGCCGTCGCCCCGGTCATCGTCGTCGCGACCATCGCGCTGGGCACGTACATCGCGCTGGAGGCGACCCTGTCGTACCTCGGTGTCGGGCTGAAGCCGCCCAGCGTCTCCTGGGGCATCGACATCTCCTCCGCCTCGCCCTACATCCGCAACGCCCCGCACGCGCTGCTGTGGCCCTCCGGGGCGCTGGCGATCACCGTCCTGGCGTTCATCATGCTCGGCGACGCGGTGCGCGACGCCCTCGACCCGAAGCTGAGGTGAGCCACGGTGCTGCTCGAAGTGCGCGACCTGCACGTGGAGTTCCGTACCCGGGACGGTGTGGCCAAGGCCGTCAACGGGGTCACCTACGGCGTGGACGAGGGGGAGACGCTGGCGGTGCTGGGCGAGTCGGGCTCCGGCAAGTCGGTGACCGCGCAGGCCGTCATGGGCATCCTCGACACCCCGCCCGGCCGGATCACCGGCGGCGAGGTGGTCTTCCAGGGCCGGGACCTGCTGAAGCTCAAGGAGGACGAGCGCCGGCGGATCCGGGGCGCGGAGATGGCGATGGTCTTCCAGGACGCGCTGTCCTCCCTCAACCCGGTGCTCACCGTCGGCGACCAGCTCGCCGAGATGTTCACCGTGCACCGGGGCATGTCCCGCAAGGACGCGCGGGCCAAGGCGGTCGAGCTGATGGACCGGGTGCGCATCCCGGCCGCGCGGGAGCGGGTCAGGCAGTATCCGCACCAGTTCTCCGGCGGCATGCGCCAGCGCATCATGATCGCGATGGCGATCGCCCTGGAGCCGGCGCTGATCATCGCCGACGAGCCGACCACCGCCCTCGACGTCACCGTCCAGGCCCAGGTGATGGAGCTGCTCGCGGAGCTCCAGCGGGAGTACCGGATGGGGCTCATCCTCATCACCCACGACCTGGGCGTGGTCGCCGACGTCGCCGACCGCATCGCGGTGATGTACGCGGGCCGGATCGTGGAGTCGGCGCCGGTGCACGACATCTACAAGGCCCCGGCGCACCCGTACACCCGGGGCCTGCTGGACTCCATCCCGCGCCTGGACCACAAGGGCCGGGAGCTGTACGCCATCAAGGGGCTGCCGCCCAACCTCACCCGCATCCCGCCGGGCTGCCCCTTCCACCCGCGCTGCCCGCTGGCGCGGGACGTGTGCACGACCGACGACCCGCCGCTGTACGAGGTCTCCGGCACGCGCGGGAGCGCCTGCCACTTCTGGAGGGAGTGCCTGGATGGCTGAGCCGATCCTGGAGGTCAGCGGCCTGGTCAAGCACTATCCGCTGACCCGGGGCATCGTCTTCCGCAAGCACGTCGGGGCCGTGAAGGCGGTCGACGGCGTGGACTTCCGCCTGGACCGGGGCGAGACGCTGGGCATCGTGGGGGAGTCCGGCTGCGGCAAGTCGACGGTCGCGAAGATGCTGGTCAACCTGGAGCGGCCGACGGCCGGTTCGATCCGCTGGAAGGGCGAGGACATCACGCGGCTGTCCGGCAGGGCGCTCAAGGCGGTGCGCCGCAACATCCAGATGGTCTTCCAGGACCCGTACACCTCCCTCAACCCCCGGATGACGGTGGGCGACATCATCGGGGAGCCGTACGACATCCACCCCGAGGTGGCGCCGAAGGGGGACCGGCGGCGCCGGGTGCAGGAGCTGCTGGACGTCGTGGGCCTCAACCCGGAGTACATCAACCGCTATCCGCACCAGTTCTCCGGCGGCCAGCGGCAGCGCATCGGCATCGCGCGCGGGCTGGCGCTGCGCCCCGAGGTGATCGTCGCCGACGAGCCGGTGTCCGCGCTGGACGTGTCGGTGCAGGCACAGGTGATCAACCTGATGGACCGGCTCCAGAGCGAGTTCGACCTGTCCTACGTCTTCATCGCGCACGACCTGTCGATCGTCCGGCACATCTCCGACCGGATCGGGGTGATGTACCTCGGCCGGATCGTGGAGACCGGCACGGACACCGAGATCTACGACCACCCCACCCATCCCTACACGCAGGCGCTGCTCTCCGCGGTGCCCGTCCCGGACCCCCGGGCGCGGGAGCACCGGGAGCGGATCGTGCTGACCGGGGACGTGCCGTCGCCGACGAACGTCCCCTCCGGCTGCCGCTTCCGCACCCGCTGCTGGAAGGCGCGGGAGAAGTGCGCGGTGGAGGTGCCGGCGCTGGCGGTGCCGCCGTGGTTCGCGGAGGCCGGGGGGCCGGCCGCGCACGACTCGGCGTGCCACTTCGCGGAGGAGAAGCAGGTGGTGCCGGCGGAGGAGGGGCGCGGGTGAGGGCGCCTCGGTGTGGAACGGGGCGCGGGCCGGGGTGAGGGCACGTCGGCCCTGAACGGGGCACGGGCCGGGATGCCATGACGCACCCCGGCCCGCTCACGGCACCCGCACGGCCGTACGCTGACCAGCGTGCCCTGTCCGTATATCGGTACCGCTTCCGGGGAGTTGCCCCGCTGTTAACGCGTGGCGGGGGCGTCCGGGAGGGACAGGGCGCGCCGCAGGAAGCCGAGCTGGAGGCGGAGCAGGTTCTCGGCGACCTCCTCCTGGGGCGTCATGTGCGTGACGCCGGAGAGCGGCAGCACCTCGTGTGGGCGGCCGGCCGCCAGCAGGGCGGAGGACAGCCGGAGGGAGTGGGCGACCACCACGTTGTCGTCCGCGAGGCCGTGGATGACCATCATCGGCCGGTGCGGTCCGGCCGCGTCGACCAGGCCGGCGTCGTCGATCAGCGAGTTGCGGCGGTAGACCTCCGGCTGCTCGTCGGGGTGCCCGAGGTAGCGCTCCTGGTAGTGGGTGTCGTACAGGCGCAGGTCGGTGACCGGGGCGCCGACCACGGCCGCGTGGAACACGTCGGGGCGGCGCAGCGCCGCGAGGGCCGCCAGATAGCCGCCGAAGGACCAGCCGCGGATCGCCACCCGGTCCAGGTCGAGCGGGAAGTCGCCGGCCAGCGCGTGGAGGGCGTCGACCTGGTCCTGGAGGACGACGGCCGCGATGTCGTCCTTGACGGACTTCTCCCAGGCGGGGGAGTGTCCGGGGGTGCCGCGCCCGTCGGCGACGACCACCGCGAAGCCCTGGTCGGCGAACCATTGCGAGGTCAGGTACGGGTTACGGGCGGCCACGACCCGCTGGCCGTGCGGACCGCCGTAGGGGTCCATGAGCACCGGCAGAGGGATGTCACCGGCGTAGTCCCGAGGCATAAGCACGGCGCACGGGATGCGGCGTGCGCCCCCCTGTGTCAGCGTCACGCGGGGGGACAAACCGGGGTCTTCGGCGTACGAGGGGACAGTCGCCGTCTGTTTCCCGTCACGGAGCACCCGCACCCGCGAACCTGGCCGGTCCAGGGTCGCCGAGACCAGCACCGTGACCCCTCCGGAGCGCACCGCGGTGTGCACGCCGGGCTCCTCCGAGACGCGCTCCACGCCCAGTTCGTTCACCCGGTAGACGTGCACCTCGCCGATTTCCGGAGCGGCCGCCTCCGCGCCTGCCGACGCCGAGACCAGCACGTCGTCGTCCGAGACGTCGAGCACCGCACGGATGTGCAACTGCGGCCCGGTGAGCGGTCGTTCACCCACGGCGAGGCGCCGGGCGCCCCCCTCGTCGGCGATCCGGACCAGCTGTCCCGAGGGGCTCCAGCAGGGCACACCGGGGAAAAGTTCCAGCCAATCCGGATCTTCGTCGGCGTGCACCATCCGGGTCGCCCCGGTGTCCGGGTCGACGGCCAGGATCAGCTGCGCCCGCTGGTCGCGCGCCTGTACGAGCAGCAGCGGGGCACCCGCCGCTGACCAGTGCACTCGCGCCAGATACGGGTACCGCGCCCGGTCCCAGGAGACCTCCGTGCGCGCCCCGGCGAGGTCCACGACGAACAGCCGTACGTCCGCGTTCGGGGTGCCGGCCGCCGGGTAGCGGACGTGGTGCGGCTCACGTTCCGGGTGGGCCGGGTCGGAGATCCACCACCGCCGCACCGGCGTGTCGTCCACCCGCGCCACCAGCAGCCGGTCCGACTCCGGGGACCACCAGAAGCCGCGCGAACGGCTCATCTCCTCGGCCGCGACGAACTCGGCCAGACCGTAGGCGACGTCCTCCCCCTCGGGGGTGGTGAGCGCGCGGTCGTCCGCCCCCTCCGCCGAGACCACCCGCAGGGCGCCCTGGGCGACGTACGCGACATGCCGTCCGTCGGGCGACGGGCGGGGGTCGATCACCGGTCCCGGTGTGCGGAGTTCGCGCGCCGTGCCGGCCCTCAGCTCGGCCGTGAAAAGCCGCCCTGACAAGGCGAAAGCCGCCAGCTCGACCGCCGCGTCGGTGGCGTAGCCGACGATGCCGGCGCCCCCCTCACGGCTGCGTTCGCGCCGCGCCCGCTCCTCGGCGGAGAGCTGCTCGGACGCACCGCCCAGGAGGGCGCGCGGGTCGGCTGCCACGCGCTCCCCGCCCCCGTCCGTGTCCAGCACCCAGAGGGCGTTGGCCCGGTCCGTACCGGAGCCTGAGCGGAGGAACGCGACACGTGAGCCGTCGGGCGCCACGCTGAACGAACGCGGCGCGCCGAGGGTGAAGCGGAGGGTGCGGGCGTGCCGCCGGGGGAAGGAGTCCGTCTCGGTCGTCATGCCCTGACCATATTGGCCATGCGCCCCCTTGTGCGGCCGTGCGCCGATCGATGCGCACGTACGGATAGTTATGATCGTTAGCGCATAGTGGGTATGAACCTGCTACCCGCTGTGTGGACGTACTGCCCCCATATTCCTGACCCCCGCGCCCCTGGGATCCTTGGAGGTGAGCCGCCGTGGCACTCTCGATTTCGGCGGTGGTGCTGCTGGCGATCATCGTCTTCCTGCTGATCAAGAAGTCGGGTCTGAAGGCAGGACACGCGATCGTGTGCATGCTGCTCGGCTTCTACCTGGCCTCGTCGACGATCGCGCCCACGATCAACGAAGTCACCTCCAACATCGCGGGGATGATCGGCAGCCTCAACTTCTGAGCGCGGCCGGCGCCGGCCTCTCGCGTGTTACCCGTCGGTAAGCCATGATGTGCGGGCCAGCATTCACGCGCGCAGGGCGGAGCCGACGGTGACGACTTCCGAGGAACAGAGCCAGGGACGCGACCAGGTGCGGACCAGGGTGCACGTCTTCCGTGACGACGCCCTGGGTGACCTGGACGCGGTCGGTCTCGCCGCGGCGATACGGCGGGGCGAGGTCAGCGCCGCCGAGGCCGCCCGGGACGCGGCGGCCCGCGTCCGGGACGCCGACGCCCTGCTGGACGCCGTCCAGGTGCGCCTGGACGAACCGGCCCACCACGGTGGCGGCGGCGGCGCGTTCGCCGGGGTGCCGACCTTCGTGAAGGACAACACCGACTACGCGGGCCTGCCCACGGGCCACGGCAGCGCCGCGTTCGTGCCGCGCCCGGCCCGGCGGCACGCCCCGTTCACCCGCCAGCTGCTGAGCACCGGCGTGACCGTGCTCGGCAAGACGCGGCTGCCCGAGTTCGGCTTCAGCCCCAGCACGGAGTTCGAGGAGGGCCCGCCGGTCCGCAACCCATGGAACACGGCCCATTCCGCGGGCGGTTCCTCCGGCGGCAGCGCGGCCCTGGTCGCCGCCGGCGCCGTGCCGGTCGCGCACGCCAACGACGGCGGCGGCTCCATCCGTATCCCGGCCGCCGCGTGCGGCCTCGTCGGCCTCAAGCCGACCCGCGGCCGCGTGGTGCCCAACGCGCAGGGCCGCCAACTGCCCATCGACGTCGTGGTCGACGGCATCGTGAGCCGTACGGTGCGGGACAGCGCGGCGTTCCTCGCCGCGGCGGAACTGCACCACCGCAACCCGAAGCTGCCCGCCCTCGGCCTGGTCGAACGCCCCGGCGAGCGCCGGCTGCGGATCGGGCTGCTCGTGGACTCCCCGAACGGCGTCCGCACCGACGAGGCCACCCGCACGGCCGTCACGGACACGGCCCGGCGGCTGGAGCGGCTGGGCCACACGGTGACCCCGGTGGAGCTGAACGTCGACCCGCGCTTCACCGAGGACTTCCTGAACTACTGGGGCCTGCTGTCGTTCCTCATCGGCGCGACGGGCCGCACCATGGGCGCGGAGTTCGACCGCCACCGCATGGACGGCCTGAGCCGCGGCCTGCGCGCCACGTACGCGGCCAACTGGCGCCGCACGCCGGGGGTGTTGCGGCGTCTGAAGCGCACGCGGGAGGCCTACGCGGCGGCGTTCCGGGGCCTGGACCTCATCCTGTCCCCGGTCCTGGCCCACACCACCCCGCCGCTGGGCCACCTCGCCCCGTCCGTCCCGTACGCGACGCTGATCGAACGCATCCTCGCCTACGTGGCGTTCACCCCGGTCAACAACGTCGTCGGCACCCCGTCCCTCTCCCTCCCGGCCCCGACGACGACCCCGGACGGCCTCCCGATCGGCGTGATGTTCTCCGGCCGCCCGGGCGCGGAGCGCACGCTGCTGGAGCTGGCCTTCGAACTGGAGGCGGATCAGCCGTTCCCGAGCATCAGGGACGCGGCGTGAAGGGCGCGGTGGCGCCGGCGACGTAGGGAAGGAACCCGGCCCACGCGGCCGGGGCGAAGGCGAGACGGGGGCCGTCGGTGTCCTTGGAGTCGCGGACGTGAATGGTGGCGGGGGTGGCGGCGATCTCGACGCAGGAGTCGCCCTCACTGCCGCTGCTGTAGCTGCTCTTGCGCCACACCACTTCGCTCATCACGTCTCCCTTGGTGGCCGGCCTCCGCCGCCGGGTCAGTCTCCGGCCGCGAACGGAAGGAAGCCGGCCCATGCGGTCGGGGCGAAGGCGAGACGGGGGCCGTCGGTGTCCTTGGAGTCGCGGACGTGAATGGTGGCGGGGGTGGCGGCGATCTCGACGCAGGAGTCGGTCTCAGCTCCGCTGCTGTAGCTGCTCTTATACCATTCCAGGTCGCGGGTCATGTCTCCCCCAACAGCCGCTTGACGAAGGCGATCGACTCACATGGCGTGAGCGCCTGCGCCCGGATGATGCCGTAGCGCAGTTCCAGGATACGAAGTTGTCGAGGATGGGTGACCGGACGGCCGCCTTCGACTGCCGGTGAGCGGCCGACCGCTGACCCGTCCTCGAACTTCAACACCTCGATCCCGCCGTCCACCCCGGCGTGCTCCTCGCGGTCCATCGGCATCACCTGGATCTCGACGTTGGGCAAGTGCGCCAATGCCAGCAGGTGTTCGAGCTGCTCGCGGATGATGCCGCCGCCGCCGAGGCGTCGTCGGAGCGTCCACTCGTCCTGCACGAAGCTGAGCTCGGGCGCCGAGTCGCGGTCGAAGACGGCCTTACGGGCGGTACGGGCGGCCACACCGCGCTCGATCTCGTCCTCCGTGTACCGGGGCCGCCGCATGCGGAACAGCGCACGGGCTTATGCGGGCGTCTGCAACAGGCCGTGGATGTTGACGGGATCGTAGAGCTGAAGCTCGACCGCCCGCGCCTCCATCTGCGCGAGATCCCGCACCTTCTTCGGGTACCGGACCTTCCTCACGTCCTCCTTCATCGCGGAGACGAGACCGCCCGCGCCCAGAACCTCGTCCGCGCGGTCCAGGTACTCGGGGCGGGGGATCCGCCTGCCGCCCTCGATCTTGTAGACGAGGTCCTCCCCGTACCCGACGGCGACCCCGAACTCGGCCGCCCGCATGCCCGCGGCCTCGCGCCGCAGCTTCAACTGCCGTCCCACGGTGGCCACCACGGCCAGCGCCCAGTCGTCGTCCGGGTCCACCTCCCAGCCCGGCTCGTCCGCCTGGTCCGTCCGAGGACCGACCCGAACCGCCTCACCGTTCACCGACATGCGCACACCCCTCCGTGGTCACTCTCCGCAGTGCTGTGATCACACATCACGGTACGGCGGTTCGGCCACGCGGAGTCACGAAATTCGGGGAAATGCCCACCGCAGCGCGACTCTTCGCGCTGCGGTGACGATGGTCGGCGTCCGACACGGCCCACCTGGCGCCCGGTGTCGCCGCCTGGCTGGAGCGGGAGGCCACCCCGGCCGCCGTACGGCATGCCCTGACCGCCGACCTGCCACCCGAAGGGCTGCGCCGCCCGGCCGCCCTCCTGGCGCACCGCCTCGCCGACCGGCTCCCGCCCGTACCCCCGGCACGCCCGCGCCCGGACGCCCCACCGCCCGCCCGGGACCCGCTGCAGACGTGCGACGGCTGCGAACGCGCCTTCCGCGCGCCCGCCCCCGGCCGCTGCCGCGACTGCCGAACCGACGACCAGGACGCCGCCTAGCATGAACGTGACGATCCTTGCCCCTGGGCACAGACCACGAGGAGCGAGCGCCATGACCATCGCACCCGACGACGCTCGGCGCGACAGTTCGCCCCACTACCGGGCCATGAGGGACGTCGTGCAATCGCTCGACGACACCCTCCCCGGGAAATTCGAAGTCACCAAGGAAGGGATTGTGCACGACATGATGTCGCCGGGGGGCCCGCACGAGGTCACGGCCGCGCACGTCAGCCGCCGTCTGGAAAGGATCATGCCGGACGAGTTGCTGGCTCACAACGGCACTCCCGACGTGGAGGGCGAGCCCGAGGGCATCATGCGGCACCCGGACGTGATGGTGATCGCCTGGGAGGATCTCGACGTCGAAGGATCCATCGATCCTCGTACGGTCCGCGCCGCCATCGAGGTCGTCTCCCGGTCCAATCCGGAGAACGACTGGGTGGGCAAGATGCGCGATTACGCGTTGCTCGGCATCCCGGTCTACGTCATCTTCGACCCCCGCACCGGCACCGGCGCCGTCTTCACGGACATCCACTCCACGCCCGACGGCCCCCGCTACGCCACCCGCAAGGACTTCGTCTACGGCGAGGACGTCACCATCGGCGAGTGGACCATCCCCACGGACGGTCTGCCGCGCTACCGCGACGAGGAAGCCCCAGGGGAAGCCACATAGGCTGGAGCCCATGACGGAACTGCCCGAGCGGCGTCTGATGCTGGTGCACGCGCACCCGGACGACGAGTCGATCAACAACGGCGCGACCATGGCGCGCTACGCGGCCGAGGGCGCCCACGTGACGCTGGTCACCTGCACCCTCGGTGAGCGCGGCGAGGTCATCCCGCCCGAGCTGCGGCACCTGAGCGGCGCCGCCCTCGGCGGCCACCGGCTGGGGGAGCTGCGGGAGGCCATGACGGCGCTCGGCGTCAGCGACGTCCGGCTGCTCGGCGGGGTTGGGCGGTACTGCGACTCCGGGATGATGGGCCTGCCCGACAACGACGACCCCGGCTGCTTCTGGCAGGCCGACGTCGACCAGGCCGCCGGACTGCTCGCCGAGGTCGTCCTCGAGGTGCGCCCCCAGGTGCTGGTCACGTACGACGACGACGGCGGCTACGGGCACCCCGACCACATCCAGGCCCACCGCGTCGCCATGCGCGCCGTGGAACTGGCCGCCGAGGGCGGATGGGACGTGCCCAAGGTCTACTGGAACCGCGTCCCGCGCTCCGTGGCCGAGGAGGCGTTCGCCCGGCTGGAGCGCGACCTGCCCGACCTGCCCTTCGACAAGTCCGCCTCGGTGCAGGACGTCCCCGGCGTGGTCGGCGACGAGCGGGTCACCACCGCCGTCGACGGCACCGCGTACGCCGGCGCGAAGGCCGCCGCGATGCGCGCCCACGCCACCCAGATCACCGTCGCCGACCAGCCGTACTTCGTCCTGTCCAACGAGCTGGCGCAGCCGCTGTTCACCACCGAGTACTACGAGCTGGTGCGCGGCGAGCGGCCCGCCGGCCGGGAGGACGACCTGTTCGCCGGCCTCGGCGGCCCCGGCGCGGGGGAGGCGTCGTGAGCGGCGACCGCGTGCCCGCCATCGCGCAGCCGCTGCGTCCGCCGTCCCCGGGGCGCGCCGCCGCCCTGCTCGGCCTGCTGGTGCTCGGCGCCCTGGTGGGCGTCGCCGGGGCGCTGGTCCAGCCCGCGTGGTTCCCCGGCGGGCTGCTGCTCGCCCTGGCCGGCGAGGCCGGCACGGTGCTCGGGGCGGCCCGGCTGACCCGCGGCCGGTCCGGCGGCATCGCCGTCGCCGCCGGGTGGACGATCACCGTCGTGCTGCTCACGGTCAGCCGTCCGGAGGGCGACTTCCTGTTCGCCGCGGGCAGCGGCTCCTACCTCTTCCTGCTCGGCGGCATCGCCGTGGCTGTGATCTGCGCCACCTTCGGCTCGGGGCGGCAACCGGACGGGGCCGCCGCCCGACTTCGCAAGTGACGTACCACTTCGCCGTGCCAGGGGCGTGATGGTCCGGTGTGGGTTTCCCCGGCGGTACTGGGATACGGGCCGGACCGGGCCAGTAAGGTGGTGCGCGCCGCCGAGCCTCCCGCGAACCCTCGGCCTCGCCCGAGCTGGGAGGACCCCCACCGTGAGGTCGTGACGGGCGGCGGAGCCAACCGGGAGAACCTGCCTTGAGTCGTGAAACTGACACTCCGTCCTCCGGGCCCGACGGGCGCGGCGGAGCCGCCTACCCGTCGGGCACGCCGCCCTACGGGATCCCGGCGATTCCGGACGCGGGCACGGACGCGGGCCGTCCGGCCGCGCGGCCGGAGGAACGCAAGACCGAGACCACGCTGACGACCCGGATCCGGATCAACATCCCCGGGTCGCGGCCGATTCCGCCGGTCGTCGTGCGCAAGCCCGTCACGGACGCGGAGGGCAAGAAGGCCGCCGGCGACGCCGAGGCAGCCGCCCCGTCCGCTCCCGCCGCCCCTGCCGCCGCCCCGGCCGAGCCGCCCGCGCGGCCCGCCCGGCCCGAGACGGCCGACCGCTCCGCCGCCGAGGAGAAGCCCCCGGCCAGCGACTGGTTCGCGCCCCGCAAGTCCGGGGCCGGCAAGCCCGGTCAGGCCGGCGGCGCCGCCAACGGCACGGCCGCGCCCGGCACTTCCGGCGCGCCCGGCGGCCCGTCCTCCGGCGCCGCACCCGGTGCGCCCGCCGGCGGCCCGTCGGGCGCCGCGCCGGGTGCGACCAAGGGGCAGGGTGGCCCGTCCGCCCCGAACGGCGCCCGTCCCGGCGCCGGACGTCCCGGCGGCGTGGTCGGCTCCATGGGCGCGCCCGGTGGACCTCGCCCCGGCGGGCCCAAGGCTCCAGGACCCACCGGCGCGACCGGTGCGACCGGCGGACCCGTGGCTCCCGGACACGGCGGCGGCACCGGCTCCTTCGACGTGACCGAGGCGCTGGCCGGCGCTCCCGGCGGCAACCGCGCCGACCGCGGCGGCGAACCGCGCCGCGACGACCTGCCGTACTTCACCGACGACGCCAAGGGCGGCCCCCAGCGCGGCCCCGGCGGCCCCGGCGGTCCTGGCACCCGCCCCGGAGCCGGCGTGCCCGGACCCGGGCGCCCCGGCGGACCCACGGTCCCCCCGGTCCCCACGGCCCCCTCGGGACCCACCGGCGGCCCGGTCACCGGCGACGGCCCGATGGCCCCGCCCCCCGGCGGCACGTCGTTCACGGAGGAGCGCACCGGCTCGCACGCGGTCCCCGGCGGCGGACTGAGCGACGACACCGCGATCCTCACCCCGCAGAAGCCCGCCGTGCCCGGCGACCCCGGCTACCCGCGCCACGACAACGTCTCCGGACACACCGTCACCAGCGGCATCCCCGTGATCCCGCCGAGCGCCTCCTTCGACGCGCCCGGCATGGGCCCGAACGCCCCCGGCCCGCACACCCCGCCCAAGCTGCCCGAGCCGGTCAGCCCGCCCCCGGCGGGCTCCGCCAAGGCGCCGAAGAAGAAGGGCCGCAGCAAGCTGGTCCTGCTCGCCACCGGCGTCGTCCTCGTCGCCGGCGTCGCCTACGGCGCGGGGCTGCTGATGAACCGTTCCGACGTGCCCAAGGGCACCACGGTGCTCGGCGTCGAGATCGGCGGCGGCACCCGCGACGAGGCCGTGAAGAAGCTGGACGGCGCGCTCGACGGCCGGCTCGACAAGCCGCTGAAGCTGTCCGTCGACGGCAAGACCGTCGAACTCCAGCCGGACAACGCCGGTCTCCAGGTCGACATCGACGCCACCGTCGGCAAGGCCGCCACCAGCGACTACAACCCGGTCAACGTGATCGGCTCGCTGTTCGGCCAGTCGCGGGTCGTCGAGCCGGAGATCCCGGTCGACCAGGAGAAGCTCCAGGCCGCCCTGGAGGACGCCGCCGGAGGCGCCGGCACGGTCAAGGAGGGCTCGATCACCTTCAAGTCCGGCAAGGCCGTCCCGGTGTACCCGCAGGCGGGCAAGGGCGTCGACGTCGCCAAGGCGGCCGACGTGGTCGCCGCCGCGTATCGCACGCAGGTGGAGACCGGCAACGCCGCCGCGGTGAACGTCCCGACGACGACCCAGCAGCCGAAGGTCACCAAGGCCGAGGTCGACCGGATGATGAAGGAGTTCGCCGAGCCCGCGATGTCGGACCCGGTCACCGTGCAGACCGACCCGGCGCACTCGGTGCTCATGAGCCCCGAGAAGTCGCTGTGGAAGTTCCTGCGCGTCGAGGCGGTCAACGGCAAGCTCGTCGAGAAGCCCGACCTGAAGGCCCTGGAGAACCTGTACGGCCAGGCCTTCGAAGGGGTCCTCATCACCCGCGGCAACGGCGAAAAGACCCCCGTCACCCCGCAGGACGTCTACGGCGCCCTGCGCCAGGCACTGGTCAGCAAGGGCGACCGCGCGGCCGTCATCGAGACGAACGCGAGCTGACGCGGGCCGGCCAGGCC